>JBCDGS010000045.1:0-23278 GCA_038751055.1 Pseudomonadota bacterium | reverse complement strand
CTTCTTCCCCGGTGTCCCGTCGAACTTCTTCTCGATGGACGTCCAGCAATCGATGTAATCGTCCTGCAGCGGGGCCCCGGCGGCCGCGAACGGTGTCAGCATCTGGGGAAAGCGCGTCTCGAACATGAAGCTCATCGTGTTCTCCAACTTGCCTGGCCCCAGATTCGAATTAGACGCCTTCTCGAACGCGTCCCGGTCCGGCCCGTGCGGCAGCATCATGTTATGAAGCGACATGCCGCCCGGCACGAAGCCTTCCTCCTTCGCATCATAGACCCCGTAGATGTTGCCCATGAGCTCGGACATGACGTTCTTGTGGTACCAGGGCGGGCGGAACGTATCCTCCGCCACCATCCAGCGCTCACGGAACAGGACAAAGTCGATATTTGCCGTGCCCTCCACGCCCGAGGGGGCCGTCAGCACGGTAAAGATCGACGGATCGGGGTGATCGAACAGCACCGCCCCCACCGGGCAGTAGGTCTTCAGGTCGTACTTCACCGGCGCGTAATTCCCGTGCCAGGCCACGATGTCCAAGGGCGACTGCGCTATCGTGGTCTCGTGGAAGGTCCCGCACCACTTTACGGTGACGCGGCTTTCCACCTCGCGGTCCTCGAAGGCCGCCACGGGCGCCTTGAAGTCCCGCGGGTTGGCCATGCAGTTGGCGCCGATGGGGCCACGCTCCGGCAAGGCAAATCTCTGTCCGTAATTCTCGCACACAAAGCCCCGGCAGGGCCCCTCGAGCACCTCGACCCGGTACACCAATCCGCGCGGCAGGATGGCGATCTCCTGCGGCTCGACGTCGATAATGCCGAGCTCGGTCGCAAAGCGCAGCTTGCCCTGCTGCGGGACGACCAGCATCTCGCTATCCGCGGAATAGAAATAGCTGTCGACCATGCTCTCGGTGACAAGATAGACATGCGCGGCCATACCCGTCTGGGTGTGGACATCGCCGGCCGTCGTCATCGTGCGCATCCCCGTCAGCCATGTCAGCGCACCATCGGCCGTGACCGGGTTCCAGCGATACTGACCCAGCGACACGACATCCGGGTCAATGAGCGGGGCCGACTTCCAATAGGGCAGATCCACCTTCGTAAAGCGATGCGTGTGCTTCACGGAGGGTCGGATCCGGTAGCACCAGGTGCGCTCGTTCGTGGCTGTGGGCGCTGTGAACGCCGTCCCAGAAAGCTGCTCTGCATAGAGCCCGTAATTCACCTTCTGGGGCGAGTTCATGCCTTGCGGCAGGGCGCCGGGGAGGGCTTCGGTCTCAAAGTCATTGCCGAAGCCCGGCATGTATCCTTCATGGGGGCCGGGCAGGCTCGGCGCCTGGATCATCGTCGTCGGGAAAGCCTGGGTGTTCATCGCGACGTCCTCCTGTGGTCACGATACCGTCCCCGACGCGACAGCGTCAAATGGCGGCCCGACGCGACGCGTCAGATGCCGCCCGGTCAGGCCGCCTTGGCAGGATCGGGATAGGGGCGCTTGAAACTCAGCGTCGTGCCGTCCGAGCGCTCCGCGTCAAAACGGTAGCCGCCGAGATCGAAATCCTTCAGGCCGTCCACGTGCGTCACGCGGTTCTGCACCACGAATCGCGCCATGGCGCCCCGGGCCTTCTTGGCGAAAAAGCTCACCATCTTGGCCGTCCCGTCTTTCTCTTCATAGAAATTGGGCGTCACGACAGGGAGTTTCAGAGCCTTGAGATCCACGGCCCCAAAGTACTCCTGGCTCGCGCAGTTCACGATCATCCCTGCCCCGACAACCTCGGCCTGCGCGCGCAGGCTCTTTGCGATCTCCTTGCCCCAATAGGCATAGAGCGACCCGCCCCGGCGTGTCTTGAGGCGCGAACCCATCTCGAGGCGGTACGCCTGGATCTCATCCAGCGGCCGCAGCACGCCGTAAAGACCGCTGAGGATTCGCAGATGGTCCTGCGCCCAGCGCAAATCATCCTCGCCCAGTGTCGCCGCTTCGAGCCCCTGATACGTGTCGCCAGCAAAGGCAAAAGCGGCGGGCCGGAGGGCCTCGGCCTCGGGCGCGTCCGAGAACGCCTTGAACCGGTCGCGGTTAAGACGCGCGAGATCGGGGGAGATATCCATCAGCTCCTCGAGACCCTTGAGGGTCAGATTCCGCGCCGTCCGCGCCAGGCGCATGGCGTCGGCCTCAAAATCCGGGCGTGTCAGGTCCCCACGCGGAACCGGCGTCCAATCGAGCCGCTTGGCAGGCGAAATCACTACGAGCATTGCGTCCTCCTCTTCCCCAGACCTAGCCGCGTTCAGGACGCGCGCAAGACCTCAAGGAATGCTTCGCCGAACCGCTCGGCCTTCTTTTCGTCCATCCCCTGGATCCGCTCCAGATCACCGATGGTCTCGGGCCGCCGCTCGGCGATGTGGCGGATCGTGGCGGGGGTGCAAGACATCGGCTTTTGCGTGCCCATGATCCCGTATTGCAGCTCTGCCTGGGCCTGCATGAGCAAATCAAAGAGGGTGCCTGCCTCTGAGCCCGCCAGCCTGCGCCGGGTCGGGTGCATCTCCGGCGCGTCACCGGCGATCACCGACAGGAATGCGCGCCCGTATTTCTCAAGCTTCTTGGCACCGACCCCGTTTATTCCTGCCATGCTGTCGAGGCTCTGCGGGCGCTGCTCGGCCATCTCGATCAATGTGCGGTCGTTGAAGATCACGTAGGCCGGGACCTTCTGCGCCTCTGCAAGCTCGCGCCGTTTGCCTTTGAGCGCGCTCAGGAGCGGCGCGGCCTCGTCGCTCACCAGGCTGCGGGCTTCGGGGCGTCCCTTCGCGGCCTTGATCGTGTCAAAGCGCAGGTCGATCGTTTCTTCCCCCCGCAGGATCGGGCGCGCGGCTTGCGTCATGCGGAGCGCGCCGTAGCGTTCGGGGTCGGGGCGGATGAGGTCGTGCCCCATCATCTGCCGAAAGATCGCCTGCCATTGCGGCTTGGTCCACTCGGTCCCTACGCCGAAGGTGGGCAGGCCATCGTGGCCGCGTTCCGTCACCTTTTGCGTGCGGATGCCCAACAGGATGTCGATCAGGTGACCCGCGCCAAAGCGTTCTTCCGTCCGCAAGATCGCCGATAGCCCCATTCGCACCGGCGTTGTCCCGTCGGCCACCTCGGCGGGCTTTTCGCACAGGTCGCAATTCCCGCAGGGCGCAGACACCTCCCCGAAATAGCCAAGCAGCTTCTGTCGGCGGCACGTCAGAGCCTCCGCAAGCCCAAGAAGCGCGTTGAGGCGCCCGTGGTCGGCGGCCTTGCGGTCCATGGGCGCGAGCCCCTCATCGATCTGCTGCCGGCGGAGCGAGATGTCGGACGGCCCAAAGAGCGTCAGCGTCTCTGCAGGGTCCCCGTCCCGCCCCGCGCGGCCGATCTCCTGGTAATAGGCCTCAATGCTCTTCGGGAGGTCGGCATGGGCCACCCAGCGGATGTCGGGCTTGTCCACACCCATCCCGAAGGCGACGGTCGCCACGACGATCAGGCCGTCCTCCCGCTGGAAGCGCGCCTCGACGATGCGGCGGTCCTCGGCCTCCATGCCGCCGTGATAGTGACAGGCGGCATGGCCCTCGGCGCGCAGGGCCTGGGCGATGGTCTCTGTCTTGGCGCGGGTGCCGCAATAGACGATGCCGGACTGGCCCTTACGCGCGGAGGCAAAGGACAGGATCTGTTCCCGTGGCTTTGTCTTGGGCTGAAAGGCGAGGTTCAGGTTCGGCCGGTCGAACCCGTGCAGGAACGCCTCTGGCGCGCGCCCGTCAAAGAGCTTTTCGACGATCTCGGCGCGGGTCTCCTGATCGGCGGTGGCTGTGAAGGCGGCAAGGGGAACTCCCAACGCGCGGCGCAGGTCGCCCACACGCAGGTAGTCGGGACGGAAATCATGGCCCCATTGGCTGACGCAGTGGGCTTCGTCGACCGCAATCAAAGACACACCGATCCGCCGAAGCATGCCCAGCGAAGATCCCGCCGCGAGCCGTTCCGGCGCGATGTAAAGGAGCTTGAGCGCCCCCGCATCGAGCGCCTCCCAGACCTGGGCAGTCTCTTCGTCGGTGTTGCCGGATGTCAGCGCACCCGCCGCAACGCCTGCCTCCTGCAGCGCACGCACCTGATCGCGCATGAGCGCAATAAGGGGGGAGATGACGACCGTTACGCCATCGCGCAGGAGGGCGGGAAGCTGAAAGCACAGCGACTTGCCGCCGCCCGTGGGCATGATCGCAAGCACGTCCTTGCCCGCTGTCACAGCCTCCACGATCTCCCGCTGGCCTGGGCGGAAGCCGTCGAATCCAAACACCTCGCGGAGCGCGTCCTGCATCGGGGCATCCTGTCAAATTTTCGTCAAACTGCTCTTTTGTGGAGAATCCCACATTAAGAATCCCTGAACAAGCGCGACGAAAGAGTTTTGCGGAAAGAGTTTCCCAATCCCGGCGGCAGGCCGCTCGAGCCGGGTTTCAGGCTCAGTTGATCAGAATGCGCAGGATGTAGATGCCGAGGATCGCCACCAGCGGCGCCAGATCGAGGCCCCCCATGGGCGGCAGCATCCGACGGATTGGCCCGTAAATGGGCTCCAGTAGTTTTTGCAGCCCGTACCAGATCTGCCCGACCATCTGCTGACGCGGGTTCAGCACGTTGAAGCTGATGAGCCAGCTCAGGATGAAATGCGCGAAGATGAAAAACGTCGCGACATCGAGAAGAAGGTTGGCGATCTGGATCAAGTCACTCATGGCACCCATCTAGGCCCAAGGCCTGCACCGCACAAGCGCGTTCCGCCACGGCAAGCTTGACGCGCGCGTCAGCCATGCCACCTGAGCGCTATGTACCCATGGATCCGCCTCACTGCCGCCATGCTCAAAGGGCGCTCCCTGCCGCCCATGGGCCTTCTGGAGAGGCATGTCTCGCAACACCGAGTCTCCCTCTTTGACTGCGATATCTTTGCAGAGATGAACAATGGCCGCATCCTGACGATGTACGAATTCGGCCGCTTCCAGATGGCCCAGCGCGTGGGGCTCTGGGGTCTTTTGAGGGAAAAGGAATGGGGCTTTGCCGTCGCCGGGGCCTCGATCCGCTACCGCAAGCGCCTCGTCCCGTTTGAGCGCTACGAGATGCGCACGCAGCTCGTGGGATGGGACAACAGGTTCAGCTATTTCGAGCAGGGGATGTTCAAGACATCCGGCGAATGCGCCAACCACGTCCTTTTTCGCACCGCCGTCGTCCACAAGCACCGCGCCGTTCCCATGACCGAAGTCGCGAGCGCCATGGGGGAAGACCCGATCTCCCCCGATCTGCCCGCCTGGGCCAGCGCGTGGACCATGGCCGAAGCGCAACGTCCCTGGCCGCCTATGACCCCGTAACGCCGGGTTTTTCTTGCCCGCACCGCCCGCCCGCGCGCTAATGCGCGAAAACGGGAGGGGACGATGGCTGATATCAGCACAAAGAAACGGATCTGGGGCTGGATGGCCTTCGATTTCGCGACGCAGCCGTTTTACACGCTCGGCCTCACCTTCATATTCGGGCCCTACTTCGCCGTGGTCGCGGCGGACTACTTCCTCGGCACCGGCATGGACGAGCAGACCGCAAACGCGCGCGCCCAGACGATGTGGTCCTGGGGCCAGGGCGTGGCTGGCGTCTTTATCGCTTTTGCGGGCGTCTTGCTCGGCGCATATGCAGACAGCACCGGACGGCGGATGCCCTGGGTCTGGGTCTTTGCCATCCTGTACTTTGCCTTCACATGGATGCTCTGGTGGATGGTGCCGGATGGATCAAACCTCTGGTTCGCGCTCATCGTGTTTTCGCTCGGCTTCATCGCTGCCGAGTTCATGTTGATCTTCACCAATGCCCAATTGCCGAGCCTTGGCGACGATGAGGAGGTCGGGAAAATCTCCGGTTCCGGCGCCGCCATTGGCTATTGGGGCGGGTTTCTGGCCTTCCTCATCATGATCTTCCTCGTGGCGGAGTCCGAACCCGGCGGGACGACGATGATCCTCGGCCTCGACCCGGCCTTTGGCCTCCTTGACGCCGATGCGCGTGAAGGCACTCGCGCCGTCGGGCCCTTCATAGCGATCTGGTTCGCGATCTTCATGATCCCCTACTTCCTCTGGGTCCGCGAAGTCCGCCCGCCCCAGCATCAAGGCGGCGTGTCCGAGGCGATGAGCGATCTCAGGACCTCCCTCGTGAACGTTGTAAAACGGCCGAGCGTCTTTTCCTTCCTCATCTCCTCCATGCTCTACCGGGACGCGCTGAACGGACTTTATGCATTCGGCGGGGTCTATGCGGCACTCGTGCTGGGCTGGACGACATTCCAGCTGGGTATCTTCGGGATCATCTCGATCATCACGGCGGCCGTGGCGACACAAATCTCCGGGCGCTTCGATGCGCGCTTCGGGCCGCGTCCGGTCATCGTCTTCCACATCTGGGTGCTGATCGTCGTCTGCGTGACCATCGTGGGCATGTCGCGAGAGACGTTTTTCGGCATGCCGCTCGCTGAGGGCTCAAATCTGCCTGACATCGTCTTCATGATCTGCGGCGCGGCGATTGGCGGCTCTGGCGGGGGTATCTACGCGGCCTCCCGCTCCATGATGGTGCGCCACACCCACCCGGAGCGCCCAACGGAGGCGTTCGGCCTCTTCGCTCTTTCGGGGAAGGCCACGGCGTTCCTCGCGCCGACACTCATCGGCCTGTTCACTTACCTCCTCAATGATGCGCGGCTCGGCTTTTCCCCGGTCATTGCCCTCTTCATTATTGGCATGATCCTGCTACGCTGGGTTCACCCGGACGGAGATCGAGCAGAATGGTCAAAAGAAGAAATTCCGGTGCCCTGAGGACGCTGGCGACCCTGTGCGCCCTCGCGGTCCTCGCGGCCTGCAACAGCGAGCCTGAGGCCGCCGCGCCCACACCTGAACCTGTCGCGCGCGTGGCCACGTCCGGCCCGCCCGCCAAGCAGCTTTTCGGCGCCAAGCCCCGCGCCTCCCGGCAGACACCGCAAGCCATCGGCGGCTACGCGCGGGGCTGTCAGGCCGGGGCCGTGCAACTCGCTGAAACAGGGCCCACATGGCAGGCCATGCGGCTGAGCCGAAACCGCAACTGGGCGCAGCCCGTGACAGTCGATTACGTCCAGGACCTCTCGCGCAAGGTCGCGCGCCTCCCGGGGTGGGAGGGGATCTATGTCGGCGATATGAGCCAGCCCCGCGGGGGACCGATGCTCACCGGGCACCGTTCACATCAATCAGGCCTCGATATCGACATCTGGATGCTGCCGCCGCAGCGCCTGAACCTGAGCGTGAACGAGCGCGAGAACATCTCTTCGATATCCATGCGCCGCAATGGCGGGGCCTTCACCAACGATCGCTGGACGGCAGAGCACCGGGAGGTCCTCAAGCTCGCGGCCTCTGATCCACGGGTGGCGCGCATCTTTGTCTTTCCCGGGGCCAAGGTCGACATGTGCAAGCGCGAGACCGGGAACCGGGACTACCTGCGCAAGATCAGACCGTGGTGGGGGCATCACTACCATTTTCACGTGCGCCTGAATTGCCCGCGTGGCGATGCCGGTTGTCAGGATCAGAACCCGCCCCCTGCTGGTGACGGCTGCGCCGAAGCGCAGGGCTGGGTAGACCGGATCCTGAACCCGCCACCGCCCGCCCCGCGGGATCCCAACGCGCCCGCGCCCCAGCCAAGGCGCGAATTGCGACTGGGCGACCTGCCGCAGCAATGCGCGGTTGTGCTGGCCTCCGACTAAGGTCCGGCGGGCGATGCAGCGGCGGGTTTGACTTTTTGCGCTTGCCTCTGCCAGTCTGCGGCAATACGACGCCCGGGCCGCGGGCGTCGCCCCACGGCCAAGTTACCGCAACCTTGTCAAAACGGGCAGCTATACCGCATGGACCGCACTCATATTCCCGGCATTCTTGCCATGGCCGCCATCGTGCTGGCCTCGAACATCCTCGTCCAGTTCCTGTTTGGAAACTGGCTCACCTGGGGGGCGTTCACCTACCCCCTAGCCTTCCTCGTCACCGATCTGATGAACCGCTTCTACGGCCCCAAGGCCGCGCGACAGGTCGTGGTGGTAGGCTTTATCGTCGGCATCTTCTGCTCTCTCGTGGGCACGCAGATCATGGGCGAATTTGGCCCACTGGTGACATTCCGCGTGGCGCTGGGCTCTGGCCTTGCGTTCCTGACGGCGCAACTCATCGACGTGCAGATCTTCGACCGCCTGCGCGGCGGGCAATGGTGGCGCGCGCCGCTTGCCTCTACGCTGATCGGCTCGACCGTGGATACGGCGATCTTCTTTACCATCGCATTCTCGGCCATGCTCAACGGGCTTGAGCCCGACAACATGCCGGGCTGGGCGCAGGACGCGGTCCCGATGCTGGGCGCCGGACCAGAGGTCCCCCTCTGGGTGTCCCTTGCGGTTGCCGATCTCGGCGTGAAGCTCTCGCTCGCGCTGATCGCGCTTCTGCCCTTCCGCCTAATCGTGAAGCGTTACGTGGGAAACGCTGAGACGGCCTGATTGAATTGATTGACATTTACCCTCCTTCGCGATTCCCTCTGAGCAGGCGAAACATTCAGAAAGGAGGTGATCCAGTGTCGATGAAGGTTCTGGAGAAAGCGATCGGGACAACTGGGGAGGCGGCCGTCTGAGGCAACCCTCGGCGCGAGATGCGCCCCAGCTGGTGAGATTCTAACCGATCGAACCTCCGCAAACTTCGAAGGGCCGCTCCGATTTCGCCGGAGCGGCCCTTTTCCTTGGGATCATGGGAGGCAGAATGCATGAAAGTCGCAGTCGTCACAGGGGCCGCGGGCGGGTTGGGCCAGGCCGTATCAGCGGCCTTGGCAGAGACACATCACGTTGTCGGCCTCGACCTCAAGCCAGCCCCGGTGTCAGAGCCCATCGAGATCGACTTGACCGATGCGGGCGCCATCGCTGAGGTCTTTGCCGATATTGGCGCGCGCCATGGCGGGGTCGATACCCTCGTCAACAATGCGGGCACCTGCTTCATGTCCGATTTCCCGGACATCCCCGCCGCCGAGTTCGAGGCGCAGATGGCCGTGAACTTTTCGTCCTGCTTTCATTGCTGTCAGGCGGCGGTGCCACTGATGCTGGGCCGCCAGGGTGTGAAGAAGATCGTCAACATCTCCTCGAACGGCGCTTACAATTTCGACGTCTTCGACCCGCCCCATTACCGTGCCTCCAAAGCGGCGATGGACACGCTCACGAAAGACCTCGCGCGCCGCTACGCCCGCGACAAGATCGCCGTGAACTCCATCGCGCCCGCCATGACGGACACCCCTCTCTTCGGCGTGCTGGACGACGAGACGCTAGAAAAGGCACTGGCGGCCATGCCCCACGGAACAGCCATGCGACCCGAGGAGATTGCAGGCTGGGTCGCCCATCTCGCTAGCCCCCTGGGCGATGTCTGCAGCGGCAACGTCATCATCCTCAATCAGGGCCGCGACGTGCGTTGAGGCCGGGATACCGCTGCCCTTACCGAAAGGGTGGTGAGGGCCGGCCCTCCGGGGGAAGTACAAAGCACAAAGAAAACGGCCTCTTTGTGCTCCGTACTTCGGGGAGCGCGAGGGGCAGCGCCCCTCGTTTCCCATGCCGGCAGTGAGGTTACCTATAACAGTCGGGCGCCTTGCGAAGCTCTGGCCACTGCTCTGGGCAATGACCGTAGATCAGCAGATCATAGTCCAGCGCCAAAAGCCGTTTCGCATGGAACAGAGCCTGATTGGCATCCCACGAGCCCGCGAAGGCCTCAGACACTTCAGAGGGCCGCGAGATCGCGTCGGAACACCACAGCACCTTGCCCGTCTCTGGCAGCTCAACGCGGAACGCAAGCTGCCCGGGCGCGTGGCCGGGGACGAGATACATGTCGAAGCCGGGCCCCAGGGGTCCATCCCCCTCCATTACGCACCACGTCCGATCCGGCCAGTCCCACGGCTGCCCGCCCGTCCAGTACAGCGGCTTTGGCAGATCACGCTCCGGGGCGGAGACCACCATGGGCACACCGGGATAATCAAAGAGCCCGCCAATGTGATCGATATGCGTATGGGTGATGACGACGAGGTCCACCTCTTCCACGCCACATAGTGCGAGCTGTGCGGCAGGCAGATTGCCCTCAGCGACGGATAGGACGTGCCCGAACTCATCCAATCCGTCCTGCGTCCCGGCTGTCGGATCCAACGCGTATTTCGCGGGCAGGCCGGTATCGATCAGGACCTTCTCGTCCGCGTCCGTGACTACCAGCGCACCCATCAGTCCGATATCCCTCGGCCCCGTGGCGCGGGTGCCGTGGACACGAAAGGACCCGTAGTCCAACACTGTCAGCGAGACGGGGCGACCCTTCAACAACATGACCCCATGGGGCCGCGCGCGATGCACAAAGTCAAGATTCACACGCTGTTTGAATACCTGCTCGAGACAACAGAGGCAGAGCCCGAGGCCTTTATCGGTTTCTCCCTCGCCGAACCGCCGCGCCTGCGTGACTACCTCGCCGATCTCGACCCGGACATGCCGCTGGACTGGAACGGTGCGGACTTCCGCGGCCTGCCGACCCTGCGCCGGCACGTCCTCGCGCGGGCCGGGCTGGACCTGCCGCTGGAAAGCGTCCTGATCACGGCGGGCGCAGCGGAGGCGAACTACCTCGCGCTCCGCCAGCTCGTCCGGCCGGGAGAGACCATCGTGACAGAGACGCCGGGCTGGCCCCAGGTTTCCGTCATGGCACAGGCCATCGGGGCACACCTCATGGAGGTGCCGCGCCACGAAGAGGCGGGTTGGGCGCTGGACAGTCTCGAACACGCCGCAAAAGGGGCCAAACTGATCTTCCTCACCAACCCGAACAATCCCACGGGCAAGCTTATCCCCGAAGCAGAGCTGCGCGAGATCGTCGCCATCGCGCACGCCAACGACGCATGGCTGCTGGTCGACGAGGTCTATGCCGGCCTCGAATGGGCGGGCCCGCGCCCGCCTTCCATTGCCGGGCTCTATGAAAAGGGCATGTCCACCGGCTCGGTCTCCAAGGCCCTCGGCCTGCAGGGTCTGCGCACAGGCTGGTTGATCTGCCAGGATCGGGACACCATCCGTGACGCCTTTATCCTGCGCGAAAATGCGAGCGAAATCATGAACATCTTAGGCGAGGTCATCGCCGAGGTCGCCCTTCGACAGGACCGATACCGGGCCAAGTTAGACACTGTCCGCGCCGATGCACAGGCCACGCTCGCCAGGCTCGACGCGTTTGTCGAGAGCGAACCGCGGCTGAACTGGCAAAAGCCCGAAGCCGGTCTCATTGGCCTCGCGCGCGTCGACGGGACTGACGGCGACAGCTTCGCGCGCAGACTGCTGAGCGAGCACAAGACCTTCCTCTTGCCCGGCTCTTCCTACGGCCAGCCGGATCACATCCGTATCGGCGTGGGCGGTGGTGCGGCGGCCAATCTTGAGCTCGGCCTTGAACGCATGTCCCACCTTCTCGCACAGCTCTAACGCACGGTGCCGAAAGGCCCCCTTTACCTTCTCACGCCAAAACGCCGTCCGTGCACAGCCGGGACTGACACCCCCGGACCAGACCGAGACGACGATCCCAAGCTCAAAGACCACCTGATGAAGGTGCAGAGCAGCGGGGGCCCCGACGAAGGATCACCACGGTCGCCCGATGCGGGCCCGTATCGCTCCAACCAGACACGAGACTGACCCCGGGTCGGTGGGCGGGTGCCTTTCGAGCACGCCGCACGGCGCGCGCAGAAACAGCGCCGCGCACCGACCTCGATTCAGGCCCCTAGTCTGTCTCCGACGAACGCGCCCACAGGTTGATCGCCTCGTCCTGTGAGGCCGCGTCAATGGCCGCCAGTTCATCCAACGTGAACGCCAGGTTCCCCACCGCACCGACACATTCCGTGATCTGCTCCGGCCGCGACGCGCCAATGAGCGCCGTCGTGATCCCCTCATCCCGCAGCACCCAGGCAATTGCCATCTGCGCCAACGACTGCCCACGCGCCTCGGCGATGTCGGTCAGCGCCCGGATGCTCTTTTGTACACGCTCCGTGTAGGTCGCGGGGTCCAGGGACTTACCCTGCGTCGCCCGCGACCCGTCCGGGATACCATTGAGGTACTTCTTCGTCAGCAGACCCTGTGCGAGCGGCGTAAACGCGATGGAGCCCACGCCAAGCTCGCTCAGCGTGTCCTTGAGCCCGTCTTCCTCCACCCACCGGTTGAGCATGTTGTAAGACGGCTGATGGATCAGGCAGGGCGTGCCAAGGTCGTTCAGGATCGCTACCGCGTCCCGCGTCCGCTGGGAGTTGTACGACGAGATCCCGGCATAGAGCGCCTTGCCCGACCGCACGATCTGATCAAGCGCGCCCATCGTCTCTTCCAGAGGGGTCTCGGGATCGAAGCGGTGGGAATAGAAGATATCGACGTAATCAAGGCCCATCCGCTTAAGCGACGCGTCGCAGGACGCGATCAGGTACTTGCGGCTTCCCCATTCCCCATAGGGTCCGGGCCACATGTTGTAACCCGCCTTGGACGAGATGATGAGTTCGTCTCTGTAAAGGCGGAAATCGCTCGCGAGGAAGCGACCAAAGAACGCCTCGGCGCTGCCTGCCGGGGGACCATAATTGTTGGCCAGATCAAAATGCGTGATGCCCGCATCAAAGGCCGTCCGGCACATCTCGCGCTTCACGCCATCGGGCGTATCGTCTCCGAAATTGTGCCAGAGGCCGATGGACACGGCCGGGAGCTTCAGCCCCGAGCGGCCGCATTTCCGGTAGACCATGCCGTCGTAGCGCGCGGGATCGGGGGTGTAGGTCATAGCCATGCCTCATAGTCGGAAACGAGGAGGTGCTTGGGCGCGGTGTCCTCGGTGATGGTCGAAAAGCGCCCGATCGGGGCGCGGAAGATGTTGTCGTTGCGGTCGTCATTCACATTCGACACCTCCACGATCAGAACCGGGCCGCCCTCTCCCCAGAATGCGTGCCAGGTATCGGGCTCCAGCGTGACGGAGGCGCCGGGCTTGAGGCGCAGGTGCTCCCCACCCTTCATCCTGACTAGCCGTCCATCAGAAAACACCTCAACCGTCGCCGTCTCATCGATGGTTTGGTCCCCTGCATCCGTGTAGAGTTCCAACACAAGGTCGCCGCCGCCTCTATTGATGATGTCTTCTGTCTTGGTGACATGGCGGTGCATCGGGCTGATCTGGTGTTCCCCCGAAATCATGACTTTTTCCGCGTAGAGCATCCCGCGCCCGCTGCCGAGGTTGCGCCGGTCCCCGTTGCGCGTGGTGAAAAGGAAGAGGCCAAGCTCCTCGAAGTTTCCCTCGCCGTAATCCGTGATGTCCCACCCCATGAAGCGGTCTTTGATCGCCGGGGCGTCCACTACGTGGGCCTTCAGCTCCTCCGGGGAGAGGTAGGCAAAGGGCGGCAAAGCCACTCCGTGGGACCGGATGAACGCATCAGATTCAGCGATGATGTCATTGACGGTAGATCGATCCATGGGGCCCCTTTCGCGCAGGCTGTGCTGTTACCGCTAACTCTTTCCCTCCCTACTCCCCGTGCAGCGGGGATGGCAATGACAGAGCGGCGCGCATAGGGTGCGGCCATGCTGCAGATCACCGCGGATATCACGCTCCAGGACTGGGAAATGACCGAGACCTTCGTGAGGTCGTCGGGCCCCGGCGGGCAGAATGTGAACAAGGTGAACACGGCCGTGGAATTGCGGTTTGAGGCCGCGCGCTCCCCGCACCTGCCGCAGCCGGTGAAGACTCGGCTTCGGCGCCTCGCGGGACGGCGTTGGACGCAGGATGGCGCGGTTGTCATCCAGGTGCAGGAGACCCGCAGCCAGGCCCGCAATCGCGAGATCGCCCGCGAGAGGCTGCGCGATTTGATCGAACAGGCTCTATCCCGGCCCAAAAAGCGTATCCCGACCCGCCCGACCCTGGGGTCGCAAAAGCGAAGGCTGGCGGCGAAGACACAGCGGGGGCAGGTCAAGGCCCTCCGCGGCAAGGTCGGCCCGGATGAATGACGCGGACATATCACGATGAATGACCTTCTCGCCCGCCGCGCGGCGGCCCTCGGCCCCAACGTTTCAACCTTCTATGCCAAGCCGGTTGAGATCGTGCGGGGGGAGGGGTGCTGGCTTTGGGATGCCGCGGGCAAACGCTACCTCGATTGCTATAACAACGTGGCCCATGTGGGGCACTGCCACCCGCATGTGGTGGCGGCCATCGCGGGGCAGGCGGCGATTCTGAACACGCATACCCGCTATCTCCACCGCGGCATCCTCGACTATGTGGAGCGGCTGACAGCGACTTTCGACGGCCCGCATCAGGCGATCATGACCTGTTCGGGGTCAGAGGCCAACGACATCGCGCTGCGCATGGCGCAGGCCGTGACAGGCAAACGCGGCTTCATCGCTACCGATGCGACCTATCACGGCAACACAACGGCGGTCTCCCAGCTTTCGCGCCGGCGCCCGCCCATTGGCGGCTATCCGGACCATGTGAGGCTCGTACCCGCACCGATAACAGGCACGGACACCATGTCGGGGGACGTCTTTGCCGAGGGTGTCCGCGCCGCAATCGCTGAGTTAGAGGCGAACGGATCGGGATTTGCGGGCCTCATGCTTTGCCCGATCTTCGCCAATGAGGGCCTCCCGGATCTGGCTGACGACTTCCTTTTGCCCACGGCACGGGCCGTCACAGAGGCAGGCGGGCTTTTGATCGCCGACGAGGTGCAGCCAGGCTTTGGCCGGACAGGGCGGGCGATGTGGTCCCATTGCTGGATGGGTGTGAGGCCCGATGTCATCACGATGGGCAAGCCCATGGGCAACGGTCACCCGGTGGCAGCCTGCGTGGCGCCGCCAGAGGTGATGTCCGCATTCCGCGAGGCGTTCGGCTATTTCAACACGTTTGGCGGCAACCCGGTGAGCATGGCCGCCGCCAATGCCGTCATGGACGTGATCGAGGAAGACGGCCTCATCGACCACGCGGCGCGCATGGCCCCCCTGGTGGTTTCGGCCTTGTCAGAGACTCATTTCCGCGCCGATGCAAACATCCGCGCGCGCGGGCAATTTTACGCGGTGGAACTGACGCGCGACGGCGGAGCAATGCCGGATCTCGCCGCCTGGCTCATTGAAGAGTTGAAGGAGCAAGGCGTCCTCATGGGCGTGATCGGCCCAAAGAGGAACATCGTGAAGTTCAGGCCGCCGATGCCGTTTGGCGAAGATCACCTCGACGTGCTCATGACGACGCTGACGAAAGCCCTCAAATCATGTCCGATCTGAATGAAGTTGCGGCCCTTTGGGGCGTTGTGGACACCCCGCCCGAACTTGTCGCAACACGCGAAAACAGTGTCTATTCTTGCGTGATCGAGGGGCAAAAGCTGGCCCTGCGGGTGCATCGCGCAGGCTACCAGTCGCGCATGGCCATCGAGAGCGAGCTCCGCTGGACGGCGCGGCTCGCCGATGTGGGCTTTCCGTGCCCGAGGCCGGTGGCCTCAAGCGACGGGACGCTGTTGCGGGCGGTTCACGGGGGGACCTATGCGAGCGCCGTGAGCTGGTTCGAGGGGGCGTCCATCGGAGAAACCGGACGCGCCCTGCCCGGCCCGGATGCGGAGCTCACAGCGCTCTATTCCGCGGTCGGGGCGCTCATTGCGGCTTTGCATGACGCGACCGATGCTGTGGTCACAGACGATATCCTCCGCCCGGCCTGGGATGCAGACGCCCTGTTGGGAGAAGAGCCGCTCTGGGGCCGGTTCTGGGAGAATCCGACCCTGACCCAGCCTGAATCCGAGCGTCTTCTGCGCGCGAAGGCCCGCGCCTATGCAGCGCTCGTGGACCGGGAGGATGCGGATGCGGGCCTCATCCACGCCGATTGCCTGCAGGAGAATATTCTTGCGACGCCCGCAGGCCTCGCCCTTATCGACTTTGACGATGCAGGCTTCGGCTATCGCGGCTACGATCTTGGCACAGCGATGATCCAGCATGTTCACCATCCGCGACGGGCCGTGATCGAGACAGCGCTACTGGCGGGCTACGGAACGTTGCGCATGGCGCCAAGTCTGGAGGATCTGCGGTTCTTCATGATGCTGCGGTCGCTGGCATCCTGCGGTTGGGTGATCACGCGGGGGGCGGGCGACCCGGCCTATCAGCGTGCGCAGGCTCAGCGGGCGCTTGACTGCGTGGAGGCGTGGTTGGGCTAGGGGCGGATGCCTGCGCCCTGTCCGTCTTGCCCCTGCCACGGGGCGATAGGGGACCCTCCGGGGGAAGTACGGGGCACAAAGAAAACGGGATCACACCACCACGTCGAGAGCGGCCTGTTGGCCGACCTGGAAGACGCGCTTGTAGCGGTCGATCTGCCCAGCGGGGCCCATGGCCTTGTTTGGGTTGTCAGACAGCTTGACGGTGGGGCGGCCATCGGCGGCGACGGCCTTGCAGACCAGAGAAAACGGCGCAAGCCCCTCGTGAAGGCCGCGGAAATCGTTGGTCAGAAGCGTGCCCCAGCCGAAGGACACGCGCACCCGGCCCGCGAACTGTCGATGCAGGGCCTCGATCTTGGCGACGTCGAGACCGTCCGAGAAGATGACGAGCTTTTGCGTCGGGTCCTCGCCCCGCTCCTGCCACCAGCGGATGGCGGTCTCTGCCCCGTCTTCGGGTTTGCCCGAATCGATGCGGATCCCGGTCCAGCCCGCGAGCCAGTCCGGCGCGCGGGCCAGAAACCCTTCGGTGCCGTAGGTATCCGGCAGGATGATGCGCAGATTGCCGTCATGTTCCTCGTGCCAATCGGCAAGGACATCGTAGGGCGCGCGCGCGAGCGCCTCATCCGTGTCGGCGAGGGCCGAGTAGACCATGGGAAGCTCGTGGGCATTGGTGCCGATGGCCTCCACCTCGCGGTGCATGGCGATAAGGCAGTTCGACGTGCCGGTGAACCGCTCGCCCAAGCCCTCGAGCATCGCCTGCACCGCCCAGTCCTGCCACAGGAAGGAGTGGCGGCGGCGGGTGCCGAAATCCGCGATGCGCAGATCATCGAGGCCGCGCAACCGTTCGATCTTTTCCCAGAGCTTGGCCATGGCGCGGGCATAGAGGACCTGGAGCTCGAACTTGCCCATTGTGGCGAGGACGGCGCGGCCGCGCAGTTCCATGAGGACGGCGAGGGCCGGGATCTCCCAGAGCATGACTTCGGGCCAGGCCCCCTCGAATGTCAGCTCGTATTGGCCGTCGCGCTTTTCGAGGTGGTAAGGCGGCAGGCGCAGCGCTTCGAACCAATCCATGAAGTCGGGCCGGAACATCTGCCGCTTGCCGTAGAACGTGTTGCCCCGCATCCAGGTGCTTTCCCCGCGCGAGAGCGACAGGGAGCGTATATGGTCGAGCTGTTCGCGCAATTCGCCTTCGTCGATGAGATCTGCGAGCCTCACGTCCTGCGATCGGTTGATCAGAGAGAACGTCACCGTCGTATCAGGCCGGTTGCGGAAAACCGATTGGCACATAAGGAGCTTGTAGAAATCGGTGTCGATGAGCGACCGCACGATGGGGTCGATCTTCCATTTGTGGTTCCAGACCCGCGTTGCGATGTCGACCATGTTTGCCCTCCCACACCTTTGCGCTCTGGCGTCCGGTGTTCGCTAACATTTCATTAATGCGCCGGAATTCGTCCACATTCCAGCACTACACGTTCAGGTGGAGCAACCTAGTGGGGACGCACCATGCAGCTGAACTATGACATCGATATTCTGCCCGAGGCCCGGGGCACGGCGACCGTTGGTCAGGCCGCGCCGGCACAGGTGCATTATGCCGCCTTTCGTGACCCGGCGACAGCAGAGGCCGCGCGTCGTTCGAGCGCGCGGACGATCTCGATCCTCTCGGATGCCGGGATCGCGCTGGAGAGCTATTCGAGCGGCGCGCCAGACGGCCATTTCCCGCCCCGCGATGAAAACGCGCGCGATTACCTCATGGCCTGCATGACCGATGCCCTGCGTGAAGGCGGCGGGGCTGAGGAAGACACTGCGCAGGGGGAGTTCAACTTGTCCGACTGTCTGACGGCGCTCACAGAGGCCCGCGTCTTCGGGCCCCCCGTACCCGTAGAGGGATCGGCGGCGCAGAAGGCGCCCCCGCGCGTGCTTCTTGCATTCTCGGTGCTTGCAATTGCGGGCTACATGGCCGGATTCGCCGTCCTATCGTAGGGTGACGCCGGCGGCGCGCATGCCGTCCTGGGCGGCTTTGAGCGATCCGTCGAAGTCAATCGCGCGAGCGAGGCCCATCCGGACGTCCACCTGAAAGCCTGCCTTCGCGGCATCCACCGCGGAGAAGTTCACGCAGAAATCCGTCGCAAGGCCCACGAGCGTCAGCGCCTCGATCCCCCGCGAGCGGAGGTAGCCTTCGAGGCCCGTGGGCGTGGTGTGGTCATTCTCGAACAGTGCCGAATAGCTGTCGATAGCAGGGTTGTAGCCCTTTCGGATGATCAGGTCCGCGCGATCGGTGGCGAGGTCCGCGTGGAACGCGGCGCCGTGGCTGCCCTGGATGCAGTGATCGGGCCAGAGGACCTGGGGGCCATAGGGCATCTCGGTCATCGTCATTGGCTCTGCTCCATGGGTCGAGGCGAAGGAGGAATGTCCTGCCGGATGCCAATCCTGGGTGAGGATCACAGTCTCGAACTCAGCCGTAAGCGCGTTTATGCCGGGGACGATGCTGTCACCGTCTGGCACGGCGAGGGCGCCGCCGGGGCAGAAGTCGTTTTGCACGTCGATGACGAGGAGTGCGTCTTTCATTGGGTCAGTCCTGACTGAGGGTGGCGCGCATGCGCCCGTTGAAGTGCGGGGCTCGCTGGTGGCGTGCGGCCGTCATGGCGCCGTGGGGGGCGGATGCGGGGCTCGGCGCTCCTCACCTCCGCCGTATGGAGCATGTTTGGGATCATGACCGCAGCGTAGGGATTGAGCGCGCGAAGGCAAATGCGTATCTCGCGCCCATGTTCACCGTCGCCGCGCTTTATCATTTCACCGGGTTCGAGGACCCCGCCAGCCTGAAGCCGGGTGTGCAGGAGGTCTGCGAGGCGAACGGTGTGCGCGGGACGCTCCTCCTCGCGCCGGAAGGGATCAACGGCACGGTTGCCGGGACGCGGGACGGTGTGGATGCGGTTATTGCGGCTTTGCGCGCGCTGCCGGGGTGTCAGGATCTGACGTGGAAGGAAAGCTCTGCGCGCGAAGCCCCGTTCAAGAAACTCAAGGTCCGGCTGAAACGTGAGATCGTGACGATGGGTCAGCCCCATGTGCGCCCCTCGGAAGGCGTGGGGACCTATGTGGAGCCCGCCGACTGGAATGACCTCATCGCCGCGCCCGACGTGGTCACCATCGATACCCGCAACGATTATGAGGTCGCCATCGGCAGTTTTGAGGGCGCGGTGGACCCGGAAACCCGAAGCTTCGGAGAGTTTCCCGCGTGGTGGGCCGCCAACAAGGACCGCTTCGCGGGCAAGCGCATCGCCATGTTCTGCACGGGCGGAATCCGCTGCGAGAAGTCCACGAACTTCCTCAAAGGAGAGGGGGTTGAGGACGTCTACCACCTGAAAGGCGGGATCCTGAAGTATCTCGAAGACGTGCCCGAGGCCAAGTCGCGCTGGAATGGTGCCTGTTTCGTGTTCGACAAGCGGGTGAGCGTGACCCATGGGCTTAAGGAAGGCGACCACGTGCTCTGCCACGCCTGCCGTAGACCGCTCGCGCCCGAGGACACGCGCCGCGCAGAGTTCGAAGCGGGCGTGTGCTGCCACCTTTGCGTGGACGAATACACCGATGACGACCGGGCGCGCTTTCGGGAGCGCATGCGCCAGCTTGCGCTCGGGGGTCATGACTGATGCTTGCGCGAATCTCGCGTTCCGCGCCTACTGACGCAGCAAAGGAGGGTCCGAAAATGCCCAATTACCTTTTGATCTATCATGGCGGCAAGACGCCTGAATCGCCCGAGGAGGGCGCCGAGGCCATGGCGGCCTGGGGCCGTTGGTATGAGGAGCTGGGGGCCGCGACCGTGGAAGCAGGCAACCCCGTCATGAAGAGCCACACGGTGAGCGCCGAAGCTGTGCGGGAGGATGGCGGGTCAAATCCCGCATCCGGTTACACGATCCTTGCTGCTGACAGTCACGCGGCCGCCTGCGAGATGGCGGCGCGCAATCCGATCGTCCTCGATGGCAGCGGGTCGGTCGAAGTGGCTGAGATCCACGAGATATGATCCGTGCGCAGCATTAGGGTGCGACGTGTGCTCTGGGTCCTCGTTGCGCTGCTCGCTCTGCCCATCGTGCTGGTGGGGTGCGAGCATGTGCGGCTGTCTCCGTCTTTAACGTTGCCGGAAACAGACCCGAACAGGGTGCGCGTCGCCACGTGGAACGTGCATTACATCTGGCTCGAACAGCAGGAGGGACGCTGGGGTCTGGAGGGCTGGGCAGAGCGCAGGGGCCCGATGGACATGACGCTCAAAGCGCTTGGGGCGGACATCATCGGCTTTCAGGAGATGGAGAGCTTTTCGCGCCGGGGGGACGGGAACACGAACCTCACGCGGGAATACCTGCTGGCGGAGAACCCGGATTACGCGGCCGCAGCGACCGGGGATGCGCTGGTCTTTCCGCCGACGCAGCCGATCTTTTACCGGCGCGACATGTTCCGGGTGGTCGACGAAGGGTGGTTCCACTTTTCCCCCACGCCGGATGTCCTCTATGCGCGCGGATTTGACGGCGCGACCCCGAGTTTTGCGAGTTGGGCCGTGTTCGAGACGGATCAGGCCCGGTTTCGGGTCGTCAACATCCACCCAGATGCATTCTCGCGGACGAACCGTCAGGCCTCTGCAAACTTGGTGGCCGACAGGCTCTCACCCTGGCTTAAGGCGGGGGAGAGCCTGATCCTTCTCGGTGATTTCAACGCGCGGCACGGATCGAACATCCACGAAAGGTTCGAAGCGCTGGGCCTCAGCTTTCCGAAGCCACGCGGCGCAAGTTTCCACTTTGACCGCGGGCTTCACCTTTTTGGGGCTATCGACCATATCGGCGTGAGCCCGGATATGGGCGCGGGTGAGGCGCGCGTGTTCAACACCAAGCTGGGCGAGGTCTGGCCGTCCGACCATCACCCGGTCGTGCTTGATGTGACACTGCCCTGACGGACGCTACCCGTTGTTACGCAGGGCGTCTTCGGTCGCTTGCGCGTCGTCGGCGTGATTCACGTCGCCGTCGCCCGACCAGTCACCCTCGAGGCGCATCGCTTCTTTTTCTTCGGGCGTCAGCTCCCTTGCGAGGTCCGCGACCGGGGGGTCGTCCCGGTCGGCCTCCTCAAGTTCGATCCTGTCGCGCGCCTCTGGTGTCACCTCTGTCAGGTTTTCGACATGGGCATCGCTTCCGGGTTGGGTGCTGTCTGTGGTCTTTTCGGTCATCTGGATCTCCTTGTGCTCCACGCAGAACGCGGGAGAGTGCAGATGGTTGCGGTCAGCCGGGCTTGTAGACGCGATTGGCCTCTGGGTCAGCGTGATCGACGGGCACTGCGGCGACGGCGTCCCAGAGCGCATCCGGGATCTCGGTGTTTGCCCATTCAAGGGTCTGCGTCACCCGCTCCGCCTTGCTGACGCCGATGACGGTCGACGCGATGAGCGGTGCGCCCAGCGAGAATTGGAGCGCCAGCGCACCCGGTGCCACGCCGTGTTCGGCGCAAAGGGATTCGATCTTCCTCACCGGGTCGAGTTGGGCTGAGTCAGAGACTTCCTGGTAGGTGATGCGCCCGTAAGACGCGCCCTTGGCAAGCACGCCTCCGGCATAGGGTGCGGCGTTGAAGATCGTCATGCCCTTGGCGTGGGCGGCCTCAAAGACCGGCTCTGAGGCGCGGTTGAGGAGGGTGTAGCGGTTGTGGTTGAGGACGATGTCGAAGGGGAAGTCCTGCACCAGCGGCGCGAGGATGTCGGTGCGGCCCATGGCGATGCCGGTGGCATCACAGAGGCCTTCGTCCTTCAGCTTGAACAGTTCGGGGATCGCGCTGTCGCGGATCTCGCCCAGGTCACGCGCATGTTCGGGGTCGTGGAAGTGCAGGATCTGGACGCGGTCGAGGCCCAGCCGTGTCAGGCTCTCTTCGATGGACCGCCGCACGCGGTCGGCGTCAAAGCGCCCGGTCTCCATGTCGCGGTCGAGCTTCGTTGCGAGGACGAAGCCTTCCGGCAACCCGCCCCGCGCCCGGATCGCATCGCCCACGCGCTGCTCACTGCGCCCGGCGCCGTAATTGTTGGAGGTATCGAGGTGGTTCACCCCACTCTCAAAGATCGCCTCCAGAGTCTCCCGCGCCTGCGTTTCGGTGACATCGTGACCGTAGGTATCCGGCATCCCGCCCAAGGCGGAGGTACCGAAGGCGAGGGGCGTGATCTGCGGAACGGCCATCAGAAATCCAGGTTCGCGACGCTCAGCGCGTTGTCCTGGATGAACTCTCGGCGGGGTTCGACGACGTCGCCCATGAGCTTGGTAAAGAGGTCGTCGGCTTCCGCCACATCGTCGATCTTTACCTGCAGGAAGGTGCGCGCGTCTGGGTCGAGGGTCGTCTCCCAGAGCTGATCTGGGTTCATCTCTCCCAGGCCCTTGTAGCGCTGGAGCTGGTTGCCCTTTTCGCCCTCTTCGAGGATCGCGGCGAGGAGGGTGAGGGGCCCGAGGATGAGCTGGTGACGCTCCTTCCGGTGGAGCGTGGCGGGACGCGCGTAAATGTCCTGCAGCGACTGCGTGAAAGAGCCCGTGCGCGCGGCCTCGCCGGAGCGGAGCATCTTGCCATCGAGGGTGCGGACCTCTTCGACGCCGCGCAGGATGCGGGCGAGGCGGATGCCGCGATCCTGGGTGATGCGACCCTGCCAGCCGCGCTCATATTCCAGCGCGATGAGGTCGAGGCGGGCAGCGACGCGGTCAGCCACGCCTTGCAGGTCCGCGTCCACGGCACCCGGCACGAAAGCGCCCGCGATGGCCGCCTGTTCGAGGATGTGGCGGGGGTAATGGGTCGGGAAAGCGTCGAGGAGACGCTTGAGGTTGCGGGCTTCGTGGACGACGCGGGCGAGGTCCTGGCCGATGATCTCTTCACCGGTATCGAGGCGGAGCGAGGCGCCGTCCACGCCCTGTTCGATGAGGTAGTCGTCGAGGGCGGCCTGATCCTTGAGGTAGACCTCGGACCGGCCCCGGGAGACTTTGTAGAGCGGCGGTTGCGCGATGTAGAGGTAGCCGCCTTCGATGAGCTCGGGCATCTGGCGGAAGAAGAAGGTCAGAAGCAGCGTGCGGATGTGGGCACCGTCCACGTCGGCATCGGTCATGATGACGATCTTGTGGTAGCG
>JBCDGS010000044.1:0-24575 GCA_038751055.1 Pseudomonadota bacterium | reverse complement strand
GGCAACGATGTGCACCGCGTTGTTAGATCAACATGCAAAAGCAGTGTCTCAACGGTCGGGCGGATCTCGGCCCGATCGACACAGTAGTCGCGAATGCGGGCATTACGCGGGACGCCCCTTTCCACAAGATGACGCCCGAGAAGTGGCACGAGGTCATCGACACGAACCTCACCGGTGTCTTCAACACGATCCACCCCGTCTGGCCCGGCATGCGCGAGCGCAAGTTCGGGCGCGTCATCGTCATTTCATCCATCAACGGTCAGAAGGGGCAGTTTGGTCAGGTGAATTATGCTGCCACGAAGGCCGGGGACCTTGGGATCGTCAAATCCCTGGCGCAGGAAGGCGCGCGGGCCGGGATCACGGCGAACGCCATCTGCCCGGGCTACATCGCGACCGAGATGGTGATGTCAATCGACGAAGCTATCCGCGACAAGATCGTCGCCCAGATCCCAGCGGGCCGCTTGGGCGAGCCGGACGAGATCGCGAAATGCGTGGCATTCCTGGCCAGTGAAGATAGCGGTTTCATCAATGGCTCGACCCTGTCCGCCAACGGCGCGCAGTTCTTCGTCTGACGCAAAAGGGCCGCCCTCCATCACGGAGGGCGGCCCATTCTGTTCGGTCACGCGGCAGCGACTAGGCTGCTGAGGCGACCGGAGCAGATTTCCGGGACGTAAAGAACGACCCAATCCACGCGAAAATCTCGTTCATGACCTTGGCGCGCTCGGCATGGGCACGGGCAAGGGCTTCACGGTGGGCTTCGGATGTGGCGACTTCGAGCATCGGGGCCTCCTATCAGGGCAAGAGTTCTGTTTCCTTGATCCAGAGATGGGGCAATCGCGTCATTTCAACAAACGAGACTTGTTCAGCTTTCGCATAAGATATACTTGTGTGACCGTGTCTGATCGCCTGCCCCCCCTCACTGCCCTGCGCGCCTTCGAAGCGGCTGCAAGACACATGTCCTTTGCAAAGGCTGCGGATGAACTGAACGTGACGCCCGCAGCATTATCGTTCCAGATCAAAAGCCTGGAGGAGCATCTGGGCGAGCCTGTCTTTCGCCGTTTGAACCGCGCGGTGGAACTCACCGAGGCGGGGCGCACACTGGCGCCCGGATGCAGCGACGGGTTCAGTGCGCTGCAAGGCGCGTGGCGCGCTGTGTGGCGCTTGACGGATCAATCAAACCTTACCGTTACGGCAGGCCCGGCCTTCACGGCCAAGTGGCTTGCGCCGCGGCTCTTTGAGTTCGCGCAGGCCCACCCGGAGATTGAGCTTCGGTTCTCCGCCAGCCTCAGAATGATGGATTTCAACCGCGACGCCGTGGATGTGGCGATCCGGTTCGGCACCGGGGGGCCGGAAAAAGGCCTCTTTACCCTGCCTCTGGCGCGCGAATGGGTGACGCCCGTCATGGTGCCGGAGCTTGCACAACGATACCCGACGCCCGAGGCGTTGCGCGATGCGCCCCTCATCACCGACCTGTCGATAGATTTCCTTGAGCCGAACCCGAACTGGGCGGCGTGGTTCCGGGCCGTAGGTGTCTCTCCGCCAGAGGTTCACGGGCCCACCTTCAGTCAGGCGGACCATGCCGTGGACGCGGCGCTCGCAGGCGTTGGCGTCGTGCTGGGCCGGCGGGCGCTGTGCATCAAGGATATCGCCGAAGGCCGCCTTGTCGCTCCCTACCGGGTTGCCCTGAACACAGGGGCGCGGTTCCGCTTCATCTGCCCGGACGGCCTCGAGAACCGGCCGCAGATCAAGGCCTTTCGGGAATGGATCCTCGCCGAGATCGAAAAGACGCGAGAGCTGGCAGAAGACTTCGACGTGCGCGACATCCCATGATCCGGGCCACGGCGCTGGGCGGCGTTGCGGTGCTTTTGTGGTCCCTGCTTGCCGTGCTGACGGTTGGGGCGGCCCCGATCCCGCCGCTCCAGCTGAACGCAATGTGCTTTACCATCGGCGGGATGGTGGGGGCCCTGTGGCTGACATTCACGGGGACGTGGCATCAGCTGCGGGGCGTTCCGCTGGCGGCCTATGCGCTCGGCATCGGGGGGCTTGCGGGCTACCACCTCCTTTACTTTTCGGCCCTGCGCGCCGCACCTCCGGCGGAGGCCGGTCTGATCGCCTATCTCTGGCCCTTGCTGATCGTGCTTCTGTCCGGCCTCTTGCCGGGGGAGCGGCTGCGCCCGGGCCACCTCGCTGGGGCGTTGATGGGGTTCGCGGGGGCGGCGGTCCTCATAGGGGCGCGGCTCAGCGGTGGTGCCGACGCGCTGCCGGGATATCTTTTGGCGCTGGCCTGCGCACTCACCTGGTCGGGGTATTCCGTGCTGTCGAGGCGCTTCAAAGACGTGCCGACGGCAGCGGTGACCGTCTTTTGCCTGGCGAGCGCCGGCATCTCGCTTTGCGCCCACATCCTCAGTGAAACGACTGTCTTGCCGCCAGACGCCCTCACCTGGGCGGCGGTCTTTGCCTTGGGTCTTGGCCCCGTGGGCCTCGCGTTCTTTGTCTGGGACGTCGGGGTGAAGCGCGGGAACATCCAGCTCCTGGGCGTCCTCAGCTACGCGGCGCCGCTTCTGTCCACGGCGATTCTCGTTCTCGCAGGATTGGCAGAACCCACGCCTGCCTTGCTGATCGCCGCGCTTCTGATTGCGGGCGGTGCGCTTGTCGCGGCGCGGGTTTCTGCCGCTGCGGACTAGCCTGTAAGTCGCTCAATCTCCTGTTTGAGCTGGAGCTTCTGCTTTTTCATTTTCTTGATTTCGAGGTCGTCGACCCCGGGGGACCGCTGCGCCGTTTCCACGGCCGCGGAGAGAGATTCATGTTTGCGCTTCAGTTCCGTCAGGTGGGAATTCAAGCTCATGTAGCACCTCCTTTTGGTTCGTACCCGAATGACAGCACAACGCGGCCCACGTGTCACGCTGCGGGCGCGAGGGCAGTCTGCGGGCGCAATCGTTGATGAAGGATTAATCTGGAAAGGCCAAAGACGCGCCGTCCTGGAGAATGCCCTTAAATTCGGCGGTATAGTCGGGTCGGTCCGCTTCATGCTGCGCCGCCGCATGGATCGTCATCGGCGCGTGCAGTTTGAACGGTGTTCTGGCGTCCTTGCGGCCCCGCACCAGCACCAGATGTGCCGCACGGCCGCGGCGCGGTTGCAGGGGCAGCACTTCGATGCCGCCAAGACCCGGTGGAAGCGCCCGCAGGATGTCGGGCAGGCGTTCAGCCTTGTGGATCATCGTCAGCGTCCCTTTCGGCCGCAGCCGCTTTGCCGCGGTATCGAACCAGTCAGAGAGCGGTATCGCCTCCGCGCGCGCGATCTGGCGTCCCGCGTCCGGGGCGGCGGCCCCGCGCGCAGGATCGAAGTAGGGTGGATTGAACATCACGTGATGAAACTGACGCTGACGCAGGTCACCGGGCAGGGCGCGTATATCGGTTTCGACGACATCGACGCCGTTCTTCTCCGCCAGGGCTGCGTAGTCAGGCTGCACTTCCACGCCGGTCACCTCGGCCCCCGTGCGCGCCGCAAGGCACAGGGTCGCCACACCGACCCCGCAGCCAAGCTCCAGCACCGCTTCACCGGAACGCGCCGGGCAGGCGGCCGCCAAAATCACGGCATCGACACCCGCGCGATACCCGGCGCGCGGCTGGTACGCCATGACGCGCCCGCCGAGGAATGCGTCCCTACTGACCGAGGTCGATGTCATTGTCGCGCAAGACGGCTTGCGCCATGAAGAAATCACGGTCGGCCACCATGAGGCGCCGTGGCAGAATCCCGATGGAACCTTCCATGACGCTCATGTTTGCGTCCATCGTGAAAACCGCTATGTCCTCGCCTTGAAGGAGGGCCTGGGCAAAGGCGATGACGGTGATGTCATTGGTGCGCAGGACTTCTCTCATATCCACTGAGGTAAGCGCCTTCGCGGGCGCTGTCGAGATGAAGAAGCGAGCCCGATGATGAGCCTCGATCACGCAGCCACGAAACCCCATGAGCGGATGGCGCAGGCCCTCGGGGCAGAGCTTGAGGCCGTGAATGTGCTCATCCGCGACCGGATGGCCTCAGAGCATGCGCCGCGCATCCCGGAGGTGACAGCGCATCTCGTCGAGGCGGGCGGAAAGCGCCTGCGCCCGATGCTGACGCTCGCGGCGGCGCGCCTGTGCGGCTATGACGGGCCCTACCATGTGCACCTTGCGGCAACGGTGGAGTTCATTCACACGGCCACCCTTCTCCATGACGACGTGGTGGATGAAAGCCGTCAGCGGCGGGGGCGGCCGACGGCGAACCTCCTTTGGGACAACCAGTCCAGCGTTCTCGTGGGAGACTACCTCTTTGCCCGCGCGTTCCAGTTGATGGTGGAGACAGGCTCCCTCCGGGTCCTGGACATCCTCGCCAACGCGGCGGCCACGATCGCGGAGGGGGAGGTGCTCCAACTCTCGGTGGCCCAAAACATCGACACCAGCGAAGACACCTACCTGAAGGTGATCCGGGGCAAGACGGCTGCCCTCTTTTCTGCCGCGACAGAGGTGGGCGGGGTTATCGCCGGGCAGCCTGATGAGGTCGTTCAAGGGCTTTTCGACTACGGCGACGCCCTCGGCATCGCGTTCCAGATGGTGGACGATCTTCTCGATTACGGTGGCCCTGATCCCAGGGCCGGGGGGGACATCGGCAAGGACGTCGGCGATGACTTCAGAGAGCGTAAGCTGACGCTGCCCGTCATTCGCGCCATCGCAGCCGGCCCCGGGGATCGGGACTTCTGGGCGCGCACGATTGCCAAGGGCGACCAGCGCGACGGCGATCTGGAAGAGGCCATGGCCCTCATGGCCCGGCACGGCGCCCTTGAAGGGACGCGACAGGCCGCCCTGGACTACGCGGGGAAGGCCAAGCTCGCGCTCGGCGCAGCGCCCGACCACCCCTTGCGCGACATGCTCAGCGATCTGGCTGACTACGTCGTTGCGCGCCTGAACTGACCCTCAGACCCCGATCAGGTTTCTGATCGTCGGGAGGACGGGACCCATCACGTTCAGCGTCTTCTGTTCCAGCCAGAGGAGGGAGATCGCCAGCAGGACCACACTGCCCGCGCGCATGACTACCCAATCGTAGAATTGTGTCGTCCGCAGCAGGTAGAGAACCGGGAACACGACAAGGATGATTGCGATCTGACCAATCTCGATCCCGAGGTTGAAACCAAGGAGCGTCATAAGGATCTGGTTGGGCTCGATGATGACCGGCTCCAGCGAGATCGCATAGCCCATCCCGTGAAAGAGGCCGAAGAACACGATCACCCAAACAAGGTGCCGGTGAAGCCTCGGGATCAGGATAGAAAGCGCGACATATGCGATAGAGACCGCGATCATCGCCTCCACGACCCGCTCCGGCAGCCGCAGATAGCCGTAGGCCGCGACCGTCAGCGTGACCGAATGGGCTATGGTGAAGATGGTCACGAGCTTCAAAACCGTCAAAAACGGCCCGCCCAGGCCCTCGGTGGCCTCCCATCGGCCCGCTGCCACGACCATGACCGCAGGGATCAGCAGGGCGATCATGAAGAGCACATGGTCGAAGCTCAGCCAGATATGAAGCACGCCCTGTTCGATCATTTCGCCTAGAAGCGTAAAGGTCGGCATGCCATTCAGGCTGATCTCGTGACTGAAATCGTTCGCGGTGAACCACGTGCCGATCGCGGTGTTGTTGCCTTCGAGCCCGGTCCGCGTATTCGTCGCTATGAGGACGAGCATCTCGTGGTCCGTGCCAAACGTGTTCCACATTCCGGTGAAGGTCGTCCGCACCGTCTCGGGTGTTGTCTCGAACCCGCTTACCTCGAAGGCGATCTTCGCGAAGCGCAGGCCATTCTTGCGCAACACGTCAATGTCTCCCGGGCGGATTGTCAGGCTCTCCAGCCCATCCGCGAGACGAATGTTGTCCACGAGATAGGCGTCGATCAGCGCCTTTTCCGCGCGGATTTCCTCCTCCGTTATGGTGCCGTCGCCGTCTGCGTCGATGTCAAGTTCTGCGCCAAGCGTCTTGAACTCGGTCTCGAAAGAGCCGCCCAGCGTCGTTTCTGTGACGAAGTAGTAGATGTAGCTTTGATTGGTGCTGTGGGCGGAGGCAGCGCTGGCGCCTGCGATCAGTGCACCGGCCACAACGAGCCAGCGCAAGACAAAGTTATGTAAATTGGACACGGGCGATAACCGTTTTCATTCAATGGTATGGACGATACGTATGAGCGTAGCAGATAGATGAAGGGGGCGGGGGAAAAACAGGCACTTCTTCCCCATCATTTGAAGAGACCCGCTTAGTGAGCGTCCTTTGGGCAGATTGTTTCCAAGTTGAGCACGATGACCGTCGATCTCATTCACCACCTCCCCGACGCCGCGGCGGAGCGCGCGCCAGAGGCCGTGGCCTTCACGACAGGGCGTGAAGACCTGACCTGTTCCGGGCTCGTCGCGCAAGCCGGTCAGCTTGCCTTCGCTCTTCACGAGGCGGGCGTCAGGCCGGGGGATCGCGTGGGGATCCTGCTTCGGAAATCGCTGCGGTCGGTCGTTGCGGTCTACGGGATCACGCGGCTTGGGGCGGCCTACGTGCCGCTCGATCCCACGGCGCCGCCAGACAGGCTCGCGGCCATGATGGCCCATTGCGGTATCCGGCATCTCGTATCTGAACCGGCGATGACGCGCGTTCTCGGACCGCTCGATGCATCGCTCTCCTCGGCGGTGACGCTGATCGGCACCGCAGACATACCTTGGGCAGACATCGCGGCCGCGCCGGAAATGGCCTGCGCCCCGGGGCAACCAGACGACATGGCCTATCTGATGTTCACGTCCGGCTCGACCGGCGTACCAAAGGCGATGGTCCACACGCATCGCAGCGGGCTTGCCTATGTTCGGGCGGTGACGCGCCTCTATGATGTGCGCGCCGGGGATCGCATCTCGTTGCACGCCGCCTTTCACTTCGACATGTCGATCTTCGCGCTCTTTGGCGCCCCGCTTGCCGGCGCGACCGGCGTGGTTCTGCCCGACGCAGTCACACGCCTTCCGGCCGAAGCGGTCAGGGCCCTTCGCGAGACCCGGATCACGCATTGGTATTCCGTGCCCTTCGCGCTTACCGAGATGCTGGACAGGGGCGCCCTCTCAGATCACGCGTTCGAGGCACTCCGCTGGGTGATGTTCGCAGGCGAGCCGTTCGTACCCCAACATCTGCGCCGTGTCATGGCGGCCCTGCCTGGGGCGCGCTTTTCCAATCACTACGGCCCGGCGGAGGTCAACGTGTGTACCACCTACGACGTGCCATCCGTTGCGGACGTGACCGATGATGGCCTGCCCATCGGCACGGCCTGGGACATCGCCGAAAGCCTCGTTCTGGACGATGATGATCGTCCCGTAATCCCGGGCGAGGTTGGCGAACTCGTGATCTGCAGCGACACCCGCATGCAGGGATACTGGAATGATCCCGAGAGAAGCGCCGCGGCCCTCCACAGCCTGGCGCGCGCGGACGGGGGCACAGACGTGTTCTACCGCACCGGCGATCTTGTGCGCGAAGATCAAGGCGGTCTCTTCCACTACCGCGGCCGCAAGGACCGGCAGATCAAATTGCGTGGCTACCGGATCGAGCTCGCCGAGGTGGAACTGGCCTTCAGCGCCCACGCCAAGGTCAGCGAGGCCTCCGCCTTCGTGGCAGGCGACGCCCTTGCCATCGCCCTCACGGGCGCGACAGATGCAGATGTCGCCGACATCAAGGCGGGCGCCGCACGGACCCTTCCCACCTACGCGCTGCCGCAGCAGGTGTATTGCCGCGACGCATTTCCGCGCACGGCAACAGGCAAGATCGATCACCGCGCCCTCGCGGCAGAGATTCTGAGCCAATCCAGCGCAACGGACGTAGAAGCCCCAAACAGTTCGGGAGAGACCCATGGCCCATGACGCGGTCGCGCAGTCCATCGCAGCGCATATCAGCGCGGACCTCCTCGGCGGTGAAGTTGTGGGCCCGGGCGATGATCTCCTGCTGTCGGATTTGCTCGACAGCCTGAGCGTCGTGCGCCTCGTGGCACATCTTGAGGCCAGCTATGCGATCACCATCCCGCCGGAGGACGTGGTCCTCGACACGATGCAGACCGCTGATGCGATCGCCGCCTATCTCGCCACGGCCCACGACGTCACAGAGCCGCTGCCGTCATGAGTGATGCCGCCGCCCTCCGCATCGCGGCGCGTGACTACGCGTGCGCGCATCTCGGCGGCGATCTTGCCGCCCGCGAGGCCGCCGGGGACGCGCGTGGCTGGCGGGAGGAATGGCAGGCTGCCGCCCGTGGCGGCCTGCTCGACGGTTTCAACCGCGGTCTGGGCGTGCGCGACGTGGCCGCCCAGATGGAGGGCCTTGGCGAGGGGTGCGCTGACGCGGGCCTCGGCCTCCATCTCTGTGCCCAACTCTTTGCCGTGCAGGAACCTATCCGCCATTTCGGGACCGAGGCGCAGCAGGCGCGGTATCTGCCGGACCTGGGCTCCGGCGCCGCGATCGGGGCCTACGCGCTCACCGAACCCGATGTCGGATCCGAGGCGCTGGGCCTTCAGACCCGGGCGGACCGAGACGGCGATCACTACGTCCTGACGGGCACCAAGACCTACATAGGCATGGCACCCGTCGCGGATGTGATCGTTGTCTTCGCGTCGACCTCCCCACAACACAAGCACTGGGGCCTTTCGGTCTTCCTCGTTGAAGGCAGCGACGCGGGCCTCTCGCGCGGTGACATTCAGGACAAGGCTGGCCTGCGCACCATGCCCATGGGCGCGCTCACGTTCGAGGGCTGCCGCATCCCTGCAGACAGGCGTCTGGGCAAGGAAGGGGCCGGGCAGGCCATCTTCCAGCACACCATGCTCTGGGAAAGGTCCCTGATCCTCGCCAGCCATGTGGGGGCCATGGCCCGGCAGCTCGATCAGGCGGTGACGTTCGCCAAGGGGCGGGAGGTCGGCGGAGGCCCGATCCTGCGGCATCAATCGGTCTCGAACCGCCTCGCGGACATGGCGCTCAGGCTCGAGACCTGCCGCCTCATGCAGGCGGAAGCCGCAGCGCGTATCGAGGACGGCACCGCGACGCCGCAATTCGCGGCCATGGTGAACCTCCACATCAGTGAAGCGGCCCTTGCCTCCAGCCTCGATGCGGTCCGCATCCATGGCGGGCAGGGCTATCTGCGCGGCACAGGCCCAGAGATGGATCTCAGGGACACGCTGGGCTCGGTCATCTATTCGGGGACGAGCGACATCCAGCGCCAGATCATCGCCGGGATGCTGTGAGGCTGGCCGCTATTCTGCGGCCTCAACCAGCGCCTGATCGGCCCCGTCGCTGTCCAGCACATCGAGAAGAACCTGCGTCCATTCCTCATCCATGGGCGAGTTGAAGACATCGCGATGCGCGATGTTGAGGCGTTCAACGCGGGCCTCCGGAATGAGAAGCTGCCAGATGCGCGTCATGCCGGGGTCACAGCCGATAATCGTCGCGGGCACGGATAGGGGTTCTGCCACGTATCGCGCGGCAAGGCGGCCCAGCGCGTAGACCATGGCGCGGTGACGCGTGGTCGGGTCAATGGTACTGCCGCCGCCCGACTGCAGCGCTTGGTTCACCTGCGTGTAACGACGCTTCCAGCTCCAGCTCTTGAGTTCGAGGGGTGCGCGCCGCGCGCGTCGTCTTGCTTCCTCGATCAGGTAGGCCGGCCCCAGGCTCCGCGTGACATCCATCCGCCCCAAGCCGTCGACAACGGTGCCGGGCGTCAGCTCAAGCATGGTGGGGGCAGAGGCATCGAGCAGGAAAAGCGACGCCACCTCCTGGCCGTCTCGGATGAATTGCCGTGCGATTTCGAACACGAGGAGGCCGCCGAAGGAGTACCCGGCAAGCCTGTAGGGCCCATTGGGTTGCGCGGCCATGATCTCGTTTTTGTAGCGCGCGGCGAGGTCTTCGAGCCGGTCCATGCTTACAATGCCGTCCGTGCGGTTCCAGACCGTCAGGTTGTAGAACGGATACGGGATCGCCCGGCCTGCCCGCCCGACATAGCCGTAATCGGCCAAAGCGAAGAAAAGGGGCGTGCCGTCGCGCGCGGGTTTAACCTGAATGACGGTGCTGTCCTCGCTCGCGCCCGCGTTCGTCCCTGCATCAAGAAGTGCCGCAAACTCCGAGAGTTTCGGCGTCTCGAGGATCATCTCGATGGGGATCTGTTCGCCGCGCTCAGCCTCGAGCAGGGTGATCATCTCAACAGCGGCGAGGCTGTCGCCGCCGATGAGGAAAAAGTTATCCTCACGGCTCACATGGCTCACCTTGAGGAGTGTGCGCCAGATCCCCGCGACCATGTCTTCTGTCTCGCTCATTGCGGGTTCTGACCGGTCCACTGTGTCGCCACCTGCTTCCAGCGCTGCCGCGCGGATGGCCTTGCGATCGATCTTGCCGCTGGTGAGCGTGGGTAGCGCGCTCAGGATCTGGTAGCGGGCAGGCAGCATCGCGCGGCCCAGCCGCTCGGAGAGCCACGCACGCAGGGTCTCGGACGTGACCATCGTGCCCGCGTCAGGCACGACAGCGGCCACGATGGACCGCTGGTCGTCCGTGACCGGATACCATGTCACCGCCGCCCGGGCGACGTCGGGATGGGCCAGAAGCGCGGCCTCGATCTCTCCGGGTTCGATGCGCAGGCCGTTGATGGCCATCTGGTCGTCGATGCGGCCGAGGTAGTCGATCACGCCGTCCTCGTTCCGCACCACGAGATCGCCGGTATGGTAGAAGGCGGTGCCGTCGCGCTCCGTGAAGACGCGCGCCGTGCGCTCCGGGTCATTGCGGTACCCGCGCGTGACGCTGGACCCGCCCAGAAGAAGCTCGCCCGCTTCGCCCGCAGGCAACGTGCGACCATCAGGATCCACGACGGCAATCTCGAAATGGGCGAGGGGCGTGCCGATGGGTGCCGAACTCGCCGAGCGGCCATCGGGCAGGTCTGCGGTCAGCGGATGCGCCGTGGCCCAGACGGTCGTTTCCGTGGGTCCATACATGTTCAGAACCATCTCGGCGCGGGGCGCACGACTGCGCGCGAAGGCAGGCGACACGGCCTCGCCATGGGTGATCAGAACGCGCACGTGCGGAAAGTCAGGCTCTGCCGTCAGGACGGCCTGCCATGTCGACGGTGTGGTCTGCACGAGGCTCGCGCCCGCCAACCGCACCACCTCGGCCAGCGCGCCGGGACGCAAGACCAGATCGCGCTCCCTCAGGACGATGCGCGCGCCAGTGATCAGCGGCAGGAACAGCTCCGGGATCGAGGCGTCAAATGTCAGGGGCGACGTGGCGAGGTACCTGTCATCGCCCGTGAAGCGCAGCCGCTCCCGCGCTGACGTCAGCAGCGTCATGACATTGCCATGGGTGACGTTCACGGCCTTGGGCGTGCCCGTCGAGCCCGACGTGAGAAGCACATAGGCAATATCCTCGGGCGCCGGCGAACACGGCGCCGGGCCCTCGCCGACGATGGGGAGCATGTCTTCAAACGCGATGAAGTCCGGGATCGGGCGGATACCCCGTTCGATGAAGGCGTATCTGAGGGGAAGGATGTTTGCCCTGGGGCCCAGCACGCAGCGGCACGGACACAGGGCAAGCGCCCGCATGTGTCGTTCCGTCGGGTCGCCCTTGTCCAGCGGCAGATATGCAGCACCTGCGCCGAAAACGGCCATGATGCTCGCAGGAAGATCCAGGTCGCGATCGAGCAGAAGCCCCACGAGGTCCCCTGGCGCCGTGCCATGGGTTTGCAGATGACACCGGATCAGTTCGGAACGCGCGTGGAGATCACCGAAATTGTGGAGCCCATGCAAGTCGTCTTGCGCCACGTTTCCGCTAAGCAGTGCGCAGGTCTCAAGAAAACTGGAGTAAACACTATCCTGAGCGGTCCTATGAACCTCTCTCTCACCCATCTTTAAAATTCTCCCTCATCTCAACGGAGCGTAAATGACGCCCCGCTTCACCCTTTCCCATCTTTTACGCTTAACACTGCGGGTAGGATGAAAATCAAATGGTGCGGTGTCAATCAAGCAAGACAGATCTCACTGTTTACTTTGTTGGCACAATACACACTCCGGTGATCCACTCTGCTGTCTCGCGCAGGCATCCCTGGGCCATGGAACGCTTGCCATTTATGTCTGCGGTGAACGCATCTCCCGTGCGCGCTATGCGGACGTCATGGTGGGCGAGCATGGCGCCCGTGCGCGGAAACTGCGCTTTGAACACCGCCTCCTTCGCCACAAAAAGGCTGATCACGTCACCCTCTTCGCCGTGGCACCTGATTCGGGCATCCATGGCCGGATTTAGCTGCGCCGGGGCCTCGATATCGATGCCGATCGTTCCCAGGTGCCGCGGGCCAAAGGCCGCCGCAATGATGCCGTCCGTATGGGTGATGGAGCCTGTGAAGCCTCGCGGCCAGACCGGTGCGCGGTCCGGGCCGCGCAGGAGCGGCCGAGGGTCGAGCCCGGCCTCCGCCATGAGGTCGCGCGCAAGGATGTGGCCGGCGATGATCTCCCGCGTGCGTTTTGCGACGCGTGTGCCGCTCGGGGGGAGTTCGTCCGCTGTCAGGTCCCTGCCCAGCGCATCCCATCGCGCATCGAGCCGGGCCGCCCGGAAGGACCAGCCATCGGTCAGCCCCGCGACCTCGAAGAGCGGCCCGGCAGGCAGCAGCATATCGGTGTGGGGCGCGTGCGCCGTTGTCATGGCAATGTCCCGGTGCGGGCCAGCGCCTCGACGGCGTGCTCAAGGGTTCGGTCGTCGGTGGAGGCCTCAAAGGATGCCCGCATGGCCGCAAGGCGCTGCGCCACCTCGGCACTGGTGCTGAGCTCACGTATGTGCCGCGCGATGGTGTCGGCGGTATCCGCAGGTTGGCCGATGCGGCCCAGGCCATGGAAGGCCACGCGCGCGGCGTTGCCCTCCTGATCGTTCACCTGGGGATAAAGCAGCATGGGCACCCCGGCTTCGACGCATTCCAGGACGCTCGCGACGCCTGCATGGATGATCGCTACATCTGCCTGCTTCAGGACAAGGCGCTGCGGTGCCCAGGGTAAAAGCGTCACATTCGCGGGCAGATCAGTGATCGTGTCGGCCTGACGCACGAGCCCGAGAACCTCCCAATCCGGTTGCGCGCGGGCGGTTTCGATGACGGCCTGCAGTAGGTGCTCTTGCGTCCTCAGCATCGTCCCAAAGGCGAGGAGAACCCGCACGCGCCCGGACGAAAACCGCTTCAGCGCCGCGGGATCGAAGGACTGGGGCGGGCGATGCTTCAGGATCAGGGGGCCGACAAATGCCTGATCCTCGCGCAGGTTTGCCGGCAGATCCAACGCGCCCGGCACCATCAGGAGCATCGGCAGGCGAAGGTTGAAAGGCATTTGCCACACCCAGTGGTGCCTGCCGATCCGCGTCCCCTCGCGCCGCTCCAGGGCAGCGAGAGCCGAGGGATGATCCGCGCCCCAATCCCGCAACGCGTTGCGCAGGTGAACCGCGTGTTTGCGGACCAGGTAGTAGCCCCAGGCCAAACCGACAGCCGCCTTTGACCCGCGCAGCACCACGCCGGGGGATTGCCGGTAATGCAGCGGTGGCGCCTGCAAGCCCGGCGGGGATTGGTACATGGACGCAAGGAGAGCGGTCGGATACCCGGCACCGACAGCCATGATGGCATGGGCGGCCAGCTCAGCATCGACGAGCACGAGATCAGGGCCGAGCTCCCGCAACTCATCGCCGAAGGCATCAACGCCGAATTGCGCAATCGCCTGCCCAGCCCGGGCTCGCCGCGACGCAAGCGACCGACGACCGCGGGGCTTGGGCAGCAACGCGTTGAACGCGGTGATCGCGGGGTCCGCAATGAAGGAATGGGACAGATCGCTATGTCCGAGGAGGTCGCGACCGCTTTCTGGTACGAAGACGTGGATCGCATGGCCTGCGTCCCTCAACCTCAGCGCTGCGGCAAGACACATCTGCTGCGGGCTCGCGATTTGGGACAAGACGAGAGCGATCTTCATTTCTGCCCGATCCCCAATCACGCGTAATCACAATTAATTGTTGACGATTTTGCGCGCCCCGCACGCGGCGCTTGAACCGATCCGAATTCTAGGCCGTACTACGGATAAGACACTGCAACGTGTCAACTTTGTTATTTTCAGTCCCGGCCTTCCCAGATGATGTGCCGGTCAATGTATAGGACGAAAGAGACTTGGTGCAGAATGGCCATGCGATGGGGGGGATGCCTGTCGGCTTGACGCAAATGCAGCGACGGCTCTGGGCGGCCCAGTGTCTGTCCCCGCGCGATCCTCTCTACAATACGGCCTGGCGGTTTGAGTTTGGCCCCACGGACCCGGACCGTTTTGAACGCGCGCTTCACGTGCTCGCGGACGCTTGCGATGCGTTGCGCCTCGTTTTCGACGATGGGGGGGAGGGGCCCGTTGCGCGTGTCTTGCCCGGGCTGGCGGGGCAGCACCGCACCGTACACATGTCGCGGCAGGATGCCTTGGCAGACATGAACGTCTGCGTGCGGCAGCCCTTTGACCTTCCCAAGGCGACAATCGACAGCGCGCTCTATGTCCTGCCCGACGGTGGAGCGATCTGGTTTCTGAACATGCACCACATCGTCAATGATGGGGCATCCGGGCGGGTCCTCTTTGATCGCATGGCAGAGGCCTATGACGGGCGCGACCTTGCGCCGTTGCCGTCCTTTGCCGACTACATGGCGGGCTTTGATGATCGCATCCCCGAGGTAGACCGCTCATTCTGGCAGTCGTGGCAGCAGACGACGCCCGGCTTGCCGCGGCTCTACACCCGCACGCTCAGCGGGACGGCGTCGCGGGCCTGCGAACGCTTCGTCACGCTGACACCCGACCAGATGGCGCGGCTCAATGCCCGGGCGGCCTCCAGGGGCTTCGCGAGCCTGAGCCGCGACCAAACCATCTTTACGCTTTTCGAGACGGTGCTTGCAGCCTGGGCCCACCGCGTCGCGACAACCGACACTGTCGCGATCGGGGTCGCCACCCACGGACGCCAGAGCCCCACGGAACGCGCCATGGCAGGCTGTTTCGTCGACCTCTTTCCCGTCGATGTCGCCATAGAGGCGGACGAGACGTTCACCTCTCTCTACACCAAGCTTCGGACCCGCAACATGGAGGTGCTGCGCCACGCCCGCCCCGGCGCGTTTGAGGCCCGCGGCGAGGCTCCGTTTTCGGTGGTCGTGAACCACGTCCCCCTTCGGTTCGGGCCATTTGATGGTGTGGCGCCCACGGCCACATGGCTCGGGAACGGCCATGTTGATCCGGTCCACGCTGTGCATCTGAACCTTCTCGATCCCGGCGCGGACGGGGCGTTGACGCTGAAAGTCCTCTTCAACGCCGAGATCGTGCCAGAGCAGGAGGGCGATGGCGCGGTTGCGCATCTCATGGCCCTTCTGGACGCCATCCTCGATGCGCCAGAGACGGCTGTTGGCGCCGTGCCGATGGCGGCGTCCTCGGACGCGTCCTACCGGCTTCTGGCGGCGCCTCTGGAGGCGGGCGAGGTCCCCGATGTTTTGGCGGTCTTCGAAGATCAGTGCCGTGCCGACCCGGATGCGCTCTGTGTCAGCGAAGGCGCGGCGCAGTGGTCCCGCCGGGACCTGTCGGATCGCGCGTCGTCCGTGGCTGCGGCCCTTGTCGCGGGCGGTATGGGCCCCGGGTCGCGCGTCGGTATCAACCTGCGGCGGGGCTTTGATCTGCTCGCGGCCTTGCTCGGCGTGCTGAGGGTCGGCGCGACGTTTGTGCCCCTGGATCCAACCCAGCCCGAGGGACGCCTTGAGGCAATTGTCGAGGATGCCGGGCTCGCCTGCATCCTCACGAATACGCGGCCAAAGCGGGGCTGGCCCGGTGCCCCACCGTTGATCCGGATGGACGACGTGCCGGACACCGATAGTGACCACAGGCCAGAGGTCGCTCCGGGGCCTGCCTATGTCCTCTTCACATCCGGCTCAACTGGGCGGCCAAAGGGGGTGCAGGTGGGTCGCGCGGCGCTGTCGCGCTATGCGCACTGGGCCGCGGCGACCCATGCGGGCGGGGCGGCCACCTGGGCGCTCCATTCAGCCATCGGCTTTGACCTCACCCTCACATCCATCTTTGCGCCACTGATGAGCGGTGGCGCGATCCGGATTTACCCGGAGGCGGACGACGATGACAGCGGGCCCGACCTTTCCGTTCTCGAGGTGTTCGCGGAAGACGCCGTCGATGTCGTAAAGCTCACGCCCAGGCACCTGACGCTTGCGCTTGAAGCGGGCACGCCAGTGTCGCGCATCCGCTCCCTTGTCCTCGGCGGAGAGGAGCTGACGACCGCCCTCGCCAAACGCGCGCTTGCGACGGCAGGCGCGGATATCGCGATCCACAACGAATACGGCCCGACAGAAGCCGTCGTGGGCTGCATGGATCACCTGTTCGATCCGGCCCGTGACACGGATGCCACTGTGCCCATCGGTCGCGCCGCAGACGCGACCCGGGTCAGCGTCCGCGACGCCGCCCTCAACCCCGTTCCGGACCGCGTCATCGGCCAGCTCTACGTGAGCGGAAAAGACCGCCTCGCGGATGGCTATCTCGACCGTGCCGATGAAACGGCAGAGCGTTTCGTGACCGACCCCCAAACGGGAGAGAGGATGTACGCCACGGGCGATCTCGCATCGGTTCGGGCTGACGGCGTGATGCTCTACCACGGTCGCCGTGACGATCAGCTCAAGCGCGGGGGCCTGCGCATCGAACGGGGGGAGCTTGCGCAGGCCGCCCTTGGCGCGCGCGGCGTCAGCGACTGCGCGATCGTCAACTTTGACCCCGGCACCGGCGAAGAGGATGTCCTGACCTGCTACTTCGTGGGAGATACCACGGTAGAGGCCGTGCGCGCGGCCATGGCGCGCCGCGTCCCGCGCGCGGTGATCCCGCCCTATATCGTGCCTGTCCCCGCTATCCCGCTCACGGCGAACGGGAAGGTGGACGAAGCCGCGCTGCCGTCACCCTTTGACAGGCCCCCGGAACAGGGCCGAGGGCCGCGCGTCGCGCTGGACGGCAACGGTGCGCAACTCCTTGCCATCTGGCAGGTCGTGCTCAAACGGCCAGAGCTTGCGCCGGGTGACAATTTCTACGACCTCGGCGGCAGCTCTATCGCGGCGATCCAGATCGCCACCCGGGCCCAGGCGCAGGGGCTCAACGTTTCGCCGATGGACATCTTTCGCCAGCAAAGCGTTGCGGCCCTCGCGGAGGCACTGCCCGTGGCGACCCCTGCCGCCGCCGCTCCCGCCAGGATGCGCGCCGAAGTGTCGGGAGCGGATCGGGCAAAGCTCGCGGCCCTTCTGGGGAAACCCAATGGCTGAGGACGACGCGTTCGCGGGCATCGAGGATGTGTTTCCGGCGACACCCGGCCAGGCGGGCATGCTCTTTGAGACTCTCGCCACGCCAGACTACCCCGTCAATCGCGGACTGATGGTCGCGCGGCTGCCTGCCGATCTCGACGTCGCGCGATTTCAGGACGCCTGGGCCCAGGTCATCGCGCGACATCAGGCCTTGCGCAGCCGTCTCCTCTGGGAAGGCCTGAGCGAGCCGGTCCTCGTGATCGAAAACGAGGTGAAACCGGCATGGGAGCTTCGGGAGCTCACGGGCCCGGATTATCAGGATCGTCTGGAAGATCTCATCATCCAGATGCGGGAAGGGCCCTTCGACCTCTCCCAGGCCCCGACGACGAAGCAGGTGCTCGTGCGCTGCCCTGACGGCTTCCGGCTTTTGTGGCTGATGCATCACGGGCTCATGGATGATTGGTCCGTGGAGGTCGCCTATCGCGAAAGTGCCGCGCTTTATGCAGGGGAAACGCTGCCCCCGGCCATGCCCTACCGCGACTTTGCGGATTGGCGGGCGGGGCGCGACGCGGATCCCTACTGGACCGACCTGCTCGCCGGTCATGACGGCCCGACGCAACTGGGCTTTGCGGCACCTGCCGGGGCCGTCGGGGGACAGCCGCACAAAACGCAGATCAGGCATTTGCCGATCGCGCCCTTGGCAGAGGCCGCGCGCGAGATGCGCGTGACGACCGGCGCGGTTCTCGCGGCGGCCTGGTCGCTCGTGGTGCAACGGCTGAGCGGGTCCGAGGACGTCACATTCGGCCTCGCCACGACAGAGCGGCCGTCGGAGCTTCCGGGCGCGGAGTCAGCCATGGGGCTCTTCGTGGCCACCCACCCGGCGCGCCTCACGCTCGATGACGCGGCCACCTTTCGCGACGTCGCCGAGGCGCGCAACCGCGCGTTCATCGAAGGGCGCGGGCGCCTCGTGCCGCTCCTCAGCGAGTTGAGCGGGGAGGGGCTGCCCTTCGACACGATCCTGTCAATCAAGGCAATCGGCGCCGGAGGCGCCCAGTCGCTTTACTCGGACGTGATAACGCGCAGCCATTCAAGCTTCCCGCTTGCCATGATCATACGCCCCGAAGAAGAGGTGACGCTGACCGCGCTCTACAGCCCCGACCGTTTCGCCGACCGCGACATCGAGACTTTGCTGGAAATCTTCGTAAGAACGCTCAAGGCCGTGCCGGGATCCGTGGACCAACCCGCATGCACTCTGGCTGTGGATAAGGATGTAGATTGTGGCCCGTCCTTGGCCGCGTCCCCCCTGCTTCCAGGGGCCATCGCTGCGGCGGACGCGGATGCCCCGGCCCTGCGCGATGACCTTGGCACGGTGAGCTACCGCGACCTCGACAGGCTTGCCGCAGCCTTCGCGACGCAAATGGCAGAAGCCGGTGTGGGGGCTGGCGGGCGCGTGGGGATACTCCTGCCGCGCGGCGCGACGGCGGTCGCGGCATTTCTGGCGGCGTGGCGCCTCGGTGCGGCTTATATCCCCCTCGATCCCGCGCAGCCGGATGAGCGCCTGCAGCAGATGGTCGAGGCAGGGCAGGCCGATGCGATCCTCGCCGCGCCCGCCTACCAGACACGCCTGGCCGGCAAGGTGGTTGTGGCAGACCCCTCGGCCCCACCCCGCGAAACCCGGCATGAAACGCGCCCGGATGAGGCGGCCTATGTCATGTTCACATCGGGCTCCACCGGGGTGCCGAAAGGGGTGCGGGTCAGCCACGGGAACCTCGCGGCCTCCACCGCCGCGCGTCCCGTTTACTACGCGGACAGGCCGGACCGTTTCATGGTCGTGTCTCCCTTCGGCTTCGACAGTTCCGTTGCCGGGATCTACTGGACCCTGTCGTCCGGCGGCACTCTGGTCGTGCCCTCCGCGGACGAGGTGCGCGATATCCCGGCCCTGGCACGGCGCATCAGGGGCGAGGCCGTGACCCATATCCTGTGCCTGCCATCGCTCTACGACCTGCTCCTTGGCCACGCCCCGGACTTGCAAAGCTTGCGCTGTGTGATCCTCGCGGGCGAGCCTGTGCCGGCCCCGCTCATTGCCCGTCACGAGGGCCTGCGGCCCGGCGCGCGCCTCGTGAACGAATACGGCCCGACAGAGGCCACGGTCTGGTGCGCCGCCGCAGAGCTCCGCGCGGATGAGGCGACGGTGCCCATTGGCCGTGCCATCCCAGGGGCAGAACTGTCCGTGCATGATGGGCTCGGTCGCCCGGTGCCCGACGGCATCGCGGGGGAGCTCTGGGTGGGCGGCGCAGGCGTCGCGGGCTACCTTGGCGACGACAGCGACGCGTTCGGCGTCTTTGCGGGCAAGCGGCGCTACCGGACGGGGGACTACGTGCGCCGCCGGGCAGATGGGCAGCTCACCTATCTGGGTCGCCGCGACGCGCAGGTGAAGATCAACGGCCAGCGGGTGGAGCTGGGCGAGGTCGAAGCACGCCTGGCAGCTATCGGAGACGTGGGCGAGGTCGCCGTGATCGTCCAGTCAGGGCGGCTCATTGCGTTCGTGTCCGGCGAGGTGCCGGATCTCGACCGTATCGAAGGCCCCATGCGCCCAAGCCGCGTCGTGCCGCTCGACACGCTGCCCAAGACAGCGACCGGCAAGGTGGATCGGAAGGCGCTCGCGGCGGTCCCGCTGCCCACCGAGACGGCGCAAGTCGCGCCCGAGACCGCGCAGGAGGAGGCTCTCGCCGCCCTCTGGCAAGATGTGCTCGGGCTCACCGCGTTGCCGGATGTCACGGCCGACTTCTTCGCGCTGGGCGGGACGAGCCTCGCAGCCATGCGCCTTGTTGCGGCCATCGCCGAGAGGCTGGGTCAGCCGGTATCCCTTCCCCAGCTCTTGGGCGAGGGACGCAGCATTCGCCAGCTCGCCGCCCTCATGGACCGCCAGCCGGACGCCACGCCTGCCCCTGTCAAAACGGGGTATCCGGCCCCGGCGAGCGACGGGCAAAAGGCGCTCTGGTTCGCGGCCAAGCTCCGCCCGACAGAGCCCCATTTCAACCTCGCGAAAGTGGTGCGCATCGACCGCGCGCTTGATCGCGGCGCGCTGGCGACGCTGGCAGACGGTCTCATCGCGCGGCACCCGATCCTTGGTTGCGGGCTCGAGCTCCGGGATCGCGCGCTGACGGTGATGCCGCGCGACGCGCTGCCGGAGATCGTCTTGGAGGAGCCGCAGGATGTGACGGGCGCGCTCCATGCCCACACGCGGCGGCCCTTTGCGATGGATAAGGGCCTTCTGTGGCGGATCGTGGCGCTCAGCGACGGCGGTGAGACCGTGCTCGCCGTGTTGATCCACCACACCATTGCCGATGGCTGGTCGCTCGATATCCTCATGGAGGACGTGGCGGCCCTCCTCATGGGCGAGACGCTTCCAGCGCCAGACGCCGCGCCCGTCCATGAGAGGGCCCTGACCGCGCCGCCGGAGCCGTGGGTCGCGATGCTCGAGGGGGTCAAGGCCGGGCCGCGCCTCCCGACGGTCAGGCCCCTTCCGGAGCGCTCGCAGAGCGCCGGTCTCCTCGCGCAGCGGTGCCTCGATGGCGACCATCTGGCCGCGCTCAAGACGCTGGCGGCAGGCAAGGGGGCAAGCCTCTTTGCGCCGCTCTGGGCCGCAACGGCCACCTGGCTGGCGTCTGAGACGGGGGAGGCTGACACGCTCATCGCGGTGAGCCATGCGGGCCGCAGCGCGCCCGGCCTCGCGCGGAGCATTGGGTGCTTTACGCACGCCTTGCCCTACCGGCTCGATACAGCGGGCTCCTTCGATGGCCTCGTTGACCGCGCCGCCGATCGTCTTGCCACGATCCGCATCCACGAGGACGTGGATCTGGCCAAGCTTCCGCTGCCTGCGCCCGAGGCCCCGCGCGGCTACCTCACCGCGTTCACGTCCGTGGCGCTTCAGTTCAACGATTTCGATTGGGCGCGGATGCGACTGCCCGACGGAGTAACGCCGGTGGAGTTCATCCCGCTCGTGACCTCCTATTTCGAGGTCAGCATCGAATGGACGCTTCGGGGCGACGACCTCATCTGCCGGATCCTGGCCCGCGAGGACATCTACGACCAGGCGTGCGTCGAGGGCTGGCTCGATCGGCTGCTGGCGACCGCGGCGCGCGTGGCGGCAGGCTAGCCGTCGGTCGCCACTGCGATGGCCGACTGGCCTTCCTCTTCCAGCACGATGTCGAGGCCCACATCGATCTTGCGACGGATGCGCTCGGCCTCGTCCGGCTCGGGATCGAAACTCAGCGCGCGGTGCCACTGGAAATGCGCTTCCATGTGGCGCCCCACAGCCCAATAGACGTCGCCCAGATGATCGTTGATGATCGGATCTGTCGCCATCAGCTCCACCGCCGTTTCCATCGGCGCGACGGCCTCTTCAAAGCGCCCGAGCTTGTAGAGCACCCATCCCAGGCTATCGAGGATGTGCCCGTTGTCCGGGCGAGCCGTGGCGGCCGCTTCGATCAGCGTCAGCGCCTCATCGAGCTTCATGTTTTTCTCGACGAGGGAGTAGCCCAGGTAATTCATCACCTGCGGCTGGTTTGGCCGCAAGTCCAGCGCCGTGCGGAAATCAGCTTCTGCCGCTGGCCAGTTGCCCTCGCGCTCGTGGCTGATGCCGCGCGCGAAGTAGCTGAACCAATGCTCCGGCTGCGGATCCCCCTGCAGCGAGAGCGCCACGTCATAGGCGGCCACGGCATCCGCGTAGCGTTCCAGGCGGCGCAGCGTGTCGCCAAGCTTGGCATGGATTGCCGGGATCTCCGGATAGGACTGCGCCAGTTGATGCATGGCCTCGGCCGCCGCGTCGGGCCGGTTGGCGGCGCGCAGGGCGTCCGCGCGCCCCATTTCTGCGGTGATGTATTCCGGTGCGTCGCGGGGCACCCGATCATAGGCCAGCGTCGCGAGCTCGGGCCGTCCGAGACGCTCAAGATAGTCCGCCGACAACAGCAACGCCTCGATATGGCCCGGGTTCAGCGCCTCGGCCACGCGCGAGTAAAGGAGGGCGTAACTGTCCGCGGCCTCCCCGTCGAGGGCGTTCGAGACCGTGTAAAACACCTCCGCCATGCCGTCAGAGGCGGCTGTGATCTCCGTGAAGGGAAGCGTTTCTCCGGCGGCGAGACGCCGATCAAGATCGCTGAAGGTGGCGTCAAGGTCGGCGCCGAGGACGCGCACGATTTCGGCCCGTGCGTCCGCGTTGCGATCCAGCTGGCTCAGGATGGTGACGCGTGCCGCAAGGCCGCGGCGGTTGTCTGGGATCGGGCCTTCCCCGCCTGCCAGGATTGCCTCCGCGCCCTCGAAATCGCCCGCATGGGCCAGCGCCAGCGCCTTGTGGTGCAGCGCGAAGGGTTTCAGCCCCTCGCGCGCGGCAATCGCATCAAATGCGGCGAGCCCGGTCTCGAACTCTCCCGCGCCAATGGCCGCCCAGCCGCGCAGGAGCCCGTCCACGAGGGGCCCGACGCGCGTGCCGGCCTCAAAGGCCTCGTGCATGACCCGATAGTCACCGCGCAGGGCTTCGGCGGTCAGGACGGCCATATGGGCGATCTGGCTCGGTGATCCTGCCTCAAGCATCTGCGCACCCAGAACTTCGGCGTGACCGAATTCGCCCAAGGCCATATGCGCCGACATCGCATTCTCGATCAGCGCCATGTTGCCCGGGTCGTGGATCATCGCCTCGCCGTAAAATCGCGCGGCGGACCGGTAGTCATTTCCGACACCCGCCTGGCGCGCAGCAAGATAGGCGCCTGCCGTGCCCGGACGCAGGTCCTGTGCTGCGGTCTCTCCTGCCGCCAAGATGAGCGCCGCAAACGCAGCGCAGCGGGCAAAACCCATTGCCACAACCGTCATACTGTCTCCCCCGGGCGTCCCTACGCGCCCATGCACGAACGCTACGGAGCAGAGGTTACGATTTCAATGCCGCCAAAGCACAAGAGCGACCATTTGGCCGCTCCTGCCGATCACAATTTAGGCCAGTGCCTACATGTTGGGATAATTTGGCCCATCGCCGCCCTGGGGCGTCTTCCACACGATGTTGCCGGACGGATCCTTGATGTCGCAGGTCTTGCAATGGACGCAGTTCTGGAAGTTCACCACGAACCGCGCGGGCTTTTCCGGCTCTTTGACGACCTCATAGACCCCGGCAGGGCAGTAGCGCTGCGCGGTCTCGTTGTACTTATGCATGTGGTCGAGGATCGGCGTATCCCAGTCCTTGACTTTCAGATGCGCGGGCTGGCTTTCCTCGTGGTTCGTCATCGAAAAGCTCACATTCGTGAGGCGGTCAAAGCTCAGCTTGCCGTCGGGCTTGGGGTAGTCGATGCGCTTGTGCTGATACACGCTCTCGGTAGCCTGCGCGTCGGTCTTGCCGTGCTTGAGCGTGCCGAAGATGTTGAACCCAAGGAGCGAGGCCGCCCACATGTCCGCGCCGCCTCCCATGAGAGAGGCGACAAGGCCGTATTTTGACCAGAGCGGCTTGACGTTGCGCACCGGCTTGAGGTCTTTGGCCACGGGCCCGGATTTCAGAGCGTCGTCGTATTCCTGCAGCGTGTCGCCCGCGCGCCCAGCTTTGATCGCGTCATTTGCCGCCTCAGCCGCGTGAATGCCCGAGAACATCGCGTTGTGGTTGCCCTTGATGCGCGGCACGTTCACGAGCCCCGCCGAGCAGCCCAGAAGGCAGCCGCCCGGGAAGGCCGTCTGCGGGATCGACTGCCAGCCGCCCTCGCTGATGGCCCGCGCGCCATAGGCCACGCGCTTCCCGCCTGCCAGAAGCTCCTGCATCATCGGATGATGCTTGAAACGCTGGAACTCCATGTAGGGAAAGACGTGCGGGTTGGCGTAGTTCAGGTGAACCACGAAGCCGACATAGACCTGATTGTTGTCGAGGTGGTAGACAAAGGATCCGCCGCCCGCATTCCCTTCAAGGGGCCAGCCCATCGTGTGCGTGACGGTGCCTTCCTTGTGCTTGGCCGGGTCGATCTCCCAGATCTCTTTCATCCCGATGCCGTATTTCTGCACATCGGAATTGGCCGACAGGTTGTACTTTTCGATCACTTCCTTGGACAGCGACCCGCGCACGCCCTCGCTCAGGAACACGTACTTGCCGTGCAGCTCCATGCCGGGTTCATAGCCCGGTCCCTTGCTGCCATCGGCTTCGAGGCCGAATTCACCCGCGACAACGCCTTTGACTTCGCCGCTTTCGCCGAAGACGAGCTCTGAACAAGCCATGCCCGGGAAGATCTCCACGCCCAT
>JBCDGS010000043.1:0-25389 GCA_038751055.1 Pseudomonadota bacterium | reverse complement strand
TTCATCTTTCCCCAAATACCTCCCCCGGAGGGTCCGCCGCTGCGGCCAAGCCGGTCCCTTCCCTCCTCCGCGGTTTCTCGGCCCCCGTCATCCTCGATTTCCAGCAGCCCTCGGCGGAGCGCGAAGTGCTGCTCGCCCATGACACAGACCCATTCAACCGCTGGGAGGCGGGCCGCTCACTCGCCAAGGAAGTCCTGCTCGCGCGCATCCAGCAAGGGCGGGAGCCGTCTGCGGCATGGCTCGCAGGGCTTGCGGGAATGCTCACTGACACCAGCCTCGATCCGGCGTTTCGGTCCCTCGCCATTGGCCTGCCATCGGAAGATGACCTGGCGCAAACACTCCATGAGGACGGCCAGACCCCGGACCCGGACGCGATCAAATCGGCCATTGAAGACGTCGCCCGCGCCCGCGCCACATATCTCGAAGACACTTGCCGCACGCTTTATGTGCAGATGCAGGTAACCGGCCCTTACTCCCCGGATGCCGGGCCCGCAGGCAAGCGCGACCTCGGGAACGCGATGCTCTCGATGCTTACCTGGATCGACGGGGGCGAGATGGCGCGCGCGCAATTCCAAAGCGCCGAGAACATGACGCAAAGCCGCGCGGCTCTCGCGCTGCTCTGCCGGGCTGATGCAGCAGAAGATGCGCTCGCGACCTTTTACGACCGATGGAAACACGAGCGGTTCGTCATTGACGCCTGGTTCGGGCTGCAGGTGGGCTATGCCAAGCCGGAAGTTGCTGCAGCTAAGGTAAGGGAGCTCCGCGAACATCCTGATTTTACGATGAAAACACCCAATCGGTTTCGCGCCCTCTTCGGCTCGTTCATCGGCAACACCTGTGCGTTCCACCGTGCAGACGGCTCCGGCTACACGCTCGTGGCGGATACGCTCATGGAGCTCGACGCGATCAACCCCCAGACGACCGCGCGCATGACGTCGGCGTTTTCTACCTGGCGGCGATACGACGCGGACCGGCAAGGCCTCATGCGCGCAGCACTTGAGCGGGTGGCGGGAAAACCGGGCCTCTCACGCGACACCACGGAAATGGTGACACGCCTCCTCGCCTGAGGCGGGAACCTACCCGTCGCTTGGCCGTTTCTTGCGGGAAACGCCGTGGATGTACTCCGGTCTTGCAAGACCGACGCATCATCGCCAGATAAGAGAGGCTTCGGCGTCACAGACCCGTGACCTTGTCGTGATGGATGGCTGCCATGGAAGACCGATTGACCCCGCTCATCGCTGAACGCGCGCCATGGCTGTACCGCGACGGGCTGTCCGCGCGGATCATGAAGCCCATACTCGACAAAATGCTTCGCTACCGTGAATGCGTCGAGATCGGCACAGAACTCGACCCGCTCAGCGCCGAAGATATGATGGTCGACCTGCAAGGGCGTCTCTCGCGCCACGTGATCGCGCGCGGTCTGGGCAACGTACCCGCCTCTGGCCCGGCTTTGATCGTCGCCAACCATCCAACCGGCATCGCCGACGCGATCATGCTGAACCATGCGCTCAGCGGGATCCGAACCGACGCCTACTACTTTGCCAACCGCGACATCATGCGGGTGATGCCCCAGTTCGAGACGATGATCGCGCCGGTGGAATGGCGGCTTGAAAAGCGCTCCCACGCGAAAATGAAGGAAACAATGTCCTTCACGCGCAAAGCCGTGGATGCGGGCCGCCTCGGGGTGATCTTTCCGTCCGGTCGCTTGGCGAAGCGGCGGGGGATCAGGCTTTATGAGCGTCCGTGGATGGCATCGGCGGCGATGATCGCACGGAAATTCGATCTGCCGGTCATTCCGGTCAACATCAGGGCGCGGAACTCCGCCCTCTTCTACTTGTTTGACCTGTTGCATCCGACGCTGCGCGACATCACCCTGTTTTACGAGACGCTCAATAAGGACAGGCAGCCCTACCACATCACCGTGGGAGAGCCGATTTCAGCGGCGTCTTTGCCAAGAAGCTCGGACGAGGCCATCGAGATTCTACGACGTGAGACACTCAGGCTGGGTGAGCCCGGCCTGACGCTGGTTTCGCGCAAGCTGCGCCCGGCAAGCGCGTATTTTTAAGCCGCGACAACGACTCAATCCTCACAGCAATTCGAAGATCGCCCGGTAGGCCTGCACCATCTTCGCCATCTCGGCGACGCCAACACGCTCGTTATCTCCATGGAGGCGCGCGACGTCGCTCGGTCCGAAGAGGAGCGGTATGAAGCGGTACGCATCATCGGCGAGGACACCGTAGTGGCGCACATCCGTGGCCGCGATCGTCAGGCCGGGAACCACAATCACCTCATCATAGACAGCGAGCGCTGCGTCACGGATCGCGGCATAGCCTGCGGCCTCGGCGGATGAGACCGGGGACGCATCGCGCCCATGCTCGCGGGCCACGACGCGCACCCGCGGATCGTCGATCACGGCCTCAACATGCGAGATGACGTCGGCGATCGTGTCGCGTGGATGGATACGGAAATTCACCGTGGCGACGGCCTCGGCCGCCAGGACATTCTCCTGCGGCGACCCACGCAGCATCGTCGGGGCCGTCGTCGTCCGCAGCAGCGCGTTCGTCGTGTTTGCCTTCGAAAGCTCGCTTTCCAGGAGCCCTTTGAAAAGCCACTGATTGGCAAAGAGCATCCGATTAACAAAGCCGAACTCCGGCGCCAGGCCATCGAAGAAGGTGCGCGTGGTGCCGTCGAGGCCTCCGGGAACCGGGTTGCTCTCCAGCGCGGCAATTGCATTTGCCAGCACGCCCACGGCCGTTTCCGTCGGCGGAAGCGAGGAATGTCCGCTTTGACCCTTCGCAACGAGATCGAGCGTCAGGTAGCCCTTCTCCGCGATGTTGATGGAGGCCACCGGCGCCGGAAGACCGGGCAATACCCCGTCAAAGATCATGGAGCCTTCATCAAGCATCCAAGCAAACCGCTGACCGCGGGACTGTAACAGCTCTGTTGCGGCGACAGCGCCAAGTTGGCCGCCAACCTCTTCATCCTCTCCGAAGATGAACCAGATGTCGCGGGACGGCTGCACCCCGTCTGCGATCATCGCCTCTGCCGCTTCGAGAAGGCCGATGACGGATTGCTTGTCGTCGAGCGCACCGCGCCCCCAGACAAATCCGTCCCTGATTTCTCCGGCCCAGGGGTCCACGTCCCAGTTGGCGAGCGTTTCGTCGGGTACGGGCACCACATCATAATGCCCGGTAAAGAGGACGGGCGGCAAATCGGGATCAGCGCCGGGCCAACGGTAGATGGGTGTTCGGTTGATGAACTCTCGGTCCATGGTGGCGTGAACGCCGGGATAGGTCTCTGTCACCCAAGAGAGGAAGGCGTCGTATGGCGCGTAGTCCACCGCGGTGTAATCGCTGTTAGAGACCGTCTTGAACCGAAGCGCCGCGCCCATTCGGGCGGCGATGGCATCTGCGTCTACATCGGCGACCGCGACGTCCGGGAGGCTGTCAGGCGCGGGCGGGAGGCGATAGGTCGCGTAGTTTACGAAAAGCACGATGACGAGGGTCACCAGAAGGAGGCCCAATACGCCCAAGCCCATTAGAAATCGCTGCATCCCACACCTCCCGTTTAGCGTTCCCAGGCTAAGCGGATCCGCTTGTGGCGCAAGAGCTTACCCTGCGGAAGCGAGCTTTATGGGCCGCATCTGCGGGCGCACCGTGGACAAGGGAACGCAATAGCTTTGCCGCCGGATCCAGGCGCGCATGTCCTCGCGTTTGGCCCGCTGCACGAAGGGGCCCCAATCGGCGCCCGGCCCCCCGCGCCCTCCGGATGCCTTGCGCGCAACCGCATTGTCGCGCGGCACCGTGCGCGACATGATGCGGATGGCGCAGCTCAGATTTTCTGTCGGATCAAGCAGAGCGCTCCGCGACCGCGCCCTGCAGCCGTAAAGTCGGGCCGTGCCAGACCGGATCTGCAACAAACCATGGGACAGACCGCCATCGCCAGACACGCGGGGCCGGTAGGTGCTTTCATGCTTGGCCAGGGTCGAGATAAGCCCGACCCAGAACGCGCGACGCTCCTCAACTCCGTTTTGGCTGTAGGCCGGGCACCACGCGTCAATGTCGCTCGGCACCGTGGCGACCATGGTGGCGCCGTGATCTTTCAGCGCGGCCTCGGCCACGCGCGTCCACACATCCGTGCCACGAAGGTGCGCCCAGCGCGTCGGCGGCATCGTGCTGTCCCGCGATTGCGGGCGAATATCTGCCACCCGCTCGGGCAGGACCACAGTTTCAATTTCAGGCCGAAGCTGCGGTCGAATATCGCCCAGCGCCCATAGACCGCTCGGTAAACACGCCGCAAAAAACAGCAAAAACAATCGCATGAGAGCGCCCCCCCGGTCGCAGCGGCATTACTGTGCCCGCTCCGGGTCAATTTCGCAAGTCTCAGGCGCGGCAGAGCGAGGGCTGCACATCCCCGGCGAGGCTCAAGGGCAACCCAGCCCGGCGCCGCAACGGGCGAGCCGCCGCCCATCCGGTAGGTTCAGCCCGCGTCTGCGGTCGGGCCTCGGGTTGGGGTGCTTGGCGCGCGCGCCACAAAAGCGCAATCCGCCCGATATTCAGCGGAAGAAGAAGAGCATGAAGCAGAAGAACCGGCCAAAGCCCGACCGCTAGCGCGTACCAGATGAAGAGCGCATTGGAGAGGATGGCAAAAGCCCGGGCCTTCAAGGCCGCAACAGAATAAAAGGTGGCGATCACGGCAACACCTGCCGCAATGCCAATGACATCAATGAGCATGTAAAAAAGACCTAAAAAAATGTGTGGCTGCGATACCCCTTGCAGGCGCCACGGCATAGTCAGGAATTCCTGCCCAATGCGCTTGAGCGTCCATCCGCCTGTCGCTACACCGCCAGCGATAGACCCGACGGGAGGCCGCCATGCTCGATATCACCCCACCCACACCCCGCGTCATTCAGGGCGCCAAGCAGGATTGGGAACTTGTGATCGGGATGGAAGTCCATGCACAGGTTGCCACGAACGCGAAGCTCTTTTCCGGCGCCTCCACCACCTTTGGAGCAGAGCCCAATAGCAACGTGGCGTTCGTGGATGCGGGCATGCCGGGCATGCTGCCTGTCATCAATGAGGAATGCGTGGCGCAGGCCGTGCGGACGGGCCTTGGTCTCAAGGCTGAGATCCATCTGAAATCTGCTTTCGACCGAAAGAACTACTTCTACCCGGACCTGCCGCAGGGCTACCAGATCAGTCAGCTCTATGAGCCCATCGTCGGCGAAGGCGAGGTTCTCGTCGAGTTGGGCGACGGGACGGCCCGGCTCGTGCGGATCGAGCGCATCCACCTCGAGCAGGACGCGGGGAAGTCCATCCACGACATGGACCCCAACATGTCCTTCGTGGACCTCAACCGCACAGGCGTCGCGCTGATGGAGATCGTCTCGCGCCCAGATATCCGCGGCCCAGAAGAAGCGGCCGCCTATGTGGCCAAACTGCGCCAGATCATGCGCTACCTGGGCACCTGCGACGGCAACATGCAGAACGGAAACCTGCGTGCGGACGTCAACGTCTCGGTCTGCACGCCGGGCCAGTATGAGAAGTACCGGGAGAGCGGCGATTTCGGCCATCTCGGCACCCGCTGCGAGATCAAGAACATGAACTCCATGCGGTTCATTCAGCAGGCCATCGAGTATGAAGCCCGCCGCCAGATCGCCATCCTCGAAGACGGCGGCGCTGTTGTGCAGGAAACGCGCCTCTTTGACGTGGCCAAGGGCGAGACGCGGTCCATGCGCTCGAAGGAGGAGGCGCATGATTATCGCTACTTCCCCTGCCCCGACCTCCTACCGCTGGAAATAGAACAGGCCTGGGTTGATGACATCGCCGGAAGTCTGCCGGAGCTACCTGACGCGAAGAAAGCGCGCTTCATCTCGGATTTCGGCTTGTCCGACTATGATGCGAGCGTTCTGACGGCTGAAACCGACGCGGCGGCCTATTTTGAGGACGTGGCCGAGGTGGACGGCAAACTCGCCGCGAATTGGGTGATCAACGACCTCTTCGGACGGCTGAAGAAGGACGACCGCGACCTGGGCGACAGCCCCGTCTCCCCCGCGCAGCTCAAGGGCATCATCGCGCTTATCAAGGCAGGCGACATCTCGGGCAAGATCGCCAAAGACCTCTTCGAGATCGTCTATACCGAGGGCGGCGACCCCGCCGAGATAGTAGACGCGCGCGGCATGAAGCAAGTCACCGATACAGGCGCAATCGAGACCGCCGTGGACGAGATCATCGCTGCCAACCCGGCTCAGGTGGACAAGGCCAAGGACAACCCGAAACTCGCGGGCTGGTTCGTGGGGCAGGTGATGAAGGCAACGGGCGGCAAGGCAAACCCGGCCGCCGTGAACCAGATCGTAAAAGCGAAGCTGGGGCTTTAGGCACCGCCCGTCGGATCATCGAAGAGTTTGAAGCGCCAGAGCAAGCGCCCCGCCCCGCAGGAGCCCTGCGGGGTAGCTTCTGCCAGCAGTTGCGCCATGCCCTGTTCATCCACTGATGTTCGGTGGCTCAACCGGGAGTTACAGAGACCGTGGCAGGCTCAATTTCGCTAGCCCTCAGGAACGCCTATCTGATCTCAATAGCGAGCGCGTGGATGCGCTCCATGATGTCGGGGCCGAGGGCGGCGTAGATGGCACGGTGCTTGGCGACGCGGCTCCCGGTCAGGGCGGTGCTCGCGATGGTCAGTCGCCAGTGGCTTTCACCGCCATCCTGGTAGCCGGCATGGCCGCGATGGCCTTCGCTTTCGTCCACGAGTTCAAGCAACGTCGGCGCCAGCGCGCCGCGCAGCCGATCCTCCATCTCTCGCGCTATCCCCAATTTTTTGCTCCCCGGCCCTTTAACCTCGCGGGAGAGACCTTAAACTCCATGCTCCGAGTCGGAAAGGAGTGCCCCAATGTCCAAGGACGATCCGTTCGGTTTCGATATGTCGGTCTCTTCGGCGAAGAAAAAGAACACCCGCGGTCGCCGCGGGATGTCGGGGGCATTCGAGACGTCAACGCGCGTGTGCGACAAACCCGGATGCAATCAACCGGGCAAGTACCGCGCGCCGAAAAGTCCAGACAATTCGGACGAGTACTGGTGGTTCTGCAAGGAACACGTGCGCGAATACAACCTAAGCTGGAACGCCTTCGACGGCTCGACCGAGCAGGACTACATGGATCAGGTCGACAAGGACCGCGTGTGGGAGCGGGAGACGAAGCCCTTCAAGCAATCCGCCGAGGAACGCGCCTGGGCCAGGCTCGGCATCGACGATGCGCATCAGGTGCTGGGCTCGAATGCCACTCGCAATCCAGGAAAGGCGACGACCGGGACCCGCCGCCTGCCAGCCACCGAACGGCGCGCTGTGGACATTCTCGAGGTGAAGGACACCGCCACCAAAGCCGAGATCCGCAAAGCCTATAAGGCGCTGATCAAGGTCCTGCATCCGGACATGAACGGCGGTGACCGGAGCCAGGAAGAGCAGCTTTCAGAGGTGGTCTGGGCCTGGGATCAGATCAAGGACAGCCGCCACTTCAAGTAGCGTCGAATTCCGGAACAAAGTTGAACACACTGTCTCGTTCGTCCCGGTATTCCATCGCGGCCAGATGCATTCCAAAGAGCGACAGAGACCACGGCAAAAGAAGCCATGGTTTCGTCATCGCTGTCGTCAAAATGAGCCAGGGCCCAAACATCGTTCCGAATATCGGCAGCACCAGAGTGCCCGCGACAATGCCCATGAGGAAAGTCGCCACGAACCCTGCAAAGACGGCATTTAGGGCGCCACGCAAGCCGCGCTCACCAAAGCGCGCGCGCATCAGCAGGGTGCCAATAAGCGCCCCTGCAGCGGCGCACATCGCAAGGATCCAGTCACCGGCGGTCGGCCCCACCAGATACTCGAGGCCCTTCAGGCCCATCAACGCCTCGCTTGCCAGCAGACTGCCGCAGGCCGCGACCCCGACGCCAGCTGTCATCATTGTTCGTTCCGCCGGGCTTGGCAGCGCTCTCAGCATCGTACATTGACCCTCAGGTAACCCCAGGGCGGGCCTACTGGGGAGTTGAGACCAAAATACGGCGGATTACCCGGTCTGAGGAAACAGTGCGGACGCGATTCAGGCGGCGCGGAAAATGAGGCTCGCGCCATTCAGGCAGTGGCGTTTCCCGGTGGGCGCCGGGCCGTCGTTGAAGATGTGGCCAAAATGGCACCCGCACCGGCTGCAGTGGCATTCGGTGCGCGCCCGCAGGAGTTTACGGTCGATCTTTGTCCCGATCGCTCCGGGCATCGATTGCCAGAAGGACGGCCAGCCGGTGCCGCTGTCGTATTTGGCTTTGGACGAATAAACGGCCAGGCCGCAGCCGCGGCAATGATACATCCCTGCTGCGTAATTCTTGTCGAGCGGCGATGAGAAGGGGCGTTCGGTGCCCTCGCGCCGCATGACCTTGTACTGCAAGGGTGTAAGCATAGCGCGCCACTCCGCGTCGGTGCGCGTCACCTCGAAACCGGCGCGCGCCGGGCTGGCAGCGACAAGCGCGGCGCAGCCAGCGGTGCCCAGCAATGTGCGGCGGTCGATCATCTTCGTCCCTTTCGTCTGAGCGCCTTCTACCGCGTTAAAGCATGTCAGGCGGACACGTCTGCGTGAAAGCGGCACGCGGCCTCCGGCAGTGCAAGAGGCCGCGCGGGGAGAGGTGAGTGGTGGCAGCGGACATGTCCGGGGCTCTCCCGCTCCCCGGACGTCCGGCCGGCACTGCTTACTTGGGCAGCAGCACCGTATCGACGACGTGAATGACGCCGTTCGATTGGTTGACGTCTGCGATGGTGACGAGGCCCGCCTGGCCACTTTCATCGTAGATGTAGACGTTGGAGCCCCGCACCTGCGCCGAGAGCGCATCGCCCGACAGAGTGTCCATGTGGTAGAAGCCATCGCTTGATGCGCGCGCCCGCTCCACGATCTCCGCGGCCGAGATGTCTCCGGCCACCACATGCGCGGTCAGCACTTTGGTAAGCGTGGCCTTGTTCTCGGGCAGCAGCAGGGTTTCCACGGTGCCCTCGGGTAGCGCTGCGAACGCGTCGTTGACGGGCGCGAAGACCGTGAAAGGCCCCGGGCCCATCAGGGCTTCCACGAGGTCGGCGGCCTGCACCGCGGCAACGAGGGTCGTGTGATCGGCGCTGTTGACGGCATTTTCCACGATGTTCTGCGTCTCGAACATCGCTGCGCCCCCGACCATCGGGTTGCCGTCGGCATCGGCGTGGCCGTCCGCATGGACGCCGAGCGCGGCAAGTGACAGGGCGGCGGCAAGGGTGATTTCCTTAAAATACATGATCTTCTCCTGTTGTGGCGCCGCGTGATCGTCCACTGCGGAACCGTTACAGGCAGAGCCACGAAGCCCGGCAGTGCCGGGTTTCAGGAGGTGGCGCTCTTGGGGATCACAGGACCGTGAGAGACCCAACGGCCAGGACGTCGCCCGTCGGCGCGCCGGTGGTGGACCCGCCTTCAGGTTCGTCTGATACGGCCAAGAGCGCGCCCGTGAGCGCTTCGGCGGGAACGACACTCAGGTCGGCGACCACGCGGCCCTCCGCATCTAGAAGGCCCAGCGACACGGGCGCCTGCCCCGGCAGAATGAGCCAAAGCTCGTGATCGCGACCCTCCCCGGGTGCGCCTTCAAGACGGGCCGCCGTCAGCGAGCCATCGGCGCTTTCATAGCGTGCCGTGAGGGTCACGCCTGCCTCGCCCTCGATCCGCGCCTCGAGGACGGTCTGGGTGAGCGACGGGATCACGTAGAGAACGCCCACGATTGCCACCGCCCCCGCCGCGGCAGCGCCAACCACCGCGCCCAGCGCCCAGCGCACGAGCGTTGCTCCCGGGGAGCGCTGACCGAAGAGCCGCCGGTCGAGGGCGGATTTGACGGCCGCTGGGGCCTCTGTATCCGCGCCGTCCGCCAAAGCACTGAATGTCTCGCACCATTCGGCGTAATAGGCCCGCAAGGACGGATCACGCGCCAGCCGGTCCTCGAACGATGCGGCCTCTTCGCCGGTGAGCAAGCCCAGCGCATACTCGGCCGCGAGCGCGCGATCGTCGTCGCGGCCCCCGCCGTTTATGTCGTCTGGCATGCTCATCGCGTGAGGCACTCCCTCAAGGTCATCAGCGCGCGCCTGAGCCAGGTGCGCATCGTATTCAACGGTACGTCAAAGCGCGTTGCGAGCTCCTGATAGGTGTCTCCCATCATGTAAGCCCGCGCGACGGCTTCGGCGCGATCGGGTGGCAGCTCTCTCAGGCAGCCACGCAGTTTCTCTCCTTCTGAAGCTGCCACCGCCGCGTCTTCGGGCGTGGGCCCGCTATCGGCGATACGCTCCAGAGCCTCCTCCCCCGCAGTGCTCCCGACCCCGCCCGCGGCGGCTTTGCGCGCGCGCAGGCGATCAATGGCCAGATTGCGCGTGACCGTGATGAGCCACGTCATGGGGCTCAAACCGTTCACGCGGTACCGGTCGGCGCGCTGCCAAATGCGCACATACGCTTCCTGAAGCGCCTCCTCGGCAGCGGCGCGATCATTCAAGATACGCAAGCATACACCAAAGAGTTTCGCCGAGGTCGCAGCATAGAGAAGGTCGAACGCCTCCCGTTCGCCCAGGGCAATGCGGGCGAGGTAGCTTTCGATCTCGGCACGGGTGGTCATAGCCAAAGTGGTAGCCTTACGGGTCACTGGCATCAACGGCATGTTTTTTCACAGCTCATGCGCGCCGTGGCCCTGTCGCGGCGCCAGTTTCGTACTATGTCGCCCGCCAAGAAAAGAAGACGGGACAGCACGATCCGAGTGACCGCCGAGACACGCCAAATCACCCGCCAAGACAACCCGGGGGCCCTTGCCCCTTATGCCGCTTTCAGGCACGAGGGCTCCGTGCCCGCGAGACCAAGATAGGAAGACAGATGGCCGACGGATCCCTCGATCTCGATATGTCCCCCAACCGTGAGATTTCTGTGCGGGAGGTGTTCGGCATCGACACCGACATGACCGTGCGCGGGTTCGACGACGCGTCCGACCGCGTGCCGGAGGTCGATTCGACTTACAAGTTCGATCCGGACACGACGCTGGCGATCCTGGCGGGATTTAACAACAACCGTCGCGTCATGATCCAGGGCTACCACGGCACCGGGAAATCGACCCATATCGAACAGGTCGCCGCACGTCTGAACTGGCCCGCCGTCCGCGTGAACCTCGACAGCCACATCTCCAGGATCGACCTGATCGGGAAGGACGCGATCAAGCTGAAAGACGGCAAGCAGGTCACCGACTTTCAGGAGGGGATCCTGCCCTGGGCGCTGCGCAATCCCTGCGCCATTGTGTTTGACGAATATGATGCGGGCCGCGCGGACGTGATGTTCGTGATCCAGCGGGTGCTGGAGACGGACGGCAAGCTGACGCTTCTGGACCAGAACAAGGTGATCACGCCCCACCCGTTCTTCCGCATCTTCGCGACCGCGAACACCGTGGGCCTCGGCGATACGACCGGGCTCTATCACGGCACCCAGCAGATCAACCAGGGCCAGATGGACCGTTGGTCACTCGTCGCCACGCTCAACTACCTCAGTGTGGGCGCCGAAAGCGCGATCGTTCTGGCCAAAAACTCGCATTACAACACCGCCGAGGGCCGCAAGACCGTGGAGCGCATGGTGACGGTGGCCGACATGACCCGTACCGCGTTCATGGCAGGCGATCTGTCGACGGTGATGTCGCCCCGCACCGTGATCGCCTGGGCCCAGAACGCCGAGATCTTCCGCAACGTGGGCTACGCCTTCCGCCTGAGCTTTCTCAACAAATGTGACGAGCTTGAGCGCGCGACGGTGGCCGAGTTCTACCAGAAGTGCTTCGACGAAGAGCTGCCCGAAAGCGCGGCCAATACCACGGCGTGAGAGGGCAATGCCCCGATAGGCGGCTGCCATGAGCAAGCAATCCGACAACCCGGCAGATCCGTTCAAGAAGGCCGTGGCTGAGGCTGCGAAGGTCATGGCCGACGATGCGGAGTTGAGCGTGTCTTACTCCGTCGATCCTCCGGGCGCGACGACGGACACGCTGCGATTGCCGCAGGTGTCGCGGCGGATGACGCGGGATGAGGTGCTTTTGGCGCGGGGCACGGCGGATGCGCTGGCTTTGCGGCACAAGTATCACGATGCTTCCACCTTCAACCGCTATCTGCCGCCCGGCAACATGGCGCGTGACCTCTATGAGGCGATGGAGACCGCCCGCTGTGAGGCGGTGGGCGCCGAGGCAATGCCCGGCACAGCATCGAACATCGACCACAAGATCGCCAATGAGGCCCTGCGCAAGGGCTATGGCGATATCAAGGAAGCCGCAGAGGCGCCGCTGGCCGTCGCCGCGGGCTACCTCATCCGGCATCTGGCCACAGGACGTGATCTGCCCAAGGACGCGGCCAATGTCATGGACCTGTGGCGCGGCTACATCGAAGGTCAGGCTGGCGGCACGCTTGACGATCTTCAAGGCATGCTGGGTGACCAGGCCGCCTTCGCCAAGTTCGCGCGTCAGGTCATCCAGGATCTGGGATATGGCGATCAGTTGGGAGACGATCCCGACGAGCTGGACAATTCCGAAGAGGATGAGGCCGAGGGCGAGCCCGACGATCAGGACCAGCCGGATTCCACCGGTGAGGATGACAGCGACAGCGAAGACGACATCGACGCCGCGCCCGAGCAGTCTCAGGAGCAACAGCAGGACGCCGCGCAGGCGAGCGTGACGCTCGATGACATGGCCGAGGCGGAGATGGCCGAGGAAGCGGAAATGCCCGAGGGAGAGGCGCCGCTCGAGCCCCCCTCCCCGCCGCCGCATTCCGAAGCCGACCCCGAATACACCGTCTATGACACCGAGAATGACGAAGAAATCCGCGCCGAAGACCTCGCCGAACCGGCAGAGCTCGAGCGGCTGCGCGCCTATCTCGACCAGCAGCTCGATCCGCTGAAAGGGGCGGTGTCGCGGCTGGCAAACAAGCTGCAACGCCGCTTGCAGGCGCAGCAGAACAGAAGCTGGGAGTTCGACCGCGAGGAAGGCATGCTCGATGCCGGCCGTCTCGCGCGGGTGGTGGCGAACCCGACGACGCCGCTGTCCTTCAAGATCGAAAAGGACACCGAGTTCCGCGACACGGTGGTGACGCTCCTCCTCGACAATTCAGGGTCCATGCGCGGGCGGCCGATTTCCATCGCCGCGATCTGCGCAGATGTCCTGGCCCGGACGCTAGAGCGGTGCTCCGTCAAGACAGAGATCTTGGGCTTCACGACGCGGGCGTGGAAGGGCGGGCTCTGCCGTGAAGGGTGGCTTGCCGAAGGGCGCCCCCAGCAGCCCGGCCGCCTCAATGATTTGCGCCACATCATTTACAAGAGCGCCGATGCCCCCTGGCGCCGTGCGCGCCCAAACCTTGGGCTGATGATGAAAGAGGGCCTCCTCAAGGAGAACATCGACGGCGAGGCGCTGGAATGGGCGCACCGGCGGATGGCCGCGCGGCCCGAGGCCCGCAAGATCCTCATGGTCATCTCGGATGGGGCCCCGGTGGATGACAGCACGCTGAGCGTGAACCCTGCGAACTATCTCGAAAAGCACCTGCGCGACGTGATCGCCATGGTCGAAAAGAAGCGCCAGGTGGAGCTTATCGCGATTGGTATCGGCCACGATGTGACGCGTTACTACGACCGCGCGGTGACGATCACCGATGTCGAGCAACTCGCAGGTGCCATGACCGAACAGCTCGCGTCGCTCTTTGACAGCGATCCCAGGGCACGGGCGCGCGCGATGGGCATGAAACGCGCGAGTTGAGACGGCGGATGCCTCCGGCGGAGGTATTTCCGGAAAGATGAAGGGGACGGCATGTTTCAAACCTTTGAGAGCAGCACGTCACCCGAACAGGGGCCGCCGCGCCTCGCAGCCCTCCGGGCGAAGATGGCCGAGATCGGCGTTGAGGGGTTCATTGTCCCGCGGGCGGATGCCTGGCAGGGGGAGTATGTCGCGCCTTGTGACGAAAGGTTGTCCTGGCTTACCGGGTTTACCGGGTCGGCAGGGTATTGCGTCGTTTTGCCGGATGTCGCGGGCGTTTTCGTGGACGGGCGATACCGCGTTCAGGTGAAAGCCCAGGTGGCGGATGTCTTCACGCCCGTGGACTGGCCGGAGACGTCACTGCAGGCCTGGCTCAAGGAACAGGGCACCGGTCGCTTGGCCTATGACCCGTGGCTTCATTCCCCGAACCAGATCAAGTCCCTCAGGGAGGCGGGCGTAGAGCTGCAGGCCACCGAAAACCTCGTGGACGCGGTCTGGGCCGACCGGCCGCCCCGACCCATGGGGCAGGCATTTGCTCAGCCGGTTGAGCTGGCGGGAGAGGCGTCTTCAGAGAAACGCGCGCGCATTGCCGCGGCGCTCAAGGACGCGGGCGAGGAGGCCGCGATCCTGACGCTGCCGGATTCGATCTGCTGGCTTCTCAATATCCGGGGCGCGGACATTCCGCGCATCCCCATCCTCCAGTGCTTTGCCATCATTGGCGCGGATGCGCGGGTGGCCCTTTTCGTTGAGCCTGAGAAGGTGGAGGCGCTTGGCCATGATGCGGCGATCGATGTTCATCCGCCCGACGCTTTCCTCACGGCCGTGGCGGCGCTCACCGGCAAGGTGCGCCTCGATCCCGATAGCTGCCCGGAAGCGGTCGCCTCGGCGCTCACCACGGAGGCGTCGCACGGGCTCGACCCTTGCGTCCTGCCCAAGGCGCGCAAGAACGAGGCAGAGTTGCGCGGCGCACGTGCGGCCCATGCGCGCGACGCCGTGGCCATGGTCGAGTTTCTCGCGTGGCTCGACGCGGACGCGCCGGACAGCGTCACCGAGATCAGCGCTGCTCAGGCGCTTGAGGGCTTTCGCCGCGCCACCAATGCGTTGCGTGACATCTCCTTCGAGACGATCTCGGGCGCGGGGGAGCATGGTGCCGTGGTTCACTACCGGGTGACGGAGGAAACGAACCGGCCATTGAAATCAGGGGAGCTCTACCTGGTTGATTCGGGCGGCCAGTACGTGGACGGCACAACCGACGTCACACGCACGGTGGCGCTCGGCACACCGCCCGAAGACGCCTGCGCGGCCTTCACGAGGGTCCTGCAAGGCATGATCGCTCTGTCGCGGATCCGGTTCCCGCGCGGCGTCGCCGGTGCCCATATTGACGCGTTGGCGCGCGCGCAGCTCTGGATGGCGGGGCTCGACTACGACCACGGCACCGGGCATGGCGTGGGCTCTTACCTGTCCGTCCACGAAGGCCCGGCGCGGATCAGCAGGGTGTCAACGCTGCCGCTCGAGCCTGGAATGATCCTGTCAAATGAGCCCGGCTACTATCGCGAGGGCGCCTTTGGCATCCGCGTCGAAAATCTGATTGCCGTGCGCGAGGCCCCCGCCCTTCCCGGGGCGGATGACCGAGCGTGGCTCGACTTCGAGACGTTGACCTACGTGCCCATCGACCGCCGCCTGATCGTGCCTGCCCTGCTCAGCGCCGACGAACGCGCCTGGATCAACACCTACCACGCCGAATGCGAACGCCGCGTGGCCGGTCAGCTCAGCGACCGGGCCGCGACATGGATCGCAGCTGCCTGCGCTTCTCTCTGACACGTAACTGTCATATAGATCCGACAGACCGCACAGGCAGACGGAGGAGGCAGCCATGGCAGACCACATCAAGATCAGGAAAGCCCCCGGCACATGGAGCGTGCGCGTCGGTGGCGCCGTCATCGGTGAGTCGAAAAATGCGCTGGAGCTGTCCGAGGGCGGCTACCCAGAAGTGATCTATTTCCCGCGGGGCGACATCGCGATGGCGTTCCTCGATGCCTCCGACAAAAGCACCCATTGCCCGCACAAGGGCGACGCCTCCTACTTCGACATCGTGACGAAATCGACCACACTCAAGAACGCGGTCTGGTCCTATGAGACGCCCCTTGGCGCGGTGTCGGACATCGCCGGGCACCTCGCCTTCGGGCATGACGACATCACCGTCGAAAAAATCTAGGAATGTTCTTCGGCCGCCGTGGCGGCCAAAGCGCGATTGTAGGCCTTGAGCGCATCCACCTGAAAAAGCGCGCCGATGAGGGTGGGCTGGTCATCCTTGAGGGAGACCACGGGCAAGAACACCTCATTTGTCTGCTCAAAGATAGGCATCGCCGTCTCGAGCGTGGCGGTGTCGGTGACGTAGAGGCTGTCTGCCATGAGTTCCTTGCAGCGCGCCTCGGGTGCCGCGCGGGGGTGATCGGGCAGGCGCATGATCTGCAAGACCCCGAACGTCGCCAAGAGATAGGCTTGCGGACCGGCGGCAAGGTGCACGCCACGCCTTTCGATCTGGCTGAGGAAAAACGAGCGGTGCACGAGGCCGCCGGAAACGGCGGTGGAGAGCGATACAGCCACCATCACCGCAAGACCCGTCTGCCAGTCGCCGGTAAGTTCGAACACGATGAGCGTCGTTGAGATCGGCGCGCCCATGACAGCGGCTGCCACAGCCCCCATCCCCGCCAAAGCATAGAGCGTCGGTGATCCGGAGACATCCGGGAAGATGCCCGTCGCCACGATCCCGAAGGCGAGCCCGGTAAGCGCGCCCACCATGAGCGCGGGGGAAAAGACCCCGCCCCCCATGCGGCCGCCCATGGTGATCGCCACGGCGAGGATCTTCAAAAGGCAGAACACGACAGCGTCATGGAGAAGAAGGTTGCCGGAGAGAGCGGCCGCGGTCGTCTCGTATCCCACTCCGATGATATGCGGATAAAAGATCGCTATGGCCCCGAGCATCGCCCCCGACATGGCCGGCCGCGTCCAACGTGGCAGGCGGGTCCAGGCATGGCCCGCGCTTCCCAGCTCATCGAACCAGAAGATGGTACGCATGAGGACCACCGCCACGAGGCCCGAGACGAGGCCGAGGATCATGAAGGCCGGAAGCTCCACGTAAAACGCCAGAATGTTCATCTGCGGGAGCGAGAACTCGGTGATGTCCCCAAACCAGAGCCGCGAAACGACGGTGCCCGCGGCCGAGGCGATGACAATGGGCGCGAAGGCGTGAAGCGCGAAGTGCCTCAAGATCACTTCCAGCGCAAAAAGCGCACCCGCGATAGGCGCGTTGAACGACGCAGAGACGGCCGCTGCCACCGCGCAGCCGAGGAGGTCGCGCCCGGTGATGGCATTGGCCCCGATGACGTTCGACACCTTGGTCGAAATCACCCCGGCGAGGTGCACAACTGGCCCTTCACGGCCGGTGGAGCCCCCGGACGACAACGTAATGAGCGATGCCAGCGCCGAGGCAAGGCCTGCGCGCATCTCGACACGCCCCTCCTTGAGCGCGGCGCCCTCTATGACGTCCGCCACGGAGCGCACGCGCCCGTCATTTGTGAATCTGGTCAGGATAAGGCCCACCGCCACACCACCAATGATCGGCGTCACGAGGATCGCGTACCACGGCAATGTCTGGGCCCAGGAATGCAAAAGGGCGGTGTCATCGGTGCCGTAGATCGCGCCCTGAAGCGCTTCGATGGCGAGGCGAAACCCAACGGCGACGAGGCCCGCGGCAATGCCCACAGCCAGCGCAATGAACCAGAATTGGATCTGGCTTGGCCCGTTGGCGCGCAGGAAAGCCCAGCTCTGTCGGCAAGTCTCGACGAATCTATCACGCGCGCCCAGCATCGCAGTCCCATTGCTTCACCCGGGCGGCGCGCTGCCGTAAGCTCCTTCCAACAAGCTGAACGGAGCCTGAATGACCATTGCCACCGCCCTCGCTGCCCTTGACGACTTGTTAGGAGATCGCCTGTCGCGCTCCAAGCACGATCTGACCCTCCATGGCGCATCAGAGACGCATTTCGCGGTCATGGCGCCGGACGCGGTGATTTATCCGGCATCAACAGATGAGGTGGCTGCCGCCATGCGCCTGTGCCGGGATCACGGCTGTCCGGTGATCGGCTTCGGCGCTGGAACGTCCCTTGAGGGGCACACGGCCGCTCCTCGCGGTGGGGTCAGCTTTGATTTCAGCGGCATGGCGCGGGTTCTTGAAGTGAATGGCGCGGATATGGATGTGGTGGTTCAGCCGGGCATCACACGAGAGGCGCTCAATGAAGAGCTGCGGGCGACCGGACTTTTCTTTCCCGTGGATCCTGGTGCCAATGCGACGCTCGGAGGCATGGCCTCCACCCGCGCATCGGGGACGACGGCGGTGCGCTACGGGACCATGCGCGACAACGTGATCGCCCTCGAAGTGGTAACAGCGGAAGGCGAGGTTATCCGAACGGGGACCAGGGCGCGGAAGTCCTCTGCCGGGTATGACCTCACCGGTCTTTTCGTGGGTTCGGAAGGGACGCTCGGACTGATCACGGAACTGACGTTGCGATTGCAGGGCATTCCGGAGGCGACCGCCGCGGCGGTCTGCGACTTCCCCACGGTGAGCGCGGCAGTCGGAGCGGTTATCGACACGATACAGGCCGGGGTGCCCATGGCACGGATCGAGCTTCTCGACACGGCATCCATCGCCGCCGTGAACAGCCATTCCGGGCGCAATGATCCCGAGCTGCCGCATCTTTTCGTGGAGTTCCACGGCTCCCCTACCGCCGTGGCAGAGCAGGCAGATACGTTCGGGGCCCTCGCGGCAGACCATGGCGGTGATGGCTTTCGCTGGTCCACGGACGAAGAAGACAAACGCGCGCTTTGGACCGCGCGACACGCCGCCTACTATGCGATCCTAGCCTCTCGGCCCGGCGCGCGCGCGGTCGTCACCGATGTCTGCGTTCCGATCTCGCGCCTCGCCGAGGCCATCGACGGGGCTATCGCCGACATCTCGGAAAGCCCCCTTCCCGGCCCTGTCCTGGGCCATGTCGGCGACGGCAATTACCATGCGATCCTCCTCATCGACCCCGAGGACGCGGATGAAAAGGAAATGGCACTGGACCTGCAAAAGCGGATGGTGGAGCGGGCCTTGACGCTCGGGGGCACCGCCACGGGCGAGCACGGCGTGGGCATGGGCAAGCTCGGCTATATGGAGGCCGAACACAGCGCAGCCTGGGGCCTCATGGGTGACATCAAGCGCGCTTTCGATCCTGCAGGCATCATGAACCCTGGAAAGCTCGTCCGCCAGAACTGACGTCCGCACGCGGTACGCGGGCGGGATGCCTCCGGCGGGAGTGTATGTGAACGAAAGAAAGGGCGGGCGCGGTCCACATGGATTTAGTAGCATGTCTCGTAGCGCTCTAGCCGCGCGCGGACCCTACCCCTTGAGAAGTTCTCCGGCCGCTGCACGCGCTGCATCGGTGATCGTGTCGCCAGAGAGCATCCGCGCGATTTCGTCCACCCTGTCGGCGTCTTCTAGTGGCACCACCTCAGAGAACGTCATCTCACCCTCCACGCGCTTTGCAACGCGCCAGTGATGGCCACCTTGTGCAGCCACCTGCGGCGAATGCGTGACCACAAGGACCTGCCCTGCTTCACTCAGCCGCGCGAGGCGGCGGCCGACCGCATCGGCGGTCGCCCCGCCTACGCCGCGATCAATCTCGTCAAAAATCAGGGTCTGCCCGGTGCCGCCCCCTGTGAGGCACACCTTCAGGGCCAACAGAAAGCGGCTGAGTTCCCCGCCCGAAGCGATCTTGTTGAGCGGGCCCGCGGGGGCGCCGGGGTTTGTCGCGACGGTGAAGGCCACGTGATCCACCCCGTCCGGCCCCGCGTCGGCAGTGCTGACTTGCGTCTCGAACACGGCGCGTTCCATTTTAAGGGGGGCGAGCTCTGCCGCCATGGCAGTGTCGAGGCGTGCGGCCGCGTCCCGGCGTGCGGCCGTGAGCGCGCTGGCCGCCGTCCCATAGGCCGCGTCTGCCGCGTCAACCTGCTTCGCCAAGGCTGCTATGTCCGCGCCACTGGCGTCAAATGCATCGAGGCGCGCGCGCTGCGAGGCCATGAGCGTCGGGAGATCGTCGGGCGTCACCTGGTGTTTCCGGGCCAGCGCGCGGAGCGCAAAAAGACGCTCCTCCACGTCCTCAAGTTCATGCGGATCAAAGACCAGCGCGTCGAGCACCGCCTCCACCCCGGCCTGCGCCTCGCCCAGTTCTGCCATCGCGCGCGACAGGGCAGAAAGCGGTGCATCAAGCCCGCCCTCCGTTTTATCCGCTGCATCTTCAAGCCAGCGCGACGCGTCCCCCATGGCACCTTCCGCGCCATCCGTCCCCAGCGCGTGGAACGCCTTGGCGATGTCCTCGCGAATGCGTTCTGCCCCCTGCATGAGGCGACGCCGGGCGTCCAGGGCCGCGTCCTCGCCTGGTTGCGGGCTCAGCGCCTCGAGCTCTGCCACGTTGTGGCGCAGCAAGTCTTCTTCCGCGGCGAGCGTTGCTGCCATAGCCTCCGCCTCGGCCAGGGACGTCCGAGCCGCCGCACGCGCCCGCCATGCAGCGCGAACCTCCGTGCGGGCATCATCCAATCTGCCGAACGCGTCAAGAAGCGCCCTGTGACCACGGACGTTGAGGAGGCCGCGGTCATCATGCTGACCATGAAGCTCCACGAGCCCCTCCGTCACCGCGCGCAAAAGCTCGCCGGACACCCGTCGGTCATTGACATAGGCTGTCTTGCGCCCGTCCCGACTATTCACACGGCGCAGGACCAGCTCGCCCTCAGCCTCAAACCCCGCTTCCGAGAGCACATCGAAGACCGGGTGATCCATCGGCAATTCAAACCAGGCCGTGACCTCCCCCTGCGGGGCGCCGACGCGCACAAGGTCCGCCCGTCCACGCCAGCCCAAAACAAAGCCGAGCGCATCCAGAAGGATAGACTTTCCCGCTCCGGTTTCGCCGGTAAGCACATTGAGGCCGGGCTGAAACTCCAGTTCCAGCCGGTCAATGATCAGCATGTCCCGTATATCAAGGCCGCGCAGCATGCCCGTAGGATGGGTGCTCGGCACCCATCGTCCTCACAACCATTCGCCGCGGACGACCTGCCGGTAAATCGCGCTCAGCCAGTTATCGCCCACTGACCGCGCCTCAAGCCCCTGCCCCCGCAAGAGCGAAAAGCTGTCCTCGTACCACTCCGTCCCGCGGTAGTTGTGACCAAGGATCGCGCCGGCGGTCTGCGCTTCTGCATCAAGACCAAGGGCCAGATAGCTCTCCACCAGCCGGTGCAGCGCCTCGGGCGTATGCGACGTCGTCTGAAAGTCCTCCACAACCGCGCGGAAGCGGTTGATCGAGGCAGCGTAATGCCCCTGCTTTAGGTAATAGCGACCGATCTCCATTTCCTTCCCGGCGAGATGATCGAAGGCAAGGTCGAATTTCAATATAGACGTGTCGGCATACTCGCTTTCCGGGTAGCGCTCGATAACGATCCGCAGAGCCTGAAGCGCCTGGAACGTGAGGCCCTGGTCGCGGCCAACCTCATCGATCTGATCGTAGTAGCTCAGCGCCAGTAGATACTGCGCATAGGCCGCGTCGATATCGGCTGGATAAAAGTCGAGATAGCGCTGCGCCGCAGACCGGCTGTTTGGGTAGTCCGTGTCCTGATGATAGGCAAAGGCCTGCATGATGAGGGCGCGCTTTGCCCATTCGGAGTAAGGATAGAGACGCTCAACCTCACCAAAATAGAAGGCAGCATCATCGGGGCGTGCTCGGCTCAGCTCGAATTCACCGCGATCATAGATCTCTTGGGCGGTGAAATTCTCCAGCGGAACGCTCGGCGCGTCATTGAGCCCGCACGACACCAGCCCGGTCAGAGCCAGAACGGCTGTGAACGCTCTCACCGACATGCCTTGCTCACCCTCATTTGATGGTTGCGACGGACCGCGCCGCACGTTGGCAGAGGGTTATCACAGTTGCCGGACAAGGCAAATCTCGTTTGATCGCTTCGCGCGTTAGTGAAGCGTCAGCGCATCGGCGCGCGTGACGCCAGCACCGGGCAGACGGGCGGCCATCGCCGGGTCGCACTCGACCATGCGGAAGGCCCGCGGATCGGCGAAAAGCGCGCGCAGCAGGAGGTTCGTGATCCCGTGGCCCGCACGGTGGCCGACATAGCGCCCCAGGATCGGCGCGCCCGCAAGCGACAGATCCCCGACGGCATCGAGCATCTTGTGGCGCACAGGCTCATCCCCGTGGCGGAAGCCGCCGGGGCTCAGAATGCGGTCTCCGTCCACCACCACGGCGTTCTCCAGTGTCCCGCCAAGCGCCAGCCCGTTCGCCCGCATCGTATCCACATCCGACTGTCGGCAGAACGTCCGGCTGTCGGCGAGGTCGTGGACGAACGCGCCGTTGGCCAATTCCATCGTGCGGTGCTGCCGGCCTATGGCGGCATCGGTGAATTCGATCCCGAAATCCATGGCAAAGCCGGTTGACGGTTCAAGCCGCGCCCACGCATCACCTTCACGGACCTCGACCGGCGTCAGGATCTCCAACGCATGGGTCGCCGCCCGCTGAAACCGCAATCCCTTGTCGAGGATACCGCGGACAAACGGCGCCGAGGAGCCGTCGAGGATCGGAACTTCCGGCCCGTCCAAGTCGATGATCGCATTCCGGACCCCGCACCCCGCGAGGGCCGCCATGAGGTGCTCGATGGTCGACACCGAGACCCCCGCGTCATTGACGATCTTCGTACAGAGCGGGGACCGCTCCACCGCGCTCCAAAGTGCAGGCACGAGGGCATGATCCTGCAGATCCGTGCGACGAAACCAGATGCCGTGCTCGGCGGATGCCGGACGAATGACCAGCCGAACCAGCGCGCCCGTATGAAGGCCGACGCCCGTGACCGTCACGGGGGATTTTACCGTTGCTTGCATATCGCTGCCTCTACCGCTTTGTGCGGAATGATTGCGACTTAGCTAAAAACGGGGGGTGTGTGCCTCAACTCACGCTTTGCAACGTCATGAAACAGTCACAAACCATGGGCGAAAATTCGCCACAGACTTAATTATCTGATTTCAAACGAGAAACGCCGCCCAGAGGCGGCGTTTCAGATCACGAAGCTCTGTTTCAGTTGGCTTGGCGCCGCAAAAATGCGGGGATCTCGATCCGCTCTTCGTCGTCAGATTGTGCAGGATCTGCATCATAGGAGTGCACTGGCGGCTGCGCCTGCACCGGCGGTTGGCGGCGGATGGGCTGCTCTGGCGACGCTTCACCCCGCCCCGTCATACGACCAATGAGGGAGTTGATCCCAAAGGACTGCCGTTCCGGTGCGTCACCCGATGCATCCCCGATCGGCGCAGCAGCAGGGGCAGACGCCGCAGGCTGTTTGTTGACCGCGCTGTGCAGCCGCGCAAGTGCTTCGGGCGATGGCGTGCCTGGCGCAGGTTTCACGGGCGCAACAAACGCCGCCTCCGCGCTTTCCTCTTCCTCAATGGACGCCTCAAAAGCTTCCGGCTCCGGCTGATATGCCGGCGGCGGCATGTCGCTGCCCGCGCCCGTTGCTGCAAAGAGGTCGGCTACTTCAGCCTCCGGGCTGGTTTCCATGGCTGCAATTTCGGTGAGGTCCTCGTCAGAACTCTCTGCATCTACAGCGGCGGTGGATAGGGGCGTTGCAAGGGACCGGCGCGGCGTCGGAATGTCTGCGGCCGAGACAGAGGCATCAATGCCAGTTGCCACGACGGACACGCGCATCATGCCCTCCATGCCTGTGTCGAGCGTGGAACCGACGATGATATTGGCGTCCGGGTCCACCTCTTCGCGGATGCGGTTGGCTGCTTCGTCGAGCTCGAACAGCGTCAGGTCGTAGCCGCCTGTGATATTGATCAGGACGCCACGGGCACCGCGCAGGCTGATTTCATCCAGAAGCGGGTTCGCGATGGCCTTTTCAGCCGCCTGAATGGCGCGATCTTCGCCGGTTGCCTCGCCGGTCCCCATCATCGCCTTGCCCATCTCGTCCATCACGGACCGTACGTCCGCGAAGTCGAGGTTGATCAGACCCGGCTTCACCATGAGGTCGGTCACGCCCTTGACGCCCTGATAAAGGACATCGTCAGCCATGGAGAAGGCCTCAGTGAACGTTGTCTTCTCGTTTGCGAGGCGGAAGAGGTTCTGGTTGGGAATGATGATGAGCGTGTCGACAACCTTCTGGAGCGCTTCGACGCCCTCTTCCGCCTGCCGCATCCGCTTTGCGCCTTCGAACTGGAACGGCTTCGTCACGACACCCACCGTGAGAACGCCAAGCTCGCGAGCCGCCTGCGCGATGATGGGCGCCGCGCCGGTTCCGGTACCCCCGCCCATGCCGGCGGTGATAAAGCACATGTGCGCGCCCGCCAGATGGTCCACGATCTGCTCAATGCTTTCTTCGGCGGCAGCCGAGCCCACGGCAGGGCGCGCGCCGGCCCCGAGCCCTTCGGTCACCTTGATGCCCATCTGGATCTTCTGGGGCGCCTGCGCCCCGGCAAGAGCCTGCGCATCCGTATTTGCGATGACGAAATCGACGCCATCGAGCGCCTTTTCGATCATGTTGTCCACTGCGTTGCCACCGGCGCCACCCACGCCAAACACTGTGATCCGCGGCTTCAGGTCATCCTGACCGGGCATCGAAAGGTTCAAAGTCATTATCTCATTCCGCCTGTTAACTGGGCCCGTCTCACCTGTGGGGCGGTCGGGCTTTTATTACCTCGCGGCATGACCCTAGCCGGAATACCCGGTTTCGTCACGCCGATTCTGCCAATTTGGCACATAATGTTGGCACAATTTCGCCACAATTCACCCGATGTCGGGGGTAGGCACCACATAATGGGCTACCAATTCTCCCGGAACCAACGGACAGCGCGTCGGATCGACCGCGCGGGATAGGTATCGGCGGGCAATTCAAAGTCCCACCACTCGTCCTGGGGATTCGCCGCGAACAGGCTGAGCCCCACGGCACTGGCAAAGGCCGCCCCGGTTGCAGCCTGCGGAAGCCCCTGCACGCGCAGCGGGCGACCCAGCCTGACCTGTTGCCCGAGGATGCGCGAGGCGAGCCCGTCGAGGCCCGCAATCTGGCTCCCGCCGCCGGTCAGAACGATGGATTGCGATGGCAGATGATCGAAGCCAGCCGCATCGAGCCGGACGCGGACTTCCTCGAGGATCTCCTCGACGCGCGGCCGCATGATCCCGATCAGCTCCGACCGGCTCACCTGACGACGATCATGCTCCCAGTCACCCGTGTCACCACCGATGTCGATCATCTCCCGGTCATCCATCCCGGTGGCCACGACGCCGCCGTAGAACGTTTTTATTCTTTCTGCAGTGGCTGTAGGTACTTGCAGGCCAAGGCTGATGTCGCCGGTGACGTGCTCTCCGCCCATGCGCACACTGTCGGCGTAGATCATGTGCCGCTTGATAAAGATAGATATCCCGGTGGACCCGCCGCCTAGGTCAATGCAGGCTGCGCCAAGCTCCTGCTCGTCTTCCACCAGGGCGGATATGCCGGACGCATAAGCCGAAGAAGCCAGCCCCGCCAAATC
>JBCDGS010000042.1:0-25439 GCA_038751055.1 Pseudomonadota bacterium | reverse complement strand
GGAGCAATGCCGAATAGGAATCCCGCTGGCCGCCTCGGCTTGGGGTTCGGGTTGGCAGCTGGAGGTGCTCGGCAACGGGCACCCTAGAGGAATGGTCATCCATCCGGCCTCGCGCCGGGGGACAGAATCCGGCTTACAGGCCATCCGCGCATGCAGGTCTTGGCGCCACGAATGCCCCTAGACCCGTGTGAAATGCCGTCTGCCGCTCATCGGTTGACCGAGGGCTGTTGACTCGGACGCGCGCGGGCGTAAAAGGCGGCTTCACGAGATTTCACCGGGCCGCCCGCGCGCCCGACGATGGAGACGACACGATGGCAAAGCCCACCACAATCAAGATCCGGCTCAACAGCACAGCTGGCACGGGCCATTTCTATGTGACGAAAAAGAACGCGCGCACCATGACCGAGAAGATGGTGATCAAGAAATACGATCCCGTGGCGCGCAAGCACGTCGAGTACAAGGAAGGCAAGATCAAGTAATCTTCCCTCCCGACCGACTGAGAAAGCCGCGCCGATTGAGCGCGGCTTTTTGCTTTTGAGGACCCCATGACCCTGAGCATCCGCCCCGCAACGCTCGCTGATACCGCTGCCGTGGACGCGCTGTTGGAGCGCACGTATCCGCGGCTCCTCAAGGCCGACTATCCGCCGTCCGTCCTTGTCGGCGCGATCCCCGCGATGACGCGTGCGCAACCGAAACTCATGACAAGCGGCACCTATTACCTGGCCCAGGAAGACGACGGTCGCGTCCTTGGCGCCGGGGGCTGGACGCCCAACCGTGGGCGGCCGGGCTGGGGCGACATTCGTCACGTCGTGACCGACGACCGCGCGTTGCGCCGCGGGATCGGGCGCGCGCTCATGGAGCACAGCTTTAAGGCCGCACGTGCTGCCGGCATCGGGGACCTCGAATGCTGGGCTACCCTCACAGCCGTTCCATTCTACGAGGCCGTGGGCTTTCGCCTCATCGGTCCCATGACGGTGCGCCTTCAGGGCGCCATCGAGTTTCCCGCAATGCGGATGGAGCGCTCCCTGTGAAGCGGGTGATGGTCATCGGGCAGCCCGGCTCCGGGAAATCAACGCTTGCGCGCAAGCTCGCTGACCGGACGGGGCTGCCTGTCGTCCATCTCGACCGGATCCACTGGAAACCAGGCTGGGTGGAGCGACCGCTGGCTGAAAAGATACCCATGATCCGTGCTGAAGAAGATAAAAGCGCGTGGATCATCGAAGGCGGGCTGAGCGCGACCTGGGACACGCGGCTGGCGCGCTCGGACACGCTTGTGTGGATCGACGTCGGCCTCACCCGCAGGCTCTGGCGCGTTCTTTTGCGCAGCTGGCGCTATCGCGGTCAGTCGCGGCCGGACTTGACCGAGGGCTGCCCGGAACAGTTCAGTTTTGAAACGCTGGAATTCATCTGGTTCATCATCCGCACGTGGCGCCCGGGGCGCCGTCGCATGACGCGGGTGTTTGCGGCCTATGACAAACCCAAAGTGCTGCTCAGATCGATCCCGGAGACGGAGGCCTGGCTCGCGTCCCTCGCGCCCTGAGGGCCTGCGCGCCAAAAGAAAAGGCCGCCTCGAAGGGCGGCCTTTCCGTCTATGCCATGTGGGTTATTCCGAGTTGCCCATGAAGTAGAGCAGGAACTGGAACATATTGAGGAAGTTCAGGTAGAGGCTCAGCGCGCCGTGGATGGCGCTCTTGTCGAGCCATTCTTGGTCCCCATACTGCGCATGCGCGACATACTCGCTCTTGATCGTCTGTGTGTCGTAGGCGGTGAGGCCCGCGAAGATCAGAACACCAATCGCCGAGATCGCGAACATGAACGCTGGCGACGCGATGCCGAAGAATGCGCCCAAGACGAGATTCACGATCATTGCCACGATGAGGCCGATGAGACCCATCATGAGGAACGTGCCCCAGCCGCTCAGGTCACGCTTGGTCGTGTAGCCGTAAAGGCTGAGACCCGCGAACGCGATGGCCGTGACGAGGAATGTCTGGGTAATCGACACCGACGTGTAGACGATGAAGATCGAGCTCAGCGAAAGCCCGATGAGCGTCGCAAACACGAAGAAGAAGAGCTGGGCACCAGACGCCGACGCGCGGCGCATCACCGTGCCAAGGCCGAGGAAGAGCACCGCGAGCGGGGCAAACATGATCACCCAGCGCAGCGGCGACAGGTAAATCGCGCTGCCAAGCGCCGTCAGCAGCGTGCCGTTCTGCAACTCAACCGCTGCGTTGGCCGGATCCGTCGTCGTTGCGAGCCCTGAAATCGCCCAGGCAACGAGTGCCGTGATCAGCATGCCCACGGACATCGTGCCGTAGACTTTGTTCATGTGGGCGCGAAGCCCTGCATCGATCTCGGCCGAGCGCACACCAGCGCTGGAGCGGATCGTTTGGTAGTCTGCCATTTACGCCTCCAAAATGGTTCCCTGAATGGGGCACAGTCTGCACCCCGTCATTGACCATGGATATTGGCAAAGTCAGGCCGGTTTTCAAGCAATACCGGGCCGAAATCGTCGCTCGGCCCGGTGCAATGTGCCGCAGAGTAAACTGTAGACTACTACGGATGCAGGGGCAGGTCAGCGACGCCAGGTCGCTGGCGCATCCCAGAACGCGCGTTTGGTTTCGGCCTCGGCCTCGTCAGACGAGAGCCCCACATCGGCGAGCTGGTCTGCGTCAAGCCGCGCAAGGCTCCGCCGGCTCCGCGCCACGCGGGTCCAGTGTGACATCATCGAAAGAAGGCCGCCGCGGCGGGACGGGCGGGTCAGAGTAGTGGTGAGGTCGGTCATTGGGTCATCCTCTTCACAAGATCAGTTGTTCGTTTCTCATCACGATGCTTGATGTTATGGGTGCCTTTGATCCATATTGAAAATGAATGATAGTTGGATGATCCATCAGGAGGTGTGATATGGCGCGCAATCTGGACATGACGTCCCTGCGGTCTTTCGTGACGGTCGCGGATCTTGGCGGCGTCACACGGGCATCCGGGGCGCTGCACCTGACCCAGTCTGCCGTCTCCATGCAGCTCAAACGGCTCGAAGAGGCGCTTGGCGTTGGCTTGCTCGACCGCTCCGCGCGGACGATTGCGCTCACCCCAGCAGGCGAGCAACTCCTCGGCTACGCGCGGCGCATGCTTTCGCTCAATGACGAGGCGCTGAGCCGGCTCATGGATGATGGCTACGAGGGCGAAGTCACGCTGGGCGTGCCCCATGACATCGTGTACCCGCATATCCCCCACGTCTTGCAATCCTTCGCGGCAGCGTTCCCGCGCATGAAAGTGCAGCTGATTTCGTCCTTCACGCGCGGCCTGAAGCGGCAATTCGAGGCGGGCGAGTGTGATCTTATCCTCACCACCGAGGCCGAGCTCGCCGCTGGCGGAGAGACGTTGTCGGAAAAACCTCTGGTCTGGGTGGGCGCGCCCGGCGGGTCAGCGTGGAAAGCCCGCCCGCTGCGCCTCGCCTTCGAACACAACTGCATCTTTCGCCGCGACGTCCAGCGCGCCCTGGATCGCGCCAACATTGATTGGGAGATGGGCGTGGAAAGCACGTCGACGCGCACGATCGAGGCTTCCGTCAGTGCAGACCTTGCCGTCCACGCCATGGTCGCAGGCTCTGAGCCCGGCCATTTTGAGCGTATCCAGCATGCGGGCGTGTTGCCGGAATTGTCGCGTCAGAAGATCAATCTCTACACGCAACCCGGCTTGGAAAGTGAACCCGCCCGTGCCCTCGCAGAAATGGTGCGCGAAGCCTATCGGCGAAGCTAAGGCGTGACGACGACTTTGCCGGTCGTTTCCCGCCGCCGCAACTTCTCCAGCGCCTCCTGCGCGCCATCAAGGTCGGTCTGAAGCCCGATATGGGGCGTGAGCTTGCCCTGCGCATAAAGCTCAAAAAGCTCAGAAAGCGACGACCTGAGCGCAGCGGGATCGAAGGCCAGGTAACCGCCCCAGTAAAAGCCATGCACCGCGATGTTCTTCACGAGGAGGTGGTTGAGTTTGACCTCTGGGACGGTTCCGGACGCAAAACCGATCACCAGATAGCGCGCGCCACGCTTGCAGACGCGCAGGGCCGACTGGGCGAGGTCGCCGCCCACAGGGTCATAGACGATATCGACGCCACCGAGCGCCTTCAGCCTGGCCGCGAGTTCTGGGTCGCCCGCGTCGATGAGGTGCAGCGCCCCGGCCGCGCGCGCAACATCGAGCTTGTCGGCGCCCCGTGCCACCGCGATCACTTCCGCCCCGAGGGCCGCGCCGATTTCCACGGCCGTCAGGCCCACGCCGCCCGCCGCGCCGAGGACCAGAAGCTTTTCCCCTTCCTTGAGCGCCCCACGGTGAACGAGGGCGAGGTGCGAGGTGCCGTAGGCGATCTGAAAGGCCGCGGCATCCGTGCTTGGCATCGCATCGGGCAGGGGAAGGCAGGCATCGGCCCGAACGAGGGCCGCCTCCGCAAGGCCGCCCTGACCGCCGAAGACGGCGACGCGTTGGCCAAGGGGCAGCTCGACCCCGTCCCCCACAGCCTCGATAACGCCGGCGAACTCCATCCCAAGGGTGAAGGGCAGGGCCGGCGTCTCCTGATACTCCCCCTTCACCATGAGGAGGTCGGCGAAATTCAGGCCGCAAGCCTCGATCCGCAGGCGCACCTGCGCGGGACCAGGCTCCGGTAGGTCGATGCTTTCCAAGGCGGGCGGGAGGCCAAACTCTGTCACCTGCAATGCGCGCATATCCGTGCCCCTCGCCACCCGTTGCCGAGTCGTCCTATAGGTGCGCGCGCGCAGCCACTGCAAGGCCATGTGATTCAGTATTCCGTTGCGTACCGAGTGGCCGATTTTGCCTAAATTTTAATCATATTAACTAAAATGCCGGGTGTTTACGGCAGCTTAATACCGCTTGGACCGCCGAGAACCCGACAAAACGTCAGGTTGTGCGGGGTTTGGCCCCTCGTGTTACACGGGAACAGCCTCGTCGTAGTCCGGCGGCGCTTTGCAGGAGTATAGTAAATGAAGCATCCCGTGGATGTGCATGTAGGTAAGCGGATCCGGCACCGTCGCTGGATGGTGGGCATGACCCAGCAACAGCTCGCCGAGCAAGTGGGTATCAAGTTTCAACAAATCCAGAAATACGAAACCGGAATGAACCGGGTGAGCGCATCACGGCTCTGGGACATCGCGGAGACGCTGAAGGTCCCGGTCAGCTTTTTCTTTTCGGGTCTTGATGGTGAAGAGTCCGAGGACACCAAATCTTCGAGCCCCAATGACCTGATGGCGGACAAGGAAGCGATGGAACTTGTGCGCTCTTATTATGCAATTCCTGAAAATCAGCGCCGCCGCCTGTTCGAATTGGCACGCGTTCTCAGCGACGTGGCCTGAGGACACCCACCAGGGCGAAGACGCCGCTTGACCCGCTCCGCCGGCTTGCCTAGCCCATGGCGGACGGGAGACGCGGCGTGACCAAGACCGACCTAGCGCAGGACCTCAGACGCGTGGCGCATGCCTGCGCAGACGCCGCACGCGAAGAGACCCTGCGCTGGTTCCGTGCGCCCTCTCTCAATGCCGACAACAAGGACGCTGCGGGATTTGATCCGGTGACGGAAGGCGACCGCGCCGCGGAGGCGGCCATGCGAGCCGTCCTCGCGTCTGAGCGCCCTGACGACGCCGTCTTGGGCGAAGAGCACGGTCAGACAGCAGGGACCACGGGCCTCACATGGGTCCTTGACCCGATTGACGGGACGCGCGGCTACCTCGCAGGGACGCCGACCTGGGGCACGCTCATCGCCGTGGGGGACGCGGACGGGCCCGTCTTCGGCATCATCGACCAACCCTACATCGCAGAACGCTTCGAAGGCGGTCTTGGCCATGCCTCCATGACCGGCCCGCTTGGGACGCGGGGCTTGAAGACGTCCGGGGTGACCAAGCTGTCCGACGCCATCCTATTTACCACCTTCCCGGAAATCGGGACGCCGGCAGACCGCAAAGCGTTCGAGGCGGTTGCAGCACAAACCAAGCTTCTCCGCTACGGAATGGATTGCTACGCCTACGCGCTCGTGGCCGCGGGCCACGCGGATCTCGTCATCGAGGCAGGGCTCGCCAGCTATGACATCCAGGCCCCCCTCGCAGTCGTAACAGCCGCGGGCGGCATCGTGACGAACTGGGAAGGCGGGCCGGTCCATGAAGGTGGCCGCGCCGTCGCCGCCGCCACGCCAAAGCTGCACCGCGCCGCCCTCGAAAGCCTCGCCAATGGCTGAGCTCATCATCCGCGGCGCTGCCCTTGTTGTGACCATGGATGACGATCGCCGCGTGCTTGAGCACACGGATATCCGCATAAGGGACGGGGTCATTGTGGCGATCGGGCCCGGGCTCATCGGCACGGGCGATGCGGGCGATGAGGTGAATGCGACCGGCTGCCTAGTGACGCCGGGCCTCGTGAATACGCACCACCATCTCTATCAGACGCTCACCCGCGCGGTGCCTGCGGCGCAGAACGCAAGCCTCTTTGGCTGGCTCCAGACGCTCTACCCGATCTGGGCGCGCATGGCGCCGGAGGATTTCTATACCTCCGCGCAAATCGGCCTCGCGGAACTCGCGCTCAGCGGCTGCACGACCACATCTGACCACCTCTACCTCTATCCGAACGGCGCGCGTCTCGAGGACACGATTTTTGCCGCGCGCGACGTGGGGCTGCGGTTTCACCCGACGCGCGGCGCCATGTCCATCGGAGAAAGCGCCGGGGGGCTGCCGCCCGACAGCCTTGTTGAGGATGAACGCGCCATTCTGGAGGACTGCATCCGCGTCATCGACGGCTTCCATGACCCGGCGCCGGGTTCCATGTGCCGTGTCGGTGTGGCGCCCTGTTCCCCGTTCTCGGTCAGCCGCGATCTGATGCGCGACGCGGCACTTTTGGCGCGGGACAAGGGCGTTATGCTTCACACCCATTTGGCTGAAAACGACGAGGACGTGGCCTATAGCCAGGAACAGTTCGGCTGCAGGCCCGGCGAGTATGCCGAGGACCTCGGTTGGGTCGGTGAAGACGTCTGGCACGCCCATTGTGTCAAGCTCGACCCCGCAGAGATCGCGCTTTTCGCGCGCACGCGGACCGGGGTGGCGCATTGCCCGTGCTCCAATTGCCGCCTTGCATCGGGGATCGCCCCGGTGAAGGCCATGCGCGAGGCGGGCGTGCCGGTGGGTCTCGGCGTGGATGGCTCCGCGTCAAATGATACGAGCTCGCTTGTGGGGGAAGCACGGCAGGCGATGCTCCTCCAACGGCTTATCGGCGGGGCCGGGGCCATGGGACCCATGGACGCCCTGGAAATCGCCACCCGTGGCGGGGCCGAGGTGCTCGGCCGCGATGATGTCGGGTACCTCGCGCCGGGGATGCGCGCCGATCTGGCCATCTGGGACGTCAGCGGCGTCGAGAGCGCGGGCGTGTGGGACCCGGCCGCGATCCTCTTGGGGGGGCCGCACGCCGTGCGCGACCTCGTGGTCGAGGGCCGCGTGATCGTGCGCGACGGCGCGGTCGTGAGCTTTGATCTTGCGGCGGCGCTTGGCGCCCAGGCACGGGCGGTGGCGCGCCTCCGTGGCTGAGCCCACGCTCACGTCGAACCATTGGGGGCTGGGCCTCGTTCATCGCGAGGGCCCCCGCATCACACGCGTTGCCGCCCATCCTCTCGATCCCGCGCCGTCCGGGCTGAACCGGAACATGGCAGACGGCCTCGCCTCCCCGTCGCGGGTTCTGCGCCCGGCCATCCGGCAGGGCTGGCTCGAGGGCAGCGGCCGGCGCGGCGAGGGGCCCTTCGTCGAGGTCGGCTGGGACGCGGCGCTCGACCACGTGGCACGCGCCCTGACGCGGACGCGCGAAGCGGACGGCAACGAGGCGATCTTTGCAGGCTCCTACGGATGGGCCAGCGCGGGGCGCTTTCACCATGCGCAGAGCCAGCTCAAGCGGTTTCTCAACTGCATCGGTGGGTGCGTCACGAGCGAAGGGAACTACAGCTACAACGCCGCCCTCGTGGCCCTGCCGCATATCGTGGGCGGCTCGTTTCGGGAGCATATCGCACAGGCCACGCGCTGGTCCGTGATCGCGGAGAATTCCGGCCTCGTCGTCGCCTTCGGGGGGCTGGCAGAGCGGAACATGCAAATCTGCGACGGCGGCAATTCGCGCCACCTGGTGCCGCAGGACATGGCCCGTGCGCGCGAAGCCGGGGTGCAGTTCGTCAACATATCCCCGCTCAGGGGCGATCTCGAGGGGGAGTGGTTGCCGGTAGAACCCGGCACGGATTGCGCGCTGATGCTCGCCCTCTCCCAGACCCTGATCGAAGAAGGTCTGCACGACGCGGCCTTCCTTGCCGAGTATTGCACGGGGTTTGAGGTCGTGGCCGATTATCTCACCGGTCGCGCCGACGGGGTGCGCAAGGATGCAGACTGGGCGGCGGGTCTGTGTGGCCTCGCGCCCGATACGATCCGAAGCCTCGCGCGCCGGATGGCCGCGACGCGGACCTTCATCACCTGCGCCGCGTCCCTGCAGCGCGCAGATTGGGGCGAGCAGCCGCTCTGGGCCTCCGTGACCTTGGCGAGCATCCTCGGACAGATCGGCCTGCCCGGGGGCGGCTACGGCATCGGCTACGCGGTCAACGGCCATGTCGGGGCGGTGGAGCGTCCCTTCCGCGCCGGAGCCTTGCCGCAGGGCGAGAACCCCATTTCCCGCGTGATCCCGGTGGCCATGATCGCCGACATGCTCCTGCGCCCGGGCTCTGCGTACCGCTATGACGGCGACGACCACGTCCTACCTTGCGCGCGGTTGGTCTGGTGGGCCGGTGGAAATCCGTTCCACCATCACCAGGACCTTCGGCGCCTGCGGGAGGCGTTTCAGACGCCCGAGACAATCATCGTCAATGAGGTCTCCTGGACGGCCACGGCGCGGCACGCCGATATCGTCTTGCCGGTGGCCGCAAGCCCCGAGCGGCGCGACTTCGGCGCGGGTAAGACGGACAACGTCCTCGTGCCCATGCCGCGCGCTGTTCCCCCGCCCGGGGCCGCACGCACGGAGTTTGATCTGTTCTCCGACCTCGCCGCGCGCATGGGCATCACAGACGCGTTCACCGAGGGTCTGGACGAGGAGGGATGGCTCAAGCGGCTCTGGCAAGAGACGCGGCGTCATGCCCCCGACCTGCCGGACTGGGAGGCCTTCATGGCGGGCGGCCCCATCGTTCTGGACGATCCCTGTCCGGGCCGGGTCTTTCTGTCTGACTTCCGCAAGGACCCGCAAACCCGACCGCGCCCCACGCCGTCCGGCAAGATAGAGCTCTATTCAGAGGTCGTCGCCGGTTTTGGCCTGCCCGATTGCCCGGGACATGCCGCGTGGTCTGCGCCGCGCGAGGCAGGCGGGCTCGCGCTCCTGAGCGGTCAGCCCGCGACGCGCTTGCATTCGCAGTTCGATGATGGCGCGCTCAGCCTCGGGGCGAAGATCGCGGGGCGGGAGCCCGTTCTGATCCACCCCGCAGACGCGGCGGCGCGCGGCGTGCGCGCGGGGGACGTGGTGGAGCTTGAAAGCGCCAGAGGGCGGTGCCTCGCCGGTGCGCGCCTCACGGAGGGGATCGCGCGGGGATGCGTCTTCCTGTGGACCGGCGCGTGGTATCAGCCCGATGCGGGCGGCCATTGCGTCCATGGGAACCCCAACGTTCTCACCCATGATCTGCGCACCAGCGCATGGAGCCAGAGCCCGGCGGCCCACTCGACGCGGGTGGAGCTACGCCCCCTCGCAGGCGACCCGCCGGACATTCACGTGCACAGCCCACCGCGGTTCGTGCAGCGCGGCTAGGGCGCGTCGCCCCGGCGCTCTCCGGCCACCCAGACATCCGTCACGGCCCGGTCATCGCCCATCATGATGGTTGGAAACACCGCCTCCCATCCGCCCGACGCGTTGGCATGGCGCTGAGCGAGGGCAGGCGTGGACGCGAGGTCGAGAACGCAGATATCTGCCTCCGCCCCCGCAGCGAGGCGCCCGACCACGCCCGAGAGGTGGAGCGCCTGAGCCGATCCTTCGGTGGCGAGCCACAGAAGCTCGGCAGGGTGTAGAGGGCGCCCGCTCAACTGCCCAATCTCGTAGGCGGCCGCCATGGTCCGGAGCATGGAAAATGACGAGCCGCCGCCGGTATCCGTGGCCAATCCCACGGGCATGTTGTGCGCGTGGCCCATGTCAAAGAGGCCCGATCCGATGAACGTGTTCGATGTCGGGCAATGGACGAGCGCCGCGCCCACCTCTGCCAGCCGCGCGCTTTCGCGGGGCTCAAGATGGATCGCGTGGCCGTAAAGGCCCTTTGGTCCCAAAAGGCCCGACCGCTCATAGACGTCGAGGTAATCGCGCGCCTCCGGGAAGAGGTCGCGCACCCAGGCGACCTCTTCGACCTGCTCGCTCAGATGCGTTTGCATGAGGCAGTCAGGATGCTCGGCCCAGAGCGCGCCCAGGGCGTCGAGCTGCGCAGGCGACGAGGTGGGCGCGAAGCGCGGTGTAATGACGTAGCCTGCGCGCCCCCGCCCGTGCCACGCCGTCAAGAGCGCCTTTGACTCGTCATAGGCGCGCCCGGCCGTGTCGATCAGGTTCTCGGGCGCGTTGCGGTCCATGCACGTCTTGCCGGCGAGGACGCGCATGCCGCGCGCCTCGGCGGCCTCGAAGATCGCCTCCGCCGATGCAGGGGCCGTCGTGCAATAGGTGCAGACCGTCGTCGTACCGTGGGCAAGGAGGAGATCGAGGTAAAGCCCGGCCACGCGGCGCGCATGCTCCGGGTCGATAAAGCGCGCCTCCTGCGGAAACGTGTAGTCATTGAGCCAGTCAATAAGCCGCTTGCCCCAGCTCGCGATCATCTCAGTTTGCGGATAATGGGCATGGGCATCGACAAAGCCAGGCAGGATGAGGCCGTCGCCATACTCATGGACCACGGCGTCGGGATGGGCCCTGCGCAGCGCCTCCGCCGGACCGGTCTCGGCGATCGTCCCGCCCAGAAGAAGCACGCCCCCCCTTCTGTCGAGATAAGTGACGGCCTCCCAGCCTTCCACGAACGGGTTGCCGGAATAGGTAAGGGTCTGGCCAAGAAGAAGCTGTTTGGTCATATCCAAACCTACCGGCCCGTGCGCGGGGCCACAACGACGGAGCATCCCATGGCAGATCCGGACCTGAGCGAAGAGCAAGACGGCTACGACCTCGATATGAAGCTCCTGCCGCAGGTACGCGTGGCGATGGTCGACGGCGACCGCGCGGCGCTCGATGCCTTGCTCGATCCGCTTCATCCCGCTGATATTGCAGACCTTCTCGAACAGATGGATGCCGGGCCGCGCGCTGATCTGCTGACCCTCGCCGCCGACATCGTGGACGGAGAGGTGCTGTCGGAAATCAGCGATGGCCTGCGCGAGGAGATCATCGCGGCTTTGCCGGCGCCTGTCCTGCAGGACGCGGTGCGTGACCTTGAGTCGGACGATGTGGTCGACATCCTCGAGGACCTCGAAGAGCCGCAGCAGGAAGCCATCCTTGACGCGCTGGAAGACGCCGACCGTGTGGCCGTCGAACAGTCGTTGTCCTATCCCGAGGAGTCCGCGGGCCGCCTCATGCAGCGCGAGGTCGTCCGGGGACCCGAGCACTGGACCGTGGGGGAGGCCATCGACTTTCTGCGCGCCAGCGAAGACCTGCCCGAGCAGTTTTACCATTTGATCCTGGTCGACCCCCGCATGCGGCCCACAGGCTACGTGACGCTCGGGCGGCTTCTGGGCGCGCGCCGGGACGTGAAGCTCAAGGACATCACCGAAGACAGCTTCCGCACCATCCCCGTGGACCAGGATGAAGGCGAGGTCGCCTACGCGTTCAATCAGTATCACCTGATCTCCGCGCCCGTGGTGGATGAAGACGACCGCCTCGTGGGGGTCATCACCATAGACGACGCGATGATCGTCCTCGATGAAGAGCACGAGGAAGACATCCTGCGCCTTGCAGGCATCAACGAAAGCTCCCTCAGTGACCGGGTGATCGCCACGACGAAGCGACGGTTCCCCTGGCTCTTCGTAAACCTGATCACGGCCATCCTCGCATCCCTCGTGATTGCGCAGTTCGAAGTCGCGATCGCGCAGATCGTGGCCCTTGCCGTGCTGATGCCCATCGTGGCGTCCATGGGCGGCAATGCGGGAACCCAATCGCTCACCGTGGCGGTGCGCTCCATTGCGACCAAGGACCTGACGGGCTCGAATGTTTGGCGCGTCATCCGCCGCGAGTGCCTGGTGGGGCTCGTCAACGGCGTGATTTTCGCGGTTGTCATGGCGATCGTGGGGATCGTGTGGTTCGGCTCTCCGGCGCTCGGCGGGGTGATTGCGGCGGCCATGGTTATCAATCTGGTGGTTGCCGGGCTGGCGGGCACGGCCATTCCTGTGGTGCTTGAAAAGTTCGGGATCGATCCGGCGCTGGCCTCGGGGGCATTCGTGACCACAGTCACGGATGTGGTGGGCTTCTTCGCGTTTCTCGGCCTCGCGGCCGTCGTGCTTCTGTGACCCTCGGGGAGGCTAAGACTGCCGCGCGGAAGGCCGCTTTCGCGCGCCGCGCTGCGGCCCACGGGCCGCACCCGGCGGCCGGGCACCTGTCAAGCTTCCTGGCCGGCCATCGCGGGGTGGCCGTGGCGGGATACATGCCCATCAACACCGAAATCGATCCGCGCCCCGCCATGGAAGAGGCCGCTGCCCACGGCGCCGTCGGCATTCCCGTGATCGAGGGGGCAGGGCGGCCGCTCAGCTTTGCGCATTGGCACCCCGGAACCGCGCTGGTTGAGGGCGCCTTCAAGGCCCTTGTCCCGGCGGATCCCGTTCCCATGATACCCGAAATCGTCATCGTCCCCCTCGTCGCATTCACCCGCGCAGGCGGCCGCCTCGGCTATGGCGGGGGCTTCTACGACCGTACGCTCGAGGGGCTGCGCGCCGCCCGCCCGACGCTCGCTGCCGGCTTTGCCTATGCCGCGCAGGAGGCCCCCGCGCTGCCCCTCGAGCCCACCGATCAGCCACTCGACCTCATCATCACAGAGCGCGAGATCATTGACCTGCGCTAGCGGCCCCCGCCGCGCTGCCCCCTTTCTTTCGTTCCCATACACTCCGGGGTCTGGGGCAGAGCCCCAGTTCCGTTCCCGCGGCCTTCCCTTCCCCCGATGAACGCTCTACGTCCCGCCCCATGCGCATTCTTTTTCTGGGCGACGTCATGGGCCGCGCGGGCCGGGCGGCCGTCGCCGAACATCTGCCTAAACTTCGGGAGGCCTGGTCCCTCGATTTCGTCTGCGTGAACGCAGAGAACGCGACCTCGGGCGCAGGTCTCAATGCGAGCCACGCGCAGGATCTCCTCGCGGCGGGCGCAGACTGCCTGACGCTGGGCGACCATGCCTTCGATCAGAAGGACATGCTGCGCTTCATCGAGACAGAGCCGCGCATCATCCGACCTCTCAACTTTGCCAAGGGCGCCCCGGGACGAGGCGTCGCGGTGTTTGAGGCCACCCGCGGGCGTAAGATCCTCGTGGCGCAGGTCCTCGGGCAGGTCTTCATGAAGCGTCCCTTTGATGATCCCTTCAGCGCCGTCGATGCCGTGCTGCAGCGCCACAGGCTCGGCGGCAGCGTCCAGGCCGCGCTGATCGACATCCACGCAGAGGCCACCTCCGAGAAGATGGCCATGGGCCATTTCGCAGATGGCCGCGCGAGCCTCGTCGTCGGAACCCACACCCACGTCCCCACAGCCGATGCCCAGATCCTCGAGCGCGGGACGGCGCTTTTGACGGATGCAGGCATGTGCGGGGACTACAATTCGGTGATCGGCATGGAGACAGCCGAGCCGCTCCGCCGCTTTATCACCGGCATGCCCAAAGGCCGCTTTCAGCCTGCCATGGGCGCCGCGACGCTCTCGGGCGTCTACATCGAAACCGATGATCGGACGGGGCAGGCCACGCGCATCGACATGGTGCGCCACGGCGGCCGCCTTGCCGCCGCCGGGCCCGCAAAGTGAGCCGCCAAATGACCCACCCCGTGACTCGGGGCCAGAGCCTGTTCCTCTTTGGGATCCTCGTGCTTCTCGGTGCCGGCTGGGGCATCACGGGCCCCCTGGCCAAGATCGCGGTCTCCACCGGTTATGAGGCCTTCGGGCTGGTCTTTTGGCAGATGGCCATCGGCGTGATCGTTTTAGGTGGCGTCACCCTCTCACGGGGCAAGGGATTGCCGCTGACGCGGTCGACGCTTCGCGTGTACCTCATGATTGCCTTCATCGGGACCATCATCCCGAATTCAGTGTCCTACGCGGCCTACATCCATCTACAATCGGGCCTCATGTCCGTCCTTTTGTCGCTCGTGCCGATGTTCGCGTTCCCGGTGGCACTGGCCTTCGGGTTGGAGCGCTTTTCGCTCGTCCGCTTCATCGGCCTCGCGCTGGGCCTTGTCGGGGTCGGGATCGTCCTTGTCCCGGATTCGGCCTTGCCGGAACCGGGCCTCGCAATCTGGGTCGTGTTCGCGCTGATTGCGCCCCTCTGCTACGCGTTCGAGGGCAATCTCGTCGCGCGGTTCGGGCTTGCGGGCCTCGATCCGGTGCAGGCGCTCTTCGGGGCCTCCGTGCTCGGAGTTGTGATCTCGCTCCCGCTCGCGCTGTCGACGGGGCAGTTTATCGATCCGCGCGGGCCCTGGACCGTGGCCGATGGCGCTCTCCTGGCCGCCGGCATCGTCCACGCCTGCGTCTATTCTACCTATGTCTGGTTGGTGGGCCGCGCCGGGCCGACCTTTGCCGTGCAGGTCAGCTACCTCGTGACGGGCTTCGGGATCGTCTGGGCGATCCTGCTCCTGTCAGAGGATTATTCGCCCTATCTTTGGGCGGCGCTGGGACTGATGCTGGCGGGCATGGCGCTCGTCCAGCCCCGACCCGACACCGTCCGGTTGCACGAGGTCGCGAGCTAGGCGACACTTTTGCAGGATTACAGGGTAAAGCCATGATCGAGCAGCTGGGTTTGGGCCCGAACGCGGACGCTGTCATCACGCTGATGGTGGTCGGCCTGATGTTTGCGCTGTTCGTGCGGGAGGTGTTTCCAACCGAAGTCGTGGCCATTGCGGGGGCGGCGATGCTGCTCGGACTGGGGGTTTTGCCCTATCACGACGCCCTCGCGGTGCTCTCGAACCCGGCGCCGTGGACGATTGGCGCGATGTTTCTCCTGATGGGGGCCCTCGTGCGCACGGGCGGGCTCCATGCGTTCACGCAATATGCCGATGCGCGCGCGAAAACGCAGCCGGTGATCGCGGTCGTTCTCCTGATGGGCTTTGTCGTTCTGGCATCGGCATTCGTGTCGAATACGCCGGTCGTCGTGGTGATGATCCCGGTCTTTGTGCAGCTGGCCCGCACGCTGGGCCTCTCGCCCTCCAAGGTCCTGATCCCGCTGTCATACGCGGCGATCCTCGGCGGCACGCTGACGCTCATCGGCACCTCCACGAACCTCCTGGTGGACGGTGTGGCGCGGGATCAGGGGCTCCCCGCGTTCTCGATCTTCGAGGTGACGCCCCTCGGGATCATCCTCGTTGCCTGGGGCATGATCTACCTGCGCTTCATCGCGCCGCGCCTCTTGCCGGAACGCACGTCCATGGCAGCGATGTTGACCGACCGCGCCAAGATGAAGTTCTTCACAGAGGTCGCGGTGCCGGAGGGCTCTGCCCTCCTGGGTCAGGAGGTCAGCCAGATCGACCTCTTCAAGCGCGACGGCGTGCGCCTGATCGACGTTTTGCGCGGGGATGCGTCCCTCCGGCGCAACCTCAAGGGCGTGACGCTCGAGGCCGGCGACAGGGTCGTGCTGCGGACCGAGATGACCGAGCTTCTGGGCCTCCAGAAGTCAAAGGACGTGGCGATGGTGGACAAGCTGAGCTCGGTCCAGACCGCCACGGTCGAGGTTCTGATCTCGCCGGGCGCGCGCATGGTCGGAAGGTCGCTCGGATCGCTGCGCCTGCGGCGGCGCTACGGGGTCTATCCGCTGGCGGTGCACCGCCGGTCGCAGAATATCGGGCGCCAGCTCGACGACCTCGTGGTGCAGGTGGGCGACACGCTGCTTCTCGAAGGCGCGCCGGAAGATATTCAGCGCCTTGCGGCGGATATGGGCCTTGTGGACGTCACCCAGCCCTCGGAGCGGGCCTATCGGAGGTCCCATGCGCCCATCGTGCTGGCAACGCTCGCGGGCCTCGTGGTTGCGGCGGCTTTCGGGTTGGCCCCCATCTTCTTTCTGGCCGTGCTGGCCGTCGCCCTCGTCCTCGTGACGCGCTGCATCGATGCGGATGAGGCTTTTTCGTTCGTTGACGGGAGGCTCCTCGCGTTGATTTTTGCGATGCTTGCCATCGGGGCGGCGCTGGAGGCGTCCGGCGCGGTGCGCCTGATCGTGGAGGCCGTGGCCCCCTTGCTGGGCGGGTTGCCCCCGTTCCTCATCGTGTGGGCTGTCTATCTTTTGACATCCGTCCTGACGGAAACTGTGTCGAACAATGCGGTCGCGGTCGTTGTGACACCCATCGCCATCGGGCTCGCGGCGGCGGTGGGGATGGATCCACGGGGGCTGGTGGTGGCGGTCATGATTGCGGCCTCCTGCAGCTTTGCCACGCCCATCGGCTACCAGACAAACATGCTTGTCTACGGCCCCGGCGGGTACAAGTTCACCGACTTTCTGCGCGTTGGCATCCCCCTCAACCTGACGGTTGGCCTCCTGGCCTCAGGGGTGATCCCGTTCATCTGGCCGCTTTGATCGGGCGGGTCGGACGCTCTTTGCTGCGCAAAGGCGCACCCGCCCGCCCGAATCCTCAGAGCGGCCAGAAGATGAGGAGCGCAGGTATCGACACGGCGATGATGATGATCTCGAGCGGCAGTCCCATGCGCCAATAGTCGCCAAACCCGTAGCCACCCGGACCCAGGATCAGCGTGTTGTTCTTGTGTCCGATGGGCGTCAGGAACGCCGCCGAGGCCGCAATGGCGACAGCCATCAGGAACGGATCGGGCGAGACGTCCAGCTTGTCGGCCATTTCGATGCCCACGGGCGCCGCGACGATTGTCGTGGCCGTGTTGTTGAGCACATCCGACAGCGTCATCGTCACGACCATGAGGACGGTCAGGATCGCCCAAGCCGGGAGGCCGTCGGTGAGCCGGATGAGGGAGCCGGCGATAAGCTCGGTCCCGCCAGAGGCGTCGAGGGCCGCGCCGAGGGGGATCATCGAGCCGAGGAGGACGACGACTGGCCATTCGATGTGATCATAGATGTCGGTGAGGGGCAGGACCTTGGTCAGGACATAGCCCACCACGACGATCCCGAGGGCAATGGGCAGATAGAGGAGCCCCACCGAGGCGGCCAGGACTGCGGCCACGAAGAGGCCGATGGCGAGCCACGTCTTGGAGCTATCCGTCACCGCCAGCCCGCGATCCGCCAGGGGCAGGCAGCCCAGCCAGTCCGTCACATCGTGGGCGGCTTCGGTGGGCGCGAGAACAAGAAGGATATCGCCGGTCTTGATGTCGGTCTTGCGGATACGCTGCGTGATCCTGCGTCCCCGCCGTGAAATCCCCATCAGAACGGAGCTCTGGCGCCACGAGAGCCCCACGCTTTCGGCGGTCTTTCCGCGGATCCGGGCGTTTTCGGGAACGACCATCTCGACAATCGAAAGACCCGCGCCCGCCGCGCGCAGGACCTCCTCGCGTTTGGCATCGGCGACCGCCAGTTTGAGCGCCGAGCGGAATTCGTCCATCGCCTCTGGCGTGGCTTCGATGACGATGGCGTCGCCCGCGCCGAGCTCCGTGTTGCGCGCGAGGCCGTAGCGGCGCTTGCCGCCCCGTATCAGACCCAGGATCGCGACATCTGCCTTGTCGGCCGCCTCCGTCAGCTCCGCCAGGCGTTGCCCGATAAGCTTCGATCCCTCCGGCACCGTCAGTTCGGCCACGTATTCCGCGAAATCCTCGGCGATGGATCCTGCGCCCGTGCCTGCGTGCGATGGGATAAGGCGCCAGCCGATAAGGGCCACGAAGGCGAGGCCAGCGAGGGCCGCCACGCCACCCACAGGGGCGAAATCGAACATGCGGAAGGGCTCGCCCAGAGCTTCCTCGCGGATCGATGCAATGATGATGTTGGGCGGTGTTCCGATCAGCGTCACCATGCCGCCGAGGATCGTCGCAAAGGACAGCGGCATAAGCGACAGACCCACCGCGCGCCCCGCTTTGCGCGCGGTCTGAATGTCAACGGGCATCAAAAGCGCGAGCGCGGCCACGTTGTTCATGAACGCGCTCAGCACGCCGCCCACCGCGCCCATGAGGGTGATGTGACCTCCGAGGCCCCGCGCGCTGTCCACGAGGGTGCGTGTGATCAGGAAAACCGCGCCAGACCGCACGAGCCCGGCAGAGACAATCAGCACGAGGGCAACCACGAGCGTCGCCGGGTGCCCGAAACCGGCGAAGGCGTCGGCGCTCGGCACGACGCCCGCGACAACCGCGACCATGAGGGCGCCGAAGGCCACGAGGTCATATCGAAAGCGCCCCCAGAGCAGGAGGCCAAAGACTGCGCCGAAAAGCGCAAAGAGGATGATCTGGTCCGTCGTCATGCGCCCACACTTGCCGGGCAGTTGGCAGCGTGCAAGGGGAGACATTCCCGCGCGGGCCCCGCAGGCTACGGACGGGTCCGAAGGGGGCCTTGCGAGCAGTCTCGACGCTGCCCTATACACGCGCAACTGCATCACGCGCTACCGGGAGAGACCCATGGCAGGCCATTCCAAATGGGCAAACATCCAGCACCGCAAGGGGCGGCAGGACAAGCTGCGCGCCAAGCTCTTCTCGCGCCTCTCTAAAGAGATCACGGTGGCCGCCAAAATGGGCGACCCCGATCCCGACAAGAACCCGCGCCTGCGCCTCGCAGTCAAAGAGGCCAAGTCGAACTCCATGCCCAAGGACAACATCGAACGGGCCATTTCGAAGGCGACCGGCGGGGACGGCGATGACTACGAGGAAATCCGCTATGAAGGCTACGGGCCCGGCGGCATCGCGATCATCGTGGAGACGATGACCGACAACCGGAACCGCACCGCCTCCTCCGTGCGCTCCACCTTTGGCAAACATGGCGGCAATCTGGGCGAGACCGGCTCTGTCAGCTTCATGTTCGACCGGAAGGGGGAGGTCGTGTACCCCGCCGACGCAGCCGATGAGGACACCGTGATGATGGCCGCGCTCGAAGCCGGGGCGGAGGATGTGGAGACGTCCGAGGACGGGCACTTCATCTACTGCACCGACAGCGAACTTGCGACCGTCTCTGACGCGCTCGAGACCGAGCTCGGTGAGGCAGAGAGCACCAAGCTCGTCTGGAAGCCCCAGACAACGACAGAGCTCGACCTCGAAGGCGTCCAGAAAATCATGCGTCTGATGGAGACCCTCGAAGACGACGATGACGTCCAGCGCGTGACGGCAAATCTCGAGGTGTCGGACGACGTCGCCGCCGAACTGGATGCGGCGGGCTGAGCGCCGGGCGCGGCCTCTGAAAGCCGTCCAAATTCCACGCGACGGATCTTCTGTGGCGGATGCGGAGTTCAATCACTGACCGGGGCCGGGCACATGCCGCGCGTATACAATAGTTTACGGCTGGGAACGGGCACATGCCTGCGCACAGCCTGTGCTGTGCTCTGGGTCATCACGGGGGGCGCAGCCATGGCGGGGCCGGAAGACATACTGTTTGAAAATTTCACCGGGGATGCATCAACGCGCTGGGCCTATGTGCAGGACGGCGTCATGGGAGGTGTGTCGCAGGGGCAGGCCCGCCTCGAGGACGGCACCCTCACCCTCGTCGGGACCGTGTCCACAGCCAATAATGGCGGCTTCATTCAGGTCCGGCAGCGCAACTTTCCGGCCTGGCCCGCCACCGCCCGGGGCCTTAGGCTGAGCGTGCAGGGCAACGGTGAAAACTACTATGTCTTCCTGCGCACCCCAGAGCTCGCGCGGGTCTTTTACTCCTACCGCGCAGAGTTCAGCACGGGCCCGGACTGGGCCGAGGTCGATCTTCCCTTCGCGCGGTTCGCCGCGTCAAACGACCGGATCCCGCAGAGCTTTACGCCCGATCAGGTCAGCTCCATCGGGATCGTCGCCTATGGGCGCGACCACGAGGCCGACATCCGCATCCGCTCGATCTCACTGTACTAGCGCCATGGCTCTGCATCAGACCGCATCCCGACCGCTTCGGGGGATCTTCTGGATGGTCGTCACGGGGCTCCTCTTTGTGGGCGTGGCGAGCATCGTCAAACATCTGGGCGGGCGCGTGCCTGCCGCAGAGGCCGCCTTTCTGCGCTACGTCCTCGGCCTCGTCTTCCTCATTCCGATGATCGGCCCCATGCGCCGCGAGGGCTTCACGCGCGCGACGGGCTCGCTTTTCGTTCTGCGTGGCGGGGTGCATGCGCTGGGCGTCATTACATGGTTCTTCGCCATGGGCATCCTCCCGGTCGCCGAAGTCGCGGCTCTCAATTACCTGACGCCCATCGGGGTCACAATCGGGGCCGCGCTCTTTCTGGGCGAGACGCTGGCCCTGCGTCGCTTCCTTGCCATCGCGGTGGGGCTCTGCGGCGTGTTCGTGATCCTCAGGCCGGGCTTTCGGGAGATCGAGCTGGCCCATATCGCGATGCTGGGCACCACAGCCATGTTTGCGGCGTCCTATCTTCTGGCCAAGATCCTCGCCGACCGGGCGAGCCCGACACTCGTCGTCGGCATGCTTTCAATCACGGTGCCTTTTGCGCTCTTTCCCTTCGCGCTCGCGGTCTGGGTCACGCCAAGCGCGACCGACCTCGCCTGGCTCTTTCTCGTGGCGGCGCTGGCGACCGGGGGGCATTACACCATGACCCTCGCCTTCAGGGAGGCGCCCATGACGGTGACCCAGCCGGTGACGTTCCTGCAACTCGTTTGGTCGGTCCTCGTGGGCTTGCTCCTTTTTGGCGATCCGCTGGACGGCTACGTCATTCTTGGCGGGCTCATGATCCTCGCGGCGGTGAGTTACATCACCTACCGCGAGGCGCTCAAGCGCCGGTCGGTGACGCCGCCTGTACCTGCGACGAAGATCTAGCTATTCCGCCGCGCGCAGCGCCAGTTGCGCGTCGCGCCACCGGACGAAGAGCGCTGCCGCGACAGAGGCAATCGACGTCGCGCACATGAGGTAAAGAAGGGGAAATGCGGACGTCCCCGTCCCGAGCAGCGCCCCCGCGAGCGCCGACAGCGCCGCCCCCCCGCCCAGCATCATCGCCCCGCCGAGGCCCGACGCTGTCCCGGCGAGCTGCGGCCGCACCGACAGCATCCCAGATGTCGCATTGGGGATCACCATCCCGTTGCCCAGCCCGATAAAGGTCATGAACGCGAAAAAGATCAGCGCCGTCTGTGCCCCGGCTGCAAAGACCAGAAGTTGGGTCAGCATCCCGACCGCACACAGCACCGCGCCCCAGATGATCATGGCGTTGACCCCGAAGCGCTCGGAATACCTGCCCGAGATCCAATTGCCGACGAAGTAGCCGATCGCAGGGGCCCCGAAGTAGATACCGAGCTCTGACGGGCTCAGTCCAAAGACCTCTGCGCCGACATAGGGTGCGCCGCCGAGATACGCGAAAAACGCGCCGGAGGAGAACGTCGCCGACAGGTTGTAGCCCCAGAAGCGCGGCGAGGTCAGGAGGGCAGGGTAGTCGCGCACCTGCTCGCGAAAGCTCGCGCTCTTGCGGGTCGCGGTTTCGCCCATGTCAAAGAAGACCAGAACGGCAAGGGCCACACCCAGAAGCAGCAACAGCCAGAAATTCGCACGCCAGCCGAAGCCGTCATCGAGAAGGCCGCCAATGGCCGGCCCGATCATGGGAACGACCGACATCCCCATGGTGAGGTAGCCCAGCATGGACGCCGCGCGATCCTGGCCGACAAGGTCCCGGACGACCGCGCGGCTGAGCACCATGCCCACCACAACCGCCGCCTGAGCCATGCGAAAGGCAAGGAACACCTCCACACTCGTCGCTAGGAGACAGCCCACGGTTGCTAGCATGAACAGCACGAGGCCACCGAACACGACGGGCCTGCGCCCATAGCGATCCGAAATCGGACCGATAAAGAGTTGAAGCGCCGCGTTGAACCCGAGATAGAGAGCCACCGAAAGCTGCATGATCGCGTAATCGGTCTCGAAATAGGCCGTCATGCCCGGCAGCGATGGCAGGAAGATGTTCATCGCCAGCGCCGACACCCCCGCAAGAAGGATCAGCGTGCTCAGATGCGGTGGGGTCGTTCTGTCAAGATACTTGACGCGGGTGCTTTCGGGCATGGCTCATACCTATAGGCCTCAGGCGCGAATGCCACAGCTCGCGGCCACAAGAAGCCTCCGAAAACGCACAAGTGGGTCGCGCATATGAGAGCGCAAACAGTGACTTGGCGCGCAATTTGAGGGCAGTTTTCGCTTTCATTGCGCCGCAATGCAGCATAACGAAAGAATACTTCGCGCGCGATCCGGCTCCGGCCTGCGTCTTCTTCGCGCGCACCCAAGACGGAGACCTTCATTCGCCCATGCCTGACATCCTCCAAGAGCTTGACTCCCGCCGCGCCGCAGCCCGCCTCGGTGGCGGTGAAAAGCGCATCGACGCGCAGCACGCCAAGGGCAAGCTCACCGCGCGTGAACGCCTCGACCTGCTGCTGGACGAGGGCTCTTTTGAGGAGTTCGACATGTTCGTCGCGCACCGCTCCACCGATTTCGGGATGGAAAAGAACCGCCCGGCAGGCGATGGGGTCGTCACCGGCTGGGGGACCATCAACGGACGCCAGGTCTACGTCTTCAGTCAGGACTTCACGGTCCTGGGCGGATCGGTCTCCGAAACCCACGCCCAGAAGATCTGCAAGATCCAGGACATGGCGCTGCAGAACGGCGCGCCGGTCATCGGGCTCAACGATTCCGGCGGTGCCCGCATTCAGGAGGGCGTGGCCTCCCTTGCGGGCTACGCAGACATCTTTCAGCGAAACGTGACGGCCTCGGGCGTGATCCCGCAGATTTCGGTGATCATGGGGCCCTGCGCCGGGGGCGCCGTCTATTCGCCCGCCATGACGGATTTCATCTTCATGGTGCGGGATTCGTCCTACATGTTCGTCACCGGGCCTGACGTGGTGAAGACCGTGACGAACGAGGTCGTGACCGCCGAAGAGCTTGGCGGCGCCTCGACCCACACCAAGAAAAGTTCCGTCGCCGATGGATCGTTCGAGAACGACGTCGAGGCGCTCGCCGAGATCCGGCGCCTCTTTGACTTCCTGCCCCTCAACAATCGGTCGAAGGCGCCGACGCGGCCCTTCTTTGATGCGCCTGACCGGCAGGAAGAAAGCCTCGATACCCTGATCCCCGCCAATCCCAATACCCCCTACGACATGAAGGAGTTGATCCTGAAAGTGGCCGATGAGGGCGACTTTTATGAGATCCAGAAGGACTTCGCGGGCAATATCATCACCGGCTTTGTGCGGCTCGAGGGCTCGACCGTGGGCGTGGTGGCCAACCAGCCGATGGTGCTGGCGGGGGTGCTCGACATCGATTCCTCCCGCAAGGCGGCCCGCTTTGTCCGGTTCTGCGATGCCTTCGACATCCCGATTTTGACCCTCGTTGATGTGCCGGGCTTCTTGCCGGGGACGAGCCAGGAATACGGCGGTGTGATCAAGCACGGCGCCAAGCTGCTCTATGCGTATTCCGAGGCAACGGTGCCCATGGTGACCGTCATCACGCGCAAGGCCTATGGTGGCGCCTACGACGTGATGGCCTCAAAGCATATTGGGGCGGATTTCAACTATGCCTGGCCCACCGCCGAGATCGCCGTGATGGGGGCAAAGGGCGCCTCCGAGATCATCCACCGCGCGGATGCCGGTGACCCCGACAAGCTGGCCCAGCATACGGCTGATTACGAGGAGCGCTTTGCCAATCCCTTCGTCGCCGCCGAGCGGGGCTTCATCGACGAGGTGATCATGCCCCAAAGCACCCGCCGGCGCGTCAGCCGGGCCTTCGCATCATTGCGCAACAAGACCGTGCAGGGGCCATGGAAGAAACATGACAATATCCCCCTGTGATGGGCCGGCGCCCGGCCCCGTTTGGGCTTCGCCCTTGCCCCGAGGTATTTTTGGAAAGATGAAGCGGGGGCGCGCGCGGTCAGGCCCCGGGCGGCATGCGCGCGGCTTGGTTGACCTGATCCAGCGCATCCGCGCGGCGGCCGGGGCGGGATCAGGTGATCCGCGTGGCTGAGCCCACCTTCCATATGATTGCGGGCGGGCCTGAGCCTGTCGCGCCGTTTTCCCATGCGGTGGAGGCGGATGGTTGGGTGATCCTCACCGGGCAGATGCCAACGGATCCGGCTGCGCCAGGCGCGCCACTGCCCACAGGGATCGTCGCGCAAACGCGGGCGGTAATGCGAAATCTGGAGATCGTGCTGGCCGGGGTCGGGCTGGACCTGAGCCATGTCGTTCAGTGCCGCTGCTTCCTGACGGAGTTCGCGCGTGACTACGCGGCCTTCAACGACACCTACCAGACTTATTTCCCGGCAGATCGCCGACCTGCTCGGACGACCGTGGGGGTCACGGCGCTGGCTGTCGGCGCGTTGGTCGAGATTGACTGCATGGCGCGCAGATCATGACGATTTCCCTGCATATGCGTGCCGCTCGGCAGTGTTTCGTGGCACTTTCCCGGCTTTCTGCACAGGCTGTTGCGTTCCCTTTAGGAAACGTGGCAAAACTGTGGCAGAGCACCCGTGATTTTAGGATCGCGGGGCATGCGGCCCCATCCGGGAGGACCCTGGCAACGGGGGGGTGGGGCTGCATACTTTCGACGCTCTCAGCACCGGCCCTTGCCTTCGATGTCCCGAGCGGTCAGGCGCTGTCGTTCCAGGAGAGTTTTTACGAACGCAAGGATGACGGTGCCCTCTGGGCGCGGTTTCGCTTTGTCATGCCGGTGATCGGCACGGGCGTGACCTATGCCGATGTGGCCGAAGATTTCCTCACGCTGTGCGAGGCTTATGTTCTTCCTGCGCTTGCCGGGCAGGACATGCCGGACCAGATCATCGTCTCTCTTGCCGATCGCGCCACCGACTTTGGCAAGGCGAACCCCGAAGCCACCCAGTACTTCGAGGCATTCACGCCCGATCCGCCGTCCTGCATCTGGGAGGGTTTCTAGTGCGGACACAACATGTTGCGCGGCGGAGCTTATCCTTCGAGGTCAGTGAGGCTTTGCGGTCACAACGGGGCCAGCTCGGGGCTCTCTCGTATCTTTGCCACAGATTTTCCCATATTCTTCCACAAGGTTACCCCCAAGTGACCCGTACATCGAGAGTGGGGCAAACACACCGCGCATGCGGTCAAGACCCCGTGGATAGAAGCAGGAGAAACAGATGTCGAAGAGCATCAAAGCAGTGGTTCTGCTGGGTCTTGTGGCCCTCGCAGCAGCCTGT
>JBCDGS010000041.1:0-26100 GCA_038751055.1 Pseudomonadota bacterium | reverse complement strand
TGACGCAAGCGGGCTTTTGTCCCCTTGCCCAATATTAACGGACGCGTAGCTCAGCGGTAGAGCACTTCGTTGACATCGAAGGGGTCACTGGTTCGATCCCAGTCGTGTCCACCATGAAACACCCCGGGCTTCACCGCGGCCCGATGGAGAGGAGACAGACCATGAAGGTCAAGAACTCGCTGCGTTCCCTGAAGAACCGCCATCGCGACTGCCGCATCGTGCGTCGCAAGGGCCGGGTCTATGTGATCAACAAGACCCAGCGTCGCTTCAAAGCGCGCCAGGGCTAAGGCAGACGGCCTGATCTAGAAAGGCCGCTCCTGACCGGGGCGGCCTTTCTCGTTTCTGGGGTGGCAGCCGTTCAGCCGCTGATCAGCGCGGCGGCGGTGCGGCGGTCGATGTAGCCTGTCGACGGAATGCCAGCGGCTTTCTGGAAAGCCCGGATCGCGCGGCGGGTGCCCTCTGTGAAGCGCCCGTCGACACTGCCGGGGTTAAAGCCGAACTCCGCCAGCCGCCGCTCCGCCAAGAGCCGTAGGATCGGGTTATCAAGAACCTGGGCCTCCGCCGCTTCGGCCTTTGCAACATCAGACGACCCGGCCCCCGGATTGCTGAGAGCCGCCAGCCGCGCCTCCGCCTCGGCGCTGTAGACCCCCGATGGAAAGCGGCGGAGAAAGTCACGGTAGGCGTCTGCCCGATCAATCCGCAACGCCTCGACCCAGGCGATGCGCTCTCTGGCTTCACCCTCCTTGCGGCGGTCTTCCTCGAACGCGGCAAGCTGGGCACGTGCCTTTTCCGAATGGCGCCCGCTCGGGTATCGGTCGAGATACGCGCGCAGGCGGTCCTCGCCGCCAAGTGCCCCGGTGCGCTCCCAATAGGCATCGTCTTCGCGCGCGATTTCCCGGCGGCGGCTATCTCCTTGGGCCTCAAGCGCCACGACCTGATTGCCCGACAGGAAACTCGTGGGTTCAAACTCCCGGCTCAACTGCCATGCAAGTATGGCCTTACGGGTCCCAGGGCCAAAGACCCCGTCGATCCCGCGCGGGTTGAATCCAAGATCGCTCAGGTTCTGCTGCACCTGCCGTCGCGCCGCCCGGTCAAGGCCAAGCGCAGCCTCAATCTCCTCAGCGGTGGGTGGGGCGGGTGGCTTTTCGCGCAGCTCGGCTATGCGCGCGAGCGCGGCATCGGCAAACTGCCCGTCGGAAAACTCCGTGAGATAGGCAAGGTAGGCCTGAATCGTTCCGGCCCTCTCGGCCTGCTGCCAGGCGACCCGGTCTGCCCGGTCCAAGCCAGTACCGGGCGCAAGGAACGGCGCATCGCGCTGCGCCGTTCCCTGAAGCTTGAGCCCCCGGAACGCGGCAGCCGTCGACGTCCCCTCCCTCATCAGCCGGGCCGCACCTCGCATGAGCGCATCACGCGGCCCTGTCACGAGCCCCACGCCCTTGGGCGCCGCCCCAAAGGCCGGCACTTCCCGTTCGAGATTGAGCAACGCCCGTGGCTTGCGGTCATCGGACAAAAGCATGACGGATCTGTCGGGATGCTCCCCCATGGCATGGAGGATCGGGTTCAGATCAAACGCCCGTTGCCCGATGTTAAAGCGCGTCAGCGGCGTCTGGCCCCGGGGATCCAAGAGGTAGGCACGCCCACCATAGACGAGGATGTCACCTTCCACGTAGACGATCACGTGATCGCCGTCGTCCATTCCTTCGAAACGGGCCTGCAGATACTCGGCCAGCTCCCCCGGCCCACGCCGCGAAAAAAGTTGAACCTCAAACCCCGCGCGACGCAACGCCGTCTGTGCAGCTGTCGTCACTTCTGCCGATTGCCGCCCGGCACTTGCCGAGCCCGCCGCCGGCGCCAGAAAAATCGCCTCATTGGCCCACACTAATCCGGGTAACATCAGTGCAAGGGCAAGTATAATCGGCTTCATCACAGGGTCCTTCAATTGAACTCGTTACAGGTGGGACAGTGGGCGCTGCTATGCGATATCAGCCGTCATAAGCGCGCGTATCCTCGATAAGGACGCCGTCCCGGGGCAGGCTCCCCTCGCCCACGACCTCGATCGCAGCCCTGAGCTTGAGAAGCTCCGTGACGCTTGCCCCGTAGGTCTCGGCCGCCTCGGTCGCGCCCTCGACCTTGACGGTCATGGTGTCCGCCTCGCCCTGTCGGCCCGCGATGACGCGGGCGCGCGTGACCTCCGGGTGGCGCGCGACGAAGGCCGCCACTTGTTCGGGACGCACGAACATGCCCTTGATCTTCGTCGTCTGATCCGCCCGCCCCATCCAGCCCTTGATGCGCATGTTGGTGCGGCCGCAGGGGCTTTCGCCCGACATCACGGCGCTCATGTCACCGGTCGCAAACCGGATCAGCGGGTAGTCCGGGTTCAGCGTCGTCACCACGACCTCGCCCACCTCGCCCTCTGGCAGCGGATCACCGGTGCCAGGCGTCACGATCTCGACGATCACGCCTTCTTCGACGATAAGGCCCTCCAAGGCGTCGCTCTCATAGGCAATGTTGCCAAGATCGGCGGTCGCATAGCACTGACGACAGGCGATGCCCCGCCCGGCATAATAGTCGCGGAGCGACGGAAAAAGCGCGCCACCGGACACCGCGGCCTTCTTGATGCCGACCGAAAGGCCCAGCGCGTCCGCTTTCTCGAGGATCACCTTGAGGTAGTCGGGCGTGCCCGCATAGGCCGTTGATCCCAGATGGTCGGCGGCCTCGGCCTGAAGTTCGGTCTGCCCTGTCCCCGCAGGAAGCGTCGCGGCCCCGACCGCTCGGGCCCCGTTCTCAAACATCATTCCCGCCGGCGTCAGGTGATAGGAAAAGCAATTCTGCACCACGTCGCCTGCGCCGATCCCCGTCGCATGGAGGAACCGCGCAAAGCGCCACCAATCCCGCGAAAAGAGACCCGGCTCGTAAAGCGGACCTGGTGATTGGAAGACATGCGTGAACGCTGTCGTGGCCGTATAGCCTCCGAACGGCGGATGCGCCTTTTGGGCCGCGCCGAGCTCGGCCTTCCGAAGCACAGGCAGCCTAGCCAGCGCCGCCCGGTCGGTAATGTCGCCCGCCTCCGCTGTGATCCCGGCATAGCCCGGCAGCGCCTTGGCCCCGGCGATCAGCGCCGGCAGACATTCTGCAAGACCGGCCGCACGGGCATCCGCGCTGCGCGTCTCGAGATCATCGTAGTAGGTCATGGCCGTCCTTTCAGCTCCGTCCGTGCCTGCGATGCATCAGCTCAGCCAACGCTTGCGCCTGCGATAGCTGCGCACGTCGCGGAAGGACTTCCGCCCCTCCTCGCTGACGCCAAGGTAGAACTCCTTGACGTCCGGGTTTTCGCGCAGCTCCGCAGCCGGGCCGTCCATGACAACGCGGCCATTCTCGAGAATGTAGCCGTAATGGGCAAAGCGCAGCGCCACATTCGTGTTCTGCTCGGCCAGAAGGAAGGACACGCCTTCATTCTCGTTGAGCGACTTCACGATCCCGAAAATCTCCTCCACGAGTTGCGGAGCAAGGCCCATGGACGGCTCGTCGAGCAAAATTGTCTCAGGCCGCGACATCAGCGCGCGCCCAATGGCGCACATCTGTTGCTCCCCGCCAGACGTGTAGCCAGCCTGCGCCTTCCGGCGCTCCCGAAGTCTTGGAAAGTAGCTGTAAACCAACTCCAGATCTTCGGCGATCTTCGAGGCCCCGTCGCCGCGCGTATAGGCTCCCGTCAGAAGGTTCTCCTCCACCGTCAGATGCTGAAAGCAATGCCGCCCTTCCATGACCTGCACGACGCCCTTTTTGACCAGCGCCGCCGGGTTCAGCGCCTGCACGCGCTCGCCGCGGTAATTGACTGATCCCTTCGTTACCTCGCCCCGCTCGTTGTGCAACAAGTTCGAGATCGCCTTGAGCGTCGTCGTCTTGCCCGCGCCATTCCCGCCCAACAGGGCCGTAATCCCGCCCTTCGGCACGCTGAGCGATACGCCTTTCAGCACAAGGATCACGTGATTGTAGATGACCTCGATATTGTTGACGTCGAGAAGGACTTCCCCCTTCCCTGCCTCATCCAACATGGTGCGCGTTCCCGTCTTCTTTGTGCTGTGTACTTCCGCCGGAGGCATCCCCCGCCCGCACGACGCGCGGACGGGGAACGTCAGAGCCTAGCTCGCGCTGTCACAGCTCTCATTGGTCGGCCAGGGCGCATTGGCCTCGGCGTATTCAGAGGCGGACGCGGCCAGGAGCGGCGCATAGGCGTCCACATTCGGCTTGAGGAGGTCGGAGGCCTTCACAAATGCCTCGCCGTCCCATTCCAGCATCCAGCCACCGGAATGACCCGTGTGGTTCGAGCAGGAGGTCGAGAACGGGGGTACCATGTTGGTCATGCCAAGCTCGGCCAGCCGCTCGTCAGTGATGTTGAGGTTCTCAAGTCCCCAGCGCAGTTGACCGGCATCAATCATCGCCGTGCCATACTCGTCCTGCGCGGTGCGGATGCCCTCGGCGAGGATCATGCTCATGACGATGCCGCGGTTATAGAAGACGCCCGCGCGTTCCTCCTCCGAGGAGAGCGTCTTGCCGGTGTCCACCACATGCGTCTTCAGATCGGCATGGATGCCCGCCTCGGGGTTCGGGAAAGACCAGGAGATGGACTTGTAGCCCGCGCCCTCGGCCCCCACGAGACGCAGGTCCGCGTCCTGCCCTGACCACCAGACACCGATAAACTGATCCATCGGGTACCGGGTCTTGACCGCTTCGGTGATCGCGCCCGCATTCATGGCACCCCACCCCCACATCACGACGTTGTCGGGACGCTCACGCCGGATCTGCAGCCATTGGGCCGACTGGTTCTGCATCTCGCTCAGTCCCACCGGGATCGGCAAAAGCTCAAATCCCTTCTCCTCGGCGAGGCTGTTCAGGAGCGGCAGCGGCTCCTTGCCGTAGGGGTGGTCGAGGTGGAGGAAGGCAATCTTCTTGCCCTCGAGGGATCCCTCGCTCTCGAGATACTGAACGATCATGTCTGCGGCATCCCAGTAGCCCGACGGTGCGTTGAAGGCCCACTGGAACGTGGTGCCGTCCGCCATGGGCGAGAAGCCGTAACCGGGTGCCAGGATCGGGATCTCGTCCACGTTGGTCTTGGGCAGGACCTGAAGCGTGATGCCTGTGGACCAGGGCTGCGTGACGATGGCCTCGCCCTTGGTGCGCTCATAGCATTCTACGCCCTTCTCGGTGGAATAGCCGGTCTCGCATTCCTCGAAGTCGATCTTCACCCCGCCAATACCGCCATCGCGGGCATTGAGCATGTCCATGTAATCCTTCTGCCCGTTCATGAGCGGGATACCCGTGGAGGCAAACGGCCCCGTCCGGTAGCTGAGGTTCGGGACGTAGAGGCTCTCGGCCGCCACGGCCGCGCCAGTGAGCGACAGCACCGCGGCTGCGGCCAGTTTCTGGAAGTGCTTCATAGATGTCTCCTCCCTGAGACTTGGGTTAGCGGCGTTCCGTTCTTCAGTGCGGAAATGGCCAGATGATGAGTTTCTCGCGGATCAGCGCCCAAAGCCGGGCGAGGCCGTGGGGCTCGACGATCAGAAAGAACACGATGAGCGCGCCCACGACCATGATATTGATATGCTCCACCGTCGCCGACTTGATGTCGAGCCCCACGAGGCCCGGCACGGTATTGAGCACGACCGGCAGGCCCACGATCAGGATCGCGCCCAGGTAATTGCCAAGGATCGACCCCAGCCCGCCGATGATCGCGATAAAGAGGATCTGAAAGCTGAGAGAGATGTCAAAGAGGTTGGGCTCCGCTGCCCCCCGCCACGTAAAGACGAAGAGCGCGCCCGCCACGCCGACGATGTAGCTAGAGATCGCGAACGCCGTGAGCTTGGAGCGCATGAGGTTGATCCCGATGAGTTCCGCGGCGATGTCCATGTCCCGCGTGGCCTTCCAGGTCCGCCCGAGTGTCCCACGGGTGAGGTTGATGCACAGCACCGTCATGATCGTCACGATGCCGAGCACGACGTAATATTGCGTCAGCGACGTGGCCTGCGGGCCGGTGACGAAAACACCCAGCGATGTAAGGTTCGGCACCTGGATCGCACACGACGCATTGTAATTGTAAAGCCAAGCCCACTTTTCAAAGAGCCACACGAGGAAGAACTGCGCGGCAAGCGTGGCGATGGCGAGGTAGAACCCCTTGATGCGCAATGACGGGATGCCGAAAATGACGCCGATGCCCGCGCTGAAAACGCCGGAGAGGAGGATCGCAAGGATCGGGTCCATCACTTCGATCAGCTTGTAACAGGCATAGGCCCCCACCCCCATGAAGGCGGCGGTGCCGAGCGACAGCTGCCCCGCAAACCCGGTCAGGATGTTTAGGCCCATCGCCGCCAGCGAATAGATCAGGATCGGGATGAGGAGCGTCTGAAATGTGAACTCCGACGCTGTCAGCGGAAAGATCACCCAGGCAAAAGCCAGAATGATCGCAAGCAGAAGCGCATCCTGCCGAACTGGAAAGAGCGCCTGATCGGCCTTGTAGGACGTCTTGAACTGACCTGCGGTGCGATAAAGCATCTACTTCTTCTCCGCCTGTTTGATCCGCAGGTAGGCCACCCCGGCGCAGAGGGCTGCGAGCAGGACAGAGGTGACCACATGCCCCATCTCACCATCTCCGAACGCCAAGACGGCAATGACCAGATTGGCCGCAACGCCGAGCATCAATAGGATTATCCAGACCTGCTGCATCTTACGCGACCCCGAATTCTTCGGAAGAATTCGGCGCCCGGCGCCCCCATTCATACACGCTCAATGATCTTCTCCCCAAAGAGGCCCTGCGGCCGGAAGAGCAACACGATAAGGGCCAGCATGAACGCAAACCACGCCTCCGTCCCGCCGCCCAGAAGCGGCTGCCCCCAGTAAATCTCGAAGAGCTTTTCCAGCATCCCGATCATCAGCCCACCGATGATGGCCCCGGTGATACTTTCCAGCCCGCCCAGCATCAGCACCGGCAGCGCCTTGTAGGCAATGACCTCAAGCGCGAAAGACACCCCCGCCCGCGCGCCCCAGGCGATGCCCGTCACCAGCGCAATGATCCCGGCGATGAACCAGACAAGGACCCAGATCGTCTGAAGCGAAATGCCTACGCTCAGGGCCGCCTGACTGTCATCGCCCAGCGCCCGCACCGCACGGCCCATGCGCGTGTAGTTCAGAAACGCCAAAAGCGACAGAACGAGGAGCGCGGCCACGATGACCGACGTCACATCCTGCTGCTCGAGGATCAGGAGCCCTCCAAAGGGCTCGAGGAGAAAGCTCCCCGTCGGAATGCCCAGATCCGCCGTGATCATCTGCTTGTTCTCGCCCCCAAATATGATCTCGCCAAAGCCGATAAGAAAAAGCGTGATCCCGATTGTCGCCATGAAAAGGATGATGTCAGGCTGGCCCACAAGCGGCCTCAGAACCACCCGCTCGATAGACACCGCCAAAGCGAGCATCACCGCCAGCGTCAGCGCGACCGCCACCCAGGCCGGAATGCCCATGGCGTGAAACCCGACGAGCGTGAGCGCCGCAAAGACCACCATGATCCCCTGGGCAAAGTTGAAAATCCGCGAGGACCGAAAGATCAGCACAAAACCCAAGGCGATGAGGGCATAGAGAATGCCCGACACGAGCCCCTCCCAAAGCACCTGCAGCAGGAAATCGGGGGCCGCGAACATGTCCACGAACGGGGTGACAAAGATGTCTTTCATGGCGCTACTCCTTCCGGCCGAAGCTCGTGCAATAGGTCACGGCATTGGTACCCGTGAAGCCGGCAAAAACGGTGAGACCGTCCGCCTGCGTCAGCAACATCGCCGCCGCTCCGTCGCAATCGGCAAAGGCCATCTGCTCGCCCGGGAAGGCGAGCTCCACCAGGCCGAACTCGGTGAAGACAGCCGCAAGCTCATCAATACCAGATGCGATGTCTGCAAACGGCACGGCACGCGGCCCCTGTCCGGAACAGGCCTTCTCGGACCCGGTCTGAGAGATCGAGAGGACAAAGTCGAAAGGCTGCTTCATCACGGGATAAAAAATCGCATAGGAGGCGCCTTCGCCGACGATCTGCCCGCCCGCGCCCAGCTCTGCCTCAGCCCCGGTCAAAAAGAAGAGGCAGTCCCGGAATCCGGCGGCGAATTCCGGGTAGGCCTCGTCTGGATCGTCGCGCGGGGTGCCGTTGGCCTCAGATACCTCTTCTGATGCGGTGTCCTCAGCCGCGCGCGCATCAAGGGCGGCCACGGCTTCCTCGTCTTCGGGCTCGGGTTGCGGATCCGCGGCTGGGTCCTCCGACGGTGATGGCGCTGGCAAGGCCAAAGCCGGCGGATCCAGCGGCGGCCATTCACGCCCGCGATCAGGCACCATGCCAGAACCCGACGCAAACGGCAGCCCCGTCGCCACCAGCATCAGCAAGATATCCTTCACGACGGCACCCCCAGATACGCATCGATGACGGTCTGGTCATTGCGGACCTCGCCGGGTGTTCCGTCCCCGATCTTCTTGCCGTAATCCATCACGACGACCCGGTCAGAGAGGTCCATGACCACGCCCATATCGTGCTCAATGAGGGCAATCGTCGTGCCAAACTCGTCGTTCACGTCGAGGATGAAGCGGCTCATGTCCTCCTTCTCCTCCACATTCATCCCCGCCATGGGCTCATCGAGGAGCAGGAGGGACGGCTCTGCCGCAAGCGCCCGGGCGAGCTCTACCCGCTTCTTGAGGCCGTAGGGCAGGCGGCCCACGGGGGTCTTCCGGATCGACTGGATCTCGAGAAAGTCGATGACCCGCTCCACATGCTCGCGGTTCTCGATCTCTTCATCGCGGGCTTTGCCCCACCAGATGGCCTGACTCAGAATGCCGGCCTTCATGTGGTTGAGCCGCCCTGTCATGACATTGTCGAGGACCGTCATCCCCTCGAATAAAGCGATATTCTGAAACGTCCGCGCCACGCCCATCCGCGCAACCTCGTAAGGCTTCATCGCGGGGCGGGGCGCGCCCTTGTAGAACACCTGCCCCTCCTGGGGGGTATAAAAACCGCTGATGACATTGAGCATCGACGACTTGCCCGCCCCGTTGGGCCCGATAATGGCGCGGATCTCCCCCTCGTGGATGTCAAACGAGATATCCTTGATCGCCGTCACCCCGCCAAAGCGCAGCGTGATGTTCTTCATCTCCATGAGAACGCCCCCGATCTGGCGGCCATCGGCGGTGGTGTAGCCCTTGGATTGGTTTTCGGTCTGGTCAAGCATGCTGAGGCCCCTCGAAAAGCGATGGCGACATGCCCGACCTCGGGGGGGCTTCGGATCTGGAATGACGCAGGGACTGGGCCTTCGCCTCAGCTAACGTAGCGGGTGCGACGTTGCGGTATGCCCTCCCGTGGGGGAGGTCGGGCATGGCGCTGGCGCTTGCTCTGACAATCCTCACTCCGCCGCCTCCAGCGTTGTCGCCTCCACGGGCAACGTCGCGGCGTCCATCAGCGTCAGCGTCGCCCTGATGCTCCCCTTCCGGCCGTCCTCGTAGGTCACTTCCGTTTCCGTGCTCACGGTCTCGGATCCGTCATAGAGCGCCGTAATCAGGTCTTCGTATTTCTCCTCGATGATCCGGCGGCGGACTTTGCGGGTGCGCGTCAGCTCTCCATCATCGGCGTCGAGCTCCTTGTGAAGCACCAAAAACCGATGGATCTGGCAGCCGTTGAGCATCTCGTCGGCGGCCACGCTGCGGTTCACCTCTTCGACATGGGCGCGGATCGCGTCGCGGACCTGCGGGTGCTGGCTCAGCTCCTGATAGCCGCCATAGGCGATGTTGTTGCGCTCTGCCCAATTCCCCACGGCGTTGAGGTCGATATTGATGAACGCAACGCAGGTTTCCCGCCCGTTTCCGAGCACCACGGCCTCAAGCACATTGGGAAAGAACTTCAGCTTGTTCTCGACATACTTTGGCGCAAAGAGCGCGCCGCTGGCCATCTTTCCGACGTCCTTGGCGCGATCAATGATCCGCAGATGACCCGTTTCCGCCTCCAGAAATCCCGCATCCCCGGTGGCGACCCAGCCGTCTGCGTCCTTGGTCCCGGCGGTGGAGTCAGCGTTCTTGAAATACTCCACGAACACCCCCGGAGAGCGGTAAAAGACCTCCCCGCTGTCATCGATGCGGATCTCCACGCCCGGCGTCGGCGTGCCCACCGTATCCGGGCGCACTTCGTTGTCCTTCTGCTGGGTAATGAAGACGCTGGCCTCTGTCTGACCGTAGAGCTGTTTGAGATTGATGCCGAGCGAGCGGTAAAAATCAAAGATCTCCGGCCCGATCGCCTCGCCCGCGGTGTAGCCCACGCGCACCCGGCTCAGGCCCAGCGTGTTCTTGAGCGGCCCGTAGACGAAGAACTCTCCCAGCCGGTACATCAGCCGGTCCATTAGTCCGACGGCTTTCCCGTCCAACAGCTTCGGCCCGACCACCTTCGCGCGGTCCATGAAGCTCCCGAAGATCCGGCGCTTCAACGCGCCTGCATCCTCCATGCGAATCATGACGTTGGTGAGCTGGTTCTCAAACACCCGCGGCGGGGCGAAATAGTAGGTCGGACCAATCTCGCGCAGATCGTGCATCACCGTGTCAGCCGATTCCGGGCAATTCACGCAGAACCCGGTCCAATACGCCTGCCCGATCGAGAAAATGAAATCCCCCACCCAGGCCATCGGCAGGTAGGCGAGCACCTCGTCGCCAGCGCGCAGCTGGTCGAACTCGGCCGAGTTCTTGCTGGTCTCGATGATGTTGCGGTTCGACAGCACCACGCCCTTGGGCCGGCCCGTCGTGCCAGAGGTGTAGAGCATCACGCAAGTCCCGTCATACTCAAGCGCCTCTCGACGCGCCGCGAGCTCCGCCTCAAGGCCCGCTGCGCGGCCCTTCTTCTGGAGTGTCTCAAATGCCGTCAGCCGGGAATGGTCATATTTCCGCATGCCCCGCGGATCGAGATAGACGATGTGTTCGAGCCCCTCGAGGCGGTCTTCAATGTCGAGGATCTTGTCCACCTGCTCCTGATCACCGGCAATGATGAACCGCGCCGCGCAGTGATCGAGGACATAGGCCACCTCCTCCCCCACCGCGTCCTGATACAGCGGCACGGGGACGGCACCCACGCATTGTGCCGCCACGATGGACCAATAGAGGTAGGGCCGGTTGCGCCCGATAACCGCCACGTGATCGCCCGGTGCCACGCCCAGCGTCAGGAGGCCGAGGGCCAGCGCCTCGATCTCGTCGGCCGTCTCAGCCCATGTCCAGCTTTGCCAGATGCCCAGTTCTTTTTCGCGATATGCAGGGCGCGACGCATGCGCGAGCGCATTGCGCGCCAGAAGCGCAGGTATCGACGGAAAAGGGGCCGCTTGGGCGGCGCTGGCAGCAGGTTGCGACACGTAAAATCCTCCCGACCCCGGCCACATCTCCGCGCAGCCTCGGATCGTTCATTCATAGAATGCCGCCTCGGCGCGATCCGTCAACGGATTTTTATGAACGAACGTTCAATTTCATGACTGCACCAAGCCTTCCCACCCTCAAACACAAAAAAGCGACCCGGGGACGAGGGGGCCCCGAGCCGCTTCGCTCACGCGGTTAGGCGTGAGTTAGTTGAAGCTGTAGACGACCGAGACGCCCAGCTTGTTGTCCGTGCTCTTGAAGCCCGCCAGCGGATCGCTGTCGTACTCCGTCAGGAGCGACGTGCGCAGAGCCAGCCCATCGGTCATCGCGACGTTGATGCCCAGATCGTTAGTCACGAACGTATTCGTTTCCGAGAAAAGGATGTCGGTGTCGTTCGTCAGGAAGACGCTGTCGTTGATCTGGGTCAGGTATTTGGAACCCACCTTGAACGCTTCTTCATCGGTGCTCACGCCCGCATTGTCCTCGAGGAACCGGTAGCCGATGGCCGCCTGAACGTCCCAGCTCTGACGGGAATCCGCCAAGATCCGGTAACCAAGGCCGGCGCCCACAAAGCTGTCGGATTCGAACGACGAGAACTCATCGTAGGCCACCGCGATCTCACCAAAGCCATAGAGGCTCGGGCTCAGGTCACGGGTATAGTCGAAGGAGCCGAGGAACGAATTCGCATCCGTCGTCCCGTTTGCTTCGCCATAGGCATAGCTCAACGCAATGTCATAGCCGTTGGTGCCATCATAGTAGCCGAACTTGGTGCCGATGCCGACATTGACCGTGTCAGAGTTGCCGGACGTGGAGTTCGCGGTGGCCGCGATTGAACCATTCCAGCCGAGGCTCCGGCCAGCATTGCCAAACGTACCACGGTCGGTGGACCGCTCGAAATCGTCCGCGACGGACTCTTCAATGTCGTCAACAGCGTCAGTCGCCGCAGCACCGCCTGCAAAAATCCCGTCCTGAGCGAAGGCGATCGCCGGGGCAACGCCAAGCATGGCGGCCAGGACCAGCGGAGAAACTGTGTTTTTCATCGGGAATGTCCTTTCTGTGTTCTAGACTACGGCCCCGGAATTGGGTGCCGTCCGATATCGGTCAGATGGGCACAACGAGAGCGAGGAGAAGAGGTTCCGAGGGGGATAAAAAACGTCAGCGTTTCCCCCTTGCTAAAGTTCGCCGACGCGCCGAATTTTCTCGGCCGATTCCGCCCCAAAAAAGCACTTAGTGCACTGTTTTTGGGCAATAAACGCTGGCAAAACCGTGCGTCCGCAACATCAGCAAATTTCCGCAGATGCAAACGCGCAACAGCCCGGCAAAGTCCCGCCGATACACCCCTCAAAAGCGGCATCTCCGAGCCCCATGGGCAATGCCGAAAGCACGGTATCGTGAGGCTTTGTTAACCGCGCCCTGGCACATCCCCCGCCGTGCACAGCGGGACTGACACCCTCGCACCAGACCAAACGACGATCCGGCTCTGCGACAACCCTGCCATCACCAGGCAACGCGCAGATCAGCCGGGGCCCCGACCAAGGATCAAGACGGTCGCCCGATGCGGGCCCGTATCGACCCAACGACACCAGACCAGAGCGAGACCCAAAAGCGAGAGATGGGTCGGCGGGCGGGCGCCTTCCGAGCACGGCGAAAGCCGCGCGCAGGAACAGTGCCGCGCGCCCGACCCATAGGGCATATGTCCCATAGGCGCTTGCAGCCAGCCCGGAGCCCTGCGAGGAAGCGCCCATGGGTGAAATCATTCTCGTCCGCCACGGGCAGGCAAATTCAACAGCCACCGACGAAGAAAGCTACGACAGGCTCTCCGAACTGGGTCACCAGCAAGCTGCGTGGCTCGGGGCGTATCTGCGCGCCCAGGACATGACGTTCGATCTCGTTCTCTCCGGCACCCTGACCCGCCACCAGGAAACGGCCGCAAGCATGGGGCTGACCCCGGCCCGCCTCGATCCCCGCTTGAACGAGCTCGACTACTTCAACCTCTCGGATGCTCTCGAAGCCGCGAGGGGTGTGCCGCGCCCGACGGGATCAGAGTTCGCAAGCCATATCCCGCAGATCATGGAAGCCTGGCACGCCGCCGAAATCCAGGGACAGGAGAGTTTTGCAGCCTTCGAGACCCGCGTACGCGACGTCCTGAAGGAGGCTGAGCAGCCCGGCCAGCGCATCCTCTGCGTCACCTCCGGCGGCGTGATCGGGATGGCGCTGCGGCATCTCCTGGGTCTCGACCCGCTGCGCATGGCGCATATCCTCCTGCCGATCTTCAATACCTCCGTTCATCGCGTGGCCGTGCGCCCGGAAGGCGCGATGCTCGCGGGCTTCAACGCGACGCCGCACCTCGACGCGCCGGACCGCCAGCACGCGCGCACGAATTTCTGACGAGAGGCCCCGCCCATGACGATGACGCTCTACTTCGCACCGAACTCCATAGCTGTCGCCAGCGCCCTCGCACTCCTCGAATCAAACGCCGATTTCGAGATCGAGCTTGTGGACCTCGCCCGGGCGGCCCAGTCCAGCCCGGACTTTCTGGCCGTGAACCCAAAGGGCCGCGTGCCCGCGCTCCGGACGGCCCACGGCATTCTGACCGAGACGAGCGCAATTCTGGAATACGGCGCCGCCGCCCTTGTTCCCGAAGATCCTTGGGACGCCGCCCGGATGCGCGAGATCATGACGTATCTCGCCAGCACGATGCACGTAGCCCACGCCCACAAGCTGCGCGGCCATCGCTGGGCGGTCTCGAACAGTTCGCTGGCGGACATGCGGGGGAAAGTGGCCGAAAACATGGCCGATTGCGCCACGTATCTCAGCGACAAGATCACCGGACCCTTCGCGCTTGGCAGCGAACTGACCCTCGCCGATCCCTACATCTATGCCGTCACCTCGTGGCTCGAGGCGGACGGTGTCCTGCCAGACAGCTTTCCCAAGATCATGGCCCTGCGCGAGGCGGTTGAGCAGCGGCCCAGTTTCGCAGAGGCCCGCCGCCGCGGGGTCGTGGCGTGACCCATCTTTGGGTCCGTGCAGAACCCCGCGCCAACGAGGCCCGCGTGGGCGTCACCCCCGAAGGCGTGGCAACGCTCCTGAATGCGGGGATTGCCGTGACAGTGGAGGCCAGCACCTCCCGCGCGATCCCCATCGACGGCTACCGCGACACAGGGGCAGATATCGCGCCGGAAGGCAGCTGGCCCGGCGCCCCAAGTGACGCGGTGATCTTTGGCCTCAAGGAGCTGCCGGACGACGACAGGCCGCTCTCCCACACCCACATCATGTTTGGCCATGCCTACAAAGGCCAGCCTGACGGCCAGCGCCTCCTCGCGCGATTCCGCGCGGGCGGCGGGACATTGCTTGATCTCGAATACCTAACAGATGCCCAGAACCGGCGGGTGGCCGCGTTTGGTCATTGGGCAGGCTATGCCGGCGCGGCGGTGGCCCTCAAGGTCTGGGCTGCCCAGCAGCGCGAAACAGAGGCAGGGCCCGTCCACGCCTACCCCAGCGCCCCCGCGCTGCTTGCCGATCTGCAAGCGGATCTGAGCGGGGTTTTCACGCGCCCCACGGCGCTCATCATCGGGGCCAAGGGACGGGTGGGGAACGGGGCAGCGGACCTCTGTACCCATATGGGCGTGCCCGCAACGCTCTGGGATGTCGACGAAACCTCAAGCGGCGGGCCATTTCCGGAGGTTCTCGCCCACGACATCTTCATAAACGCGATCCTGGCCAGGCCCGGCACGCCGGTTTTCGTGCCGCCCTCGGCGCTGACGCAAAGACGCAGGCTCAGCGTCATCGGCGACGTAGCGTGTGACCCCGGGAGCGATTTCAATCCGATCCCGGTCTATGATCGCGTGACAGACTGGGGGAAACCGGCACGGCGTGTGGCTGACACTCCGGTGCTCGACGTGACGGCCATCGACAATCTTCCCGCCATGCTCCCGGCTGAATCGAGCGAAGACTTTGCCGGGCAGCTCTTGCCGTCGCTCCTGAGACTGCCGGCGCTTGCGGATGAATGGCTCCGCGCAAGACAGATGTTTGACAGCGCTATCAGCGCCCTGCCCTGATCCAGTGCACCGAATTCTTGAAAAGAATTCGGACCGGAGTTTTTAATAAACTCCGCGGCACACCGTTGCAAAGTCTGTGAAAAAATCTACTAATTTTTCATCAACGCGGCGTCAGAACGACAAGCCGCGTCGATTATGCCCTACCGGACGTGGCGCGGCTTCGTTACACCGCCCGTCAGAATTCCCGCGCCGCTGCTAGCCTCCTGGCCAGCGCCGGCGGACGCCAACTAGGAGATGCCCCATGAAGGTCCTCGTGCCTGTGAAACGTGTCATCGACTACAACGTTAAAGTCCGCGTGAAAGCGGACGGTAGCGGTGTCGATCTCGCCAACGTCAAGATGTCCATGAACCCCTTCGACGAGATCGCCGTCGAAGAAGCCATCCGCATGAAGGAAAAAGGCGCCGCCACCGAGGTGATTGCCGTCTCCATCGGCGTGAAGCAGGCGCAGGAAACGCTGCGCACCGCACTGGCCATGGGGGCCGACCGTGCCATCCTCGTCGTCGCCGCCGACGACGTTCACCAGGATATCGAGCCTCTCGCCGTCGCAAAGATCCTCAAAGGTGTCATCGACGCCGAAGGGCCGGGCCTCGTCCTGTGCGGCAAGCAGGCCATCGACAATGACATGAACGCCACGGGCCAGATGCTTGGTGCGCTCACCGGCTGGGCGCAGGCGACGTTCGCATCCGAAGTGGCCGTGGACGGCGATACGGCCACCGTCACCCGCGAAGTCGATGGCGGTCTCCAGACGATCAAGGTCAAGATGCCCGCGATCATTTCCGTGGACCTGCGCCTGAACGAGCCGCGCTATGCGTCGCTGCCGAACATCATGAAGGCAAAGAAGAAGCCACTCGATGAAAAGACCGCCGCCGATTACGGCGTCGACGTCACACCGCGCCTGACCGTGGTGAAGACGACCGAACCCGCGGAGCGTTCCGCCGGGATCATGGTGGGCTCCGTTGGGGAGCTCGTAGAGAAACTCAAAGAGGCAGGAGCTGTCTGATGTCCGTACTTCTTTTTGCCGACGTGTCCGATGGTCAGCTGAGCGTTGACGCAACCGCCAAGGCCATGACCGCAGCCAAGCAGCTGGGCGACGTCACGATCCTCTGCGCGGGCAATTCTGCGGCCGCAGCCGGGGAAGAGGCCGCCAAACTGGGCGCGTCGAAGGTCCTCGTCTGCGAAGACGCCGCGCTGACCCGTCAGCTCGCGGAAAGCACCGCCGACCTCATCGTGAGCCTTGCCGGTGATTTCAGCCACATCGTGGCGCCCGCGACGACCGACGCCAAGAACGTGATGCCCCGCGTGGCCGCGCTTCTCGACGCTATGGTGATCTCTGATGCCACGGCCGTCATCGACGCAGACACGTTCGAACGCCCGATTTACGCGGGCAACGCGATCCAGACGGTGAAGTCCTCTGACGCCAAGAAAGTCATCACCTTCCGCACGGCGAATTTCGACGCAGCGCCCCTCGACGGGTCGTCGGCGGTCGAAACGGTGGCGATGCCGGCCTCCGGCGGCCTTTCTGAATGGGTCGAAGACAAGGTCGCCGCCTCTGACCGCCCGGAACTGACATCGGCGGGCGTCGTCGTCTCAGGTGGTCGTGGCGTGGGCTCCGAAGATGATTTCAAGATCATCGAGGGCCTCGCCGACAAGCTGGGCGCTGCAGTGGGTGCCTCCCGCGCGGCTGTCGATTCGGGTTACGCGCCCAACGACTGGCAGGTCGGCCAGACCGGCAAGGTTGTGGCCCCCAACCTCTATGTCGCGGTGGGCATCTCCGGGGCGATCCAGCACCTTGCCGGGATGAAGGATTCAAAGATCATCGTGGCGATCAACAAGGACGAAGAAGCCCCGATCTTTCAGGTCGCCGATTACGGCCTCGTGGCTGACCTCTTCGACGCCGTGCCAGAACTGACCTCCGCGCTCGACTAAAACGAGCGGGTTTCAACGAGCGGCCCGTGCCTACCCGGCGCGGGCCGTTTCCATGTCTGGCGACAGAACATCCACCAGAATCTCCGCGGTCTCGTGGTGGGCCGCAGCACTCAGCATCTGGGCGGCAATGCGCTGTTCGCCTGGCTGAAAGAACATGTCTTCTGTCCCTTCCGACAAAGAGGCAACACTTGGGGACACGCGGGTCACACTGGCCGACATCGAGGCAAGCGCCGCGAGCATCAGGGGTTCCACCAGCTTTGCATGGCTGGCGCCGTCGGCGACGAAACGCAGGATGTGCACCGGACGCCCAATCGCGGCCACGAGCGCCTGCATGCGTTCGACCCAGGCGGCCTGCACGGCCTTGATGACCCTCTGCGCGCCGTTGGGGCTCACCCGCGAGACCTCTTCCAAGAGGTGGCCGGTAAAGTGGATATCCGTCGTGTCGAGCCCGCGCGCCAGATCATAAAGCGCGGGATGGGATCGCACCACGCGATCATTGCGGCGCGGGTGGACCTTGTAGAAGGCGTTCGACAGGTTCGCGGCGGTCATCACCTCGATCACCACGGCCTCTGCGCCCTGAGCCACGCGCAACAACTCCGGATCGTTCAGGAAGACGTCCGGGCCCGCATTCTTGACGCCAAGATTGGCGCAGCCCATGCCCAGCGCATCCGCGACCAGATAGGGAAACGGGCGCGTGAGAAAGGGGCCTACCGTCTCTGTCGTGCCCAGAAACGCGATGTAGGGCTGATCAAGATCAGCCTCCGGCCCGCGAAAGTCGAGTTGTGAATACCCGTAACGACACGGCTCAATCTCGAGCAGTGAACGCCCCAGCCCCATATCGGCCATGGCCCATCTCCTAACAACACCCGAGGCAGAACCTACGGGCGGAAAGTGAGCGATGTGCTAACGGCGGGCCGCCTCAATGCGCGCAATTCATCGCAAATGTGCGGCGCGGGCTTTTGCGTCCGCATGGCCGCGTATAGGCTGACCGAGACCAAAGGAGATCAACATGGGCGTAGCGAGCATTGGCGTCATCGGCGCGGGCCAGATGGGCAACGGGATCGCCCATGTCATGTCTCTCGCCGGGTTCGAGGTGCGGCTGACCGATGTCGACGGCAACGCCCTCGACGCAGCGCGCGGTAAGATCGAGGCGAACATGAACCGCCAGGTCGCGCGTGAAAAGATCAGCGAGACAGACAGGGACGGGGCGCTGGGGCGTATCGTGGCTGTCCCCAACCTCGCCGATCTCGGCAGCACTGACCTCGTCATCGAAGCCGCCACAGAGCGCGAGACGATCAAGCAGGCGATCTTCGAGGATATCCTGCCCCATCTAAAGCCGGACACGATCCTGACGTCGAACACGTCCTCGATCTCGATCACGCGGCTGGCCTCGCGCACCGACAGGCCAGAGCGCTTCATGGGCTTCCACTTCATGAACCCGGTGCCGGTCATGCAGCTCGTAGAACTTATTCGCGGCATCGCCACTGACGACGCAACCTTTCGCACTTGCGAGGGCGTGGTCGAAAAGCTGGGCAAGACATCCGCCCCAGCAGAGGATTTCCCGGCCTTCATCGTGAACCGGATCCTGATGCCCATGATCAACGAGGCGATTTACACGCTCTACGAGGGGGTGGGATCCGTGCGGTCGATCGATACGTCCATGAAGCTCGGCGCGAACCATCCCATGGGGCCGCTGGAGCTTGCGGATTTCATCGGGCTCGACACGTGCCTGGCGATCATGAACGTGCTCCATGATGGGCTTGCCGATACGAAGTACCGGCCCTGTCCGCTCCTGACCAAATACGTCGAGGCCGGGTGGCTCGGCCGCAAGACGCAGCGGGGCTTTTACGATTATCGGGGTGAAGAACCCGTGCCCACGCGCTAGCGCGAGGCTCGGGCCGTCAGGGCTTGAGGCCTATCGTGTGCTCGCGAAGCCAGCCCATGAACTCACGCGCGCTCTTGCCCTTCTCCTCAAGGACGTCAGCGGGTATGGGCTCTCCGATTATGGGGCGTTGCGGCTTGCCGAAACTGTGCGCCACCTCGTGGATCAAAAGACCTTGCCGCAGCGTGGGCGATATCTGGTTGGCGATCTGATACCAGCGGCTGTTCTGGCCGGGGAACTTCACAGGCACCACGGCCGCGCCCGACCGCTGGATCAGCTTGGCCGTAAACGGGTTCCATTCGGCCTCAACGGCCGGGCCCCACAACGTCTCCGACGCGGCCACGGATCCCGACGGGAAAACCACGATCACCCCGCCCCCCTCCAGGTGCTTCATAGCCGCCTTGCGCATGTCCAGGCTCTTTTGAAAGCTGTCCTCCTCGTGCGGGAATGGCACGGGGATCATGTACTGCGCCACCTCGTCGACCCCTGTCAGGAGAGAGCGGGTCAGGATCTTGTAGTCGTCACGCACCTCTCCGATGAGTTCGGCGAGCATCATGCCGTCCACCAGACCGTGGGGATGATTGGCCACCACGATCACCGGCCCGGTGGCCGGGATGCGCGCGATTTCCTCAGCCGGGGTACGCAGGTCGATGCGCATGAGGCCCCTTGCCTGCTTCCAGAAGGCCTGGCCAGTGGCGGGGCCGATCCTTTCAAACTCACGGATGCGCCGCAGAAGGGTGATCTTGCCCGTGCACCACTCCATCGCGCGGATGACAGAGGCAGACCACGGATTGGTGAATGTGCCCGCATAGCTCAGCTTGCGCATGTCATAGGGGGCGTTGCCGGGTGCGGGTGCGACCTCCGCCTGCGTCGTCGCGGTTACGCCCGTCAGTGGCGGGACGCGTGTCTGGGTATGCTCGGCCACCGGGCAGGTCCTCTCATCAGACGGGATTTCCGGGCCCCCGCGGGCTTACATCTCTTCGCCGAACCGATCGGCAATCAGGGCGCCCAGGGCGTCGGCAAGCTCCGTCGCCTGCGCCCCCTCAGCCGTGACAGTAATAGTTGAGCCCAGGGAAGCTGCCAACATCAAAAGCCCCATGATGCTGTCACCAGAGGCCGACATGCCGTCCTTCTCCACCTCGCAGCGGGCCTCGTGGGCCTCGACGACCTCCACAAATTTGGCCGAAGCGCGGGCGTGGAGCCCTTTTTGATTGATGATTTCGAAATCGCGACGGACGGTCATGCCGCGCAGCTAGTGCGTCGCTTCGGGCTGGACGTCAAGACTGTCGATGTACTTGCGTCCGGCCTCCCGCGCGGCCCGCACAGCGTCTTCGAGGGGTTTGTGACGGGTCTTTGCGAGTTTCACGAGCATGGGGAGATTCGCGCCATACAAGATCTTGCGCCCCTTCGGCTGACAGGCCCGCAGGGCCAGGTTTGACGGCGAGGACCCGAACATGTCGATCACAAGGACGACCCCGTCCCCCTCATCCACCGCATCAGCGGCGCGGCAGATCTCCAGCTGCTTGTCCGCACGGTCATGGGTCGCCGCGATGGACACGGTGCCGATGCTCTTCTGAGGGCCCACGACATGCTCCACGGCTGACTTGTACTCAGCGGCAAGGCCTCCGTGGGCGACGATCACAATACCGATCACCTGCGTACCTTTTGTCCCACCGCGCCGGCCGCATCCAGGCCCACGCGCTCTAACTCCCGGTGCCGAATAGACACCTGCCAGTCCTTCTCCGCAAGGGCTGACGCGACGTGCTCTGCCATCGTGACGGATCTGTGACGCCCTCCGGTGCAGCCAAAGGCTATGCTCAGATGGGCTTTGCCCTCCTCGCGATAGGCAGGGAGGAGCAACTCCGCCAGCGCCGTCACCTGATCGAAGAACGCCCCGTAACGGTCGTCCTGTGACACATAGCGCTGAACCGCATCCGACAAACCCGTGAGGTCCCGCAAGCTTTCGTCCCAGTACGGATTGCGCAGGAAGCGGCAGTCAAAGACCATGTCGATCCCGCGCGGAAGACCGCGCTTGTAACTGAAGGAATGCAGCGTCACGGCGAGCTTCACCTCGCCCTCGAGCGCATAGAGGCGATCAAGCTCCGCCTTGAGGTCATGGGGGCTCAGGTCGGATGTGTCGATCAGCACGTCCGCGCGCGCCTTGATGGGCATCAGGAGGTCCTGCTCGCGCTCGATACCCAGCATGGGTGTCTCTTCTGGCGCCGACGGGTGGCGGCGGCGCGTCTCGGAATAGCGGCGCAAAAGCACGTCCTGGCGGCAATCCAGATACAGGATTTCGGGCGTGGCGCCGGCCGAGGGGCGCAGCGAATCGATCACTTCAATGAACGCATTCGCCGAAAACGCCCTGGCGGCCGGTGCAATGCCAAGCGCCAGCGGCTTTTCCAGTGGGTCGGCCAAAAGCCTCGCAATCATGGACAGCGGAAGATTATCAATCGTCTCATAGCCCATGTCCTCCAGCGCATTGATCGCCGTGGAGCGCCCGCCACCGGACGGACCCGTCACCAGCAGGAGCTGCTGCGATGCAGAATGTGGGACATCTTTCACGGTGGGCTTCTACCTTCCATGCCTCAGATATTGCAGAAGCATGGCAGAAACAGGACCACTCGCGGGCCTGTGAAGCAAGGGGATTGCTTGGTCAAGGAGGAGAATTGTTCGCGACTGCGGCAACCGCTCTGCAGCGCGGCGTCCAAGATCAAGGGCCGCGACGACAGCGCAAGGCCCGGTGAGTTGCGCCGGCAAAAGACCCAAGCCCCGCGCTTCAATCGCCTCTGGCAGGGTCGCGGGGGCCCGCGCCATCAGCGCCCCATCGGCCTCATAAAGCTCTGTCACGTCGTCCGCGACGAGCCCGGCGCCCAGCGCCATGAGCTCAAGCGCAAGGGACGATTTCCCGCTGCCGGATGGCCCTGCGATCAGGAGGGCACGGGGCCCGACGGCGATGCAACTGGCATGGATATGGTGCCCATCCGGGCCCGCGCGCAGACCAAAGGGATCAGACAGGGAGGCCCACCACAAAGCGCGCGCCAAGCGGATCTGACGTCAGATCGGCGTCGGTGGGGCGAATATTCTCGGCCCAGATCACACCGCCATGGGCCTCCACGATCTGCTTGGAAATCGCGAGGCCGAGGCCTGAATTGTTGCCGAACTGACCGGCAGGGCGTTCGCTGTAAAATCGCTTGAAGATCTTCTGAAGCGCACCGTCCGGGATGCCGGGGCCGGTATCCTCCACGACGACAAGAACGCGATTCTCGCGCTTGCGGGCCCAGATGCGGATCGCGTCGCCATCGCCGCAAAAGCTCGTTGCATTCGTGATGAGGTTCACAAAGACCTGCGCCAACCGCGCCTCTAGCCCGTCCGTGCGCAACTCCCCCTCCGGCAGGTCGGTGATGAAATCGATGCCCTTCTGTTCCGCCTCCTGGCCCAGGTAGCGGCCCAGATTCCTGAGCATCTTGAGAAGGTCGAACTCCTCCTGCTCCTCCTTCACGAGCTCCGAATCGAGGCGTGAGGCGTTGGAGATATCGCTGACCAGCCGGTCGAGGCGGCGCACATCGTGGTCGATCACGTCAAAGAGCCGCTCGCGCTGGTCGTCGCGCTTGGCCAGGCGCAGGGTCCCTACGGCAGAACGGAGCGAGGCCAGCGGATTCTTGATCTCATGCGCCACGTCAGCAGCGAACTGTTCGTTGTTGTCGATCCGGTCATAGAGGGCCGAAACCATGCCGCGCAGCGCAGCACTGAGACGTCCGATTTCATCCGGTCGCGCGGTGAGGTCGGGAATGCGGATACGCGACGGCGACATCTTGCGCGCATTTTTGTCGCGCCCGAGTTCGGCAGCGGCCGCGAGGTCGCTGAGCGGGTTCGCAATGGTCGAGGCAAGCACGAGCGACAGCCCGATCGACACCAGAAGCGCGATCACAAACATCTGCAGGACCTGCTCGCGCTGCTGGCGGACGAGAAGGTCGATCTCTCCCGCGGCAGAGACGAGCGCGATGGCCCCCACGATGCGGCCGTTCTGCTCGATCGGGGTGGCGACCGAGAAGACGCTGGAGCCTTCGGCATCGCGCCCGGTATCGGCCTCGGTGGCGCCCGCGAGGGCCGAGGGCAGGAGCGCGCGCACCTGGTCTTCCGGCGAGACCAGCTTGGGCGTGGGATCTGCCGGCGACAGGAGCCCGGACAGGGCATCCCAGACAGAGTTCAGGAACTCGATGATGATCGTGGATCGGACGTCCTTCTCGAGGCCCTCCACCTGCCCGTCCGTGCGCGGGCTTCCGCGCGTCGTCGCGACCAGCAGCTCTGTGGGATCGAAGACAAAGACCTCGATGCCGCCGCGCAGATCGAGGCCGTCCAGAACCTCGGACACCTCAATGCCGTCACCGGTGGCGAGGTTCGCCGGTGCCGTCGCAGGCAAGCCAGCCTCGAACACATCCGCGATGAGTTCTGCCTCGTTGACCAGGCCGGTGGCGCGCTGAAAGGCCAGGCTCTCGCGCGATGGGTTCAGATAAAGGACGCCCGCGACGAGGATCACAAGCGCGAGAAGATTGAACGTGATGATCTTGCGTGCGAGCGGCGAGCGGTTGAGCGCAATGATGGACCGCCGCTGGCGGCGGGCCTGAAGCTCTTTCTCGACGGTAGCATCGGGCGCAACCCAATCGTCGCCCAGCAGGATATCCGCCTGCCGGACGCTGTTCAGATCGCGCACGTCGATCTCTTGGTTGCTCATAGGGGTAAGGACCCCCACCCAGGTTGCTATTCTTCGTTGTAACGGTAGCCGATGCCGTAGAGAGTTTCGATAGCCGAAAACTCATCATCGGCGGTCCGCATTTTTTTGCGCAGCCGCTTGATGTGACTGTCGATCGTGCGGTCCTCCACATAGACCTGATCGTCGTAAGCCACGTCCATAAGCTGGTCGCGCGACTTCACGAAGCCCGGACGCTGAGCCAGTGCCTGCAACAGCAGGAATTCAGTCACTGTCAGCGACACGTCCCGCCCCTTCCACGTCACCGCATGGCGCAGGGGATCCATGGTCAGCTGACCGCGCGTCATCACCTTCGTTTCTTCGGCGTCGGCGACGACTTCGCCGGATATCGCGTCCTGGCGGCGCAAGAGCGCGCGGATACGTTCCACCAAAAGCCGCTGGCTGAAGGGCTTCTTGACATAGTCGTCGGCCCCCATGCGCAGGCCCAGAACCTCATCGATCTCATCGTCTTTCGACGTGAGGAAGATCACCGGCATCGTCGTCTTCTGGCGCAGCCGCTGGAGCAAATCCATGCCATCCATCCGCGGCATCTTGATGTCGAGGACGGCCATATCGGGCATCGACTTGTTGAACGCGTCGAGCGCGGATTGGCCGTCATTGTAAGTTTCCACGTCAAAGCCTTCAGCCTCAAGCGTGATGGAGACGGACGTCAGGATATTCCTGTCGTCGTCCACAAGGGCGATTTTGGACATACTAGTGCCTCTCGTACTGCTCTGTTATTGCCTGCCGTTTTTCTTCTTCGTCGCGGAAACCCGGCGAAAAATCAACGGAAAAGCGAATCGTAACCGGTGTCACGCCCGCAATGAGGCCGAAAAACAATGAATGCTGGCTTAATTGCCGCACTGTTTCCGAGCGGGCCGAGAGGTTGCGCTAACATTGCCCTGATGGCGCTAACAGCCTGAAAACGCACTATTCTTGTTCATAAACGTCATGTACGCCAAGGACCTGACATTGACCAAGGAGCGTGAGATTCATGCCGACAGGACGCGTTAATCCGTCTTTCACCCTCGAAGCCCAAGGGATCACGGGGCTCGGGCAGGTCTATTACAACTTGATCGAACCCGCGCTCGTGGAAACTGCGCTGAAGCGCGGCGAGGGTGAGCTTGGCCAAGGTGGCACACTTCTCGTGTCGACAGGAAAGTTCACGGGACGCTCTCCCAAGGACAAGCACATCGTGAAGACGCCCAGCGTCGCCAACACGATCTGGTGGGAGCAGAACGCGGCGATGTCGCCCGAGGGCTTCGACGCGCTTTACGAGGACATGATCGCCCACATGCAGGGGCGCGACTACTTCGTGCAGGACCTCTTCGGCGGGGCAGACCCGGCCCATCGCCTCGACGTGCGGATGGTGACAGAGCTGGCCTGGCACTCCCTCTTCATCCGCCACATGCTGCGCCGCCCGGACAGCGACGAACTCGAGGAATTCGAGGCCGACTGGACCGTCATCAACTGCCCGTCCTTCCTTGCAGATCCCGCGCGCCACGATTGCCGGTCAGAGACGGTCGTCGCGATGAACTTCGATCGGAAGATGATCCTTATCGGCGGCACGGAATACGCCGGCGAAAACAAGAAGTCAGTCTTCACGCTTCTGAACTACCTGCTGCCAGAGCGCGGCATCATGCCCATGCACTGCTCTGCCAACCACGCTCCGGGCAATGCCGTGGATACCGCCGTCTTCTTTGGCCTGTCGGGCACCGGCAAAACGACGCTGAGCGCCGACCCGTCCCGCATCCTCATTGGCGACGACGAACACGGCTGGTCCGAGCGCGGCACCTTCAACTTTGAAGGCGGCTGCTATGCCAAGACCATCAAACTGAGCGCCGAGGCAGAGCCCGAGATCTACGCCACCACGCAGAAATTCGGCACCGTGATCGAGAACATGGTCTATGACGCCGACACCAAGGCGCTGGATTTCGAGGATGACAGCCTGACGGCGAACATGCGCTGCGCCTACCCGCTCGATTACATCTCGAACGCGTCACGGACGGCGCTTGGCGGGCACCCGAAGAACATCATCATGCTCACCTGCGATGCGTTCGGCGTCCTGCCCCCCATTGCGCGTC
>JBCDGS010000040.1:0-26112 GCA_038751055.1 Pseudomonadota bacterium | reverse complement strand
CAAGGCCAAGCAGGTGGCGCTGATCACCGCGGGGCGATCCTCCCAAACCGCGGCCATGGCGGGGATGAAGATCCCGGTGGAAAGCCATGTATTGCAGGCGTTTGTGAGCGAGGGGCTCAAGCCCTGCATCGATCTGGTGATCACATACGGTATGGGGCACTTTTATATCAGCCAGTCCGACAAGGGTGGGCTGGTCTTTGGCGGGGACTTGGATTTTTACGCCTCATACGCCTCGCGCGGCAACCTGCCCATGGTGGAGCACGTTGTGGAGGCGGGCATGACGCTGATGCCGATGATCGGCAAGGCGAAGATGCTGCGAAGCTGGGGCGGCATTATGGATATGACGCCCGACGGATCGCCCATTATCGACAAAACGCCGATCGAGGGGCTGATTCTGAATTGTGGCTGGTGCTACGGCGGCTTTAAGGCCGTTCCGGGATCGGGGCATGTGACGGCGCATCTTCTGGCGACGGGCGAGCCCCACGAGGCGGCGCGCCGATACCGGCTTGACCGGTTCCGGACGGGCTTTGGGCTCATGGATGAGGAGGGGACCGGTGCCCAGCATAATCTCCATTAGGATGGGATACGGCGCTCGCTTGCGCATCGCCCCGCCCCCCATCCCCGAAGGACGCACGACATGAGATTGACCTGCCCCATCTGCGGGGAGCGGGATATCCGCGAGTTTACCTATCTTGGCCATGCGTCGCGGTTGAACCGACCGGCTCCTGACGCCTCTGCGGAGGTCTGGGACGACTACCTCCATAACCGCGAGAACGTGGCCGGCGTGGTGGAGGAGCTTTGGCAGCATTCTGCGGGCTGCGGGGCCTGGCTCATCGTGAAGCGGGATACGCGCAGCCACGAGGTGCTGAACGTACGTCTGGCGCGGGAGGCCGCCCATGCGGATTGAGGGCAAGGGCCGCATCGACCGCACGCGGCCTGTGGATTTCTACTTCGACGGCGTGAAGTACGGGGGTTTTGCGGGGGATACGCTGGCCTCGGCCCTGCTGGCCAACGACGTCCGCCTTGTCGGGCGGTCTTTCAAATACCATCGTCCTCGCGGCATTCTTACGGCCGGATCGGAGGAGCCCAACGCGCTGATGACCGTGGGCGAAGATGCGGCCGCAGAGCCGAACATCCGCGCGCCCATGCAAGAGCTATACGACGGCCTCGTCGCGCGCTCGCAGAATGCCTGGCCGTCGCTCAAACACGATGTCCTGAGTGCCAATGACCTCCTCGCGCCGTTTCTGAGTGCGGGGTTCTATTACAAGACGTTCATGTGGCCGAAGAGCTTTTGGGAGGGCGTCTACGAGCCCTTCATTCGCCGCGCGGCCGGGTTGGGCGCGTTGTCGGGTGAGGCCAACCCGTCCATGTACGCGAGTGCCTTTGCCCATTGCGATGTCCTTGTCATCGGGGGTGGACCTGCGGGGCTGCGCGCGGCGCGGGCGGCGGCCGAGGCCGGGCTCGATGTCATCCTGGCCGACGAAAGTTGGGAGATGGGCGGGCGGCTTTTGTCCGAGAGCGAAGAGATCGAGGGCGAGCCCTGCGCAAACTGGGCCACAGGAGAAGCGCGGGCTTTGGCGGATCTGGGCGTGCGGCTGATGCCACGCACAACCGTTACCGGCGCTTATGATGGCGGCGTGTACGGGGCGCTCGAACGGCGGGGCCATCACGGGCCGCACAGCGCTGATGCGCCCCACGAGTGCTTTTGGCGGATTTACACGCGGCGCGCTGTGCTGTGTGCTGGTGCGCTCGAGCGGCCCGTTGCATTTGCGAACAATGACCGGCCGGGCATCATGATGGCGGGGGCGGTGCGGAGCTACCTCAACCGCTTTGGTGTCACTCCGGGCCAGCGCATCGCCGTCTTCGGCAACAATGACAGCGCCCACCAGACGGCGCGCGACCTGCTCGCCGCGGGTGTCAAGGTGGCCGCCGTAATCGATAGTCGCGCTGAGGCGGAGGTGGACGTAGACGCCCCTGTTATGACCGGTGCCCGCGTGGTCGGCAGTTCCGGCCGGCTGGGCCTCACGAAGATCGAGATCGAAGAGAACGGCGCGACACGGCCACTACTGGTTGATTGCCTCGCCGTGTCTGGCGGTTGGAACCCGACGGTGCACCTGACTTGCCACATGAACGGCAGGCCCCAATGGTCGCCGGAGATCGCGAGTTTCGTGCCCTCTGAGGGCGCAATCCCGGGGCTGAGCGTCGCGGGCAGTGCGGCGGGGATCATGGATACGCATCGATGCCTGAAATCGGGGGCAGAGGCAGGCGCTGCGGCGGTGGCCGCGCTGGGGGCTGCGGCGCCGAAGCTTGGCACGCCGCTGGCGGAGGCGCGACCCTACCGGATTGAGCCGCTCTGGGCGGTGGCGGGCAAGGGGCGCGCGTGGCTCGACTTTCAGAACGATGTGACTGTCAAAGATGTGCGGCAGGCTGCTGCGGAAAACTACCGATCCGTCGAGCACATGAAGCGCTATACGACGCAAGGTATGGCGACGGATCAGGGCAAAAACTCCAATGTCGCCGCCCTGGCTTTGCTTGCGGACGCAACCGGGCGGGGTATCCCCGAGACCGGCACGACAACCTTCCGGCCGCCCTATTCGCCCGTGGCCATTGCCGCGCTGGGTGCAGGCGCGCAAGGGAAGGGCTTTGCGCCGGAAAGGTTCACCACCTCCCACGCCGCGAGCGTCAAACGCGGCGCGCCGATGATCGCGGCGGGGCTCTGGTACCGGCCGTCCTACTTCCCCGAAAAGGGCGAAACCCACTGGCGCGAAAGCTGCGACCGTGAAGTGGGCTTTGTCCGGAGCGCCGTGGGCGTCTGCGATGTCTCGACCCTCGGAAAGATCGACATTCAGGGGCCCGATGCCGCCGCGTTCCTCGACCTCGTCTATACCGGCGCGTTCTCGACGCTGAAGGAAGGCCGTGTTCGTTACGGCCTGATGCTGCGCGAGGACGGGCATGTCATGGATGACGGCACCACCGCGCGCTTGGGGCCAGAGCATTATGTGATGACGACGACCACGGCTGCGGCGGGGCAGGTGATGGGTCATCTCGAATTCGTCCACCAGTGCCTGGCGCCACACCTCACTGTCAGCTTCATCTCGACGACCGAGCAATGGGCACAGTTTGCGGTCGCCGGTCCGCGGTCGCGCGCCCTTTTGAACACGGTGCTCGATCACGAGATCGATGACGAGAGCTGGCCCTTCATGAGCTGCGGTGAGATGGGCGTTGCTGGCATCAATGGGCGGCTCTTCAGGATCTCGTTCTCGGGCGAGCATGCCTATGAGGTGGCCGTGCCTGCGCGCTTTGGCGATAGCCTCTTCAGGCTTCTCGTCACCCAGGCGGAGGCCATGGGCGGCGGGGCCTACGGCATGGAAGCCCTCAACGTGATGCGGATCGAGAAGGGCTTTATCACCCATGCAGAGATCCACGGGCGTACGACAGCCTTCGATATCGGTATGGCGCGGATGATCTCGCCCAAGAAGGACTGCATCGGCAAGACGATGGCTGCCCGACCAGGCCTTGTGGCCGAAGACCGGGAGCAACTCGTGGGGCTGAAACCGACCGATCCGGCGGTGGCGCTGACCGCTGGCGCGCATCTCTATGCGGATGGTGCCGCACCCATGGCTGCCAATGATCAGGGCTATGTCACCTCGGTCGCCTTCTCGCCCACCCTCGGCCATCACATCGCGCTCGGGTTCGTGACGGGGGGCCGCGACCGCATGGGGGAAGTCATGCGTTTTTGGGATGGTCTGCGCGATGTCGACACGACGGTCGAGATTTGCGCACCCGTCTTCCTCGACCCAGAGGGGGAGAAGCTCCGTGGTTAGGCTAATCGCGCGCGCGCCCTGCGAGGGCTTGCTGCCGGTTTCGGGCGACGGCGTCGACCTGACCGAGCCTGAGTTTGAGCACCTCATATCGCTGGGCGATTTGGGGGGGCTATCGGCGTCCTTGAAGGCCGCCTGCGGCCTCGATTTGCCAGAGGCCGGGCGTGTCACCGGGGCTGCCGGTGCGCGGTGCGCCTGGTTTGGACAGTCCCACTATTTGCTCATTGGGCGAGAGCCCGGAGCGCTGTCCGGGGCGGCGGTTACGGATCAGTCGGACGCGTGGTGCCGGGTGCGCGTCACGGGGCCCCGCGCGGCAGAGGCGCTGGCTTATCTGTGCCCGCTCGACCTGCGGGCGGCTGCATTTCCCGATGGCTCAGCGGCGCGCTCGCTCATTGGGCATATGAATGCGCTGATCTTGCATGTGGATGGCGGCTACGAGCTTTTCGTCTTCCGATCCATGGCCGGGACGCTGGTGCATGAGCTGAAAGAGGCGCTGAAAAGCCTGCCTTGATTGCACCTGACGGCTGCTGGGCTATTCTCACGTTATGAGCTTGCCACCCGGATTCCTGGACGAATTGCGCTCCCGCACGTCGCTTGGGCAGGTGGTGGGCCGCAAGGTCATGTGGGATCAGCGAAAATCCAATCAGGGGAAGGGCGATCTCTGGGCCCCGTGCCCGTTTCATCACGAAAAGACGGCCTCTTTCCACGTCGATGACCGCAAGGGCTATTACTACTGCTTTGGCTGCCACGCGAAGGGTGACGCCATCTCCTTCGTTCGCGAGACCGAGAATGTGGGCTTCATGGAGGCCATAGAGATCCTCGCAGGCGAGGCCGGGATGCCCATGCCCGAACGCGATCCCAGGGCGCAGGAAAAGGCGGACGAACGCACAGAGCTTGTCGGCGTCATGGAGGAGGCCGTGAAGTTCTTCCGCCTCCAGCTTTCGCGCGGTGTGGGAGCGGCGGCGCGAGACTATCTTTCCGGGCGTGGCCTTGCGGGGAAAGCGCTTGAACGTTGGGAGATCGGCTTTGCGCCCGAGGGCTGGCAAAACCTGCGCGACCACCTGAAGGGCAAGGGCGTGCCGGACGACAAGCTCATTGCCTGTGGTCTGGTGAAAGCGTCTGACAAGGGGCGCGACCCGTACGACACCTTCCGCAATCGCATCATGTTCCCCATTCGCGATGCGCGGGGTCGGGCGATCGCGTTCGGCGGACGCGCGATGGACCCCGCTGACAATGCCAAATACCTGAACTCGCCCGAGACGATCCTTTTCGACAAGGGGCGGACGCTCTTTAACCACGGACCTGCGCGCGAGGCAGCGGGCAAGGGCAAGCCGCTCATCGTGGCCGAGGGGTACATGGACGTCATCGCCCTGAGCGAGGCGGGCTTCACCGCGACAGTCGCCCCCCTCGGGACAGCGGTGACCGAAAACCAGCTCGCGCTTCTGTGGCGCGTGGCGGACGAGCCGTTGATTGCCCTCGATGGGGACGCAGCAGGCCTTAGGGCGGCGATGCGCGTCATCGACATCGCGCTGCCGCTGCTTGAGGCTCCGAAAAGCCTTCGCTTCGCGATTATGCCCGAGGGTCAGGACCCTGACGACCTCCTCAAGGCGCAAGGACCTCAGGCGATGGAGGGGCTCCTTGAGGGGGCTGTTCCTCTCGTCCAGCTGCTCTGGCGGCGGGAGACGGATGGGAAGAACTTTGACAGCCCGGAACGGAAGGCGGCCCTCGACAAGGCGCTGCGGGAGGCCTTGCGGCAGATCAAGGATCCGTCCCTCCGCGGCCATTACGGGGAAGAGGTCAAGCGCCTTCGGATGGAGCTGTTCGGCTACACTCGGAACGGCGGGTCCCAGCGGCGGGAGGCGTTTGTGCCCGGCGGTCGTGCCCGTCCGGGACGCCCACAAGCCCCCCACCAGGCGACGAGGGCGTCGGCCTTGGCCACAGGCATGAGCCAGGACGAGTTACGCGAGGCGGCGATCCTCGCCACGCTCATCGCCACTCCCGGGGCGCTGCAGGATTTCTACACCGAGCTTGAAGACATGCACTGCGCGGGCGATCATGCGCGGCTGCAAACCATCCTGTTAACCTTGAGAGAGACCGCAGACCGCGAGGAAATGGTTGAAAAAGCTGGCCCCGACGCCCTTGAAAGGCTCTTCCGTCTGCCCCACATCGCGATCAACCCGGCGGTGCGCGCCGCCGGAGACCTAGAGCTCGCCCGCGCGACCCTCGCAGAGGAATTCGCCAAGCTCTCCGCCCAACGGGGCCACGCGCGCGAAGTGGCGGAAGCCATCGAAGATCTGGACGGCCTCGCAGATGAGGGCCTGACATGGCGCCTTGGCCAAGCGGCTGAAGCGATCAACCGTGCGGGGCGTCAGGACGACGACGACAAGACTGAATATGACACCGCGCCCAACGGCGCGAAACTCAACCGCAGCGAGCGAAGCGAGCTTACGGCGCTGCTCGAAAACATCACATTCGCCAAGCGTAAGGGCAGGGGGCTCTAGTTTGGTGAGGAAGAGGTAAGCGAATCAGGGTACAAGTCGGGCGAATCACTCTCGAAAGGTGATTCGCGACGGTTCCAGACCTGGCTTTTCGGAGGGGCGCCGCCCATGGCAAAAGACACGAGCGACGATCGTAAGAACGAAGACACCGAAAACGAACCTATGGTCGACATGAGTCAGGCCGCGGTCAAAAAGATGATCGCGGAGGCTCGGGAAAAAGGGTTCATCACCTACGATCAGCTCAATCAGGTTTTGCCGCCTGATCAGGTCAACTCCGAACAGATCGAAGACGTCATGTCGATGTTGTCCGAGATGGGCATCAACATCATTGAGGATGAAGAGGCCGAGGAGGAGGAGCAGAAGGGCTCCACCGAGGTGGCGACGACGGCGCAAAACCGCGAGGTCGCGCTGGGCGGTGCGGAGGCGGAAAAGCTCGACCGCACCGATGACCCCGTTCGCATGTATCTGCGCGAGATGGGCTCAGTTGAGCTTCTGAGCCGCGAAGGCGAGATCGCCATCGCCAAGCGCATCGAGGCAGGTCGCAACACGATGATCGCGGGGCTTTGTGAGAGCCCGTTGACCTTCCAGGCTATCACAATCTGGCGCGACGAACTCCTGAGCGAAGACATCCTTCTGCGCGATGTGATCGACCTCGAAACGACCTTTGGCCGCCAGATGGGCGAAGACGAAGATGAGCCGGTCGTCGATACGACCAGCGTGGATGCGCCTAAGAAGGAGGCCGAGCAGGAACTCGACGCGGACGGCAATCCGATCCAGAACGATGACGACGATGACGAGGACGACGCTGCGAACATGTCGCTCGCCGCGATGGAGGCTGCCCTCAAGCCGCGTGTGCTGGAGACGCTCGAACTGATCGCGCGCGATTATTCTAAACTCAGCGACATGCAGGATGTGCGCATCTCCGCAACGCTGAACGAGGACGACTCCTTCTCGGACAAAGACGAGAAGAAGTATCAAAAGCTCCGCTCTGAGATCGTTGAACTGGTGAACGAACTTCATCTCCACAACAACCGGATAGAAGCCCTCATCGATCAGCTCTACGGGATCAACCGCCGTGTGATGACGATCGACAGCGCCATGGTGAAGCTGGCGGACCAAGCCCGCATCAACCGCCGGGAGTTCATCGAAGCGTATCGCGGGCGCGAGCTTGACCCGACCTGGCTCGATGAGATGTCGGGGAAATCCGGGCGCGGGTGGCAGATGTTCATGGATCGCTCCCGCACGAAAGCCGAGGAGCTGCGCGCTGACATGGCCCAGGTCGGGACCTATGTGGGCCTCGACATCAGCGAGTTCCGTCGCATCGTGCAGCAGGTGCAGAAAGGCGAGAAAGAGGCCCGGCAAGCCAAGAAGGAGATGGTGGAGGCCAACCTGCGCCTCGTGATCTCCATTGCGAAAAAGTACACCAACCGCGGCCTGCAATTCCTGGATCTCATTCAGGAAGGTAACATCGGCCTCATGAAGGCCGTCGACAAGTTCGAGTATCGCCGCGGCTACAAGTTCTCCACCTACGCGACGTGGTGGATCCGTCAGGCGATCACGCGCTCGATTGCCGACCAGGCGCGTACCATCCGCATTCCGGTGCATATGATCGAGACGATCAACAAGCTCGTTCGTACCGGCCGCCAGATGCTCCACGAAATTGGTCGGGAGCCGACGCCTGAGGAGTTGGCCGAAAAGCTTCAGATGCCGCTCGAGAAAGTGCGCAAGGTGATGAAGATCGCCAAGGAGCCGATTTCGCTTGAGACACCCATCGGGGACGAAGAGGATTCTCAGCTCGGTGACTTCATTGAGGACAAGAATGCTGTTCTGCCCCTCGATTCCGCAATTCAGGAAAACCTGAAAGAGACGACCACGCGGGTGCTGTCGTCGCTGACACCGCGGGAAGAGCGCGTGCTGCGCATGCGCTTTGGGATCGGGATGAACACCGATCACACGCTCGAAGAGGTGGGTCAGCAGTTTTCTGTTACCCGCGAGCGGATCCGCCAGATCGAGGCGAAGGCGCTTCGCAAGCTCAAGCATCCCTCGCGGTCGCGAAAGTTGCGCAGCTTCCTTGACCAGTAGGCGCGGCCATGAGTTTGCTGAAGAAATTGTTCGGTGGCGGTGCAGACACCTCGCCACCGGGCGAAGCTTACAAGGGGTTTGAGATCACCGTGGCCCCAGTGAAGGCCGCTGGTGGTTATCGGGTCGGGGCAGTGATCCGAAAAGACGACCAGTCGCACGAGATGATCCGTGCCGATGTCGTCGCCTCGGAGGAGGAAGCGCGCACCACGTCCCTCCTCAAGGCGAAGTCTTTGATTGATGAACAGGGCACCACGATCTTTTAACCTTGGTGCCGTGTTGCTTTGCTATCGAGGACGCCACCGGCCCGAGTTCAGTTTGAAGGTGTTGTCCACGCCTCTCGAAGCACCCTGTACCTCACAGGCATCGCCGTCTCTCCTGCGAGGGATGTGTGTATGAATGTGTAGGGCTTGGGTGCGGTGGGGAAGTTTCAAGTTTTCAGTTGGCAGGCATGAGGAAGATTTCCTGAACATTCGCTCGCGGATCTGCGTCCAATGCGTGGAGGACAGCCTGGGCCACGTCCGCGGCTTGCAGCTTGTCGGGCTTCGGGCTGTCGAAAAACGGTGTGTCGACCATGCCGGGTGCGATCACTGTACAGCGTCCGCCCCAGTCCCGCATCTCTTCGGCCAGGTTGCCGCCGTAGCCATGCACAAACCACTTCGATGCGCCGTAGATCGATCCCTTTATGTGGCGTCGTCCGGCGGCCGAGCCGGTGAGGACCATGTGACCTTTCGTTTTCTTCAGATGCGGAATGGCCGCCTTTGCCGTCCAAAGCACCGCCAGAATGTTGACGTGGATGAGATCATGCCAGGCTTCCGGATCGCCAGCTTCGGTCCCCGAGATGCTGAGCCCTGTGCCGGCATTGGCGAAAGCCGCGTGAATGCCACCGAACCGCTCTGCGGCTTCGGCGATCGCGGTTTCTTGCGCTGAAAGATCGGTTGCATCGCCGGGCAGGGCAAGCGCGCTTGGTCCGATTTCCTCTGCGAGGGATGCGAGCTTGTCCTCACTGCGGGCCATGAGGGCGACATTCCAGCCCGCTGCTGCGCAGTGGCGCGCGGTCTCAGCGCCGATCCCGCTTGATGCGCCAGTGATAAAGATCGTTTTTGCCATGGGGGGCCTCCTTTGGTTCTGTCAGAACACGCGAGACCCCTCATGGTTCACAAGCCTAGTTTGTTTCTTCTTCGGCGGTCCAGCTAGGATCATTGACCGCGCGCCATGCGGCCACGAAATCGAGGATCACCTTTTCCATGGCCTGTGCTTCGTCGAAGTCCGCGTTTGCCTCGTCTTGGCGTGCAGAGCCTGACCATGTGCCCCCCTCCAAGAGGAGGGTCACGTTGTGAGCCAGCAGCATGCGTTGCGAGAGGCTCAACGATACGGACCACGGCCGGCAGCCATGCACCTCCGGAGAGTATCGCATCTTGAGAACCGGGTTTGCCCGGGTCGCGGCTGCTTGTTCTTTCGTCAGTATCGGGATGTCGTGGGCCGCGAACGAGGCCTCAAGAAAGGCCTGTGCCTGCTCTCCGAAGGAGCCCCGAAAGCTCTGCGGACCGCGGACGCCTCGCAAATCGACATGCACCCCCGGGAGATCGCGCAAAAGCTCGCTCTTTTCGGCAATCTCGAGTGTCGTGACATCCGGTAGCCCAGGTTTAGGAGGCTCGAGGCAGATGGGGGACCGACCCATGCGAATGGCCGTATTTTCGGGGGCAGACGCGAAGGGGGCCAGGCCATTGAAGAATCTTTGCGCCTCTGGCCCGTCCAGTCCATCGATGTAGTGACCGAAGTAGAGCGAATGGCTGCAATCCTCGCCGTCGCAACCGGGCATAGCGGAAAGATGCCGCTCCCAAACGACCCAGAAGTCATTTGTCTCGCTCGCCTGCGCGGGTGCGACATTGATCGCCGCCCACATCATGACTGCCAAAACTGACGCTAAACTTCGCGACATGCGCCCTCCCTTCGTCACCTGCCGTTCAATAGACCAGAGGTCCTTAACGCCTGGTTGAAGTCAGAAGGGCATCAGGCCCTATTCAGTTTGGTTTAAAACTCAGGCTCTCGGCCTTGGCGCTCGCGTATAGGCCATCAGGGGCTGTCCCGGCCCATGCCGCAGATGCGGGCTTAACCGCCCAGACATTTGTAAAGAGGCGTTGGGGTGTCGTCGGGACGTTTGTGGTCGTCTCAAAGACCTCGACACCGTTTACCGACCACGTGATGCGCCCGGGTTGCCAGTCGATGGTGTAGCGATTTGGCCCGTCAGCGGCGTCAAATCCAAGATCGATCCTGTGTTCGGTCACCTCGCCGTCGGTCCACCAGGCAACCTGCGCGGTCGTGGTGTCCTGACCGAAGATCTCCCAGTCGATTTCATCGTGCTGGGTGCCGTAGGCAGGCCCGGTATAGAGAAAAAAGCCGGTGATGAGACCGTCGCCCCGCGCTGCCGTCAAGACGGCTTCGTATCGGCCGTAGTGGGTCGGTTGCTCGCGCCGGACGGATGCTCCGCGAAACCGGTTGGCACCCTCCTGGGGAGTGAGCATGAGGATCAGCCCGTCGCCGACCTGTGCGTGGTCGGCATCCCAATCCGTGTCAAAGAGCGGGTGGTTGAATTGGTAATGCGCGCGATGCCAAGCGCCTTCATCCCAGCGTTTGAACGTGTCGAAAAAGCCGTCATCAGCCATACCCGCCCCTGCCAAAAAGAAAGACGCGGCCACCGCAAAACTATGCCCCCAAGCTTCCATCGGCTCCGCCCCACTTTCGCCGCAACCCTTAACGGTAGCTTAAGCTTTGGCTCACGGTTTTAGACAAATTTTGCCAATCAGGGTTAACCAGGCTGAAAAAGGAGCGTGCAGGAGGGAACACCAATATGTGCTCGGCTGTTTATTGTGTGCGGGTCACAGGCCCACCATATCCCTGCCATCAATCCCAAAAGGTGATGCATGAAGTTTCTGACAATGATCGCCGCCCTCGCTTTGCCGACCGCTGCCTTCGCCACCCCCATGCCTCTGGATGAGACCGAGGCCACGCCCGCCATGCACCTGATCCAGGTCGCCGAAGCGCCTGAACTGCCGTTCGGTGCCCCGCAAGAGGCCGGGTATTGCGGTCAGGCAGTGGATCCCCTGCCGGATGTGCTGACGCTGTCGCTTGACGATGAGGGGGCAGCCCTTCTGGCGTTCTGCGTCGTCGAACAGGTGCGCACGACGCTCACGTTCGAAACGCACGGGCCCGGGTTGACCGAGATCACTGGGTCCGTGGCCGCGTGGCTTGCGCCCTCGACGCGCGACGGTCTTCTGACGGTTTTCGTCCAACACACGTCGTGCTCACTGTTGATCCAAGAAAATGCCGACCCTGATGTCCAGGTCGATCTGGGCGCCTATTTCGACCGGCTTGTGCCGGCTGCTGATCATCCCCGGATGGACTATCTGCGGCACACGTTGGAAGGTCCCGACGATATGCCCGCCCATATCAAAGCTGCGCTTTTGCCTGTCTCGGTGCAGGTGCCTGTCGCTGCGGGGCGTATGATGCTCGGGACGTGGCAGGGCCTTTACCTATTCGAACATCGGACCCGTCCGCACCGGCGAAGCGTGGCCGTCCACTTTGCGGCGGACCCCACATGAAGTGGCTGCAATTGCCCACTACCCAAACGCTGGAGGCTCCCCTATAGTGCCTGTGGATAAGAGGGCATAAGCCCCCAGAGGCAGAGAAAGAGGGACGCATGCGCTGCCCATTTTGCGGAAACGTAGACACCCAGGTGAAAGACAGCCGCCCGGCCGAAGACCATGCAGCCATCCGGCGCAGGCGGTTTTGCCCGGCCTGTGGCGGCAGATTTACAACATATGAGCGTGTGCAGCTGCGCGACCTCACCGTGATCAAATCCAACGGACGCCGCGAGGATTTTGACCGCGACAAGCTCGAACGATCAATCCGCATTGCCCTTCAGAAACGCCCGATTGAGCCTGAGCGCGTCGACCAGATGATCTCGGGCCTCGTGCGGCGGCTGGAGAGCATGGGCGAAACGGATATTCCCTCCAACACCATCGGTGAGATCGTCATGGAAGCTCTGCAGCGGATCGATACGGTGGCCTACGTGCGCTTTGCGAGCGTCTACAAGAACTTCCAGGCGGCGGATGATTTCGAAGACTTCATCGACGAACTCCGCCCCTCGCCTATCAAGGAAGAGTGACCGCGGATCGCGACAGGCGCTTTATGGCGCTGGCTCTCGCGCTTGGCGCGCGGGGGCAGGGGAACACAGCACCTAATCCCGCAGTTGGATGCGTTGTCGTGCGCAAGGGCCGCATTGTCGGTCGCGGCTGGACCCAGCCGAGCGGGCGCCCCCATGCAGAGGTCATGGCGCTTGAGCAGGCGCAAGAGGCCGCGCGGGGCGCAGATGTCTATGTCACGCTCGAGCCCTGCGCGCATCACGGAAAGACCCCGCCCTGCGCTGAGGCCCTCATCGCCGCTGGCGTCTCGCGGGTCGTCATCGCCGTGGGTGACCCGGACCCACGCGTGGCCGGCAAGGGCGAGGCGATGCTCCGCACGGCGGGGATCACGGTGGAGGCTGGCATTCTTGAGGATGAGGCGCGGGCGGCCCATGCCGGGTTTCTCACCCGTTTGTCAGAGGGTCGTCCCGCGCTGACGCTAAAGCTCGCCACATCCTTTGACGGACGTATCGCCACGGCCACGGGCGAAAGTCAGTGGATCACGGGCCCTGAAGCGCGCCGCGCTGTCCATGGGTTGCGCGCGCGCCACGATGCGGTGCTCGTGGGGGCAGGAACCGCCCGCGCCGACGACCCGATGCTGACGGTGCGCGATCTTGGCATGACCAAACAACCGGTGCGCATCGTCGTGTCGCGCCGCCTGGACCTTCCGCTGACGGGCAAGCTGGCAGCCTCTGCCCGGGATGTGCCGCTCTGGCTCTGTCACGGAGACGACGCGGATGCGGATCTTCTGGCGGCATGGTCCGGTCTCGGCGCGCGGCTTCTGCCCGTCGCGCTCAGCGGTCGTCAGATTGACGTGAGTGCGATGATGCAAGCGCTCGGGAGCGCGGGGCTCGGGACAGTCTTTTGCGAAGGGGGCGGGGCGCTGGCGGCCTCCCTCCTCGGGGCGGGGCTGGTGGATCGTCTGGTGGGCTATACGGCCGGTATTGCCCTCGGGGCCGAAGGACAACCCGCCATCGGGGCGCTGGGCCTCGACCGCCTGACCGAGGCAAAGCGGTTTACGCTGGTGCGGTCCCGCTCAATCGGGCCGGATATCGAACATGTCTGGGCCGCCGCCTGACTACCGCCAAAGGTAAGCATAGGACGCAAGCGCCCCCTGAGCCTTGGCAAGCAGGCGAAGGCCAAGCCCGGGCTTGGGTAGATCGCCGTCGCGCAAACGCTCCACGATCACTTCGACCGGGCAGGCCTGTCCCGTGACGGGATCAAAGTAGCGCGGATAATCGATCAAGGCGGCATGTATGAGGCCGTCCAGAGTCGCCGAGGCGCCACGGCGCGCAGGCACCCGCCCACGATCCGTCGTGAGCCCCCAGCCGCAATAGAACGGCGTCCCGAGGCAGGTGACGGGCACGCCACGCAGCAATGCTTCAAAGCCCAGCAGGGACGTCATCGTCCAGACCTCGTCGCAGTCTTCAATGAGCCTGATCGGATCCGCCTCACGTGCGACAACGTCCGCGAGCGTTGCATCGATGGTCCCGCTCCTCAGCCCGCTTTCGACATCCGGGTGCGGTTTGTAGACGATGATGCCATCTGGATGGGCCGCGCGCACGGCGCGCAAGAGGTCGGCGTTGGTCGCGACCGCGTCCGTCCCGGTCAGGATCGAGGCATCGTCCTCCACTTGTCCCGGCACAAGGATACGGTGCCCGGTGGGGATGTCTGGGACCGCACCGCCAAGGTTGTACTTGCTGAGCTTGCTTTCAATGAGCGACCAGCGCAGCCGCGCGGCGCGCTCAAGGCAACCAGAGGGCAGCTTTGGCGAGGCAGAGATCAATTGCTCCAGCCTGCTTTCGCGCGTCGGGTCATAGTAGATCCCCAGATCGTCGAGAACAAGGGAAAGAGGCGGGATGAGCTCTGCGCCGAGGCCGCGTGAGCGTAGGAACCCATCCTCGCACCGGACGGCGCCATCGCTCTTTGAAGCCCACGCCATGTGGGGACGCTCGGGCGGCAGTTTTGCGGGATCGTCGATAAAGACCGGAGCTTTGACGGACCCGTAAAAGCGCGTCAGCTGTCGCCGCTTCCAGAGCCTCATGCCAGACATGGCCCATCCCTGATTGTCCTCGCGCCAGGCCCGGGCGTGCGCGCTCAAGGTGGCGATGACGTCTTCGAGCTGGCACAGCCGGTCGCGATAGGGATCGTACCACGTCGGATAAAGGATCATGGCGGCGGCAAAGAGCTGCGCACGCGTCAGTGTTCGACTGCGCCGTGGCACCGGGTTTTCGTCCGCTGTCAGGCCCCAGCCTGCGTAGAACGGCTGCCCGAAGACGCGTGGTTTATGGCCAGCGAAGATGGCCTCGAACCCGAGGCCGGAGCTGACCGTGTAGACCGCCCGCGCCCCTTCAAAGAGCACCCAGGGAGAGATCGGCGCATCGTAGAGGGAGACGAGATTGCTTTCATCTGCGGAGGTGAAGTGGCCCTCGCGGTGGCCGGCTGCCGTCTCCGGATGGGTCTTGAGGAGGATGCGCGCGCCGGGATGCTCGGTCTGGGCAAACACGAGCATTTCCTTGAAGGTGGCCGCATCCGCGCCAGAAGCCTTCACCGACGCGTCGCCCGCCGTCTGGTCGATGACGACCACATACCCCGGGGCCGGGGGCGCAAGGTCAGGGTGGAAGGCGTTGTACTTGCTCAGATGGGCGTGGCGCATGAGATCAATGGAGCGGCGCGCCCGGTCCAGAAGGGCCGTGTCATCGAGGGGGTGCGTCGCCAACAGCGTCTCAAGGTCCGAGGGCTGCGCCGCGTCAAAATGCACACCTGATCGGTCGATGAGAAGGCCGAGCGCAGGGTCTCCGTCGCGGCCGGGATGGAACGAGCGCAGAAACGCATCTTCGACGCGGACCACCCCAGCACCTGTCGCCTCGGAGACCGCCTCGCCCCTGTGCGCGGTGGGGGAGGCGCCCCAGATTCCGACGAGTCCATCCGCCGGGGGCTTGCCCAGGCGGATGTCAAAGCCGGCTAGTTTGAGGATACGTCGCGTGCGGCGCTGAGTGAGGAACCCGCCGTTATAGACGTAGAGACTCTCGCCCACCCGTCACTGGCCGAGGGCTGCCACGGAGTTGACGGACGCCAACGACCCTGTCAGCGACGAGATTGTCTTGTCCCACGTCACGAACGGAGCTTCGGTGACATACACCGTATCGCCGTCGCGGATCGCGAAGTCACGCGCTTGAAACATGCCGTTGGGCTGCGTCAGGTCGAGGACATAGGCCACGCGTTGCGTGCCGATCAGATCGCCGCGGCCCATGACCGTCTGCGCGATTTCCTCGGGCTCGTTTCGGAAGACGAAGACGCCTGTGGGATCCGCGATGGAGGAGTTCAGACCGCCCACGCTCGCGATCGCCTCAATGGCTGAAATCGTCTGCGATTCAAAGGGTATGCGGTTCTGCGTTCCAGTCGCGCCAAGAGCCGTGAATGTGCGTGTATCTTCCTCGACGAGGATGCGGTCGCCACCGCGCAACGCGATGTCGAGATGCGGGTTATCGTAGAGGTCCTGGAACCAGATCGTGCCGGTATGCTTGCCGCGGATGATCGAAATCTGCGCGATCTCGGGCTCAATCGTGATGCCGCCCGCGCGGGCCAGCATGGAGCTGAGCCGCCGCGTGGGGCGTTCGATGGCGAAAACGCCCTGGCCGCCCACGGCACCGACGACAGAGACGGTAGAGCCATCGCCGGCCACGCGGCGTACTTGCACCTGTGGGTCGGGCGTCTGCTCGTCGAGGCGGTTGGTGATGATCCTGCGCATGGCTTCGGGCGTGTTGCCTGCTGCACGGACGCGCCCGGCATAGGGCACGAAGATGAAACCGGACCCGTCAACTTGGACTTCATCCAAGACGGTGGCGTTTTGACCTTCCCCCGCCAGCAGCCCGTCTGAGACGTTCTCCCAGATCGTGAGGCCAAGCACATCGCCCGGGCGGATCACGTCAGACCCAAGGTCTGAGGCGTTCAGGAAGGCATCCGTGAACCCGAAAGTGGGCACGATCGCGGTCGCCCGCGTCACCCGATCATTGACGACGACGATGAAGGCGTCGCCGGAGTTTTGCACCGAGCCCTCAAAGATCTCTGCCTTTGACGGCCCTGATCGCGGCAAGCCGCAGCTTGCCACGAGCGCCAACATGCCCAGAGCGCCTGCCGCCCTGGCCCAAACGCGCCCACGCGCGGATTTAGTGGAAGTCACTGCTCCGACTCCTCGAACCTGAAATTCTGCCTCAGCTTTTTTTTGCAACCTAGCGGAATCCCGCGAAAAATGGAAGCGCTATGGTGCGAGGTCAGTCTTTGACGAGCCGCAACTGTTGCCGTGGCGCGGCACTGCCGGCGAGGAAGGCCTCGTAGGGGTTCTCCTCAGCGAGCATCATATCGACGACTTGTCGCATGAGCTCGCGCCGTCCGCGGGCGGAGTAGAAGCCGCCGGGCATCTGTGACGTCTCAAGCAGGAAGCGGCGGTAATCCTTGTAGGCCCGGTTGTCGGGTCGTTCCGGCGTGGCGAAGAATTGCGCCAGGGGCTGGGTGCTCACGAATTCCGGTTTCGCGTAGACGGCTTTTCCGAAAACCTTGAGGGGGATCCCGCGCCACAGCACCTGCTGGGCGGCCGTGGAATTCACCGTCACAGCCGTGCGCGCATGGTTGAGAAGACGCGCAAGCTTGCCGCCCGGCACATAATGGACACGCCCGCGCACGCCGTGCTTGGCGGCGATGTCGCGCACGACGCGGCGCATTGGAAGGCGGCCGGATTCCATTGGATGGGCCTTGAAGACGAGGTGATGATGGCGGGGCGCGCCCGTGGCAAACCCTTCAATCGTGAGCTCAAGAAACTCGCGCATCTCCGTGAAGGGGGAGTGCATCTGAAAGCTTGAGTCGTGCTCGAGTTGCATCAGCACGAGGTGGAACGGAAACCCGGCGTGCTTGATGCGCAGCGTCGAAAGCCCCCGGTCAAGCCGCACAAAGGGCAACAGGAGAAAGCGCTTAAGGTAGAGATAGAACTCCTGCACCACGGGCATCGACCGGTGGGTGCGGATGTTGCGATAGTCTCCGTTCCGCGTCATCACGAAGAGGTGGTAGAGGAAGCCGTAAAAGATGTGCTGGTTCATGTCGCCCCAGTGGGTCGGGGCCTCCGGCACATCGAGGTCAGAGCGCGCGAGCGCGTCCTGCATGTCCTGCACGCTCATATCCATGAGCTCTGAATTGCCGTTTGATCCGTCGCGCTCATAGGTCACCCAGTAAGGGCGCATGTAGCCTTCTTCGAATACATGGATCGTCAGTCCGAGCTCGCGGGCCCGTGCGACGGCCTCGGCATGGACGGGCCGGGTATCGCCGTAAAGCACGATATCGGTGATGTTCTTGTCCGCCACGATCTCGCAAAAGCGGTCGGGCCACGCCTCAAGTGCGCCGGTATAGGGAATGTAGCTCGATGGTGTGAACCAGAAGGCCCGGTCCCCCGCGTTAAAGCCAACGCGCCAGACGTCGCAGCCTGCCGCGCCAAGCATCTTACCCAGACGATGAAAGAACGGGCCGTGAGGTCCCTGCAGGAAGAGAAACCGGCGTGTTTCAAAAGATACCATTTTACCCACCAACATCGTCTACTCCCGTGGGTGTGCCCGGCCTTTATGGCACCTTTAGGGCTCATTGGTGAAAAACCCGTTCATGTCAGGCCAAGCCTGTTCCTTGCCTCGCAGTGGTGCAAGCGTTACCTGCCCAAGCGAAAGGGGAATTCATGTTCACCGGCATCATTACTGACATCGGCACGATCCGTCACGTACAACAGCGCGGCGATCTGCGCGCGCGCATCGGCACGGGCTATGACATGGCAAGCGTCGACATGGGTGCCTCCATCGCCTGCGATGGCGTCTGCCTGACAGTCGTGGACAAGGGGCACGACGCCAGCGGCGGTTGGTTTGACGTCGATGTAAGCGCAGAGAGCGTCTCCAAGACCAATCTGGGCGGCTCGAAGCCGTGGAGCGTCGGGCGTCGCGTCAACCTGGAGCGGGCGCTCAAGGTCGGGGACGAGCTTGGCGGGCACATCGTTTCGGGGCATGTGGACGGCATCGCGCGTATCGCGGCCATCCGTGAGGAGGGCGATAGCACCCGTGTCACCTTCGAGGCACCGCCAGATCTTGCACGGTTCATCGCTTCGAAAGGGTCGGTCGCGCTCAATGGTACGTCTTTGACCGTCAATGAAGTGAGCGGTTCATCCTTCGGCGTGAACATGATCCCGCACACGAAAGCCGTCACGACGTGGGGCGACATGGAAGAGGGGGACGCCGTCAACCTCGAGATCGACACGCTCGCGCGCTATGTGGCGCGCTTGGCGGACGCGTCATGACTGCCCTGCCGGGCATCGGCCACAACCAGGGCCCGACGATGGAGGCGGGCTATGCCTATCGTAAGCACCAATGGAAGAAAGCCCGTGAGGCGCTCTTGCCGACGCTGCCGCTCTTTGTGCTGAAGATGCGGGTGCGGCGCGCGCATGAACTGGGCCTCGACTACAAGACCTATGCCGGTGTTCGTGCGTCGACCGGGCGCGACGTCATCGGGTTTCTGTTCTCCTCCAATGGGCTTCGCTTGACTAAGGTGACGCTGCCTGACGAGACCGGGCAAAAGGTCCGCGCCATAACCGACGCGCACAAGATCGCGCTCGTGCACCCCCCGCTCGATCCGGGCGCTGTATCGGCCGCCAATCCTGGTCTCGCCGCGTCGGTTGCCCCGCAATTCACGGATAGCTGGAGCGAGACGCGCCGCAAGGTCGCGGGCGCCATCGCAGCGGAACGCTTGCCAGCCGACGGGGTTCTCGTCATAGGCTCCACCTCCCTTGAGCGTGAATGGTGCGCTGCGGCCCGCGCCGCGGGGTATCTGAGCGCCGAGCGCTATTTTGGAGAAGCGAGATGAGCCAGGAGAGCACTCTTTATGAGGAAGCTGGCCCCGTCGAGAAGCAGTGGGGCGACGCGATTTCCTCCATCGAGGAGATCATAGAGGACGCCCGCAACGGACGCATGTTCATCCTCGTGGACCATGAGGACCGGGAGAACGAGGGCGACCTCGTCATTCCAGCGCAGATGGCAACACCTGACGCTGTGAACTTCATGGCCACCCATGGGCGCGGGCTCATTTGCCTGTCACTGCCGGGGGAACGGATCGACGCGCTTGGGCTTCCGCTCATGGCCTCGCAGAACTCCTCGCGTCATGAGACCGCGTTCACGGTGTCGATCGAGGCGCGCGAGGGGGTCACGACCGGGATCAGCGCCGCGGACCGTGCACGGACCGTCGCCGTGGCAATCGATCATACCAAAGGCGCCCAAGACATCGCGACGCCAGGCCATGTCTTTCCGCTCCGCGCGCGCGAGGGGGGCGTGCTGGTCCGGGCAGGCCATACCGAGGCTGCGGTCGATATCTCGCGCCTTGCCGGCCTCAACCCGTCAGGCGTGATCTGCGAGATCATGAAGGAAGACGGCGAGATGGCCCGCTTGCCGGATCTCATCGCTTTCGCCCAGCTTCACGGCCTCAAGATCGGCACGATCTCGGATCTCATCGCCTATCGGCGTCGCCACGATAACCTCGTCCGCGTCCGCACCACAGAGATGATCCAATCAGAGTTCGGCGGCGAATGGGAATTGCGGATCTACACGGACGAGACGCAGGGTGCCGAGCACATCGCTCTTGTGAAGGGAGACATCAACGACGGCGCACCCGTTCTTGTGCGCATGCATTCGCTCGACCCGATGCTCGACCTTATCGGCACCGGGCCGACTGGCCGTGCCCGGGAGTTCTCTGACGCCATGCGGATGATCGCCGACGAAGGTCGCGGCGTCGTGGTGCTCTTGCGTGATGTGCACATGAAGCTTGTCGCGGGGGAGGAGGTCTCTCCCCAGACGCTGCGGCAGTATGGCCTCGGTGCGCAGATCCTGAGCTCGCTCGGCGTCAATGACATCATCCTCGCCACCAATTCGCCGACGCCCCGGGTGGTGGGACTTGAGGCTTACGGCCTCTCCATCGTCGGCACCAAGAAAATCTCGGAGCTCGGCTGATGGCGGGACATTCAGACAATGACATGGGCCTGCCGTCGTTTGACGCGCCCGTGAAGGGCCTCATCGCAATTGCGCCCTATTACACAAAGATCGCAGAGCAGCAGATCGCCGCCGTCGAGGCGATCTTTTCCAAGGTCGGCGCGGGCCTCGATACGGTGGAGGTGCCGGGATCGCTTGAATTGCCCACCGCCATCGCCATGGCCAGCCGCATGTCAAACTACGACTGCTATGTGGCGCTGGGCTGCGTGATCCGGGGGCGCACGTCGCATTACGACGTCGTCGTAGAGCAATCTGCCAATGGGATCATGCTCCTTGGCCTCCAAGGGCTGTGCATCGGCAACGGGATCATCACCGTCGAAAACATGGAGCAGGCCGAGGAGCGCGCCGACGCGGACCGACTGAACACGGCAGGCGCCGCCGCCGAGGCCGCGCTGCACCTCCTCGCGCTGCAACGCAAATGGGGCGGGTCGAAGGGCGATATCGGCTTTAAGCCGTCCGACGCGACGCGCATCGCATGACGCTTTCGAACAATCAGAAACGCAAGATGAAGAGCGCCGCGCGCCTTTACGCGGTGCAAGCGCTCTTTCAGATGGAGGCGTCGGGCCAGTCCGCGGACGCCGTGGAGCGCGAATTCGAGGATCACCGCTTTGGTGCGATCTATGACGAGGGCGAGATGCAGGAGGGCGATGTCGACCTCTTCCGCGCCCTCGTGGACCGCGCGGTGAACGAACAGGCAAAGATCGACCAGATGACGGATCGTGCCCTGGTGGCCAAATGGCCCATCGCGCGGATTGATCCCACTTTGCGCGCCTTGTTCAGGGCCGCGGGCGCCGAGATGATCGAGGCCAACACGCCGCCCAAAGTGGTGATTGTTGAGTTCATGGATATCGCCACCGCCTTTTCGCCCGAGATGAAAGAGACACGCTTCGTGAACGCCGTGCTCGATCACATGGCCCGCGAGGCCCGGCCCGAGGCCTTTGAGAAGAAAGCTGGCGCGTGATGGATGTGGGCGACTGGGCCACGGAGGACCCGGTCGACCTTCGTGCGGCCTATGATGCGGAGCGTTTGCCGCTTGCGTCCTATGCGCCTGACGATGTGCGCGTCGAAGACGACGTCCGGTCCGGCTTGGAAGGGTGCCTCTGCTTTTGCCCGACGGATCCGCTGCCGGAACCGGTTCTTTACTTCCACGGGGGCGGCTGGATGGTCGGTAGCCCGGAGACGCATCGGGGTCTTTGCGCTTGGCTGGCAAAACTCACGCACCGCCGAGTTGTCTCTGCGCCCTATCCGCTCGCCCCGGAGAACCCATGGCCTGCCCAAGCAGACAGCGCAGGGGCAAGGTTTGAGGCCCTGAGCGCCCTAGAGGGCCGTGTCTTCACGGCTGGCGACAGCGCGGGGGCGGCGATGGCGCTCTGGGCTGCGGCTGACGATGCGCGGGCGGCGGGTGTCCTTGCATTCTACCCGGCCTTCGGGGTCACATCCTCGCCTTCGATCAATCGCTACGGCCCTTTGAGCCCGTCCCTCAACGCGGCTGCGATCCAAAGGATGTATGATCACCTCCAGGCAACAGGAGGCGATCTACAGGGCCGCGTTCCCAGGTCAGGCGCGCCGGTTCTCATCCTGGCTGCTGCCCTCGATCCGCTCCATGACGATGCTGCGGCCCTGTTTGATCATCTCGAAGAGAGGGACGTGACGTTTCACGAGGTGGACGGCCAGGACCATGCCTTTTTGCACGATGCCTGCCAGGAGGATGCCCCGGCCAGGCTCTGGATGGTCCGCGCGGGAAGCTGGATGACGGCGAAGGGATAGTGTGGCGGGCCCGCAAACGCAGCCGTGCGGCGTGCGAAATTCCCGAGGACCTGTATATACAGGTGGGCGCCAGGTAACAGGACCAGGATCCTGACAGAGCCAGCTCCCTCGGAGTTGCTTAAGGCCACCGGAATTTAGCCGACACGAGAAGGGCAGCACCCGCCACTCCTCGAGATAAGAGGCTTGTGGGGGGCGGACAAGGGGAGGCTCACCGCCTATTTGGTGAGCTTTAGGTCCCAAAACTTCCCAAGCGCTTGCCCTTGCCAGCGCCGCGTCTTCGCGATGGTCTAAACAGGCTTGAATTACCTAACGTCACTTTGTCATTCACGGCAGAGGCGTGTTTTACTAAGATTGCACCCAATTAGTACGACGTTGGCACATGAACTTGCGATCCTCGGGGACACCTCCCCGGGCGGCTACGCTGTGGGGCTCCATGTGCGTTTCGCATCGCCAAGCTATCTGTTTCAGACCTACCCTTCGGCGTGGAATGAGTTCTACAGCTCTCAGGGGCTTGTCATGCGCGATCCGACGGTGACGTGGGGGTTTTCGAACGAGGGCGCGGTCCGCTGGTCTGCACTTCAGGGCGATGATCCCGCTGGTGTCCTTACGCAGGCCGCAGACCATGGCCTAACCTTCGGCGTGGCGGGCGCGGTGCACAGTGGCGGGTCTCGGACGATTGCCGGGTTTGCGCGTTCCGACCGCGAGTTCAGCGATCAGGAGATGTCGGATCTCATGGCCGCTGTCACGAAGATGCACAAGATCACGGAGGACACGGACAGCCTGTCTGCCGAGGATCTTCAGACGATTGCAGCGCAGTCCGTGACCGTCTGAGGGCCTCCGGCGCCCGATCGCAGTTGCATTTGTTCTCAATTCGTTCACATTGTCTGCATGAACGATGCGCGAACGCCCCCCCGCACGCCCTTTATCGTTGGCGCCAACGAACGGCCAGAGCCACGCCCGGGCCAACTCCTTGCGCGCGGGGTCTGTCGGCACCTCCTCAGCTATGATTTCGTCACCGTCGAAGAACTGAGCCCGAGCAAGGGATTGCGGGTGGACGTCATGGCGCTGGGCCCAAAGAGCGAAGTCTGGATTGTTGAATGCAAATCGAGCCGCGCCGATTTCCAGTCCGATCAGAAATGGTCTGGCTACCTTGAATGGTGTGATCGCTACTTTTGGGCTGTAGACGCGGATTTCCCGTCAGAGCTGCTGCCATCGGACACCGGGCTTATCATCGCAGATGCCTACGACGCCGAAATCGTCCGGATGGGTCCTGAAACGAAACTGCCCGCAGCGCGGCGCAAGGTCATGGTTCACAAGTTCGCGCGCCATGCGGCGTTGCGCCATCATGCGGCGCGAGACCCTGAGCTTGTGCAAGTTTGGGGGTAAATGCAGCGGGGAACGGGCGTTGCGCGCCAAGACCCCGACTGGTGGCCGCATAAACGTGCAGGCTACCGCTTGCTGGTCTCGGCGGCTTTTGCGGCTGCGACGATTTCATCCGCAATCTCGCGTGCTTCATGGGGTTCGAAGTCCATCGGGATTTCCACCTGACCTGCCTCGATGAAAAGCCGAACCATGCCCTGATCGGTGGGCCCGATCTGCAGATTTGCCTCAATCTCGCGTTCCGTATTGATGCCCATGGGCCTCTCCTTCTGGCGCGCGCTCGTGTAGCGCGGCGGCCGTTGCAGCTGCAACCCCCTGGTCCGCGCAAGAGGCTTGCAAGGACCGGCGCTGCTGGATATGTGAAGCTCCGTGCCGCCTTAGCTCAGTAGGTTAGAGCGCCTGATTGTGGATCAGGAGGTCCCCCGTTCGAGCCGGGGAGGTGGTACCACCCTCACTCACTCTCCGCCTCGATGAATTCGCCCAACTGAACGGCACCGAGGAGCTCTGTGCCGGACGCATTGAAGATGAGGAGGTTCTGGCTCTCTGTCACCACAAGGATGTTCGCGGGGGTCTGCGTGACCGCGAGCGCCCGCGTCCCCTCCGGCAAGGCGATCTGCGAGGGCACGGCCACCCCGGTGGGCGCGTCACCCAGGCGGATGACAAGCAGCGCGACGATCGATAGAACGCCCGCGATCATGACGATGGTGAGCACCGTCACGAGGCGTCGCAAAAAGACGAGGTTCTTCGCCTCCACCGCGTGTGCGCCATCAGCTCTGTAGGGGTCATCGGACATGGCGTCGTCGCCGCTTGTTTTTCAGATCGGGCCAAACCCGCCCGCGCGTTTTGATAAGGCTTTGGCGCGTGATGCGCCAGAGGAAGCGGCCCTGTCCCGGTCGCGCCTCATCCGTTTGCTTGCGGAGGGGGTGGTGTCAGTGAATGGAACTCCCGTCCTAGATGCGAAGGCCCGGGTGGACGAGGGGGCTGTGGTCACGATTGCGATACCCGACGCGCGACCCCTCGATGTCGCGCCCGAGCATGTCCCCCTCGATGTGGTCTTCGAAGACGAATTTCTGATTGTCGTGAATAAGCCTGTGGGCATGGCTGTCCACCCCGCTCCGGGCACGCCGTCTGGTACGCTGGTCAATGCGCTCCTCGCACATGCGGGAGATAGCTTGAGCGGGATAGGAGGCGTGCAGCGCCCAGGGATCGTGCACCGGATCGACAAGGATACGTCAGGGCTTTTGGTGGTCGCCAAGACGGATGCTGCTCATCACGGGCTGGCAGCGCAGTTTGAGGCTCACTCGGCCGAGCGGCGCTACCTCGCGCTCTGCTACGGTGCGCCCGACGCCGCCGATCCGCGTCTACGGGGCCTCAAAGGTGTGAGTTTTGAGGCGGGCGGCGTGATGAAGATCACCTCAGGCCTCGCGCGGCATCGGACAGATCGCCAAAGGCAGGCAGTCTACTTCGACGGGCAGGGCAGGCATGCAGTGACGCGGGCCAGAGTTGTCGAGGCCTTTGGCACCCCGCCCGTGGTTGCCTTGCTGAAATGTCAGCTTGAGACCGGGCGCACGCATCAGATCCGCGTGCACCTCGCCCATGCGGGCCACGGGCTTGTCGGCGATCCGGTCTATGGCGGTCAGCGCAAGTTGAAAACGGGTGCCGTGAGCGCGGAGGCCGCCGAAGCGCTAAAGGCCTTCCCCCGGCAAGCGCTCCACGCAGCGGTTCTGGGAATCGAGCATCCGGTGACGAAGGAGACGCTGCGCTTTGAGGCCCCGCTCCCCGCGGATATGGCGGATCTTCTGTCTCTCTTGTAACGCACAGCACGCTTGCGTGAGGGCCCTGTCGCCGCGCCAGCGCGCAGTCTAGTTCCTTGTCCAACAGCGGCGCATCTTGCAGTCTTGGATGCCACGCCCCATCTATGTTAAAAGCTGTCACATTAGGCGGCTGACCGACCGGAGGACACAGACATGGCAAATTACGCAAACCTTCCCGCGCCGACCCCTGAAGGCGGCCTGAATCGATACCTCCAGGAAATCCGCAAGTTTCCGATGTTGGAACCCGAAGAGGAATACATGCTCGCCAAGGCCTGGGTAGAGCAGGAAGATACGCGTGCTGCGCATAAGATGGTGACGTCGCACCTGCGTCTCGCGGCCAAGATCGCCATGGGCTACCGCGGCTACGGGCTGCCTCAGGCGGAAGTGATCTCGGAGGCCAATGTGGGCCTCATGCAGGCGGTGAAGCGCTTTGACCCGGAAAAGGGCTTTCGCCTGGCCACCTACGCCATGTGGTGGATCCGGGCCTCGATCCAGGAATACATCCT
>JBCDGS010000039.1:0-28850 GCA_038751055.1 Pseudomonadota bacterium | reverse complement strand
GAAGTACCGCTTCCTGGACCTGCGACGCGAAAAGCTGCAGCGCAACATTACGCTGCGGTCCGACGTGGTCGCCTCGATCCGCAAGCGCATGTGGGACATCGGCTTTCGCGAATACCAGACGCCGATCATCACGGCTTCGTCGCCCGAGGGTGCCCGCGACTTCCTCGTGCCCTCGCGGCTGCACCCCGGCAAGTTTTACGCGCAGCCCCAGGCCCCGCAGCAGTTCAAGCAGCTCATCATGGTCTCGGGCTTCGACAAATACTTCCAGATCGCGCCCTGTTTCCGCGACGAGGACCCGCGCGCGGACCGCTCGCCCACGGATTTCTACCAACTCGACCTTGAGATGAGCTTTGTCGAGCAACAAGATGTTTTCGATACGGTTTCTCCGGTGATCGCGGGGGTGTTCGAGGAGTTCGGCGGGGGCCGCAAGGTCGACGCGCCCGGCGACTGGCCGCAGATCTCCTACCGCGACGCAGCTCTCTGGTACGGCACCGACAAGCCGGACCTCCGCAACCCGATCAAGATGCAGGTCGTGAGCGAGCATTTCGCGGGCTCCGGTTTCGCCATCTTCGCCAAGCTCCTCGAACAGGACGGCACCCAGATCCGCGCCATCCCCGCGCCGGGCGGCGGCTCCCGCAAGTTCTGCGACCGAATGAACGCCTTCGCCCAGAAGGAAGGCCTGCCCGGCATGGGCTACATCTTCTGGCGGGATCAGGGTGACGGCATGGAGGCCGCGGGGCCGCTGGCCAAGAACATCGGGCCGGAGCGGACGGAAGCCATCCGCCAGCAGCTGGGCCTCGGTGTGGGCGATGCGGCGTTTTTCCTCGGGGGCAAGCCCGCCGCGTTTGAGCGCGTCGCAGGCAAGGCGCGCGACACCATCGGCGAGGAGCTGGGCCTGACGGACAAGGACCGCTTCGCCTTCGCGTGGATCGTGGATTTTCCGATCTACGAGAAGGACGAAGAGACAGGCGCGCTCGACTTCGAGCACAATCCGTTCTCCATGCCCCAGGGCGGGATGGAGGCGCTGAACGGCGACCCCCTCGACGTGCGTGGCTTCCAGTATGACCTGGCATGCAACGGCTATGAGCTCGTCTCCGGTGCGATCCGGAATCACAAGCCCGAGATCATGTTCAAGGCGTTCGAGCTTGCGGGCTACGGCAAGGACGAGGTCGAAAAGCGCTTCGGCGGCATGGTCAATGCCTTCCAGTACGGCGCGCCGCCCCATGGCGGCTGCGCGGCGGGCATCGACCGCATCGTCATGCTTCTCGCCGATCAGGAAAACATCCGCGAGGTCATCATGTTCCCCATGAACCAGCGCGCCGAAGACCTGATGATGGACGCGCCGTCGGCGCCGCAGAACGAACAGCTTCGGGAGCTGAACCTCCGGGTCATAGATCCCGACTGACCGGGCCTCGGGGCAACGCAGCCGCTATCCGCCTGACGACATCCCGCGTCACGCGCCGCTGGCCAAGGCGGGCGCGGACCAGTAGACTTGCGCGCAAAAGAGCAGGTAGCGCCGACCATGGCATTTGACCCACTCACCGCCGTGCACCGTTTCGGGATGGGCCCGTCACCGCTCCATGCGTTGCCAAGGCGGGCGACCGACCTCCTGGAGGAGGCCGCCGCCGGGGATCCCTTCGCTGACACCCATCCGTTCACGACCACGGCCGACATCGTCTCGACCGAGGGGACATTCCGCGACGCGCGCGGTATCGCCGCCAAGAACGCGGGCACGGTGACGGGGGACGCCGCCAAGGAGCTCTCACGCGAGATGATCCGCGACATGCGCGACCAGTCCTTCGGCGATTTTCGCGCGCTCATCGTGCGCCATGTCGGCCAGCCCCTCGGCCTGGGCGAGCGGCTGGTGACGTTCTGGACCGACCACTTCACCGTCGTGGGCATGGGCGGGATCGGGCAATATGGCGGCGCGGCCTATTCGGCAGACGCCATCCGCCCCTACATTGCAGGGTCCTTCGCAGAGATGGCCAAGGCCGTCATCCGCGCGCCCCTCATGCTGGTTTATCTCGACCAGATCCTCTCCACCGGGCCCAATTCAGTCACCGGGAAGCGCCGCGCGGGGCGGGGCATCAACGAAAATCTGGCCCGTGAGTTGCTTGAGCTTCATACGCTCGGCGTGGGCGGGCCCTATGACCAGCGCGATGTGCGCGAACTGGCGGCCCTCCTCACCGGGCTTTCGACCCAGCGGGGGGAGGGGTTTCGCTGGCGTCCGGGCATCGTGGAGCCGGGGCCGGAGACCGTGCTGGGCCGTGTCTATGCCGGGGACGATCTCAGCGCCATTGATGCCGCAATCGAGGACCTCGCGCGCCACCCGTCCACTGCGCGCCACCTCGCGCACAAGCTTGCGGTGCATTTTGTGTCGGATGCGCCGCCCGAGGCCCTCATTCGCCACATGGCCGCGCGCTATGTCGCCTCGGACGGGGATCTCGGGGCGCTGAGCGCGGCGATGCTCGAGCATCCCGCCGCCTGGGATCCGGCGCGGGTGAACGTGAAATGGCCGGTGGACTACATGTCGTCAGCCCTGCGAGCGCTCGGCCTCACACCGGAGAGGATGGCGCGCACCTCGCTCAAGGATGTCCGCAACCTTTTGCTCAATCCCATGGGGCGCATGGGCCAGCGCTGGGAGCGCGCGCCCGATCCCGCCGGGTGGGAGGAGGCGGACTTTGCCTGGATCACGCCCCAGGCCGTCGCTGAACGGGTGAATTGGGCCATGCGCGCGCCGGTGCGGCTCACGCAGGCGCTCCCTGATCCGCGCGACCTTCTGGGCCTCATCGCTGGCGACACCGCGCCCGGGGAGCTCAGCTTCGCGATCTCGGCGGCGCAGGATCGGCGCGAGGGTGTGGGCCTCGTCCTCGCCTCGCCGAGCTTCCAGAGGAGGTAGCCCATGGACCGCCGAACGTTCCTGACCTCTGGCCTGATCGGCTGCTCTGCGGCCGCGAGCCCGCTTTTGACACCCATCACGCTGGCCTCCGCCCCGTGGGAGGGGCGGCTCGTGGTCATCATCCTGCGCGGCGCGCTAGATGGCCTCGACGCGGTGCGCCCCTGGGGTGATCCCGATTTCGCCGCCATGCGCGAGGAGCTCACGGGCCGCGATCCCGAGCCCCACGCCATCGGCAATTTCTTCGGCCTGCATCCCGCGCTCGCGCCGCTTGCACCGCTCTGGCAGGCGGGGGAGCTCGCCGTGGCCCATGCCGTCTCGACGCCCTACCGCGACAAGCGCAGCCACTTTGACGGTCAGGCGCTGCTCGAGGCGGGCAATGGCGGTGACCCCTTCAACATCGCCCGCGACGGATGGCTGAACCGGCTCCTGCAGATCGCACCGGGGGTCGAGACGCGCACGGCCTTCGCCGTTGGCCGCGACCGCTTGCACGTGCTTGCGGGCGACGGGCCGCACGCGACCTGGACGCCGAACACGGCGCTCAACCTCTCGCCGCAGGGCGCCCAGCTCCTGGAGCTCATTTACCACGATGACCCGCTCTTCCGCGATGCCGCGCTGCAGGCTATGGACATCATCGAGGGGATAGAAACGGCTGGCGCCATGGAGGGCGACGCGGACATCGAAGAGATGGGCATGATGGCCTCCCCCGGTGGCGCATCGGGCCGCGTGACGGGCGAGGTTGCGCGCTTCGTCGTCGAACAGCTGCGCCGGGACACGCGCATCGCCGCGTTTTCGATCAATGGCTGGGACACCCATGCCGCCCAGGGCCGCCAGATCACGCGGAAACTTGATGAACTGGCGCAGACGCTCTTGCTCATGAAGGCGGGCCTCGGTGCGGCCTGGGGGCAGACAGCGGTGCTCGTGATGACCGAGTTCGGCCGGACGGCGCGCGTCAACGGCACGAAAGGCACGGATCACGGCACAGGGGGTGTGATGCTTGCCGCCGGCGGGGCCGTACGGGGCGGGCAGGCCTATGGGCGCTGGCCGGGCCTCGGTGATGCCGAGCTCTACAACCGCCGCGACCTCATGCCCGTGCGCGACATCCGCGCCTATGCCGGATCGGCCATGCGCACGCTCTTCGGGACGTCCCTGGCCGAGATCGAGCGCACGATCTTCCCGGGCCTCGACATGGGCGAGGATCCGCGTCTGTTGCTGTGAGTTGGGGGCTCTGCCCGCGCGCAGTCGCTTTAGAGCGCTGCGTTCTCCCGCGCAACGGCCATGTCAGCCTCCGCCTGCATGTCGAGGGCTGGGGCCACGACGGTGCCGACGATCGCACTCGTCAGCATCAGCACACCTACGGCCAGCACCGCCCAATCCGCCACCGGCGTGATCGCGCTCCCGCGCAGGTGGGTTGAAAACTTTGACAGCATGGCAGTGATCTCCCAGAAACCGCAAAACGGGTGTGTGTTGGCACAAGCTGGCGCGCGATTGTGGCTGATTTGTGAGCTGGCGGGGGCTTTTCATTGCCGAATGAGACCGATCTGAGCGGGTGGGCCGCGCCCGCCCTGCCCGAAGGGGCCACCCTTTCCGGCCGCTTCGTGCGGTGCGAAGCGCTCGATCCGGCGCGCCACGGCGCCGCGCTCCACAATGCCTTCGCGGGGCATCACGGGCTCTGGGATTACATGCCCTGGGGTCCGTTTCGGTCGGCGGCGGCGTTCCATCGCTGGGTCGCCCAGATCGCGCAGGACCCGGCCTGGCACTACTACGCGCTGTGTGACGCGGCCAGTGGCACCGCCCATGGCAAGGCCGCCTACCTCCGCGTGACGCCAGAGCACGGCGTGATCGAGGTCGGGGGCATCACCTTTGCCCCCGCGCTCCAGCGCAGCCCGGCTGCGACAGAGGCGATGATCCTGATGATGCGCTGGGCCTTTGCCCAGGGTTACCGGCGCTATGAATGGAAGTGCAACGCGCGCAACCTCGCCTCCCGCCGCGCCGCCGAGCGTCTTGGCTTTTCCTTTGAGGGGGTCTTTCGCCAGCACATGGTCGTCAAGGGCCAGAACCGCGACACCGCCTGGTTCGCGGTCACCGATCAGGACTGGCCGCGGCTCAGCTCGGCCTACGACCTGTGGCTCTCGCCCGACAATTTTGACGCGGGTGGGCGCCAGCGCGAGAGGCTGAGCGACCTCACGGCCCTCGTGCGCGTGGCCTCTGATCCCGCGCTCTAGACGGCTTCGCGCTTGCCCTGGCGTTCACTCAGCATGGTCTGAAGACGCGCGCCTTCTGCGGCGCTCTCCGGGGCCCAGCCCAGGCGTTCGGCCTGCCTGAGCAACGTGTTGTCCCCCACGCAGCGTGCGAGGCTCTCGACGAATTGCGCGGCATAGGCGGCTTCTCCCGCGCCCAGGGCCTCCACCGCGTGGGCGATGTCGTCCTGAAAGGCAATGGAATCGGGCGTCACGGCGTCGTCGGCAATGGCGCGCGGCCCGCGCGGCTGGCGGTCGCGGGGCAGATGCCGCAGCACCTCTGTCTGAAAGGCGGCGATAGAAGCGATGGGTTTCGACAAAAAGCCCTGCGCGCCGGTCTCGAGCGCGGTCTGGGCGAGAGTATCGTCCCCCGACATCGCCAAAAGGACGCCGTCCCCTGCCGCCGCCGCCAGCTCTGCGATAAGCTCGAGGCCCGGGCCGTCCGGCAGGCCAAGATCCACCAGCACCACGGACGGGCGATAGACACGCAGATGCCGACGCGCCGAACTCAGACAATCGGCGCGCCGGATACGCGCGCCCGACCGCAGGCAGACAAGCCGGATCGCCTCGCAGGCATAGCGGCTGTCTTCGACGGCGAGCACCGTCTGGCCGAGAAGTGGACGCAAGGCCGTGGGCGGTTGCGCCTTCAGGAAATCTTCCATGGAATCCATATGGTCCTCCCTCAATGAAGCCCATAAAAGCGCAAGAAGGCTAATGAGGTGTTAAGGGGCACGAAGGCGATGATCGGACGACTGAACCATGTGGCCATCGCGGTCCCGGATCTGGAGGCCGCCTCCGCGCAATACCGCACCATGCTCGGCGCCCAGGTCGGCGCGCCCCAGGATGAACCCGATCACGGCGTCACGGTCGTCTTCATCGAGCTTCCCAACACCAAGATCGAGCTTCTCTACCCCTTGGGCGAGGGCTCTCCGATCCAGGGCTTCCTCGACAAAAATCCTGCCGGCGGCATCCACCATGTCTGCTACGAGGTGGGCGATATCCGCGCCGCGCGCGACCACCTGACGGCCGAAGGCGCCCGCATCCTCGGTGACGGCGAACCCAAGATCGGCGCCCACGGCAAGCCCGTCCTCTTCCTCCACCCCAAGGATTTTCAGGGCACGCTCGTTGAACTCGAGGAAGTCTGAGCGCCTGACCGGCTAGGGCGTGCTTGCGCGCCGCCTTCTTTGTGCCATGTACTTCCGCCGGAGGCATTCCGGCCTCTCAGCAATCGAAAGGATCGACCATGGGCATCACCTCCGCTATCGTCCTTTACGCCGTGATCTGGTTTCTCACGCTGCTCTGCGTGATCCCCGTGCGGCTCGAGACCCAGGGCGACCGGGGCGAGATCGTGCCGGGCACCCATGCGGGCAGCCCCGTCAACCCACAGATGAAAAAGCGCTTCCTCATCACCACAGCCATCGCGGCGGTGATCTGGATCATCGTGGCGGGGATCATCTTTTCCGGGGTCATATCGATTCGCGACATCGACTTTTTCGAGCGCATGACCGCCGATTGACCCCTTTGAGGAAACAAAGCCGGTAAGCGTTCAAGCATTGTCTCGCCAGATCGTTGATTTCGCCCGATTTGGTTACTCAATTCTGGATTGCAGCGAGAATATGCTACTGTTTTCATAGTTCTTCTGGGGAAACCCAACGCACACATTTTCGATGACACGCTGTGGCCGGAGTGGTGGCAGTTTTTACCGCGGTGGCGGCTCAGGCTGCGACGGCGACACTGGATTAAAACGGCACGGGCGGCCTCTTCGCGCTTCGCGGAAGGCTCGCAATTAGGTTGACGGCGTCACCTTCGGGCTCTGCTCGGACGGTGGCGCCGGGCCCGCGCCTCCACAGCCCTATCTTCAGACGTAACTGATACCCACCAGGCCGCCCCGTCAGGCGCGCAGCCGATGATAGATATGCGTGAACGTCGCCGCGCCCAGGATCGGCACGAAAAGGTTCAGGACAGGGATCATCAGCGGCGCGGCCATGAGGCACCCGGCAAGCCAGATCAACGCCCCGTGTTCCCGCCTCAGCGCCCGCGCGCCCGCGCGCCCGAGATGGCGCATGGCCGCCACGGTGAAATATTCCCGGCCCAGAAGAAAGCCGTTCACGGCAATGAAGATGAACGGCGCAGCCGGGGCAAAGGCGATGTAGAGGATGATCGCCAGAAGGTTCACGGCCACGAGGACGCCCAGAAAGTTCACGCTGTCCCTGAGCCCGTCCCAAAAGCCCACAGGCGCGGGCTCCGGCACATGGGGGTAGTGCACATCTTCGACCGCGCGCGCCACGTCGTCGAGAAAGAGCGACGTGATCGCCGAGGCCACCGGCACCATGAGTAACACCGACGCAACGAGCATCAGCGCAAGCGAGCCCCAGCCGAGAAGGTCACCGATCCACGTGATCTCCGTCCCCCAGGGCAGGACCAGAGGCTCCGTCGTCAGCCCCTCAATGAGCCAAAGGAGCCCCGCATAGGCGCCCACCAGCAAGGCAATCGTCAGCCCGATCCCGCGCCACAGAACCGAGCGGAACCGACGGTCCCCCATCTGTCCCAGAGAGGCAAAGAAGGACGACAGGATCACTTCGACATCCAGGTCGTCTTCGCGTCGAGGTCGGGTCTCGGACGGTCGGCGGGGGCCTCGTCGCAGGTGCCGATATGGATGATGCCGGCCACCCGCTCATGGGGCTCCGCGCCGAATGCCTCGGCCGCGAATTCGGGGTCATGGCTCAGCGCGCCAGAGAGCCAGTTCGCGCCCCAGCCCGCCGCCAGCGCGGCATTGACGAGGGCAAGGCAGACCGCACCCGCCGAATAGGTCTGCTCGATGGCCGGGATCTTGCCTTCGCGCGGGCTCTCGAGGACGGCGATGGCGAAGGGGCTGTCGGCATATTGGGAATGCGCCAGCGACGGCGCGTCGATCCGCTCGATATGGGCGGGCGCGATCCCGGCGATGCGGCGCAGCGCGGCCTCCTCGAGGACCACAAACCGCCAGGGTTCGAGTTTGCCATGGTCGGGCACCCGCGCGGCCATCCGCAGCATCGTCATGACCTCGCCCTTCTTCGGGGCAGGCTTTGACAGGGTGCGCAACGGACGCGAGCGGCGCGTCAGCATGAACGCCATGGCAGGGGTGATCTCGGACATCTCGGGTCTCTTTCGTCAAAGGTCTCTGGCTGGCCATCGCGGCGGGGCTTCCCGGCGGGAGGTAATGTCGCCCGCGCGGAATGGGAAGGGCTAGCGCGTGCCGTGGTAGCGCGCGAGGTCGTCGACCCAGGCATCGGCCATGGCCTGAAAGCGCGGCCCGGGCTGGCGCGCGGCGAAGGTCTCGGCGAAGGGGTCGGGCGCCCGGGGCGCGCCGGGGGCCAGCACTTCAAGGACCGCATGGCCGCAAAAGGGGACATAGACCTCTGAATAGCCCCCCTCATGGACGAGCACGAGCCGCCCCTCGCAGAGGTCCTCGGCGGCTGACAGGACCTGCCGCGTCATCTCCGCAAAGGTGCCCGCCGTGGCCAGCATGCGCGACAGCGGGTCGATTGCCGCCGCGTCAAAGCCGCAGGCGACGATCACGATGTCGGGCTGAAAGCCTCGCAAAGCGGGCAGCACGATCTCCTCCATCGCGCGCAGATAGATGACATGGCCCGCGCCGGGGGGCAGCGGGACGTTGATGTTGGCCCGGGCGTCGGTCTCCGCATCGCCGGTATCCATCGGATAGTTCCGCTCCTGATGGAGCGAGATCGTCAGCGTCTCCGGGTCGTCCGCATAGATGGCCTCCGTCCCGTTGCCGTGATGGACATCCCAATCGAGGATCGCCGCGCGCAGGCCCGGGCGCGTGGCCCGCGCGGCCTCCAGCGCCACGGCGATATGGTTGAGAAGGCAAAAGCCATTGGGAAAATCCGGCAGGCAGTGATGACCCGGCGGTCGCGAGAGGGCGTAGGCCTGCCCAAGATGGCCCGCCATGACGGCCTCCACCGCGCCCTTGGCCAGCCCGGCCGAGAGCGCGGCAAGCTCATATCCGCCTGCGCCAAAGGGCGTGCGCAGGCCAAGCTCTCCGCCGCCGGCATCCGAGGCCGCCTTGAAGGCGCTCAGGTAGCTCTCCGGGTGGATGCGGCGGAGGTCTTCGTCCGTCGCCGCCGGGGCGGTCTGCATCGCAAGATGCGCGTCCATCCCGGTGGCGGCCATGAGGTTGCGAAAGCGGCGCTTGGTCTCTGGGCTCTCTGGCAGCCCGCCCGCCGCAAGCGGCTGGACGAGGCCGCCCACAGGCAGCGTGAACGCGTAATTCCCGCCCGAGAACCAGAAACACCGCTCGTCCCAGAAAAAGCCCGCCGTCACTCGCGCTCTACCCGGTAGATGCCCTCCGGCGCATTCAGGGCGGCCGCGAGGTCGCGCACCTGCGCGAGCGAAAGCGTGATGAGCTGCACCCGCTCGGTCCGCGGATCAAGCTGCTCGACGGTCACGCAATCATCGAAGGCCGACAGGGTGACGTCTTCCTTGAGGGGCCCGCTTGCGACGCCCGTGCTTTCATCCACGAGGGTGACGACCGTCGCGTCAAAGTCGTGTTCTACGGTAAACATGGGCCCAGACTACCCCGCCCGCCGGGGCCCGCAAGGCAGAAGCGTCCCCGGGTGCTGCGGCGCGCATCTGTCACAACCCCGTGGGAGGGTGGGGGGAGGGCTGGCAGATGTCCGCGCCGGTGCTAGACTGCCGGAGTAGAAGGAGTTTCGCCATGATCCGGCTCTTGTCGATTTTCGCGCTGGTCGCGCTCATTGCCTGTGACGCGCCGGTGCAGATGGCTCCGGCCGCGCCGCCTGCCGGTATCGTAAGCCCGGCCGGACCGGCACCCGGCGCCTTCAGCATCCGTCAGGGCGCGTCCGCACCGCAGAACCGGGCGAGCTTTGAAGCGCTCGTCCAGCGTATGGAGCCGGTGCTCGAACGCGAATGCCGCTCGCGGGCGCCGGCGCTCAATTGTGACTTTTCGATCCGCCTCTACGGTGACCCGCGGCTGCCGCCCAATGCCTTCCAGACCCTCGATGAGACCGGGCGCCCGATCCTCGGCTTCACGGCCGCGCTGATCGAGGATGTGCGCAATGCCGATGAACTGGCCTTCGTCCTGGGCCATGAGGCTGCGCATCACATCGCCGGCCATCTGGCGCGGCAGGCGCAGAACGCGTCGCTCGGGGCGGCCATTTTCGGCGCGCTGGCGGCGCAGACGGGGGCGGGGGCCGATGGCGTGCAATCGGCGCAGGAACTCGGGGCTGCCGTCGGTGCGCGCAGCTATTCCAAGGATTTCGAACTTGAAGCCGACCGTCTGGGCACGGTGCTCACGGCGCGTGCGGGCTTTGATCCTCTGGTGGGCGCGGCGTATTTCATGCGCATCCCTGATCCGGGCAACAGGTTTCTGGGCACGCACCCGCCCAATGCCGAACGCATCGCCATCGTCGAAGCCACCGCCGCGACCCTGTAAGGACAGGGAGCTCGCAAGGGCGCCTACGGAGCGCAGGACAGTCGATATGCGGTATAGGGGGCGACACAGCCGTTTGAGGTCATGCGCAACGGACCTCACCCGTCGCTGGCGCGACAGGACGGCCACGGCACTTTGACCATCGCTTGATCTTTGAAAAACCCGCTGCCGGGCCGCTTCCCTAGCCGATCGACAGCACGATGGCCGCGCAGAAAAGGCCAGAGGCCACCAGCACGATCGCGTGCCAGATCGCGACGTTGAAGCGCAAGGTCTGCCAGTGATTGATCGCCGCGCCGATCGTGTAGAGCACGCCCCCCATCACCATGAACCAGAGCGCGAGACCGGGCACTTGGCTCACCAGCGGCACGATGAGCACCACGCTCGCCCAGCCCATCGCCACGTAAAGCCACGTCGAGACGACGCCGGGCTTCAACCACTCCGTCAGCTTGCCCACCGCCCCGATGAGGGCCACAATCCAGATCAGGCCCAGCACGCCATAGGCAAAAGCCCCACCCAGGATCACCACGAGAGGTGTGTAAGTCCCTGCAATCTTGAGGTAAATCGCCGCGTGATCTATCCGCTGGAGGAGCGGCCGAATGCGGCCCCAGGGCGTCATGTGATAAAAGGCCGAAGCCGTGAAGGCGAGGATCGCCATGGCGCCGTACACGCTCACCGCGGCCACATCGAGGCCCGTGCCCGCCGCCCCCGCATAGAGGATCAAGAGCACCGTCGCCACGACCGAGGTCACGATCCCCGTGATGTGGATCGTCCCGTCTGCAAGGCGTTCTGGGCGTGAGTACATGTAAGACATGGTCAAAGCCTACCACGGAAAATGTTAACGTCAGGTGCTTAGGGGTAAACTCTGCGTTTCCATCTCGTGAGCGACCTCGACATGCTCACGCGGCGCGCGCCTTGCGCCGCAGGTGCCAGCGGTAGATCACCGGCGCGAGCACGTAATCATAGGTCGCCGCCGCCACCTGCTTGATCCCGGGCAACGCAACCACCCGCGCAAGCCAGCGGTACCGCGGCATCTGCTGCCACAGGACGATGAAGGCAGGGATCCCGCTCAGAAGTTCGCCGTCATGTTCGACGTAGAGACGCCGCGCCGCCGTGTCCTCGTCGATGCCCCAAGCTGCCCGGTCCGGGCCGTTGAGATCATCAAACTGGATCGGCAGCCCCTCCCGCCGCGCATAGGCCGCGTAGTGGTTGATCTCGAACGAGCAGACGGGGCATTCGTCGTTGTATAGAACCTTGGTCATGGGGTTGAGATAGGCGCAGAACGCTCCGTGTCAGCCCAAGACGCCGCGTCTTGCCGACGCAGCGCGCGATAACCAGCACCCGTGGGGCTCCGTGAGGCCACGACCCGACCGGGCGGGCAGGCCTACCGACGGCGGTCGCGGCGTGAGCTCATGGGCTGGAAGGCCACGCCCACATGGGCCTCGCAATACGGCTTGCCCGCCTGCACGGGGAGCCCGCAGAACCAGAAGTCGTCGGTCGCGGGGTCGCCGATGGGCCATTTGCAGGTCCGCTCGGTGAGCTCCATCAGCGAGATCTTCTTGGCGGTCTTCTCGACCTCGTTCACCTTGGCGAGGGCCTCGGGGCTGATCTCGTTGGCGGAGGGTTGCGGCGGCAGGGGTTGGCCGGCCGGAATGATCTTGCGCGCAGCAGGCGACAGCGCGCGCTCGGGGGCTGCGCTTTCGGTCTTGGGCTCCGGGCGCGGCGGGACAGCAGGCTCTGTCTTGGGCTCGACCTTGGCGGCGGTCTTCGACTTTTTCTCCGGCGCGGGCTTCGCTGTCGCCCCGGCGCCCGCACGGTTCGACAGCCCCAGACGGTGGACCTTGCCGATCACGGCATTGCGCGTCACCCCGCCCAGTTCCTTTGCGATGACCGAGGCCGATTGCCCCTCGCCCCACATCTTCTTCAGGATTTCAACGCGTTCGTCGGTCCAGGACATGGCTTTCCTCGATGCTAGATGGGCGCTTGGGCGCCGCTTGGCTCTCTCGAGCATCACTGTATATCGATGCGCGAGACCAAGGACAACGCAGAAGAGCGAGGTGACGCAAGAAATGTCGCAGGATGGCCAATCGGATATGGGGACGCGGCGCTTCGGGCGCGTGAACTGGCTCGGGCTCTACACGCTGTGCGAACGCGAATGCCGAAGGTTCCTCGCGATCCCCACCCAGACGGTGCTGGCTCCTCTTGTGACGGCGGGGCTCTTTCTGATGATCTTCTCCATCGCGTTCGGGGACAGCCGCGGCGAGGTCATGGGCTTTGAGTTCGTGACCTTCCTCGCGCCCGGCCTCATGGCGATGAGCGTGATCCAGAACGCGTTTGCGAACACGTCGTCCTCGCTCATCTCGGCCAAGGTGAACGGCAATATCGTGGATACGCTCATGCCGCCCTTGTCAGGGGCAGAGCTTGCGGTGGGCTATCTGGTCGGCGGCATCGGGCGCGGGCTCCTGATTGCGCTCGTGCTCATGGCCGCGCTCTGGCTCGTGCTCGGCATCGGCGTGGCGCATCCGCTTGCGATGCTGTGCTTCATCCTTCTGGGATCCGCGTTCATGGGCGCGCTCGGGCTGCTGGCGGCCATGCAGGCGCAGAAATTCGATCAGATGGCCGCGCTGACGAACTTCGTGGTGACACCGCTCGCCTTTCTGTCGGGGACGTTCTACTCGGTCACGGCGCTGCCTCCGGCGCTTGAGGCCATCACCCGCCTCAATCCCATCTTCTACGCCATCGACGGCATGCGCTGGTCGGTGCTCGGCACCTCCGACAGCTCTCCGCTTCTGGCGCTTGCGGTGCTGGCCTGTGCCACTGCAGCGCTGACGGGGATCACCTGGTGGGGATTTCGCACGGGTTATCGCCTCAAGCCTTAAGGGGCAGGGGCCCCGGCTGGTCTTATCGGGCCTCCCGCCAGGCCAGGAGGGCCGCGCCACTGATGATGATCGCCATTCCGAGCCAGCTCACGGCGTCCGGGATCTGGGCGAAAACGGCAAAGTCATAGCCCGTCGCGAAGACGAGGACGCAGTAATTGAACGGGGCCACAAAGCTCGCATCCGCGACGCGCAGCGCCTGTATGAAAAGCGCCTGCCCGCAGACCATGGCAAGCCCCACACCCGCGAGCGGCAGCCACTGCCCGCCCGTCGGCATCTGCCAGACGAACAGCACGGCGGCCGTGGCGATCGCCAGGCCGATCCCGTTGTTGACCGTGAGCATCTGGAGCGGGGCCTCAAGCCCCGTCAGGCGCTTGATGAACATCATTTCAAGGCCCATCACCGCTGCCCCCGCCACCGCGATCAGCGCCCCCAGCTCCAGCGCGCCCGTGGGTCGCAGAAGCACGAGGGCCCCCAGAAAGCTCAGCCCCGCGGCCAGCCAGCGCCAGGGCCCCACGCGCTCGCCCAGAAAGACGATGGCAAGCACCATCGAGAAGATCCCGCTCAGGAAAGACAAAGCCGTGGCATCCGACAAAGGGATCATGGCCGCCGAGGCAAAGATCGCCGTGGCCGCGAAAAACCCGCAGCTCGAGCGCGCCGTATGCAGCCGCCAATGGACCTTGCCAAAGCGCGGGCGCGTGACGGCGAGCACGGCGAGGATCGCGAGAAACGCAAAGAGGAACCGCGCATGGGTGACCTGCACGGGATGCACGCCCGCGCCAAGCTGCGCGACCTTCCCGGCGAGCATCGAGCCCGCGAAAAGCGCCGTCGCCGCGACCATGAAAAGGGCGGATCTGAGGGGGCGGTTATCCATGGCTCCCCCTGCGCCGCCCGTGAGGGCAAGTCAACGACCAGGCCCGGTGCAATTGACATGCGGCGCGCGCAGCCTCCGAACGCCGGCCCCTTTACAGCACGCGCTCAAAAGTCTAACGCGGCGTCATGGCACAGATCCGCACCTCTCTCCGACGTCGCTGATCCCGCTCCCGGCGGTCCGTGCCGCCATGCCTGTCCGACCAAACCCCCAAAATTCATTGACTTCGCGCCCGCGTCTTTGCACGCAAGGGCTCTCGATCACAGAGGACCACGCCATGATCCCCTCCATCCTGCCGACCTATAACCGGGCACCGCTGAACTTCGTCAAAGGCGAAGGCAGCTGGTTGATCGAGGCGGATGGCCGACGTTTCCTGGATCTGGGCGCGGGCATCGCCGTCAATGCGCTGGGCCACGCCGCCCCCGAACTGGTGGAGGCGCTGACCGAGCAGGCGGGGGCGCTCTGGCACACGTCGAACCTCTACAACATCCCCCAGCAGCAGCGGCTGGCCGATCTCCTCGTGGAGCACACCTTCGCCGACACCTGCTTTTTCACCAATTCCGGCACCGAAAGCTGCGAACTCGCCGTCAAGATGGCGCGCAAGTACCATTTCGAAAAAGGCGCGCCCGAGCGCATCGAGATCATCACCTTCGAAGGCAGCTTCCACGGTCGCTCCTCGGCGGCCATCGCCGCGGCGGGATCGGAGAAGATGACGCGCGGCTTCGGGCCCCTCCTGCCGGGCTTCGTGCATCTGCCTTTCGGCGATCTCGACGCGATCCGGGAGGCGATGTCCGACACTACCGCCGCAGTGTTCATCGAACCCATCCAGGGCGAGGGCGGCATCCGGCCCTTGGAAGACGGCGTCCTCAAGGACCTCCGCGCACTCTGCGACGCCACCGGCACGATCCTGGCCCTCGATGAGGTCCAATGCGGCGTGGGGCGCACGGGCAAGCTCTTCGCCCATGAATGGGCTGGCATCACGCCCGACCTCATGATGGTCGCCAAGGGCATCGGCGGCGGCTTCCCGCTCGGCGCGGTGCTGGCCACGGAAGAGGCCGCGAGCGGCATGACCGCAGGCACCCATGGCTCCACCTATGGCGGCAACCCGCTGGGCTGCGCAGTGGGCTCGAAAGTGATGGAAGTGGTCTCCGACCCCGCCTTCCTCGCCGATGTGAACCGCAAGTCAGGCCGCCTCCGGCAGGGGCTCGAGGCCCTCGTGGCCACCCACCCGGAAGTCTTCGACCATGTGCGCGGCGCAGGGTTGATGCTCGGCCTCAAATGCAGGGCCCCGGCGGGGGAGGTCGTCTCCGCCGGTCTCGCGCAGGAGGTCCTCACCGTGGGCGCCGCCGACAACACGATCCGTCTCCTGCCCGCGCTCAACATCCCCGACGCGGATATCGACGAGGCGCTCGGCCGCCTTGATCGCGCCGCCGCGAGCCTCACGCCATGACGCGCTACACGTTCGAGCCCATGACCCGCGCGGCCCTGCCCATGTTCAAGGCCTGGCTGGCGGAACCGCATATCGACGGCTGGTGGGGGGATCCGGGCACAGAAGCCCGCCTCGTCATCGAGGACATGGCCGACGACAAGGTCGACATGCGCCTCGCCTGCGCGGATGGCACGCCCTTCGCCTACATCCAGGACTACAACGCCCACGCTTTCGGCGCGCCGCACTACGCGGATCAACCTGAAGACGCGCGCGCCATCGACACGTTCCTGGGCGATCCCGCTTTCCTCGGTCAGGGCCACGGCGCAAGCTACATCGCCGCCCGCCTGGCCCAGCTCAGGCGCGACTACCCGGTCGTCCTCACGGATCCCGACCCGAAGAACGGCCGCGCCATCGCCGCCTATGCCCGTGCGGGCTTCACCCCCTTCGCTATCCGCCCCTGCGAAGACGGCGACCCCGTGCAAGTCATGCGCCACGCCTAACCCGTCTCGAGCCCCGTTTTCTTTGTGCCCCGTACTTTGCGGGGGTCCGGGGGTGCAAAACCCCCGGTTCCTCGCCATCAGAAAGAGCCGCCCGATGAACCACTTCCTCGACATCCACAAAACCGCGCCCGCAGACCTGCGCCACATGATAGATCACGCGCGGCAGATGAAAGACGCCCGCATGGGCCTGCCCAAGGGCACGCAGGACGCCGAGACGCCGCTTCAGGGCCACATGGTCGCGCTCATCTTCGAAAAGCCCTCCACCCGCACCCGCGTCTCCTTCGACGTGGGCGTGCGCCAGATGGGCGGCGAGACGATGGTGCTCTCTGGCACGGACATGCAGCTCGGCCATGGCGAAAGCATAGCCGACACGGCCCGCGTGCTCAGCCGCTATGTCGACCTCATCATGATCCGCACCTTCGAGGAAACAACGCTCCTCGAGCTCGCCGAGCACGCCACGGTGCCCGTCATCAACGGGCTCACCAACCGCACCCATCCCTGCCAGATCATGGCCGACATCATGACGTTCGAGGAACACCGTGGCCCGATCAAGGGCAAGCGCGTCGCCTGGATGGGCGACGGCAACAACGTCTGCGCGTCCTTCCTCCATGCCGCGGGCCAGTTCGGCTTTGACGTGGTCGTCTCGGGGCCCGAGACGCTCGACCCCGAAGCCGTCTTCGTGGAAGAGGCCCGCGCCAAGGGCGTGGCCGTAGAGCTCATCCGCGACCCGGAGACCGCCGTCGACGGGGCCGATCTCGTGGTCGCCGATACCTGGGTGTCCATGCATGACAGCCAGACGACGAAGGAACGCCGCCACAACCAGCTCCGACCCTATCAGGTGAACGAGCGTCTCATGGGCCACGCCCACGAGGACGCCCTCTTCATGCATTGCCTGCCTGCGCACCGGGAGGAAGAGGCCACGAGCGCGGTCATGGACGGCCCCCATTCGGTGATCTTCGACGAGGCTGAAAACCGCCTCCACGCCCAAAAGGCGATCATGCGCTGGTGCCTTGGGCGGTGAAGGCCATGCGGCTCGCGCTCGCCCTGGGGGTGATGGTCGCCGCAGCCCCTGCCTCGGCCGATCACATGATCCCCGACGCCGGGGGCAGTGACTTCGACCTCATTGGCTGCCTCGGGGTCGCCGACCTCGCCGATGCAGACGGGCGCGACGCACAGCGCTCGCAGTGCATCCGCATCATCGAGGGGCTCTGCGCCTGGGGCATGGTCGGGCCGCCCGCCACCCGAACCGCGCTGTGCCTCACCTACGAGGCACGCCAGATGGAAGCCTATCTGTCCGCCAATGTGGACCTTCTCCCGCCAACGCTGCAGCCGGGCGGGACGGGCCGCGGGTTCTATGCGCGCGCGGTGGAGCGTCTCAGGGAGCGGATCGCCGCCTATGCAGACCCGGCGTCGACGGATGATGTGATGGCGGCTGCGCGCCGAAGCGGGACAATGCTGCCCTCTTCGTCGTCTACACCGGGCGACGAACACACGCTCTCCGATCTTTAGCTGTCGCAGTCCATCAACACGCCTGTGCATGCGCGCACGGCGCTTTGCCATGGCACTTCGGGCCGCCACGGCCTAGCGTGCGGACAACACGGTTAGGAGACAGGAATGGCAACGGCATCCATGGGATTGATCGGGGTGGGGACGATGGGCTCGGCGCTCGCGCTCAACATGGCGGAGAACGGCCATGACGTGGCGCTCTACAATCTCGAGGCGGCGACCATCGATGCGCTCATCGGAAAGGCGGGGAGCCTCGCGCCGAAGCTGACAAAATGCGCGACGATCGAGGCCCTCGTGGCGGCCATGCCGCGCCCCCGCGCGATCATGCTGATGGTTCCCGCTGGAAAGCCCGTGGACGCCTCCATCGACGCGCTCTTGCCGCTCCTTGGCGAGGGCGACACGATCATCGACGGCGGCAACAGCGATTTCCGCTAGACGCAGAAACGGACCGCGCGCGTGGAGGAGGCCGGCTGCCGCTATCTCGGGATCGGGGTGTCCGGCGGCGAGGACGGCGCGCGCCACGGCCCCTCCATGATGGTGGGCGGCACACCGTCTGCATGGGAGCCTGTGCAGCCCATCTACGAGGCCATCGCGGCCAAGTACCATGGCGCGCCCTGCGTCGCGCATCTGGGGCCGGACGGCGCCGGGCATTTCGTCAAGACGGTGCATAACGGCATCGAATACGCGGACATGCAGCTCATCGCGGAGGTCTACGGCCTTCTGCGCGACGGGGAAGGGCGCAAACCCGCCGAGATCGCGCCGCTCTTTCACCGCTGGAACGAGGGCGCGCTGCAAAGCTATCTGGTGGAGATCACCGGCAAGGTGCTCGATGCCGTGGATCCCGGGACGGGCAAGGCCGTCGTCGACGTCATCGTCGATCAGGCGGGCCAGAAAGGGACCGGCCGCTGGACCGTGATCGAGGCCATCCGCATGGGACAGTCGGCCTCCATCATCGAGGCCGCCGTGGGCGCGCGCGTGCTGAGCTCCGAGCGCGCCACGCGCCAGATTGCCGGGCCGATACTGGCGCCCAGCGCAGGCGAGGCCCACGGCACCTTTGACGAGGCAGAGCTCGAGAGCGCGCTCCTCGTGGGCCGCGTGCTGGCCTACGCGCAGGGGTTCCGCATCCTGAAGGCGGCCTCCGATGAGTTCGGCTGGGATCTCGACTACGCCCGTATCGCCGAGATCTGGCGCGCGGGGTGCATCATCCGCTCGGCGCTGCTGGACGATATCGCCACGGCCTTCCGCGGCGAGCTGCCGGATGGGCGGCTGATCCTGTCGGACCACTTCGCGCCGCTCCTGAAGGAGCATATCGCCCCGCTCCGCCGGGTGGTGGCGCAGGCCACGCTCATGGGGCTGCCCGTGCAGGCGCTCGCCTCGGCAGTGAGCTGGTTCGACGAAATCCGCCAACCGCGCGGCACCGCAGATCTCATCCAGGGGATGCGGGACTTCTTCGGCGCGCATTCGTTCGAGCGGCTCGACAAGGACGGCAGCTTCCACGGGCCCTGGCACGACTGACCTGAGCTGGCTCCCGGTGCTGGCATGGCGCCGGCCTCCGGCGGAAGTACGGTGGCACAAAGAAGACAGGACTTGCGACCCACTGCGACGGCGTTCTGCGGACGAGAGGCGCGCGCAAGGTGCGTTCCACTGGAGGTGCCTGGGTGGTGCGCCCCCGGCCGCGGCGACGATGTCAGGACCGGGGGCGTCTTCTTCGTGCGCAGCCATCGCTCTTCAGCTGTTCTGCGCCGTCAGCCTGGCGCGCTAACCTTAACGCCCGGTTACCAAACCCCGTTTTCTTTGTGCCCCCGTACTTCCGCCGGAGGCATCCCGCGCCCTCACCCGCCGCGGCGTTTCGTCTTGAGGGTGGGGGCGGCCTCGGTCGGATCCTCGGGCCAGGGGTGCTTTGGGTAGCGGGCGCGCATGTCCTTGCGCACGTCGCCGTAGGACCCGGTCCAGAAGCCCGGCAGGTCGGCTGTCGTCTGGACAGGGCGCCCGGCCGGGGACAGGAGCGTGATGAGGAGGGGCTCCCCGCCAACAACCGGGTGGCGCGTTTCGCCAAAGAGCTCCTGCAGGCGCAGGGCGATGGCCGGGACGTCGCCCCCGTAGTCGATCGCCACACGGCGCCCGAGGGGCGTCACGTAGCTTTCCGGGCAAACGCGGTCGAGCGCTTCGGCCTCGTCCCAGCTCAGGATGCTGCGCAGGGCGGGCAGGGGGTCGAAGGCCTTCCAGGCCGCTTGCGTCGCCACAGGGCCGAGGAACGGGGCGAGCCAGGTCTCCAATGTGTCGGTCAGCGCGGCCAGGGTGAAACGCCCGTCCCCGGCGCGGCGCGCCCGCGCGCAAAAGAGCTCTGCCTTGGCCGGCAGGGTGAGCCCCATCTGCCGGATACCCCCGCACATGGCCCCAGCCACGGCTTCGGGCGGCGCATCGCGCCAGGGACCGTCACTGAGGATGAGCGCGCCCAGCCGCTCGCGCCGCCTGGCCATGACGCGGCTGTCGCGGCGCGACCAGAGGCACAGGTCCTCGCGCGTGATGTCCCCTGCAAAGCTCTCCCGGATCTCCGGCTCTGAGATTGGCAGCGCGCGCCGGATCATCGCGTCGCGCGGCCTCCCGTCGGTCTCGACGACCACGAGCCAGGGCGCGCCGGCCAAGGCGTCGCCCGGCGGCAGCTCCGCCCCGGGGCCGCCGGACAAGAGATAACGGGGCGCGTCGCCCTTGCGCCGCCCGGCGATCCGGTCCGGAAAGGCCAGCGCCGCGGCGGCCGCATCGCCGGGATAGGCGCGCGCAGGCGCGAGCCGGGCGAGGCGTTTGGCCTCCGCCTTGATGTCGCGCAGCGGCCCCTCGCGCAGCTGGTGCCCCCGCTCCCGCCGGACGCGGCCGGTCTCCCGCACAGCCTCCAGACGCAGGGCGAGGGTCCGCTCGGCGCTGTCGAGCGGGTCGCGGGCCCCAAGGAGCGCGGCAAGGGGCGCCGCCTCCCGGCCCGCCCGTTCGAGCATGTGCGCGAGGCGCGGATGGACGGGCATCCGCGCCATGGCGCGCCCATGGGGCGTGAGCGTCCCGCCCTCGAGCGCTCCGAGATCGGTGAGCAGCGCCCGTGCCTCCGCGAGGGCGGGGGCGGGGGGCGGCGTCAGAAAGGCCATGTCCTGCTCCGAGCTGCCCCATTCCGCAAGCTCGAGTGCCAGGGGCGCGAGGTCAGCAGCCTCGATCTCTGCCGGCGGGTAGGGGGCGAGCGCGCCCTCCTGCCCCCTGGTCCAGAGCCGCAGGCACAGGCCCGCGGCGACGCGGCCCGCGCGGCCTGCGCGCTGATCGGCCTCGGCGCGCGTGACGGCCTCGGTCACGAGGCGCGAAAAGCCGGTGCCGGGGTCAAAGCGCGCGCGCCGCGCGAGGCCCGCATCCACGACCACCCGCACATCCTCGATGGTAAGAGACGTCTCCGCGATGGAGGTGGCCAGTACGATCCGGGGGCCGCCCGTGGGGCGCAGTGCGGCCTGCTGGTCTGCGAAGGGCAGCGCGCCATAGAGCGGAAAGACCGGGACGTCGACCGAGAGCGCCGCGGCAACGCGCCGGATCTCACCGGCGCCGGGCAGAAAGCACAGGATCGCGCCGTCTGTTTCGGGCACCAGTGCCGCGATGTGGCGGGCCGCGACGGCTTCGATCCGTTCTTTCCCGGCTCCGGGCCCTTTGCCGGGCGTCGGTCTGGGCGACTGGTCGAGATGGCGTATCTCCACCGGAAAGACGCGGCCCTCGGCGCTCAGAACGGGGGCCTCGCCCAGCATGCGGGCGACGGGCGCTGCGTCGAGTGTGGCCGACATCACGAGAAGCTTGAGGTCGGGCCTGAGGGCCTGCCGCACCTCCCAGGCCAGGGCCAGACCGAGATCAGCCTGGAGCGAGCGTTCGTGGAATTCGTCGAAGATCACGCAGCCCACGCCCGGCAGCTCCGGGTCGGACTGGAGCATGCGTGTGAGGATGCCTTCGGTGACGATCTCGATCCGGCTGCCCGCGACGCTGTCGCCGCGCATGCGGTAGCCCACCCGCTGGCCCGGGGCCTCGCCCAGCTCCTCGGCGATCCTGAGCGCGGCGCCCCGGGCCGCCAGCCGCCGGGGCTCGAGCATCAGGATCTTGCCGTCGGTGATCTCGAGGAGCGCGGGGGGAACCCGCGTCGTCTTGCCTGCCCCGGGCGGTGCCTGCAGGACCGCGCAGCCCGCCCGCGCCAGGGTCGCGGCGAGCTCTGGCAGGAGGGGATCAATGGGCAAGGCGCGTGCGGCAGGCATGGCGTGTCCATGGCCGGGGCCACGCGGCAGGTCAAGGAAACGAGGGTTGCCAATCGGGCGCGTTTGCCGAACGGTAAGGGGCGATGCGACGGGCAGAAGCGACACATAGGAGCAGGTGCCATTGCGCGCGCACGACGATCTTCGCACGGGCGCCGCGGGTCGTCACCTATTGCCATTGCGCCGATTGCCGTCGCCTGTCGGGCGCGCCCGTGACGGCCTTCGCGGGCTTTGCCGAAGGCGACATCCGCCTGCTCCCGGACGAGGGGCAACGGGCCAGGGGCGGCACCGCACAGCGGACATTCTGCCCCGATTGCGGGACTCCTTTGACGGGACGATACAGCTATCTGCCGGGTCAGGTCTTCGTGGGCGTGGGGCTCTTTGACGATCCCGGGGCGCTTCCGCCCACGGGGCACGCCCATGCGGGGCACTGCCTGAGCTGGTTGCGGATCGACGATGATCTGCCCCGCGCGCAGGGTTCGGACCGCGAGAGGCTGGACGCGGCGGATCGGAACGCGCAGAAGGCGGCGGATGACGGACGAGGTTGAAGAACTGGCCCGGCGCGTGGCCGATGGAAACCGGCGGGCCCTGGCGCGCGCGATCACGCTTGTGGAAAGCGGGCGCAGCGATCACCGGGCCCGCGCGCTGGCGCTGCTGCAGGCGCTGCCCCGGCGCCAGGCGCTTCGGATCGGGCTGTCGGGCACGCCGGGGGTGGGCAAATCGACCTTTATCGAGGCGTTCGGGCTCATGCTGGCGGAGGCGGGCAAGACGGTGGCGGTGCTGGCCGTTGATCCGTCTAGCGCGCGCACGGGCGGGTCCATCCTCGGCGACAAGACGCGTATGGACCAGCTCTCGCGCCACCCGGGCGCCTATATCCGGCCGTCCCCCAGCCAGTCGCATCTGGGCGGGGTGGCGCGGCGCACGCGCGAGGCGGTGAGCCTGTGCGAGGGGGCGGGCTTTGACGTCGTGCTGATCGAGACCGTGGGCGTAGGCCAGTCCGAGACCATGGTCGCCGAGATGTGCGATCTTTTTGTTCTGCTGCTCGCGCCTGCGGGCGGCGACGAGCTCCAGGGGGTGAAGCGCGGGATCATGGAAATCGCCGACCTCATCCTGATCAACAAGGCCGATGGCGACCTCAAGGCGCAGGCCACGCGGACCTGCGCGGACTATGCCGGTGCGTTGCGCCTCTTGCGCAAGCGCCCGCAGGACCCCGACGACTTTCCAAAGGCCGCCATGGTGTCTGCGGTGGAAGGCGCGGGGCTCGCGGCGGCGTGGGAGGAGATGGCGAGCCTCGCAGACTGGCGCAAGAGCCACGGCATCTGGGCGGCGCGCCGGTCGGCACAGGCGGCGTTCTGGTTCCGCGAGGAGCTCCGGCAGGGGATCGAACGGCTGCTGGCGGACCGGTCGTCTGAGGAGGTCGCGACGCTCGAGGCCGATGTCCGCGCCGGGCGACTGAGCCCGTCGGCGGCCGCCCAGAGCGTGCTGTCGAAGTTCTGAGGGCCTGCCGCTGAGGTGGCCGGCGGGACGGACGCTGTTTGCTCCGCAAAGGCGCCCCGCCCGCCGTCCCTTGGGCGCCCCGCCCTTCATCTTGTGCGCGCGTCAATCATGGGATGCGGCGCAGTGTCAGATATGCTAGACAGTGCCCATGAAAACTGCGGCCTTCTCCACCAGCCTCGCCGTCCAAGACCTCGCCGCCAGCCGGGCCTTCTACGAGGATCTCGGCTTCGAGACCCTGGGCGATTACTCCGATCAGGGATGGATGATCCTGAAATCCGGCCCCACGATCATCGGCCTCTTTCAGGGGATGTTCGACCAGAACCTCCTGACCTTCAATCCGGGCTGGGATCAGGAGGCGCAGGCCCAGGACCCGTTCGAGGATGTCCGCGCCATCGCCGCGCGCCTGCGGGAGCGCGGCCACGCCCTCGCTCAGGAAAACCTGCCGGAGGACGGCGGCCCGGGTTCCTTCACGGTGACCGACCCCGACGGCAACGTCATCCTCGTGGACCAGCACCGCTAGGACTTGACGCCAGAACGGCAGGGCCGTATTGCCCCCGAACGAGATTTCAGGGCCCCGCATGCGAGGGGCCTTTGCGTTTGGATATGCCCGCCAAAGCCGGGCCAGAGACGAGGATGAACCGATGTCGCGCGTCTGCGAACTGACCGGCAAGGGCCCCATGAGCGGCCACAATGTGAGCCACGCCAACAACAAGACGAAGCGCCGCTTCCTGCCGAACCTGAACGAGCAGACGCTGCGCTCGGACATTCTGGGGCGCTCGTTCAAGCTGCGCATCTCTGCGGCGGCCCTGCGCACGGTGGACCATCGCGGTGGCCTCGACGCGTTCATGGCCAAGGCCAAGGAGGCCGAGCTCAGCCCTGCGGCGCTCAAGATCAAGAAGGATATCGAGAAGGCCACCGCCTGATATCTGATATCACGAAAGATGGGGCCTCGCGGATGCGGGGCCTTTTTCGTTTCAGCGCAGAGATTTAGCCTGGTGCGACAATCCCGTCGGCGCGCCTTGCCCCGTCCGGGGTTGCGGCATACCTCTATAGCATGAAAGCCGCGTTCCTCACGTTCCTTGCCGCCCTCGTGCTGATGACCAGCACCGGGCTCGGCTTTGCGCGGGGCACGCTGCCCGCCGACGAGGGGATCGTGATCTGCCACGGCAACGCCGCCGTCACGATCTGGATCGACGTCCACGGCAACGAGGTGCGGCATGTGCATCTGTGCCCGGACGAAGGCCCGTTTTTCAAACAGGGGGCCCTGATAGCGCCGGATCTGCGCAGCCCTGACGGAATCGGGGCCCGGATCCACGCGGTGGGCATGCCCGCCCCGGTGGCGTTCGGCACGCCGCCGCTGAGCCTCGCGCGGGGGCCACCTTTCGCTGTCTGAGTGCCACCACACCGTCAGACATCTGGAAGGACATCACATGTTCAAGCAACTTATTGCCGCCGCGCTTCTGGCTGCGGCTCCCGCGGCCTTCGCGGGCTCTACCGATCACAGCGACCACGCCATGATGGCAGGCGACGCGCCCATGATCCACGACGCCTATGCGCGCGCAGCCACGCCAAACGCGCGGGCGGGGGCCGCCTTCGGCGTGCTCATGAACCCCACGGACGCCGACGATACCCTGATCGCTGTCCGCTCGGACGTGGCCATGCGCGTTGAGCTTCACACCCATGTCGATGACGGCAACGGCGTGATGCAGATGCGCGAGGTCGAGGGCGGCTTTGCGATCCCCGCAGGCGGTGAGCACACCCTGCGGCGCGGCGGTGACCACATCATGTTCATGGGCCTCACCGAGAGCTTTGATCAGGGCAAGGACATCCCCGTCACGCTGGTTTTCGAGCAGGCGGGCGAGGTCGAGGCCGTCATCACCGTCGATCTGGAGCGCGAAGACGACCACATGATGCAGGGCGACCACGACCACGGCGGCCACGACCACGGCGCCATGTCGAACTAGACCCTATTGAAACTATTGAAGGCCGATCCTGTCGTGCAGCGCGACAAGGTCTGCCTTCATCTGGACGAGGGCAACGGCCGCAGGCTCTGCGTGGTCGAGCAGCATCGCCCGGTCAAGGGCCCGCAGCACGCGGTCCTCCAAGACGGCAAGCCGGGCGGGCAGCGCGCCCCCCTCAAGGACATCCGCCGCCGAAACACGCGCAAAGGGCCGCGGCATCTGACTGCCGGCTGGCGAGGGGTCGCCCATCAGGCGCTCGATCTCCTCGGCGTGCTCGGCATGGAGGACGGCCAGGTCCTCTGCGGCGCGACGCACGCTCTGGCCTTCATCCGGCCCGATCTCCGCGCAGGCGGCCGCCGCTTCGCGCATCCGCGCGAGAAGGGCATCCAGCGCGGGCCGGATATCCGTCACATTGTCCGTCACGTTGTCCAAAGGGGGCTGGGCCCGGGTCATGCGCTCCTCACCTCACGCGTCCAAGCGGCGTTGTTCGCAGTCACTGCGCTAACCCTCGCACCCCGCGCGAAGTTCCGGGCGCACGTCGCAGCAAGACGCCGTTAACGCCTCAGAGCAGCCCCGCCACCTCCGCGCACCAGCGCGGCACGGCCTCTGTGGCGGGGCCGTCATAGAGCGTCTCGAACCAGGGATTGCCGGAGGCCGCGATATTGATCTCATGGCACCGCGCGCCGTGCCCGGCCGCGACCTCCACGAAGCCCGCCGCCGGGTAGACGAGGCCGGACGTCCCGATCGCCGCAAAGACGCTCGCCTCGGCCAGCGCGGCGTAGATCCGGTCCATCTCCCGCGGGATCTCCCCGAACCAGACGATATCGGGCCGCGTGGCAGGTGCCCCGCAGGAGGGGCAGGGATCGTCCGTGGCCATCACCTCTGGCGCCGGCCACCGCGCCTCGCAGGCCCCACAGGCCGCGCCGTCGAGGGCGCCGTGCATATGCACCACGCCCCCGTGCCCCGCCGCCTCATGGAGCGCATCCACATTCTGCGTCACCAGAAGCATCCGCGCGCCCAGCCGCTCCTGCAGCTCGGCAAGCGCCCGGTGCGCCGCATTCGGACGCGCCTCCCGCGCCGCCGCCCGGCGCGCATTGTAAAAGCGGTGCACCATGTCCGGATTGCGCGCGAAGGCCTCGGGCGTGGCGACCTCCTCGGGCCGGTGCCCCTCCCAGAGGCCCCCCGCATCGCGAAACGTCGCGAGCCCGGATTCCGCTGAAATGCCTGCGCCTGTCAGAACGACGAGGCTGCCGCTCAAGCCACGGCCCCGCAGATCCGCGCGGCCCGGTCCGCCCAGGCGCGGTAGCGGTCCCAAAACGCCTCGAGCGAGGGATTGTCCGATTGCCGCGTGTCCTGAGCGCGCTGCGGATCGCCAAAGAACGCCGCCGCCCGGCTCTGATCGCGCGCGGACAGGTCCTGATTGGCCACCCCCTGCACGCACTGGCAAAGCGGCCGGCTCGCCGCATCCCGCCCCGCCGCCAGACAGGCCTCAGAGATCGGCCCCGAGGCAAACTGCACCCCCACAACCGCCCGCTGCGACGACCCCCCGCAAGAGGCCAAAGCTGAGATCACAAGTCCAAGAAAAAGAAAGCGCATACGGCCTCCATCACAACTGCCCAACCGCTCTTCCGGCGTGTTTGAGGAAGTATGCCACAGGGTGAGAAAGGCGACAATCACAGCTGTGCGAGGTTCTAGGGTAAAGGGATATCTATTGAATTGCCCCAGAACCTTCGAGTTTGTCGTCGGTCAGCCATTTGACCGCGAACATCAACAACAAAGAACATAAATAGCTCTGCGATGAACATCAGAGCTTCCCATGATTGCACTAACTCACTTGCGCCAAGTCCATTCGGTCGCGGCGGGTGCACAATGCCGTTTCGCACCTTAGTCAATAACTGATAGCCGTCGGCATCCGTGAACCGCTTGCCCCAAGTTTCTAGCTCGGTACACCCTTCCAGAGGACCTTCAGAAAAACCAATGAACTCAGCGGCAGCACGAAGTTTGGTACTGAATTTTTGGTTTGCAAGTTTGGTCTTGGACCAGCCAGCCTTTCCAATAAGCACAAACTGAACGAGATACTCGAGCGTCGCTTGTGCGGCTACGATCGCGATCTCTAAAGACCCTGCGCAACGCACAACTGTAGCTGCTCGATAAAATTCAGTCGCAAGGTCAAATGCTTGGCGATCCTTTTCGTCTAGATATAGGAGCCCGCGGAATGCCTGATCTATTTCGTTTGATGCTAAAAACGTTGCCCAATTTGGACACGGCCCGCTAGGGTCATCTACTTTGTGAAAGCCAAGACAGACATGAGAGACGTAACCGGATGGCGAGTAGCCAACAATATTGCCACTTCCGCAATGATGGCCGCGGGCAAGTCTCGCAATCGAGGAAAACGCATTTAGGTGCTGAATGGCAGCTAGGGGCGGTTGAGGCTTTGCTAACTCAAGGTGAAAGGGTGCGTCCGAAGCTGCTCCACCAGAGTTAGCTGTGTCGACGCAAGTGATTTTCAGGTCGCCGATTGAGGACGAATAGAGTTCGTCTACTTTCATATCCCGTCCACCGTAGCTGCCAAATTGTCCTTCAAGCCGTGCTATGTCTCCACCTGTCCCGAGCGAGATCAAGGATCGTGCTGGCGTCGCTCTGACTACTACGTCGCCATCAGGCGGACCGATTGAAGTGAAAGTGTCGGCAAATAGTGCAATGCTGTCGTGGTCCGGCAACCTCAGCTGGAGTTCTTCGAGATTTGAAGGGTTCGCATGTCTGCGAGGGCAAGCGAACTCAACGAAGATGCGCCTTTCGCTTGGCTGAGTGAAATTGAACCTTGTTGTCGTGAAGTCGGCGCTCCAAATCGTAGCACGAGAGCGCAACTGGTCGGAGACTAAGCGGTTTGCAGCTTCAGCGAGGCTCTTGCATTCGCGGAAACTGTCGCCCCCTGCAGCCATTGACGCTTCCCCATATCGCTTACATACCCATGCTTATGACCCCGCTGAAAAATATTCGCAATTTCTCTATCGTCGCTCATATCGACCACGGGAAATCGACGCTCGCTGACCGCCTGATCCAGTCCACCAACACGGTCGCGGAGCGGGACATGAAGGAGCAGCTCCTCGACGCCATGGATATCGAGCGGGAGCGGGGGATCACGATCAAGGCCAACACTGTGCGCATCGACTACACCGCGCGGGACGGGGAGGCCTATGTCCTTAACCTCATCGACACGCCCGGCCACGTGGATTTCGCCTACGAGGTCAGCCGCTCCATGCGAGCGGTCGAAGGCTCCCTCCTCGTCGTCGACAGCACCCAGGGCGTCGAGGCGCAGACGCTCGCCAATGTCTACCAGGCCATCGACGCCGATCACGAGATCGT
>JBCDGS010000038.1:0-29075 GCA_038751055.1 Pseudomonadota bacterium | reverse complement strand
GGTCGATCCCGAAACCGGCGGACCCCACACAGCACATACCCTGAACCCCGTGCCGGTGATCCTCTTTGGCGGCCCGTCAAATGCCCAGGTCCGCGACGGACGTCTCGCTGACCTTGCTCCGACGCTTCTTGAGCTCATGGACCTCGGCAAACCCCCAGAAATGGCGGGCATCTCCCTCTTGCAGAATGGTGCGTGATACGCACCCTACGGATACATGAAACGACTTTTCTTCCTTCTGATCTTCTTAGCTGCGCCTGCCGCCGCCGATCCCGCTGCGGAGGCGCGCGCCTCCATGGCGGAGTTAGAGGCCGCATGGACTGCATTGTCAGAAGCCGAATCCGCGCGGGACCGCGTCAGCGCCCTAACCAAAGTGGTGCACGGATTTGAAGACGGGCTCACCGCCATACGGAGCAGCCTGCGGAAAGCCGTGCAGGCTGAAGAAAGACTGGCTACCGGCCTTGCCGCAAAAGAGGCGGAGGTGGCCCGCCTGATCGGTGTGCTTCAGGTCATCGGACACCGCCCCACACCACAGCTCCTTTTGCATCCTGAAGGACCCGAAGGCGCAGCCCGGTCGGGCATGATGCTGGCCGATGTGACACCGGCCCTTCAAGCGGAGGTCCTGGCGCTCCGTTCTGATCTTGAGGCCGTCGCCACCCTTCGCCAGCTCCAGGAAGACGCCGCCGAACGGCTGCGCTCGGGCCTTACCGGCGTGCAAGACGCGCGGACGGCGCTCGCCACAGCCATCGCTGATCGCGAGCCGCTCCCACAGCGCTTTACCGAAGACCCTGTGAAGACAGCCGTTCTCATCGCCGCCTCCGAGACGCTGGATGCATTTGCGAGCGGCCTCACTGACATCGCGGTGGCAGAACCGGAGGTGGAGTTGCCCACGGCCGCGCGGCTTCGCGGGGCGCTTTCATTGCCCGTACGCGGCACGGTTCTGCGTCGTTTCAAAGAAGCAGATGCCGCAGGGATCGCGCGGCCGGGGCTCATCCTCGCCACGCGGCCCGAGGCACTCGTCACCGCACCAGCTGCAGGCACCGTGCGCTTTCAGGGCCCGCTCCTCGACTACGGAAATGTGATTATCCTTGAGCCCGCCCGCGACGTTTTGGTGGTTTTGGCCGGCCTTGCAGAGGTCTACGTTCCTGTCGGCGCGGTCGTGAACACGGGCGCGCCCGTCGGCCTCATGGGGGATACTGGGAACGCTGAGGCCGGAACGTCTTCGACAAACCGGTCTGAGACGCTCTATATCGAAGTCCGACATAACAAAGAAACCGCGGATCCGGAGGAATGGTTCGCGATGGAGAGGAACTGACGATGCGGAAATTCATCCTTGCTGCCGGGATCGGAGTGCTCGCGGGCGGTCTGACGACCACTCAGGTCGCCGGGCCCCTTCTTGCCCAGCAGGCCGAGGAGCAATCGAGCGTCTACGAACAGCTCGACCTCTTTGGCGACATCTTTCAGCGCATTCGTGCGCAATATGTGGAAGAGGTCGAAGCCGAAGAGCTGATCGAGGCCGCCATCGATGGCATGCTCACATCGCTTGACCCGCATTCCTCCTACCTCTCGCCCGACGATGCTGCGGCCATGCGTATTCAGACTCGCGGCGAATTCGGCGGCCTGGGCATCGAAGTGACGCAAGAAGAGGGCTTCGTGAAGGTCGTGGCGCCCATGGACGGCACACCTGCCGATCAGGCGGGTGTCGAAGCCGGCGATTTCATAACCCATGTCGACGGCGAAGGACTGCTTGGTTTGACGCTCGATGAGGCCGTGGAGATGATGCGCGGCCCGGTGGGCTCCGAGATAATCATCACGGTTGTTCGCGAGGGCGAGGACGAGCCCTTCGACATCACGATTATCCGCGACACCATCCGCCTGACAGCTGTGCGCACGCGCCGCGAAGGGGAGGCGGTCGTCCTCCGCGTCTCGACGTTTAACGACCAGACATACCCCAACCTGCGGGAAGGTCTCATCGATCAGTTCGAGGACGCAGGCGGGAAGGAAAACGTCTCCGGCGTCGTGATCGACCTGCGCAATAACCCGGGCGGCCTCCTGACGGCCGCCGTGCGCGTTTCAGACGCGTTCCTGACGGCTGGGGAGATCGTGAGCACCCGTGGCCGCGAACCACAGGATGCGGAGCGTTTCAACGCGACACCCGATGATTTGGCTGAAGGTCTGCCGATTGTCGTTCTGATCAACGGTGGTTCTGCGTCAGCATCTGAGATCGTCGCAGGGGCGCTCCAGGATCATCAGCGCGCCATCGTTGTTGGGACAAAGAGCTTTGGTAAAGGGTCGGTGCAGTCGATCATGCCACTGCGCGGGTCCGGAGCCATGCGCCTGACGACAGCGCGCTACTACACGCCGTCTGGCCGCTCGATCCAGGCTCTGGGCATCTCTCCCGATATCATCGTGGAACAGCCCCGCCGTGCAGCGGCGACGGAAGAGGAGGAGGCCGCACGCGGTACCCGCTCCGAGGCGGACCTCCGCGGATCGCTCGACAATGACAGCCTCACGGAGGACCAGCGCCGCCAGATCGAGGAAGAGCGCGCGATTGCGGAAGCGACGGCCGAACTGCGCGAAGAAGACTACCAGCTGGCCTATGCCATCGACATCCTCAAGGGCCTGAACGCGTTGCAGCAATAGAGCGGCAGGCGGGCTTTGCGCCCCTCTTTCAACAGGGTGCCCGCCCGCCTCCCCCCTGCGCGCTACGCGCTTGGGCCATCGGTGGCGCGCTGCGCGCGGGAACCCACCGCGCCTTGGGAGGCCATGTGTGACACCTGACGAAATTGAGAAATTGCCCTACCGCCGCAATGTGGGGGTGATGCTAGTGAACGCGGAAGGGCGTGTGTTTGTGGGGCAACGGCGGGATAATCCCGGGCCCGCATGGCAAATGCCGCAAGGTGGAATTGATCAGGGCGAGAGCCCACGTGATGCCGCCTTGCGAGAACTGGAAGAGGAGACCGGCGTCGGCCCGCACCTTGTGGAGGTCATTGGCGAAACCTCCAGTTGGGTGCGCTACGATCTGCCGCTGGAGCTTGTGACCAAGCTCTGGAAAGGGCGCTGGCGGGGGCAGGAGCAGAAGTACTTCCTGATGCGCTTTTTGGGGCGGGATGAAGACGTGAATATCGACACCGCCGATCCGGAGTTCTCTGCGTGGAAGTGGATTGATGCCCAGGACGTGCCAGGGGCAATTGTGCCATTCAAGCGCGCGGTCTACGAAGCCGTCCTTGCGGAGTTTACGCCACGGCTTCAACGCATGTGAGCATGTATCCGCCTCGCGGCGTATGCGAGAGGCTCTGCCTCTCGCGCTCTCCGGAGTTTTTGTGAACGAAAGAAAGGGGAGGGCTATGACACACCTCCCCCGGTGACGCCCAGGCGCGTTGCCAGACGTCGCCTTTCTCACGTTACGGCCATCGGCGCTCCCGCCTGTACCGCGGGATCAGGCTGTCAGAGCGGGGTTAATCAGGGGTTAAGACCTGCTTTTCTTTCGTTCAAAAATACTCATCCGACCTCGCCAGATGTACGGGGCTGGAAATATGGAACAAAATATGAACAAATAGACTTCCGAGTCGTTCACGGAGCTGCCACTTCATGACCGCACTGCCCGATACACGCCCCTTCGCCGAGCTCTCGGCCACATCGAACTTCACCTTCCTCACAGGAGGCTCGCACCCGGAGGAATACATGCGCCGTGCTGCGCTGCTTGGACAACCCGCCCTCGCCATCGCGGACGAGAACAGCGTCGCGGGCATCGTACGCGCCCATACCGAGGCCAAGGAAATCGCCCGAAACGTCCGCCTGAGGCGGGAGGCTGACGGCATGGACGGCCCCATCGGCCCACCCTGCCCGCCGCATATCCCGAAGCCGCCGAGCGCCGATATTCTCAATGCCCCGCGCCTGATCCCCGCGGCTAGGATCGTGCTGGAGGAGGGTCTGACACTCACCGCGCTGCCCCGTCACCGGCAAGGCTGGGGCAACCTCACGCGCCTGATCTCCACCGGCCGACTCCGGGCGGAGAAGGGCAGCTGCACCCTCGGCCTCTCCGATCTTGAGGATTTCGCGCAGGGCCTGACGCTCCTACTCCACGTGCCGCAGGGTACTCCCCAACAGCGCGGCGGGAGCAGGTGGCATCAAGACGTGCGGCGCCTGACCCGCCGCCTTCCCGGGCAATGCCACATCATTCTCGCCCCCCGCTACGACGGGCGGGATCCGGCACGATTTCGGGCCCACACACGCCTCGCTGCTTCGCTAGGCCTGCCAGTCGTGGCCTCCGCGCTGCCGGTCATGCATCATGGGCGACGGCGCAAGCTCACGGATGTCCTCTCCGCCATCCGGCTCGGCACAAGAGTCGATCACCTGGGCCGCGACGCGCAGGCCAATGCAGAACAGCGCCTGCGTTCAGAGCCGGAAATGCGCCGCATCTTTGCAGACTACCCACAGGCCATTGAGAACGCCGCACGCCTCGCTGCTCAGCATACGTTCTCGCTGGAAGAACTGCGCTATGAGTATCCCAAGGAGATCCTCGGCGGGGAGGAGCCGTCCGGGCGGCTGCGCCGGATGGCCTATGAGGGGCTCAAATGGCGTTACCCGCAAGGTGCCAAGCAGCGGGTCATCGACCTTCTGGAGCACGAGCTCGCGCTCATCGCGAAGCTGAAATACGATCCCTACTTCCTCACCGTTCACGACATCGTCTCTTTCGCGAGATCCCAGGGGATCCTCTGTCAGGGACGCGGCAGCGCTGCTAACTCCGTTGTCTGCTACTGTCTCGGCGTCACGTCCGTTTCTCCCGAACTCGGCACCATGGTCTTCGAACGCTTCGTCTCCGAGGCGCGTAACGAGCCCCCCGACATCGACGTCGATTTCGAACACGAGCGCCGGGAGGAGGTCATCCAGCACATCTACGAGCGTTATGGCCGCCACCGCGCGGGCCTCTGCGCGACCGTTATCCACTACCGCGGCAAGCGCGCTGTGCGTGAGGTGGGGACGGCCATGGGGCTCAGCGAAGACACGATCACGGCCATGTCCTCCCAGCTCTGGGGGTTCTTCTCAGCCACCGGGCTCGAGGCTGAGCGGATGCGCGAGATCGGCCTCGATCCGACCGACCAGCATCTGATCCAGACCCTCACGCTGATCTACGAGATCATCGGCTTTCCGCGCCACCTCTCGCAGCACGTGGGCGGCTTCATCGTCACCGAAGGGCGGCTGGATGAACTCGTCCCCATTGAGAATGCCACGATGGAGGACCGCACCGTCATCTGCTGGGACAAGGACGACATCGATTCGCTCGGCATCCTCAAGGTCGACATCCTGGCCCTCGGGATGCTGAGCTGCATCCGCAAGGCCTTTGACCTCATCGAAAACCACCACGGGGAGCGGCTGACGCTCGCCACCGTGCCCGAGGACGACAAGCCCACCTATGACATGCTCTGCAAATCCGATTCTCTCGGCGTCTTTCAGGTGGAGAGCCGCGCGCAGATGAACTTCCTGCCCCGGATGCGACCGCAGAAATTCTATGACCTGGTGATCCAGGTGGCCATCATCCGGCCCGGGCCCATTCAGGGCGATATGGTCCACCCGTTCATCCGACGCAGGAACGGCGAGGAAGAGATCTCCTTCCCCTCGGATGAGCTTGGCCGGGTGCTGGGCAAGACGCTGGGCGTGCCGCTCTTTCAGGAACAGGCGATGCAGATCGCCATCGTGGGCGCGGGCTTTTCGCCGGAGGAGGCCGACCGCCTGCGCCGGGCGCTGGCCACTTTCAAAAAGCACGGGAACGTGTCGGCGCTGAAGACGCGGTTCCTCAAAGGCATGCGCGAAAATGGCTATGACGACGACTTTTCGCAGCGCTGTTTCAGCCAGATCGAAGGGTTCGGGAGCTACGGCTTCCCGGAGAGCCACGCGGCCTCCTTCGCGCTCCTTGTCTATGTGTCCGCCTGGATGAAGCGGCATCACCCCGGCATTTTCGCCTGCGCGCTGCTGAACTCGCAACCCATGGGCTTTTACGCCCCGGCGCAGATCGTGCGCGACGCGCGCGAACACGGGGTGATTGTGCTGCCGGTCTGCGTGAATGCGAGCGACTGGGACAATATCATGGAGCCCCAGATGGACGGGTCGCTGGCGATCCGGCTGGGCTTCCGGCAACTCAAGGGCATGGCGGAGGAGGACGCCGTCTGGATCGTCGCCGCGCGCGGGAATGGGTACCAGGAGGTGCGCGACGTCTGGCGGCGGGCGGGCATCATCCCCGCTGCCGTGAAGGCGCTCGCCGAAGCCGATGCCTTCCACGCGCTGGGCCTCACGCGCAGGGAAGCACTTTGGGAAGCGAAGGCGCTGGTGGGAACGAAGCCCCCGCCGCTCTTTGCCCATGAAACGGGCGACGAGGCCATCGTGGAGGCCGCGCCCGGCCTGCCGCAGATGACCGAAGGGGAAGAGGTGGTGGAGGATTACGTCGCCATGCGACTGACGCTGAGGAAGCACCCGCTGGCCTTCCTGCGCCACCGCCTGACGCCGGGCATGGGCGAAAAACCGGACCTGAGCGAAGTCGGCCTCGCCCGCGACCACTGGCAAGCCCTGCAACCGGGCCGGACAGAGCAATGGGAGCGCGCCAAGCCAGAGCGCACCGTGCCGGAGGTCGAACCCATCCGAAAATTCGCGTCTGCCCGCGTGGGCCACCAGCATCCCCGCGATCAGGGCTTGCGCGTGGTCAACCGCTAGCACACCGCCGCATGACCCGAGCTCAATGAGGGAGCGCGCCCGCCTCCCCTCACACTTCGCGTTCGGCCATCGGGGGCGCGGCGGGGTGCTCGCGGCAGGCATTCTTATCGCCCATCAAGCGCACTTCCTTGACTGCAATCACCGACCCTCCGGGGGAAGTACGGGGCACAAAGAAAACGAGAGCGTCCTCCCCATGCCTCTCTTGCCCCGTTTCTTAACACCCCGTTTTCTTTGTGCTTTGTACTTCGGGGAGCGCGAGGGGCTGGCCCCTCGCTTCCGACCTCTTACGTCAGCGCCGCAGCCGCAGCGATACGCCCGGTAACGAGCCCCCGCCAATTGCTGATTGGACCAAGGCGCTTCTGGGCGGCAGGGTGGGCCGCGTCCAGCACACCGAGACGCACCAGGAGCGCAGCAATCGCCGCCTCGCTTGCACGTGTCGCACCATCCGTGATCTTGAGCGCGATACCGAGGCCCTGGGTCGGCAAGATCGCTGTGAAGACGCCTTCGGCCCCGGTCTTGAGGGCCACGCCCGGGCAGGCGCGCATGAGCTCGGTGCAGGCGCGGGTCTCGCCTGCCACGAGATCCGGGTGCATCATCATCGCCTCGCGCAGCCGCACCATGGCCACCGCGTCAGCCCCTGTCCGCTTATGCGCCGTTGCAAAGTGCGCCATGGCCCGGGCCAGCCCATGAACCGTCGTGGCGAAGTTTGGGGCGGAGCAGCCGTCAATCGCCCATCCGGGGCTTGCCTCCCCGGTGGCCTCCTCGAACGCAGCCCGCGCGGCCCTCTGCACGGGGTGGTCGATCTCCAGATATTCCGGCCCCGCCCCGAGATGGCTGGCAAGCGCCAGAAACCCGGTATGCTTGCCCGAGCAGTTGTTGTGGATCTGGCAGGGCCCTTCCTTGGCGTGGATCAGCCTGTCACGCTCCGCGACGTCACTCGGGCCTTGAACACCGCAGCGCAGGGCGTCAGCGCCAAGCCCGAGATCCCCGAGCCACTCTGTGACCTTTTCGCGGTGGACAGCGGCACCCTGGTGGGACGCGCAAGCAAGCGCGAGGCGGTCGGCGCCCAACCGGTCGGCCGCCCCGGACGTCACCAGGGGTAGCGCCTGGATCATCTTGCAGGAGGAGCGCGGATAGATGGTCAGCCCCGGTTGGCCCCAGGCCTCGACGATGCCGCTGTCGCTGCAGATTACGGCGTGGCCCCAGTGCTGACTTTCCAGCCTGTCGCCCCTCCAGACCTCGACCATGGGTGCGCCTTGATCCATTTTGCCTCCCTTCCCGGCAAGATTTCGCGAATGTGAGCCGCCTTCAGGGCCTCTGAGGGTTTTCTCGCGCGGGTGTCCTGCGCTACACCACCCTCAAACGAGCAAGAAAGTGCCGGGCCCAACCATGTCAGCGCCCGCAACCCCGTGAGGCTACACAATGATCCGCCAGTCTGTTTACGTCACCGCTCTTTTGACTGCCACCGCCCTTGGCAGCATGACCGCCGCGCAGGAGGCCAGCACCAACCGGGTGGCTGCGAAGACCGATTGGAGTGTCTTCACCGCTGCCGATCCGACGGAGTGCTGGGGCGTGACTGCCCCGAAAGAGACCGTGAACACACGTGACGGCCGCGTCGTGGCCGTCAACCGCGGGGAGATCCTGCTCATGGTCTTCTATCGTCCGTCGGCAGGCGTGTCGGGACAGCTGAATTTCACGGGCGGCTATCCGTTTGCGTCCGGCTCCACCGTCAACCTCAATATCGACGGGACAGAGTTCGAACTCTTTACCGAGGGCGAATGGGCCTGGGCTGCCTCGCCCGCAGAAGACGCCAAGATCGTCACGGCGATGAAGCGTGGATCGCAGGCCATCGCCACGGCGCGATCCTCGCGCGGGACGACGACGAAGGACACGTTCAGCCTGCTGGGCTTCACGGCTGCCGTCGAGGACGCCGACCAGCGCTGCAGCAGCTGACGCGGCACCCTTTTCACAGCCTGCTCCCGTCGCTATATCCACGGCTGACCAGCCGAAAGCCAGATCCGTGACAGAACCTCTCGTGAAGGACTACCTGACCATTCCGCGCAAGCGCCCTGACGGCGAGCGCAGGAACCTCGTGGGGCTGACCCGCGCAGAACTCCGTGACGCGCTCATCGAGATGGGCACGCCGGAGAAGCAGGCCAAGATGCGCACGGGGCAGATCTGGCAGTGGATCTACCAGTGGGGCCGCCGCGATTTCAGCGAGATGACGAACCTCGCCAAGGCCTACCGCGCGCAGCTCGCCGAGCATTTCGAGATCGCCGTGCCAGAGGTCGTCTCGCGCCAGGTCTCGGACGACGGGACGCGCAAGTACCTCGTTCGGATCGCGGGGGGGCATGAGGTGGAGGTCGTCTACATCCCCGAGGCGGATCGCGGGACGCTGTGCATCTCGTCTCAGGTGGGCTGCACGCTGACCTGCACGTTCTGCCATACCGGCACGCAAAAGCTGGTGCGCAACCTCTCGGCCGGGGAAATCGTGGGCCAGATCATGGTGGCGCGCGACGATCTGGGCGAATGGCCCGTACCCGGGGAGCCCAAGGACGAAACGCGGCTTCTGTCGAACATCGTCCTCATGGGCATGGGGGAGCCGCTTTACAACTTCACCGAGGTCAGGAACGCGATGAAGATCGCGATGGACCCCGAAGGCATCAGCCTGAGCCGCCGTCGCATCACGCTGTCTACATCGGGGGTCGTGCCTGAGATCGCCAAGACAGCCGAAGAAATCGGCTGCCAGCTCGCCGTGTCGTTCCATGCCACTACGGACGAGGTCCGCAATGTCCTCGTGCCGATCAACAGGAAATGGAACATCGCGACGCTTCTCGCAGCGCTGAAGGAGTATCCACGGTTGTCGAACAGCGAGCGGATCACGTTTGAGTACGTGATGCTCAAGGACGTCAATGACAGCAACGCGGACGCGCACCGGCTCGTGAAGCTCATCAAGGGGATCCCGGCCAAGGTGAACCTCATTCCGTTCAACCCGTGGCCCGGGTCGCCCTACGAGAGGTCGGATTGGTCCCGCATCGAGGCCTTCGCCGACATCGTCTACAAGGCAGGATACGCCTCTCCCATCCGCACGCCGCGGGGTGAAGATATCATGGCCGCCTGCGGGCAACTTAAATCTGCCACAGAACGGGCCCGAAAATCCCGCAAAGAGATTGCACAAGAGACGGGTGTTTCGGCTTAGCCTCATACTCCTTGCGCTGCTTTCGGCGCCCGCCCTTGCCTGCACGCAGGACCCGGCTGCGGCGCGCGATGTCATCACCGCAACGAACGCCTACCGCGCAGATTATGGTCGTGGCGCCGTGCGGGCGAACCGGGACCTCACCCAAGCGGCGTTTGCCCATGCCTGTGACCTCTACCGGTCCGGCACGTTTTCCCATTCCGGCACAAACGGGAGCCGCGTGGGCGACCGTGTGACGAAAGCGGGCTACCGCTGGCGCTATGTGGGCGAAAACATCGCGAGCGGCCAGAAATCGGCGCGAGAGGTCGTCACCGCGTGGCAGGGCTCGCCGGGGCACAACCGCACGCTCCTCAACCAAAAGGGACGCCACATCGGTGTCGCGGCCATTCGCAAGGGGCGTGGTCTGATCTGGGTGATGGTCGTCGCCGACAAGCTCTAGCCCGTTAACGAAATCGCGAAGGTTTTCGGGAAAGCTGCCCCTGTTGCGCTGTCACAGGAGGCTGCCATGTCACGCCCATCCCTTTTACCAGAGGCCAATCCGATGGTGATCGCCTCCCTCAGCGGTCTTTTGGCGGCGGACTTTCGGGGGGCGCGAAACCGTGCGGACCTGCACCATCGCTTGGGCCTCAAGGGATTTACGATCAAGTCAGGCAACCTGGTCACGCTGCCCCATGGCAAGCTTATCTGCGCGTTGAGTGAGGTGGGCGGTTGAGCGCCTCTTGATGCGGCGCGGCCCGACCTCGGGCAGCACCTTCGCGGGCTAGGAACGCCGGGCGCGCTTTCCCTTCTCAAGCCCATCGACAAAGACGGCCAGAACATCTGTGATCCCGGGCTCGGAGGCCGGATGGCCCGGCTCCTTTGTCACCGTTGACCGCGCGGCAAAGACCCACAGCCCAGCACCAAGCGCAATGTAACCCAGCCCGAAAACGAGCCCGGCGATCATGGCGTCATACTGGACGGCAAGCGCCCTGTACCCCACGGAAGTCAGGAACCCTGCCCCAACGAGGCCGGCGAGCGCGCCAAGCACGCCCGCCGCGCCCCGGCGGGCCAGGTCATCAAACGGGGCTCTCACTTTCGGGCCATGAGAAAGCCGAGGGCAAAGCCCGCTGCGGCCACGAGGCCGAGCGTCGCCGTAGGGTTCTGGCGGGCCGTCTGAGAGAGGGCTGCAGCACCCTCCATGGCTTGCTCCTGCGCGGCACGGCCGAGGTCCGTGGCACGGTCCCGCGCCGATGCACCCGCCTGGCGCACGTCCTGCCGGGCCTGCGCTGCCTTGCTCTCGGCAATCCCGCCAAGCGCTTCGGTCAGCTCCGCGATGTCTGCTTTCAGGGTCTCGATCTGTCCAGCGACGTCAGCGATGTTGGTCTCTGCGTCCGAACCGTTGGTATGTTTGCGTGCCATATCCTGTGCTCCTTAAAGCTAGGGCAAGGTAACGCGGCACTGCAGCGAGAGTTCCGAGCTTACATGTCGAGGGCCGCAATCGCCTCCTCGGCGGTTTCGACAAAACGGAAGAGGTCGAGATCCCCATCAGAGATCGTCCCGGCATCCGCGAGCGCCTCCCAATTGACGATTTGCTCCCAGAACGCGCGACCGAACAGGAGAACCGGCACAGGGTCCATCCGCTTGGTCTGGATCAGCGTCAGCGTCTCGAACAGCTCATCGAGAGTTCCGAACCCGCCCGGAAACACGCAGATTGCCCGCGCCCGCATGAGAAAGTGCATCTTGCGGATCGCAAAGTAATGAAAGTTGAAGCACAGCTCTGGCGTCACATAGGCGTTGGGCGCCTGCTCGTGCGGCAAAACGATGTTGAGACCGATGGACCGCCCGCCCGCATCAGCGGCGCCACGGTTGCCTGCCTCCATCACGCCGGGCCCGCCGCCGGTGACGATGACGTTCTCACGCCCGCCGGTGGCCATGGACTTTTCGGTCATCAGGCGGGCGAAGGTGCGCGCCTCGTCGTATTGTTCCGACAGCCCCGCCAGCGTCGCCGTGCGCGCCTGATCCTTCTTCGCCGGCTCGGGGATGCGCGCGCCGCCGAACATGACGATCGTGCTTTCGACACGCGCCTCGTCCATCAGCATCTCGGGCTTCAATAGCTCGAGCTGCAGCCGCACGGGCCGCAATTCCTCCCGGCACAGAAAGGCGTCATCGGCAAAGGCCAGCGCGTAGGCGGGGGACCGCGTCTGTTCGGTATCGGGCACCTGCTTTGCAAGCTCCCGGTCCTTGTGCGATCGCCGGAACACGGTGTGGTTGTCGTCTTTCATTGTCTGCTCTCCCTGCCTTCTTCCGGCTCGCCGCCTGTGTACGGCCCCGGGGCCCGAGGACAAAGAAAATCGTATGCAGCGGCAGGCTTGCTGGTATCAAGGACGCGAGGGAGGACGACAATGAAGAGCTTGCGCCGCTTCGCCGACGCCACGCTGGGCCGTTGGATAAGGCATTTCTTCTTCATCCTGTTGCGGAGCTATTACGGTCTCTTCTTCAATGTCTCCATCGCGGACAAATCCGTCCTGCAGGACTTGCCCGGCGGCCTGATCCTCTGCTCTCACGGCTCCCGCCATGACGGCCCCATGATCGCCTGCATGCTCTACCCGACGCGCCGCGTGCGCCCGGCGGTGCTCTATAGTGAGTATTACAGCCCGCTCCAGTGGTTCCCACTCATGATCGCGGGATGCGTGCCTATGTCCTCGCCCAAGACGTGGTCGCCAGAGCGGCGCGCCAAGCAGAAGGAAACCGCGCTCCACACCATGCGCCGTGTGATCGAGAACGGAAACATGGTCCTCCTCTACCCCGGCGGTCGGATCAAACAGCAGAAACTCGAGAGGATCGAACCGCACTTTTCCGGCGCCTACGAGACGCTGAAAGCCATGGGAGACATCCCCATCGTCCTCATCCGGATCCGCGGGCTAAGCCCCCATGAGCCGCAGAAATTCGACCTCTTTTACACCTTCATCGGCCGCCAGAAGGGCCGCAAGCACGTCCTCGTGGACATCCAAAAGCTCAACGGCCTCGACACGTCCATGCCGCTCGCGGCCTTCAACGAAAAGCTCGAGACACTTTTTAACGAGGGACTCGAGGACGCAGATGACGTGCAATCCATCGCAGAGCCGTCGCGTCAGTAGCGCTTTCCCTTGACCCGCACCCGCGCTACATGCCGCGCGACGCAGAAGGAGGGGGACCCATGTCCAACGCTGAGCTTGAGACCGCGATCGAGGCCGCGTGGGAGGCACGCGACACGATCACGCCCGCCACCACCGGCGAGACCCGGGAGGCCATTGAGACGACGCTGAACGCCCTGGACGGCGGAAAGCTGCGCGTGGCCGAAAAGCGGGAGAGCGGTGACTGGCACGTCAACCAATGGGCCAAAAAGGCCGTTCTCCTCGGGTTCCGACTGAAAGACATGGAACAGCAATCCGGCTCCGCGCAGGGCGGGTCCTGGTGGGACAAGGTCGACAGCAAGTGGGCCGGATGGGACGACACCCAGTGGCGCGACGCGGGCTTCCGCGCGGTGCCGAACTGCGTCGTGCGCAAGTCCGCCTACATCGCGCCGGGCGTCGTTCTCATGCCGTCCTTCGTCAACCTCGGCGCCTATGTCGATAGCGGCACCATGGTCGACACCTGGGCCACCGTGGGCTCCTGCGCGCAGATCGGCAAGAACGTCCACCTGTCAGGTGGCGTGGGCATCGGCGGCGTCCTCGAGCCCATGCAGGCCGGCCCCACGATTATCGAGGACAATTGCTTTATCGGTGCGCGCTCGGAGGTCGTCGAAGGCTGCATCGTCCGGGAGGGCAGCGTCCTCGGCATGGGCGTCTTCATCGGCAAATCCACCAAGATCGTGGACCGCGAGACCGGCACCGTTACCTATGGCGAAGTCCCGCCCTATTCGGTCGTCGTGGCAGGCTCCATGCCCTCGAAAAACGATATTTCGCTCTACTGCGCGGTCATCGTAAAGCGCGTGGACGAGAAGACGCGCTCCAAGACCGCGATCAACGATCTTCTGCGGGACTAGGGGGGCACACGCCATGGGCCTTGGCTTCATCCTTTCGATCATCGTCGGCGGTCTTGCAGGCTGGGCCGCCTCGGCCTTCATGAAGGCCGATACCGGCCTCATCGCCAACATCCTGCTCGGCGTGATCGGCGCCGCGGTGCTGAACTGGATCCTCGGCAGGGTGGGCATCTATGCCGAGACCAACCTCGTCCCGCAATTCGTCGTGGCCTGCGCCGGGGCCGCGGGCCTCATCTGGGTGGGCCGCCAGTTGCGCAAGTGACTGCCATCAGGGCGACGCGCCCGCCTTCTTTGTGCCCCCGTACTTCCGCCGGAGGCATCCATCGCTTGCCGCACGCGCCGGTCTCCGCGAGGAAAGACACATGAACACACCAAAGCGGCCGCACCACGTCTATACCCTCCTGGTCGAGGTCGGTCGCAAATCCGGTGATGGCCTGCCCGAGACGGCCACGGGGGCGGCCCTGATGATCTACGCATCGGGCGTCGACGAGGCTGAGGCCGTGCGCGAAACGGTCGCGATCCTCAAACAGGCGGACATGGCCCCGCTGGATGTGTCAGGCTACGGCACGCTGGAGGAGAGACTTGCCGAGGGTCACGATATCCCGGACGAGGAACGCGCCCTCATGGATCGGGCACGGGCCGAGAACGCCGTCATTGTCGCACAGGTCACGCCGTTCTTTGGGGACTAGGCCGCCCGCGAGGCATTGAGCGTCACGACCTCGTAGGAGCGTGCCACCGGGAAGGGCTGCGGGTCGTGGCCGCGCAACACGGGACCCGCATCGGCCCAAAGCGTCGTCGCCGCGGCGATGCCCGTGGGCGACGCGGCCCCGAGGTTCAGGCTCAGGACACCGATGCTTGCATCCACCAGCACCGGGCGCTCCAGCAGAAGCTGGTAGTAGGTCACGGTCGTCTGATCTGCGGCGCTCCCGGCAAAGTCGCGCTCTCCCACCTGGGAGGCGTGCGCCAGCACCCGCTCCACCCCGAGGAGGTATTCGACGTCCGAACCCTGAAGCTCGATCAGGCTCTCCCCGCTGGAGATGAGGTCGCGCGCCAGACCCAGATAGGGCGCGCGCAGACGGTAGGGCGTGAAGGAGCCCCGGGCCGGCAGGGTGCGGCGCGCGGCGGACAGGACCCGCTGGGGCCTGCCTTCGACATCGATAACGGCGTCACCCCTGTCGATTTCTGAGACGAAACGCAGACCGGAGGGCGTCATGAACTGGGTATTGCGGGCCAGACCCGGCATCGCGCCGGCAGGCTCGAACGCGCGCGACAGGGCCACAAAGCCGATGTCGCCAGCCCGGCACATCTCCGGCGCCTCGTGGATCAGGCTGCGCAAAGCCGCGAGCGGGATCGGTCGCGGCGCGGGCAAGATAACCTGCGCGAGATGCTGTGAGCGGGGCTGAAAGATGCTGAGCACCGCCGCCCGGCTCGCCGCGTCCCAGGCATAGGTCATGCGGACCGTCTGAAGTTCGTCAGTGATGCGCAGGGGCAGGCTCTCCACCCAGTCGGCATCACCGATGGACAGTGCGAATTCCAGGCTGTCGGTCTCTCCGAAACCGATGGCGAGACCAAAGCTCGCCCCGAGGCCGTGGTCGATCAACAAGCGCGGAATGGTGAACTGGGCCACGTCGGCCTCAAGCATCAGGGTCCCGCGCGTGGCCAGTGCCCCGGCGCTCTCGCGCACACGCTCGGGCCGCCTGCGGGGGCGATTGGACAATCCTGTCAGATCGAACTGAGCACCCGCCCGGTCGGCGAGCCCAACCCAGCTCATGCCGCGCCCTGCATCAGGAGACGGGCTTCGTGGGCTTTCAGCGTCAGTCGTGCAGCAGGCGAGTATCCCGCGCCGGTGGCCGGATCGAGTTCCGGGAAGATCTCGCAGATTTCGTCGAGGACGGCCGCCTCAAAGCAGTCGTTGGTCTGCGGCCCCGGCAGAAAGCTCTCGGTTGCGAGCCCTTCCGAGAACACCACCTGGTGGGCGTCGAAGAGGAAATGCACATAGGTCACGAACCCGCCCTCGACGGGCCGGATCGTGCGGTCGTTGACCAGATGCTTGGCGCTTACGAGGACCTCTGGTTCCCCGAAAAGCAGCTCGGAAAGGGTGTCCCGGATCAGGACCCGGTGCAGCGGCGAGACCAGAAGCTGCCCGTGATCGCCCAGCGCCCCGGCCTCGATCCGGATCGGAGCGAACTTGCCCTCGGCGGCCAGCGTTCGGTGCCCGATCCAGCGGATGGGCTGGGGGCCATTGTCGTGCGTGATGACCTCATCGCCGGGCCGCAGAGTATCTATCTGGCGCTCACCACCCGGCGTCAGGATGAGCGTTCCGGCCACGAAACAGGGGATCGTCTCCAGCGTGACAAAGGCCGTGTCGGTGACGCCTTGGCTGTCTTCGACGGCGTAGGTAAAGACCACCTCTTCGGTGTCGGAGGTCGACTGGATATCGAACGTGAAATCCGCATTCAGCGTGACCGTCTGCCCGGTGGCCAGCGTCACGCTGTCACCCGGCTGGACGGCGATCCCGTTGATATGCGTGACCTCAACGCCGCCATTCTCGCTCAGGTCATTGTCGAGGACATCAAAAGTCTTGGTGAAGTTCGTGCCGATGGTAAATTCGTCGTGGTCGGCCACGAGGACAGATTGCACGCTGTCCCCGGCAATGAGGACGTTTGAATCCCAGGAGCTGTCAGAGGCGTCCGCAATCCCGATCCGGATCGTGTTCACCTGCGGGTTGTTCGGATCGGTCGTGGGCACCACGGGGATCGTCAGCGCCATGGTGACGGTAAAGCCGTCCATCTCCGTGTTGAACTGGTCGCCGGTATTGTCCTGATAGAGGTTCAGCGTGTTCTGCTCGTTGATATTGGTGACCGAGGTGTTTCCGTCGCCCGCCACCATGGGGACGTAGGCGCCGTTTATCCACACAGCGACGACGTCGTTGTAAATCGAGGACGTGTATTCCGGGTATTCCTCGGACGCGAAGGTGAACTGCATGGTGATGAAGCCCGCCTCGGTGGTGAAGGAGACATCCATGTAGGACGCGTCATACGTGGTCTGCCCAGCCACGGCATTGAAGTCGGCGTTGTTGTTCTCACCACTCGTATTGGTTGAAGTCCTAGTGGAGACGTTTGATTCGTTCGGGTTTTCGGTGGTGAAGCTCGCGGCCTGGCCAGTGGACAGGATAACCCCGGTCGAACTCGGCAGCACGTCGGTCGAATATCCGTTGGGATCAGAGTAAATCGCCGAAGATCTATCATCGCCAGTGTAGCTCGCGCCGACGACGGTGACACCATCGCCGAAGATTTCCTCGGCCATCTCGAGCGCGGTCGCACTCGTGTCATAGTTGATCTCGTTGCCGGCGACCATGCCCGTGCCTCACCCTTGCCCTCCGCAAAGACATGGCAACGGCATACGGGGCGCCCCACTGCGCCACACTCTGACTTACCGCTGATGGGACCTGCTCGATCCCGGACCCTGCCTCGGGCATTTTCATTTTTCGCGGGTTTTCCCGCATTGCTTTTGGCAATAGTCGAAAATCGATGATTTGCCCAGAGATTTATCCACAGAGGCGATTTTGGTGGCTTGAGCGTGGCTCCCGGTCCGCTAGGCTCGCTGCATGACTGCTCCCATTGACCCCGTGGACCTCACGGCCGCCCTCGTCCGCTGCGCGTCCGTCACGCCAGAGGAAGGCGGCGCGCAGAGCCTTTTGCAAGACCACCTCGCCGCTGCCGGCTTCGCGTGCACGCGCGTGGACCGGGGCGGCGTGTCAAACCTTTTCGCGCGCTGGGGGCCCAAGGGACACGGCCGGACGTTCGGCTTTAACGGGCATACGGACGTCGTGCCCGTGGGCGACGCCTCCGCCTGGACGTACCCGCCGTTTGGCGCCGAAATTCACGACGGATATCTTTACGGGCGCGGCTCCACCGACATGAAAAGCGGGGTCGCGGCCTTTGTGGCGGCGGCCATCGACTACGTGCAGGAGACGCCGCCCGACGGCGCGATCATCCTGGCGATTACCGGAGATGAAGAGGGCGATGCCTTCGATGGCACCCGCGCCCTTCTCGATTGGATGGACGCGCAGGGCGAGGCGATGACCGACTGCCTCGTGGGCGAACCGACCAGCCCGGAGGCCATGGGCGACGCGATCAAGATCGGTCGCCGGGGATCCATGACAGCGTGGTTTACCTTGCGCGGCGTGCAGGGACATTCGGCCTATCCGCATCTGGCGGTGAACCCGCTCAGCGCGCTGGCGCGGCTTCTGGACCGGCTGGCCACTGCGCAGCTCGATGACGGGACCGACCATTTCGACCCGTCCACGCTGGCGATCGTCTCGATGAGCACGGACAACACCGCCACAAATGTCATCCCCGCGGAGGGCCGTGCGGCCGTCAACATTCGCTTTAACGATGCGCATACCGGCGCGTCGATTTCGAACTGGCTGCGGTCTGAGGCGGACGCCGTCGCAGAGGCGTTCGGGGTGAGCGTGACAATGGACATCAAGATCTCCGGGGAGAGCTTTCTGACGCCGCCCGGCCCGTTGTCAGAGCTCGTCCAGGCTGCCGTTCAGGCCCAGACGAACCGCGTACCGGTACTGTCGACCTCGGGCGGGACGTCCGATGCGCGGTTCATCAAGGATCATTGCGCGGTCGTCGAATGCGGGCTGGTGGGCAAACGGATGCACGCCGTGGATGAACGGGTGCCGGTGGATGACGTTCACCGCCTCAAGGCTATCTATGCCCATATCCTGAGGGAGTACTTTGCATGAGCGTGTCTGTCGCCGAGACCCAGAACGTCACCGCCTGCCAGGCGATGCGGCGCAGTGTCTTCATCAACGAACAGGGCGTGTCGGAAAAAGACGAGGTGGATGGCAAGGATGATCAGGCCGTGCACCTTCTGGCCTCGCTCAACGGCTATCCCATCGGCGCGGCGCGGGTGCTGTCCATGGGCACGACCGCCAAGATCGGGCGGGTCTGCGTCCTGCGCGATCACCGCGGCAAGGGGTTTGGGGAGGCAATCATCGAGGAATGCCACAGGAGCGCCCGCCGCCTCGGCGCGACACGCGCGATCCTCGGCGCGCAGCTTTCGGCGCTGTCCTTCTATGAACGGCTCGGCTACCGCGCCTATGGGCCGGTGTTTGATGACGCGGGCATTGATCACCGAATGATGGAGATCGCGCTTTGATCGGACATCGCCTGGGGCTCTGCCCCAGACCCCGAAGTACAGTGCACAAAGAAGATGGGGCACAAAGAAGACGGGTTTTGCGCGTATGGGCAGCGTGGTAGCCCGGTGGCATGAGCAGCATTCCGAGCCGTGAGGCGATCCTCGACTGGATTTCCGAGAACCCGGCCAAAGCCTCCAAGCGCGACATCGCGAAGGCCTTCGGCATCAAGGGCGCGGCGCGGATTGATCTCAAGCGTCTTCTGAAGGAGCTGGAGGAAGACGGGCATCTCGAGAAGCGCAAGAAGACCTACCGCGACCCCGAGCGGCTGCCGCCGGTGAGCGTGTTGACCGTGGTGGGGGCGGATGCCGATGGCGATGTCTTTGCGCGCCCCATGGAGTGGCGCGGCGAGGGGCCGGAGCCCCGGGTGTTGATGGTGCTGCGCGCCTCGGACGGGGCGCTCGGCGGCGGTGACCGCGTCCTCGCGCGGCTTGTCGCGGTGAAAGGCGAAGACCATCACTACGAAGGCCGCCTGATCCGCAAGATCGGCACCAATCCGAAGCGCATCCTGGGCGTCTTCCGACGCGGCGCAGAGGGCGGCCGCATCGTGCCGGTGGACAAGAAGAGCGACCGGGAATGGCTGGTGCCCGCAGGCGCCACCGGCGGGGCGAAAGACGGCGAACTCGTGGAGGCGGAACAGGCGGGGCCCAAGGGCCGAATGGGCCTGCCCAAGGCGCGGATCACGGATCGTCTCGGCGATCCGTCGGCGCCGAAGGCCGTGAGCCTCATCGCCATCCATCACCACGGCATTCCCGACGCCTTCCCCGATGACGTCATCGAGGAAGCAGATGCGGCCATGCCGGTAGATCTCGGCGCGCGGGAGGATCTGCGGCATCTGCCGCTCGTCACCATCGACCCGGCGGATGCCCGCGACCACGACGACGCGGTCTGTGCCCAGCCCGCAGAGCATGGCCATACGATCTGGGTCGCGATCGCCGATGTGGCGCATTACGTGCGCCCGGGCTCCGCGCTCGACGGCGAGGCGCGCAAGCGCGGAAACTCAACCTACTTCCCGGACCGCGTGGTGCCAATGCTGCCGGATATCCTGTCTGGGGATCTGTGCTCGCTCCATGAGGGCGTGGATCGGCCCTGCCTTGCCGTGGAAATGAAGATCGACGGCGATGGTGCCCTGCTCGGCCAGCGGTTCACGCGCGGGCTCATGCGGTCGCCCGCCTCACTCCACTACGAGGAGGTGCAGGCGGCCATCGACGGAGAGCCGAGCGAAAGGACGGCGCCGCATCTGGACGGGCTCAAGGCGCTTTATGCAGCCTATGCTGCGCTCGTGACGGCGCGCGAGGCGCGGCAGCCCCTCAACCTCGATCTGCCGGAACGGAGGATCGAACTCAGTCCCAAGGGCATCGTGACCTCCGTCGCCTTCAAGGACCGCCTCGACGCGCACCGCCTCATCGAGGAGTTCATGGTTCTGGCCAATGTGGCGGCGGCCAAGGTGCTTGCAGCCAAGCGCACCCCGCTTCTCTTCCGGGTGCATGAGGAGCCGTCGCCGGAAAAGCTCGACGCGCTGCGCGAGACGGCGCAATCGGTGGGACTGCCGCTGGCCAAGGGGCAGGTGCTGCAGACCAGGCACCTCAACCGGCTTCTGCAGGAGGCGCAGAACACGGACTTTGCGGAAATGATCAACATCTCCACCCTGCGCAGCATGACCCAGGCCTATTACGCGCCGCAGAATTACGGGCATTTCGGGTTGGCGCTGTCCCATTACGCGCATTTCACTTCCCCGATCCGGCGCTATGCGGATCTGATCGTGCACCGTGCGCTGATCGCGGCCCATGGATGGGGCGATGACGGGCTGGCTGCGGATGAGATTGAGCGCCTCGATGCGACGGCCGAACATATCTCCGAGACGGAGCGCCGCTCGATGCTTGCGGAGCGCGACACCGCGGACCGCTACCTCGCCGCCTATCTGAGCGAGCGCGTGGGCAGCGAGATGACCGGGCGCATCTCGGGCATCGCGAAATTCGGGGTCTTCGTGAAGCTCGACGAAACGGGTGCGGATGGCATGGTCCCGATCCGGGAACTCGGGGACGAGTACTTCCACTACGACGCCGAGGCCCACACCCTGACCGGGGCCGATACCGGCCGCGAGATCGCCCTGGGCCAGCGCGCGACGGTGCGCTTGGCAGAGGCCACGCCGGTGACCGGGGGCCTCCTTCTTGAGATGCTGGAGATCGCGGGTGCGTCGGTGCCGCGCGCGTCACCGAGACCGGGCAAGCCTGCCAAGCGCAAACTGCGCGCCGGCCGCAAGAAGGGACAAAAGATCCGCAATGTGACCCGGCGTCGGCGGTAGCGTGCCCATGGCCCGAATTCCCCTTCCGCAGAGGTCTGGGCGCGCTAGGCTCTGGGCATGCAAAGAGTATCTCTCGTTCTTCTCCTCCTCGGTTTGCCGTCCCTGGCGCTTTCCTCAACCACTGTACCGCAGCCCACGACGGCGCCGGTGAGCGCGGCGATCCCCGTGCAGACGTCAAAGGAACAGGCCTTCCAGCAATGGGTGCAGGCCTTTCAGGCCCGGGCCCGGGCGCGCGGGTTTTCGGATCGGCTTCTGGCGCAGTCTTTCCAAGGTGTGCGCTACAATGCCGACGTCATCGCGAAGGACCGCAATCAGGCGGAGTTTTCGCTGCCGATCTGGGACTACCTCGCGCGGCTCGTCTCGGACGATCAGGTCCGCAACGGGGAGCGCGCCCTGCGCCGCCACGGGCGGGTCCTGGACCAGATCGAGGCGCGCTACGGCGTCGACAAGGAGGTCGTCGTGGCCGTCTGGGGCGCAGAGACGCGCTACGGCACGACGCGGGGCCAGATCCCGGTGATCGAGGCGCTCGCGACGCTCGCCTTTGACGGGCGGCGGGGTCGCTTCTTCGAGGATCAGCTCTGGGAAGCGCTGCGCATCCTCGCGCGCGGCGATACGACCGCCGCCAACATGCGCGGGAGCTGGGCGGGGGCCATGGGGCACACGCAGTTCATTCCCACGTCGTTCCAGGCCTATGCCGTCGACTTTGACGGCGACGGGCGACGCGACATCTGGGCCGATGATCCCACCGATGCCCTTGCCTCCACCGCCGCCTATCTCCAGCGCTTTGGCTGGCGCAAGGGGCAGCCCGTGGCCATCGAGGTGCAAGTTTCGCCCGGGTTTGATGCCGGGCTCGCGCGGCGGTCGCTGTCATTGTCGCCGGCGCAATGGGCCGCGCGTGGCGTCCTCGGCCTCAATGGGCGGGCGGTGCCGAATTACGGCCAGGCGAGCGTCTTTTTGCCCGCAGGTGCGCGGGGGCCGGCGTTTCTGATCTTCAACAACTTCAAGGTGCTCGAGCGTTACAACGCCGCCGATGCGTATGTGATGGCTGTGGGGCAATTGTCGATGCGGCTCAAGGGCTTCGGGCCCATCGAGGGCAGCTGGCCAGTGGGCGCGAGACCTCTCAATCGACGTGAGATCGAAGAGATGCAGGAGCGCCTGACCCGCGCGGGCTTTTCCACAGAGGGCGCGGATGGGCTCATCGGGCCGAACACCACCAATGCGATCCGCGGCTACCAACGCGCGCGTGGGCTTCCCGTGGACGGTTTCGCGTCACTCGAATTGCTGGAAGATCTGCGCGGCAGGTGATGCGAGGGGCGCGGCCCCTCGCGCTCCCCGAAGTACGGGGCACAAAGAAAACGGGAACGCATCTGTCCCGAGGGCGGTCTGCGGATGGGTTACGGAGCCGCGACGAATTCGGATTTTGCGTAGCCCTGCAGGTAGAGGAGCGCGGTGAGATCGCCGTGGTTGACGCGCACGTCGCACTGCGCCTGCACGGACGGTTTGGCATGGAGCTCCACGCCAAGTCCCGCGCGCCCCAGCATGCCGAGGTCATTGGCCCCGTCCCCGACGGCGAGCACGTCCGCGTCAACGAGGCCGAGGCGGGCGGTCAGGTCTTCGAGCGCGTCTACCTTCGCCTCCCGTCCGAGGATCGGGCGCGCGACGTCGCCCGCCAGCACATCACCATCTGCGAGAAGCGTGTTCGCGCGGTGCTCATCAAAGCCGAGACGCGCCGCCACGCGTTCGGTGAAAAATGTGAAACCGCCGGAGACCAAAGCCGTGTAAGCACCTTGGGCGCGCATGGTCGCAAGAAGGGTCGCGCCGCCTTCCATGAGGGTGATCCGGTTCTCAAAGACGTCCTGAAGCGCGGTCAGGGGCAGGCCCTTGAGGAGGCCGACACGCTCTGTCATCGCCTCCTCAAAGCCGAGCTTGCCGTCCATCGCGAGGGCCGTGATGGCGGCGACTTTCGCGCCGATGCCGGCATAGGCGGCCATCTCGTCGATGCATTCCTGATGGATCATGGTGGAGTCCATGTCCGCGATCAGGAGCGGCTTGCGATGGGGGCCTCCGGGGATGACGTTCACGTCCACACCGTCTTTGTCGAGCGCGTCGCGCAGGCCTTCCGGCAGCGGTCCGTCCACCTCTGCGGCCTCTCCTTCAGCGAGCCAGCGCGCGGGCCCGGGCACCTGCGCCACGTGCTCCTCGGTCAGGGTGCCGGGCTGTGCGATCAGCGAAACTACCATGGCGACGCCCTAGCGAGCCCCTGGCCCATCGCCAAGCGGAAACAGGGTTTCCGATGGGAATGGGATTCATGATCATCATGACGCTTTTGGTAGTTGTCCACCGTCGCTCGCGCCCGTAGACGCAGCGGTGGGACAGCCCTCCCCAACGAGGGCCGTATATCTGCAAGGGTAACAGCAATGACCACTTCTACGCCGGACAAGCGCCCGGCCAATCCGCGCTTTTCCTCGGGCCCCTGTGCCAAACCCCCCACGTTTTCGTTTGATAAGCTTGCGGGCGCACCCCTTGGCCGCTCGCACCGGGCTGCGGTGGGGAAGGACAAACTGAAAGCCGCGATCGAGCGCACTCGAGAGATGCTCGGTGTGCCTGCGGACTACAAGATCGGCATCGTGCCCGCGTCGGATACCGGCGCCTACGAGATGGCAATGTGGAACCTTCTCGGCGAACGACCGGTGGAGATGGTCGCCTGGGAGAGCTTTGGTGCAGGCTGGGTCACCGACGCTGTCAAGCAGCTGAAAATCGACGCGCATGTCCACACGGCAGAATATGGCGAGATCGTCGATATGGCCGCGCTGAACTACGACCATGACGTGTGCTTTACGTGGAACGGCACCACGTCCGGGGTGCGCGTTGCGGGGGATCCAATCCCGGCTGACCGCGCGGGGCTGACGCTTTGCGACGCGACATCGGCCGCCTTTGCGATGGAGCTGCCTTGGCCGAAGCTCGATGTGACGACGTTCTCCTGGCAGAAGGTGCTGGGGGGCGAGGCGGCCCATGGGATGCTGATCCTGAGCCCGCGCGCGGTCGAGCGGCTCGAGAGCTACACGCCGCCCTGGCCGCTGCCGAAGATCTTCCGCCTCACGAAGGGTGGCAAGCTGATCGACGGTATCTTCACGGGTGCCACGATCAATACGCCCTCCATGCTGTGTGTTGAGGATTACCTGCACTGCCTTGACTGGGCAGACAGCGTGGGTGGGCTTAAGGGACTCGTGGACCGTGCCGCGGCCAATGCGCAGGCGGTTTGGGATTTCTGCGACGCCCGTGACTGGATCGACAATCTGGCCACGGACGCGGCGACGCGCTCTACGACCTCGGTGTGCCTGAAATTCACCGATGACCGCATTTCCGATGGCGCGCTCTTTGCAAAGGCTGTCTCGCGGCGCTTGGAGGCAGAAAGTGTGGCCTTTGACATTGGTGCCTACCGCGATGCGCCACCGGGGCTGCGCATCTGGTGCGGTTCCACAGTCGAGACGTCGGATATCGACGCCCTGCTCCCGTGGATAGACCACGCCTTTCACGCCGAAATCACCCGCTGATCCAATGATGGGTTCCGAGAACCCATCCTACCAAAAGCCGTAGGATGGGTCGTTTGACCCATCACCCGAAGGACAAAACCATGCCCAAAGTACTCGTCTCCGACAAACTCTCGGAAACCGCTGTCCAGATCTTCCGCGATCGCGGGATCGACGTGGATTTCCAGCCCGACCTCGGCAAGGACAAGGAGAAACTCCTATCCGTGATCGACCAATATGACGGCCTCGCGATCCGGTCGGCCACCAAGGCTACGGAAAAGATCATCGCTGCGGCGACCAGACTTAAGGTGATCGGCCGCGCCGGGATCGGCACGGACAACATCGACAAGGACGCCGCCTCCAAAAAGGGCATCATCGTCATGAACACGCCCTTCGGCAACATGACGACAACGGCCGAGCACGCCATTGCCATGATGTTTGCCGTGGCCCGCCAGATCCCCGAGGCCTCCGCCTCTACCCATGCGGGCAAATGGGAGAAGTCGAAGTTCATGGGTGTTGAGCTCACCGGGAAAACTCTCGGCGTCATCGGCGCGGGCAATATCGGCGGCATCGTCTGTGACCGCGCGCGGGGCCTGAAGATGAAGGTCATCGCCTATGACCCGTTCCTGAGCCATGAGAAGGCCGACAAAATGGGCGTCGAGAAGGTGGAGCTTGAAGACCTCCTCCCCCGGGCCGATTTCCTCATCCTCCATGTCCCGAAGACAGAGCAGACCGCCAATATGATCACCGCCGACCGCATCGCGATGATGAAAAAGGGCGTGCGGATCATCAACTGTGCGCGCGGCGGCCTCGTAGACGAAGACGCGCTTGCCGACGCGCTGAAATCCGGTCACGTCGCCGGTGCGGCCTTCGACGTCTTCGCGGTGGAGCCTGCCACCGATAGCCCGCTCTTCAACCTCCCCAATGTCGTCGTCACCCCCCATCTCGGCGCCGCCACCACCGAGGCGCAGGAAAACGTCGCCCTTCAGGTGGCCGAGCAGATGTCGAACTACCTGCTGGACGGTGCCGTCGAGAATGCCCTCAACATGCCGTCCATGACAGCAGAGGAAGCCAAGGTCATGGGGCCGTGGGTCAAGCTCGCCGGTCATCTTGGCGCCTTCATCGGGCAGATGACCGATGAGCCGATCAAGGCCATCAACATCCTCTACGACGGCACCGTGGCGTCCATGAACCTCCCCGCGCTCAACTGCGCGGTGATTGCAGGCATCATGAAGCGTGTGAACCCGGACGTGAACATGGTCTCTGCCCCCGTCATCGCCGCCGAGCGGGGGATCAACATCTCCACCACCAATCAGGCAAAGTCGGGCGTGTTCGATGCCTATATCAAGGTCACCGTCGTCACCGGCGACCGCGAGCGGTCCATCGCGGGAACGGTGTTCTCGGACGGCAAGCCGCGCTTTATCCAGATCAAGGGCATCAACGTGGACGCCGAGATCGGACGCCACATGGTCTATACCACCAACGAAGATGTCCCCGGCATCATCGGCCTCCTGGGCAACACGATGGGTAAGGCGGGCGTGAACATCGCCAACTTTACGCTGGGTCGGAACACCGCCGGGGGAGAGGCCATCGCGCTCCTTTACATCGACCACCCGGTCCCCGACGACGCGATAAAGGCGCTGGAAGCCACCGGCATGTTCGGGCAGGTGGAGAACCTGGAGTTCGACGTCGCCTAAGGAGCGCCCCATGACCCTCTATGCCATTGGCGACATCCACGGCCACCTCGACAAACTCGACCACGCGCTCGCGCTGATCGAGGCCGATGGAGGACGCGACGCAGAGGTGATCTTTGTCGGCGATTATGTCGATCGCGGCCCCGACAGCCGCGCGGTCATCGATCGCCTCATCGAGGGTCTGGGGGCAGGCCGGAACTGGACCTGCCTCAAGGGCAACCATGACCGGATGATGGAATGGTTCTTCGAGGAGGAGGAGCCGCGCCACGACCCTCAGCTCCTCGTGGGCTATCACTGGCTCCATGAACGGCTGGGCGGGCTCACGACGCTGGCGTCCTATGGCGTCGAGGTCCCTGACCGCATGCGCATAGGAGAGCTGCACCAGATCGCCCTGCCCAAAGTCCCCCAAAGTCACCTGGAGTTCCTGAGGGGCCTCTCCATCAGCGCTGAACGGGAGGGGCTCTTTTTCGCCCATGCCGGCATCCGCCCCGGCATTCGCCTCAGCGACCAGACCGAGGAGGACCTGATCTGGATCCGGCAGTCCTTTCTCCAGTACAAGCGCGCGCATCCCAAGCTCATCGTGCACGGCCACACGCCCGCCGAGGCGAACGAGCATGCCGGGAACAGGGTGAACCTCGACGGCGGGGCGGCCTATGGCGGGGCGCTAGTACCTGTAGCGATCGAGGGCACCGCGTTCTTCAACCTCACCGACAGGGGCCGGGTGCCTCTCAGACCTCGCGGTAGTCTCTTCTGAACAATTTCCAGCTTGAATGGATCAGGAGGAAGGCGCCAAAGGCCGTCCCGAACAGGATGGATTCCGAGGTCATGATCCCGGCGGGCATCCCCCTGGCCAAAAGGGCATAACCCACCAGAACAAGGATCACCGCGCCAGAAACAGCGCGGAAGAGGTACTCACCTCGCGTCGGCCCGAACTTGCGCTTCTTGTCTTCGCTCATGCCCCTTAGGTGGGGCGCGCATAGGGGTCGTCCAGCGCAGGACGCAAAGTGCCGCGGCACTCTCCAAAGCCGATCCGGTAGCCGTCGCCCAGGGCCGCCCCCCGCAGGATGATGGTGTCTCCATCCTCGAGGAACCTGCGCGGCCCGGCATGGGTGGGAAACGGATCCTCACCGCCCCAGCTCAACTCCAGGAGGGAGCCGCGCGCGGCCCGCTCCGGCCCCGAAATCGTGCCAGAACCCAAAAGATCCCCCGGCGACATCGCGCAGCCCGACGTCGTGTGATGGGCGAATTGCTGCGCCGACGACCAGTACATCTCCGCGTAGTTCGTGCGCGTGAGGGGCGTGCACCCATCCCGCTCCAGATCGACCTCGAGAGCGACGTCGTAAAGCGTCGGATGCGGCTCCTCGAGATAGGGCAGCACCGGCACCTCCCTCGGCGGAACGGGGCGCCGGAACGGGGCCAGGGCCTCTGCGGTCACGATCCAGGGCGAGATCGTCGTCGCCGTCGCTTTCGCCTGAAAGGGGCCAAGCGGCTGATACTCCCAGGCCTGAATGTCGCGCGCCGACCAGTCATTGAGAAGGACATACCCAAAGATCGCCGCATCCGCCTCTGCGACCGTCGCAGGGCTCGCGGTCATCCGCCCGACGATGGCGCCCAGCTCCAGCTCGAAATCAAACCGCTCCGACGGCGCAAAGCGCGGCCCGGCCTCGCCGCGCAGCTGCCCCCAGGGCCGACGGATATCCGTCCCGGACACGACCACCGATGATGCCCGCCCATTATATCCGATGGGCATGTGCAGCCAGTTGGGCGGCAGCGCGTTCTCCGGGCCACGGAACATGGTGCCCACATTGGTGGCGTGATGCCTGCCCGCATAAAAGTCGGTGAACTCGCGCACATGGAAAGGCAATTCGAGCTCTGCCTCCCCCAAGGGCACCAATGCACGCGCCAAAAGCCCCTCGTCCCGGCGCAAGGCATCGTTGCCCCCTTCGGCCAGGAGCGCGGTAAGGTCAGCCCGAAATGCGCCCCAATCCGCCATCCACATGAAGGAGTTCCAGACAGCCACCGGCCCCCGGAACGCCTCATATCTAAGCCCGGCCTCCTGCGCCTCGGCCATCGCGTAGCGCGCCTCGATCACGCCCGCAGCTTCCAGTTCCCGAAGATCGACCACCTGATCCCCGATGGCCGCGACACACACGGTTTCGTCCCCGCGCCGCATCACGCCATAGGGCAGATTGTTCAGCGGAAAGTCACAGTCCGGCGCGTTGGCTCCGGGCACCCAGGATCGCATCAGAGCCACGGCCACTCCACTTCATCTTTCCAGAAATACCTAATCGCGCCGGTCCCGCTTGCGCGTCTTCCGGATACGGGGTCCCGGTCGCCCGATCACGAGAAGGATCGACAACCCGCTCAGCCCCACGAGCAAGAGCACCAATATGACCTGCCCCAGAGTCACCGGCTCAGATGCCTTTTGGCGCGGTG
>JBCDGS010000037.1:0-29935 GCA_038751055.1 Pseudomonadota bacterium | reverse complement strand
GCTTACACCCGGGCGTTTTTCTTGTTCATGGATTTGACGTCGAGCACTTCGGGCGATTGCGCCTCGTGAGGATGCTCGGTGCCCGCGTAAATGCGGAGGTTCGTCATCTGCTTGCGGCTGAGGCGGTTGCCCGGAAGCATGCGCTTGACCGCCAGCTCAACGACGCGCTCCGGGTGCTTTCCCTCGAGGATCTGCGCCTTGGTGCGCGACTTGATCCCGCCGGGATAGCCCGTGTGCCAGTAGTAGTTTTCCTGACGCTTCTTGCCCGTCAACTGCACCTTCTCGGCGTTGATGACGATGACGTTGTCGCCCATGTCCATATTGGGCGTGAAGGTCGGCTTGTGCTTGCCGCGCAAGCGGGATGCGATGATCGAGGCAAGACGGCCGAGAACGAGCCCTTCGGCATCGATCAGGATCCATTTCTTGTCGATATCCGCAGGTGTGGCGGAGTAGGTTTTCATGTCTCGGTCCGTCTGGTGGCTTTGATATCGGATTGCGCGGTTATAGACGTGCCACGCGCACGTTCAAGCGCAGAGTTTCCGGACTTTCTCATGTTTATCAGTTGCTTGCAAATTAGGTATTAAAATACCCCAATTTCTAGAGCCTACTTCGGCGGGATCGAATAGGTCAAAGACGCCCGTGCCACAGGCACCGCCATCCCCTCCGAAAAGATCAGTGCGTCGCCGACCGCGAGGACGCGGCCAAGCTTGAGAAGCGTGCAGCGCGCCACAAGATCGGTGGCCGCCGCGGGCTTGCGCATGAAATCGATAGAGCAGTTCGTCGTCACGGCCAGCGCCTTTGGTCCAATCCTGCTGAGGACGGCGAGGTAGACCGATACATCGGCCAGACCGAACATCGACGGCCCTGAGACCGTACCACCGGGGCGCAGATGCTCTTCCCCCACTTTCAGGCGCACGACGATCCCGTCAGTGGTAATCTTCTCCACGGCGAACTGATCACAGACCTGCGGAAAGACCTCTGCGAGGAAGACGTGCAGCTCGGGGATGGTCATGACGGGGTCCATTGCGCGCCTCTCCTTCAGGTGCGATGCTCGTGGCCCAAGGGGGATGGCCATGTCAATTCTGGAAAGAGATGACCTCGGGGGCGTAACGACGCTGACGCTCAACGCGCCGGAGCGGCTCAACCCCTTGTCCGACGCCATGCTTGGGGCGCTGCAGGACACGTTCGAGGCGTTGCGCGACACCCCGGAGTGCCGCGTGATCGTGCTGAAGGGCGCGGGTAAGGCGTTCTGCGCGGGTCATGACCTCAAGGAGATGGAGGCCGCCCGCGACGCAGAGGGCGACTCTGGGCGCGCCGCCTGGAAGGCGCTCTTCGACCGCTGCGCAGAGATGATGCAGACCATCCCCTCCCTGCCCCAACCGGTTATCGCGCAGGTCCATGGCCTGGCCACCGCCGCGGGGTGCCAGCTCGTGGCGTCTTGCGATCTGGCGGTCGCGGAGGCGGGAACGCGGTTTGGCGTGAACGGTGTCAATATCGGGCTCTTCTGCTCCACGCCCATGGTCGCCCTGTCCCGAAACATCCCGCGCAAGCAGGCCTTCGAAATGCTCGTCACCGGCGATTTCCTGAGCGCCGAGGCTGCGCGCGACGCGGGTCTGATCAACCGGGTGGTGCCGGAAGGGACGCTCGACACCGAGGTGGCCCAGCTTGCCGACCGCATCGCGGGCAAGCTCGCCTCCGCCGTCAAGGTGGGCAAGACAGCCTTCTACCAACAGATCGAAATGCCGTTGGCGGACGCCTACGCGTATACGGGCGCGGTCATGGTCGACAACATGGCGCACCGGGATACAGCTGAGGGCGTTCAGGCCTTCCTCGAGAAACGCGACCCGTACTGGAAAAGGTGACCCGGTCGCGCGTGACCCCTGCGCAACATGCGCGGATCTTGAGTGGCCCAGCCCTTCATTTCTGGTCTGCTTGCGATATCCTAAACGCCTGAGGCAAATCAAAAAACAGGCAATAGAATGAAAAAGGTATTGGTCCCGGCCGTCGTGGTTGGCGTCATTTTTGGCACGTCCGCGGCTGCTCAGCAAATCACCGGTGGCGAGGTTGAGCTTTCGTATCAGACATACACGGACACCGACGTCGATCAGATCGGCTTGAACGGTGCAATCGAGGTGGGGTTTAGCCGTAACCTCGGGGTTCAGGCTGATTTGGGCTTCAACTCTCTTAGCGATGGCGCCGACGACGTCAGCATCACGAATTTCACGCTGCACGGGCTTTTCCATAGCAGCCAGACCACATCCTTCGGCGGCTATCTCGGGCAGAACCACCTGTCCAATGGGACGTCTGAAACGGTGGAGCATTACGGCATAGAAGCGGGCTTTGAGTTCGGCACGTCTGACCTCGAGATCTTCCTCGGCCAGATTTCAAACTCCGGGGAAGACGCCACCGAGTTCGGGATTGAATATGGGCGGATGTTCATGGACGCGCTTGAGATCACCGGGGCCATTGACGTGGTGAACTTCGACGGCGGCGTCACCACTGCACGGTACGGCATTCGAGGCGACTATGAAGTGCGCGATGGCATTGGCGTCTTTGGTGGCCTCAGCCAGGTCGAGGCGGACACGCCATTTGGCGGTGCCACCAGTGAGCTGAACATCGTCGTGGGCGCGACCTACACGTTTGGCGATGAGCGCGGCGCCACCTTCGGATCGCGCGGCTCCGTCGGCGGCGGATTTTTCAACATCACCCGATAGGGCCTTATCCCCCGCCCTTGGGCGGGGGCACCCCCTCTTTTCCTCACTCGCCTGACGCGGTATCGCGTCTTTATGGGAACAGACCTTCATATCGTCGGCGGCGGAATGGCCGGATCCGAGGCTGCGTGGCAAGCTGCACAGAGCGGGCTGCGCGTGGTCATTCACGAAATGCGGCCCAAGGTGGGCACCTTTGCGCATCAGACGGGCAACCTCGCCGAGATGGTCTGTTCCAACTCGTTCCGCTCGGACGATGATGAGCAAAACGCCGTGGGCCTCCTCCATTGGGAAATGCGTGCCGCCGGTGGCCTGATTATGGAAACGGCCGATCAACACCGCCTCCCTGCAGGCGGGGCGCTGGCGGTAGACCGTGAACCGTTCGCTCAGGCCGTCACAGAACGCTTGAAGAACCTTCCCAATGTGTCTGTTTCGTATGAAGAAATCCATGACCTGCCGGATCAGGGCCAGTGGATCTTTGCGACCGGACCGCTGACTTCCGACCGTCTAGCCCAGGCGATACGCGCAGAAACGGGCAGTGACGCGCTGGCCTTCTTCGACGCCATCGCGCCGATCATCTATGCCGACTCGATCGACATGTCGAAGGCGTGGATGCAGTCCAGATACGACAAGGGAGAGACCGAGGAAGAGCGCCGCGCCTACCTCAACTGCCCCATGGATCGCGCGGACTACGAAGCCTTCATAGACGCCCTCCTTCATGCCGACAAAACCGAGTTCAAACCGGGCGAGACCGCAGGATACTTTGACGGCTGCCTGCCGATCGAGGTCATGGCCGAGCGCGGGCGGGAAACCCTCCGGCATGGGCCGATGAAGCCTGTCGGGCTGACAAATCCCCATGCACCAGACGTAAAGCCCCATGCGGTGGTTCAACTTCGCAGGGATAACGCACTGGGAACGCTGTACAATATTGTCGGGTTTCAGACCAAGATGACCTACGGGGCCCAAAAAGAGGTCCTGCGCTGCATCCCCGGGCTTGAAACCGCTCAATTCGCGCGGCTGGGTGGCATTCACCGCAACACCTTCCTGAATTCGCCGACATTGCTTGACGGCGCTATGCGTCTAAAATCACGTCCGAATATCCGGTTTGCGGGGCAGATCACGGGCGTCGAGGGATATGTCGAAAGCGCAGCCATGGGCCTTTTGGCCGGTCGGCTTGCCGCTGCAGAATTCCACGGGGCCGCCGTGGCCCCGCCGCCGCCCACGACCGCCACAGGTGCCCTCGTCACCCACATTACCGGCGGCGCGGACGCCAAGACGTTTCAACCGATGAATGTCAATTTCGGCCTCTTCCCACCCATCGACGTGCGTGGCGGGCGGCGCAATCGTCCAGCGCGGTACAAGGCCTATACGGACCGCGCGAAAGCGGACTGGCATGCGTGGCTTGCGGGGCACGAGGTGCAAGCGGCGTGAGGCTATGCTAGTCTCCCGGTCATGACGGATCCGATGAAACCGCAACTCTGGACCCCACGCTCAGTGGAGGAGACCCAGCAGATTTACGCCGACTGGGCCGAGACCTACGAGGCGGATGTGGGCGCGATGAACTATGCCACGCCCGCGCGCATCGCCGAGGCTATCCGTCCCCACGTCAGCCCCCATGAGCCGATCCTTGATTTCGGATGCGGCACGGGCCTTTCCGGGCTCGCATTGGCGCAGCAGGGGTACGGCGTGATCGATGGCACAGACATCAGCGAGCCCATGCTCCAGTTCGCCTATGACAAGGAACATGACGGCCGCGATGTATACCGAAACGTCTGGCTTGGCTCGCCCGGGCGCGTGGATGCCGTCCCGGGCGACTATGCCTGCATCGTGGCCACTGGCGTGATTTCCCTCGGCGCAGCCCCGCCGGACATGCTGCGCATCCTCCTCGACAATCTGGGGCCCGAGGGCATCCTCGCGTTCAGCTACAATGACCCGACACTGGACGACGCAAGCTACACCGAGGCCCTCTCGGAGGTCCTTGCTGACGGCACCGCGCGACAGCTTTTCCGGCAGCATGGCCCGCATCTGAGCGAGAAGGTCACCGGGTCCGACGTCATCGTTCTCCGGCGACGATGACCACCGCATGATCACCCGCTTTGCGCCGTCGCCGACGGGGCCGCTGCACCTTGGCCATGCGTTCTCGGCCCTGACGGCTTTCGAGGCCGCGCAGAACGCAGGCGGGCGGTTTCTTCTCAGGATGGAAGACACCGACACGACCCGCTGCCGCCCGGAATGGGAAGCACAAATCTACGATGATCTCGCCTGGCTCGGTGTCACCTGGGAAGAGCCGGTCCTGCGTCAGTCCAGCAACATCGCGGCCTATGAGGCAGCGCTCGCCAAGCTTCCGACGTTCGCCTGCATCTGCACCCGCGCCGATCTCCGTGCCGCGCTCACCGCAGCGCAGGAACGCTACGGGCCGGACGGTCTGATCTATCCCGGCACGTGCCGCAACGCCGGGCACGCACCGCACGGTGCCGCCCTGCGCCTCGATTTCGCACGTGCCTCGGCGGACCTTCCCGACGTCCTCCAATGGTCTGAGCGCTCCGAAGCGCACAGTTACCTGAGCCGCAACCTGTCCGTGCAGGTAGGCGACATCGTGCTCTCCCGTCGCGACACTGGGCTGGCGGCCTACCACCTCGCCGTGGTCGTCGATGATGCAGCGCAGGGCGTGACGGATGTGATCCGCGGCGAAGACCTCCGGGCCGCCACAGTGATCCACGTCGCTCTTCAGCACCTTCTCGGCCTGCCCACCCCGCGCTATCACCATCACCGGCTTATCCGCGACGATACGGGCCGGCGACTGGCAAAGCGCGACGATGACCGCGCCATCGCCACCTACCGCGCAGAGGGCGCAAGCCCGGCCGATATCCGCGCCATGGTCGGGCTCTAGAGCGGCTTCATCAGCTCCTCTTCCTCGCCGTCACGGACGGCCGTGTAAAAGCAGCTCAACCGTTTGGTGTGGCAGGCCGGTCCCGTCTGGCGCACGATGAGAAGGAGGCAATCCCTGTCGCAATCAAGTCGAAAATCCAAAAGCTCTTGAACATGGCCTGACGTCTCACCCTTCACCCAGAAGGACTGCCGCGACCGTGACCAGTAGGTCACCCGCCGCGTGGCGAGCGTTTGCGCCACCGATTCAGCATTCATCCACGCCATCATGAGAACCGTGCCGTCCTCGGCCTGCGCAATGGCCGGGATCAGCCCGTTGGCGTCGTAGGTCAGGCTCGCCGGATCAAACATGGGATTTTCCTTTTCGTGCCGGGGCGCTTATGTTCCGGGTGTGGGAACGAGGCAAGGGCCATGGAAAGCGACCTTATCAAACTCTATTCCGGGCGCATTCTCACGCTCGCCTCAAACATCCCGCATCTGGGCCGCCTCGAGGCACCCCATGGCCGCTTCCGCGCCCGCTCTCCGCAATGCGGGAGCGCGGTCAGCGTGGACCTCTGCACCGAACATGGCCGCATCAGCGCCTTCGCGCAGGACGTCAAAGCCTGTGCCTTGGGCCAAGCCGCAGCATCGATCACAGGCGCCCACATGATCGGGTGCGCGAAAGGCGACATCGAAAAGGTGCGCGCGTCCCTCGCAGCCATGCTCGCAGGGGGCCCCGTGCCGGATCCGCCATTCGACGAGCTTGAGGTTCTGAAGGCGGCCGTGCCTTTCACCAACCGACACGCCTCGATCCTCCTGAGCCTCGATGCCACACTCGGCGCCTTTGAAGAGGCAGAGCGCAAAGCAGCCTGACCCTTCATCTTTCCAAAAATACCTATAGCAAAAGCCCGCAACGCCTCCCGCCCTTTCCTGACGCCCCTCTACAGACCCCAAGAGCCAAATTCCTTGCGAAGGGATTTGTCAAAAATCTTCCAAAGATTTTTGGTCCGGACAGAAAGAAAAGAGCCGCGCATCCTGGCAGGGACACGCGGCTTGAGGTGTGCAATCCAATTGGGTGAGACGCGCGGGCCGTGAGGGAGGCAGACCTCAAGGCCGGTGGCCCGGGACGGGCTCAACATCAACGAGGGGACGTGATTATCGCGTCGCGTGGACCGCAGGCAGAAACAGGATCAAAGCAAGACAGGCATCCAGAGGCCGCCATAGAGCATGGCCAGGAGCGCCATTGCGCCCATCGTGTCTTTCAGGAACGTGTTGGCCGTGAGGCGCTTGAAGAGGTTGGTCATGGTGCAGCTCGGTGTCTCAGTGTTGTTAACCATTTGTTCGCATATTGACGTGAACGCGGCAAGAACTTTTTGAGAACAAATGTGAACTTTCGTCCGTAACCCGGCTAACCCACTGATATCAAACGGATGGCGCGATCTTGCTCCATGAACCAAAGCAGAACCCGTGCCGCGCGGCCCCTTGGGCTCTCGAGGGTCGGGTCATCGGCCAGGAGTTTGCGCGCATCGCTCTGGGCGAGCGCCATGAGCGCGGACTGACTTTCCAGATTGGCGACGCGAAACCGCGGCAGACCCGACTGCGCAGTACCGATCATGTCACCGGCTCCACGAATGGCCAGGTCTTCTTCGGCGATGCGAAAGCCGTCTTCGGTCTCACGCATGATCCTAAGCCGCCGTTCTCCCCCCTCGCTCAGCGGCGCCTGATAGATGAGAAGGCACGTCGACGCGAGGGACCCGCGCCCGACGCGCCCGCGGAGTTGGTGTAGCTGGGCCAGCCCGAAACTTTCGGCCCGCTCGATCACCATGATCGTGGCGTTGGGGACATTCACCCCAACCTCGATGACCGTGGTGGCGACGAGGACGCTCGTCTCGCCCGCCACAAAGCGCGCCATGGCAGCGTCCTTCTCGGACGGCGGCATCTGACCATGGACGAGGCCCACGACGCCCTCGCCGAGCGCGGCGCGCAAGCTCTTGAACCGCTCTTCCGCGGCGGTCATGTCGACGCTTTCGCTTTCTTCCACCAATGGGCAGACCCAATAGGCCTGCTTGCCCTCCGCCACCGCGGAGCGGAGTTTTGCGACGACGTCCTCCATGCGCGCGGTGGGCACAGTGGCGGTCTGGATCGGCGTCCGACCAGGCGGTTTCTCATCCAGGACAGACACGTCCATATCGCCGTATTGCGCCAGCGCCAGGGACCGGGGGATCGGCGTTGCCGTCATCACGAGCACGTCGGCAGCGGCGCCCTTCTCCCCCAAAAGGAGCCGCTGGCGCACACCAAAGCGGTGTTGTTCGTCCACGATCGCAAGGCGGAGATCGGCAAAGGCCACATCCTTTTGAAAGACCGCATGGGTCCCCACGAGAATGTCGATGCGTCCCTCCGCAAGGTCCGTGAGTTTTTCGGCGCGCTCTGCGCCCTTGTCGCGCCCGGTCAGCAGGACCAGACGCACCCCCGCCTGATCCGCCATGGGGCCGAGGCTTTCGAGATGCTGGCGGGCGAGGATCTCGGTCGGGGCCATCATGACCCCCTGCCCGCCCGCTTCCACCGCCGTCAGCAGCGCGAGGAATGCCACGAGCGTTTTGCCCGCGCCGACATCCCCCTGCAAAAGCCGGTTCATCCGTTGAGGGCGCGCCATGTCTTCGGTGATCTCTTTGCTGGCGCGGGTCTGGGCCACTGTGGGCTCAAACGGCAGCGCCTCGAGGATGCGCTGCCGCAGCCGCCCATCGCCTTGGCTTTCGCGCCCCTTCACGCGCCGGTCCTGCGCCCGCGCGAGCGCGAGGGTAAGTTGGTGCGCGAAAAGCTCATCATAGGCCAGCCGCTGCCGCGCCTTGCTGTGGGGTCCGACATCGCCGAGGTCTTTCGGGGCATGGGCCGCGCGCAGCGCCTCTCCCGTGCCGGGCCACGCCTCCCGCGCTACAAGGGCCTTATCGGCCCATTCCGGGAACTCAGGCAGCCGCGCCAGCGCGCCCGCCGCGCCTTTTGTCAGGATCTTTTGCGTGATGCCCGATGTGAGCGGGTAGACAGCCTCGTAAACCGGGATTTCCGCGGTCTCGCTCGGGGGCACCACATGGTCCGGATGAACCATGTTCGCCTCGCCATCAAAGAGCTCGACCTTGCCGGAGACGACCCGCCGCGTGCCTACTGGCAGGAGCTTTTCGAGAAACTGACCGGAAACATTGAAGTAGACGATCTGGAAAGCAGTCTGAGCATCTTCGACAAAAATCCGGGTCGGCGCCCCTTTCCGCGATGCCAGCCGGTGGCGCAGGACGGTCACCTCGACCGTCAGAACCGACGGCAGTTCTGCCCCTTGCACCGTGCTCACGGGCCGCCGGTCGATGACCGAATGCGGCAGGTGGAACAGCAGGTCACGCGGCCTTTCAATCCCGAGCGCACCGAGATGTTGCGCTGTTTTGGGGCCGATCCCCGGCAGCGTCTCGAGTTCAGAGAACAGGGGAAAGAGGATCTCCGGCCGGCTCATCGTGTGCTCAGCCCCCGATCAACAGCAGCCAGCCGTCCTCGTCGAGCGTCTCAATGCCAAGCTCTTCGGCCTTCTTGGCCTTCGAGCCCGCGCCCGGCCCCGCAACGAGGATGTCCGTCTTCGCGGACACGGATCCCGAAACCTTCGCCCCAAGCGCCTCGGCCCGGGCCTTGGCTTCGGCGCGCGTCATCTTCTCGAGCGTGCCTGTGAAGACGACCGTCTTGCCCGACACCGCGCTTTCGGAGGCAGGGGCAGCCTCATCCTCGATGGTGAGTTCGCCGGCAAGCCGGTCGATGGAGGCCCGTTCGCGCGGTTGGGCAAACGTGGTGATCAGCGAGGTTGCGAGCACCGTTCCCACGCCATCAACACCCAGCAGGTCTTGCCAGGTGGGGCTTTCGGCGAGGGCGTCCTTGGTCTGTGCCGTGCTTGCGGGTTCATCGGCGGCACGGTCCATCGCCTCGGTAAAGACCTCCCAGGAGCCGTAGTGGCGCGCGATCAGGCGCGCGGCGGCTTCGCCCACATGGCGGATGCCCAGACCGAAAAGGACGCGCGCGAACGGAGCATTGCGCGTGGCATCGATCCCGGCAAAGAGGTTCTCGGCAGATTTCTGGCCGTAGCCATCGCGGTTGGCGAGCTTTGTCAGTGCCGTCCCGTCGCGGGACGCGAGGGTGTAGATGTCTGCGGGTTCCTTGATGGGAAGCTGGTCGTCGCGGTAGAACATCTCGATCTGTTTGGCACCGAGCCCGTCGATGTCCATGGCGCCCCGGCTGACGAAGTGCTTGAGCTTTTCGACCGCCTGCGCGGGACAGATGAGGCCCCCGGTGCAGCGGCGGACGGCGTCGCCTTCCTCGCGGATGGCCTCAGAGCCGCATTCCGGACAGCGCGTCGGAAAGACGTACGGCCGGGCGTCCTTCGGGCGACGCGCAAGATCCACATCCGCGACTTTGGGGATGACATCACCCGCACGGTAGACCTGAACCCAGTCGCCTTCGCGGATGTCCTTGCCGCCCCGGATCTCCTGTCCCTTGCTGTCGAGGCCCGCAATGTAGTCTTCGTTGTGGAGCGTCGCGTTCGAGACAACGACGCCGCCCACAGTCACGGGTGTCAGCCGCGCCACCGGGCTGAGGGCGCCGGTGCGGCCCACCTGAATTTCGATCTTTTCCAGCGTCGTCCAGGCAAGCTCTGCGGGGAACTTGTGGGCGATGGCCCAGCGGGGCGTCGTGGAGCGGAAGCCCATCCTGTCATGCAGCGCGAGGTCGTCGACCTTGTAGACGACGCCGTCGATGTCATAGCCCAGCGTCGCGCGGGCCTGCTCGATCTCGCGGTACTGCGCGAGGAGCTCTTCCGTGCTCTCGCACCGCCTGGTGAGGGGGTTCGTGGAAAAGCCGAGCGCCTGCATGCGCGCGATGGCGCGTGCTTGCGTGTCTGCGAGGGGCGCCGACAGGGCCCCCCAGGAATACGCAAAGAACCGCAATGGGCGCGCTGCAGTGATGGCGCTGTCGAGCTGCCGGAGGGACCCCGCCGCAGCATTCCTCGGATTTGCGAAGGTCTTCGCGCCCTTTTTCGACTGTGCCGCGTTCAAGGCCTCGAAGTCTGCGTGGGCCATGTAGACCTCGCCGCGGATCTCTAGGAGATCTGGCGCGCCCTCGAGCGTTTCGGGAATGTCGGCGATTGTACGGGCATTGGCCGTGACGTCCTCGCCCACCGCTCCATCACCTCGCGTGGCCGCCTGGACGAGGCCGCCTCGCTCATAGCGAAGGGCGAGGGAAAGACCGTCGATCTTGGGCTCTGCCGTGTAGGCCAGCGGCGCGTCATCGGCGAGGCCAAGATACTTCCGCGTCCGTGCGTCAAAGTCAGCGATGTCGCCCTCGTCAAAGGCGTTCGCGAGCGACATCATCCGCACCGCATGGGTGACCTTGCCGAAGGCCTCATTGACCGGCGCGCCCACCTGCTCGGAAGGACTGTCTTCGCGTTTCAGGTCCGGGAAGGATGCTTCCAGCGCCGCATTGCGGGCCTTGAGCGCGTCATACTCGGCGTCCGTGAGCGCGGGCGCGTCCTCTGTGTGATAGGCCCTGTTCGCCTCTGCGAGGCGCGCCGCAAGACGTGCCAATTCCTCGGCCACGGCCGCCTCATCCATCTCTGCGATCTCCGGGTCGGCTTTTGCCATCGGCACCCCCTTTCACCGACAAGGTGATAGGAGCGGCCTGCCGCCGCGTCCAGCCCACCTCTGGCTAGTCAAGATTGGTCATGGGCGGTCACGGGTGCAAATCCGATTGTCGTTGAAAACGTTATCGACGCGCGTCCCGCAAAAGGGGGCGACCGAGGTCGGCATCAACGCGAAAACGACAAACGGCGCCCCGGGGGACGCCGTTCAACACGCATTCGAGAAAAATACTCAGGCGCGGAGCTTCACCGGCTCCGCGTTCAAGTCGGGCTCCGGATCACGCAGCACATAGCCCCGCCCCCAGACTGTCTCGATGTGGTTTTCGCCACCTGTGGCTGTCGAGAGTTTCTTGCGCAGCTTGCAGATAAACACGTCGATGATCTTGAGTTCTGGCTCATCCATGCCGCCATAGAGATGGTTCAGAAACATCTCCTTGGTGAGCGTCGTGCCCTTCCGCAGGCTCAAGAGCTCTAGCATCTGGTATTCCTTACCGGTCAGGTGCACCGGCTTTCCGTCAACGTCCACCGTCTTGGCGTCGAGGTTCACATCCACCCGCCCGGTCCGGATGATGGATTGCGCGTGCCCCTTCGAGCGCCGGATGATCGCGTGGATGCGCGCGACCAGCTCTTCGCGATGAAAGGGCTTGGTCAAGTAATCATCGGCTCCAAAGCCAAATCCCTTGATCTTGCTTTCTGTGTCCGTGTCACCGGACAGGATCAGGATCGGCGTATCGATCTTTGACACCCGCAGCTGGCGAAGGACCTCCAGCCCGTTCATGTCCGGCAGGTTGATATCCAGCAGGATCAGATCGTAATCGTAGAGCTTGGCGAGGTCGATCCCCTCCTCACCCATATCGGTGGCGTACACATTCAGGCTGGCATGGGTCAGCATCAATTCGATGCTCTTTGCCGTGGTCGGATCGTCTTCAACAAGCAGTACGCGCATCGCCTACCCTTTCAGAATGTCTGGTCCTCACCCTTTTGACACCCAATGGTTAACCGCACGTTACCAGCTAATGAAATTACAATCCACAACTTAAGGTTGCCGATATCTCTTCAGCTGCGTAGCCTTGAGCGCTTTCTCGCCGTGCTCGCGCACAGCCGCCATCCAGCTTTCCAGCTCTTCCTCGCTCAAAGCGTACATCTGGCACGCCTCCTGCCGCGAGATGAGTCCCGCCGCCACGCCTTTGATCACACTCGCTTTTCGGCTGGCCACCCAGCGCGTGGTGTTGACCGGCGGCAGATCGGCGCGGCTCATGACCGAGCCATCCGGCAACGTGACGGTGCGCGGCCCGTCGACTTTCTTCAGATACATCTCACTCACCCTTCATCGTAAATGCGGGTGACATTTGCCCCTGTTGCACTTAACGAGCGGTGAAACCCGCCCTTGCGAGTGTTTTGCATTTTCCTATATTTTCAGCCTCTTGGGTCAGGAACGGACAATGTCGCTGGATCACACAGTCGAACTGAACTCGCTGGGCTTTGCCAAAAGTCCCGCCGAGACGCGCGTGGTGGTGGCCATGTCGGGGGGCGTCGACAGCTCAGTCGTGGCCGCTGAACTGGCGGCGGAAGGCTATGACGTGGTGGGCGTGACCCTCCAGCTGTATGACCACGGCGCGGCTCTCTCAAAGAAGGGCGCGTGCTGTGCCGGCCGCGACATCCACGACGCGCGCCGTGTGGCGGAAAGGATGGGGTTTCCGCACTATGTCCTTGATTATGAGAACATTTTCAAGGATGCCGTGATTGACGAGTTCGCAGACAGCTACTTGGCGGGCGCGACGCCCGTGCCGTGCATTCGGTGCAACGAACGGGTGAAGTTCAAGGACCTGCTCGGCACCGCACGCGACCTCGACGCCGATTGCATGGCAACGGGCCACTACATCCAACGCAAAACCGGACCTGCGGGCGCACAGCTCCACCGCGCCGCAGACCCCGTGCGCGACCAGAGCTATTTCCTCTTTTCGACAACTTCGGAACAGTTGGATTTTCTGCGTTTTCCTCTTGGCCACCTCGCCTCCAAGGCCGAAACGAGGGATCTCGCGCTGAAGCACGGGCTACCTGTGGCCGATAAACCCGACAGCCAGGATATCTGCTTTGTGCCGAATGGCGACTATGCGGCGGTCATCGAAAAGTTGCGCCCGGGCGCCGCGGATCCGGGCGACATCGTCCACGCCGATGGCCGGGTCCTTGGGGAACATGCGGGCGTCATTCACTACACGATCGGCCAACGCCGGGGATTGGGCATAGGCGGCCTGACAGAGCCTCTCTACGTGGTAAAGCTCGACGTCGACACCCGGCGCGTCGTCGTCGGCCCAAAAGAGATGCTCGCCACCCGACGCGTCCCCGTCAAGGAAGTCAACTGGCTCGGTGACACGCCTTTCGAAAGCCAGAGCGAATGGGGTGTCGGCGCCAAGGTCCGCTCCACCCGCCCTCCGCGCGACGCGGTCATCCGCCCGACGGGTCCGACAAGTGCCGAAGTGGAGCTCGTCGTCGCCGAAGAGGGTATCAGTCCAGGTCAGGCCTGCGTGTTCTATGCCCCCGACAGCTCGCGCGTCCTGGGCGGTGGCTGGATCACACGCGGCTAGTCAACACGACCGACCCGCGTCTGGGTCGCGAACCTTCCAGCAGCGCCACCCTTTCTTTCGTTCTCATACACTCCCGCCGGAGGCTTCCGCCGCCAGCCAAACCAGACCGTCCTCTCCATAAGAGCGCCCCGCGCGCAGCGCGCCACCGGTGGTTCGAGCCTCTGGCGAAGAAGGGAGGCGGGGGGGCTGCTCTCGCGGTCAGCACAGGGCGGGACTAGAGGCGCGATAGGATCGCTTGAGCGGCCCGGTGGCCGGGATCGGCGCCACCTTCACCCAATCGCGCCAGGGTCAAGTCCATGGCCTCCAACTGCCCGCTCGGATCCGCGGCCAGCGCATCAAGACCCTTAGCAATGGCCGAAGGCACACATCCTGCCCCGACAAACTCGGGCACCGTGCGGGTGTCGCTCACCAGATTGACCAGCGTGACCGTGTCGATGAGCAGCTTGTGCTTAACGATCTGCCGCGTCAGCCAGTTCATGTCATAGGCGATCACCATGGGCGTGCGTGCCTGCGCGAGTTCGAGCGAAATCGTCCCCGACGCTGCGAGCGCGAGCGACCCGGCAGCCAAGGCCACACGGCGCTCCTCGGCGGCATCCTGCGCGCTCTGGCCCTGCCCGGACAGAACGACAGGCGGCGTCGGCAAGTCGTTGGAAAGCTCTGATACCGCCTGAGCCAGATGAGGCAGGGTCGGGAGGATCACCGGCCTGTCGCGCAACGAAGACAGCGACAGCGCCTCTGCAAAGCGCGGCATGAGGCGCGTCACTTCGCTCCGCCGCGATCCCGGCAAAAGCACCACGGGCGGCTCGGACAAGCCATGATGTGCCAAAAATGCCGCAGACTCAGCGGTCGTGACGCGCGGCAACGCAGCCACGGGATGCCCGACGAAGTCGCAGGCCATCCCCGCTGCCTCCATGTAAGGCGGCTCAAACGGAAAAAGCGCCAGAACATGGTCAATGACGCGCGCCATCCTCCCGGCGCGTTCCGGGCGCCAGGCCCAGACCGTGGGCGCGACGTAATGCACCGTGCGAAGCGCGCTTCGCGCCTTCACGAGTGCAGCCACGCGAAGCGAAAAGTCGGGGCTGTCAATGGTCACCACGGCGTCGGGCGACCAGGCCAGCGCAGCCTCTGAAGTCTCCTTGATCCGGCGCTTGAGGTGAAAGTACTTGGGCAGGACCTCTGCGATCCCCATGACGGACAGCTCCTCCATGGGAAAAAGGCTCTCCATCCCGGCAGCCATCATGCGCGGACCGGCGATGCCCCGAAACTCGATTCCGGGCACCTGTGCCTTGAGGCCGTCTATGAGGGCCGCGCCAAGGGCGTCACCGGACGGCTCTCCGGCAGTCATAAAGATCCTCACGGTCTGACCCAGAGGAAAAGCCCGTTCTCTCGCGCGAGCCCTGCACAGCGCTCGCGCTCAATCAAAAGCACGCCGCCCGCAGCGAGGGTCACGCCCCTGAGGCCAGCCTTCGCGGCCAGAGTGATCGTGTCCGGCCCCATGGTGGGCATATCGGCGCGCAAGTCCTGGCCAGGCTTTGGCGCTTTGAAGAGAAGCCCGCCTGCGGGCAGAGCTGCCCCCCCGGCCCGCCCTTGCGCAAGTGTCTGCAGCATGTGATCCGTCCCCGGCAACGCCTCGATGGCGAGGGCCTGCCCTCCAGCGACAATGCAGGCCTGTCCCACATCGACGCGGCCCATCGCCGCCACGATCTGCGCTGCGCGGGCGGCATCGGCCTCGTCAGTTGCGCTCACGGTGCCGGCGATGACGCCGGCGGGCGGTAGGAGGCCTGCCGCGATCTCGTGGGCGCCGGCGATAGAAAAGCCGGCCTCTTCGAGGATCCCCATGATCGCTCGGAGCGCGCCGTCATCCCCCTGCCCCATCGCCGCCATCAAGCGGGGCACCAGCGGCGCTGTCGCGGCGTCTATTGCGTCCGCGGAAACCTCCGGACGGCGCACGCGACCAATGAGGCAGAGCCGCGTCACACCCGCATTACGCATCTGTGCGAGGGCTGTGCCAAGGTGCTCGAGACGGAAGGTCAGGTCAGGCTGAAGCCCCTCCGGCGGAAACCCCGCGAGCGCAGCCACGAAGGGCGGCTCAGCCTGCTGCGCGGCGATCAACGCGGGCAGCGCGCCTTCCCCGGCAATCAGCCCAAGCCTCATGGCCGCGTCATTTCGGCGTCAGGAAGCCGCGGTCGCTCTCGCCCGTGATAAAGCGGACCATGTCTTCCACATATTCGCTGTCGAACTCATCGCGGAGCCGCTTGGCGCGGTCGATGAAGGCCCCTTCGCCCTGCGCAAGCATCTGGAACGCCGCGCGCAGCTCTGTGATGTCGCTGCGTGCCACGCCGCGGCGCTTGAGGCCCACGAGGTTCAACCCGTCCAATCCGCCGCGCGCGCCCTGCACGAGGCCGTGGGGCATGACATCTGCTGTCACCATGCTCAGCGCGCCAATGATGGCGCCGCGCCCGATGCGCACCCACTGGTGGATGCCGCAGAGCCCGCCCACGATCACCTCGTCCTCGATCACGCAATGGCCCGCCACGGCAGCGGAGTTCACGATGATCACCCGGTCGCCCACCATGGCGTCATGGGCGATGTGACACCCCGCCATGAAAAGACCGTCATCGCCGACGCGCGTCACGCCCCCACCGCCTTCGGTGCCGCTGTTCATGGTGACGTGCTCGCGGATGCGGTTGCGCTTTCCGATGAGGAGCTTTGTCTCCTCTCCCTTGAACTTGAGATCCTGGGGAATTTCACCGAGGACGGTGAAGGGAAAGACAATCGTGCCCTCGCCGATCTCCGTGTCGCCGGTCACGACGACGTGGGACTTCAGGACGACATCCGGGCCAAGCCTCACGCGCGGGCCTATGACGCAAAACGGGCCCACCTCTGCCGCAGGATCGATCTGCGCGCCGTCCTCAACGATGGCAGAGGGATGCACAGCCATCCTTAGCCACCCAGATCCATCATGGCCGTGAACTCTGCTTCGCAGGCAAGCTCTCCGTCCACGGTCGCGCGGCCCTTGAACTTCCAGACCTTCGCCCCCTCCTTGCCGCGAAGGGTTTCGAGTTCCATCCGCAGGACATCCCCCGGGATGACCTTGCGCCGGAACTTGCAGCCGTCGATGGCCATGAAGTAAATCAGCATGTCCCGCTCCTCCAAGCCCATGGCGACGCCGCACATGACGGCTGCTGTCTGGGCCATGGCCTCCACAATCGTGACACCTGGCATGATCGGTGCCCCGGGGAAGTGCCCCTGAAAGTGAGGCTCATTCATCGTCACGTTTTTCCAGCCCACCGCGCTGGACGTTCCGTCGATATCGGTCACGCGATCCACGAGGAGGAAGGGGTAGCGATGGGGGATAAGGCGCTGGATCAGTTGGATATCCGCGCTCTTGAGGCCGTCAGACATGAATGCTCCGGGTTGGTCCTTGTGGGCAGGTATCAACGGGAGGGCCCTGAGGCAAGGCGGGGACCTATTCCTCGGCAGGGGCTAGCGTGCCCTCATCCGGGACGAGCGGAGGCGCCGCAGGTTCTGACGTGTCAGGCCCGGGGGCATCGGGCGACGGCGGAGCGCCGGCGTTCTGGGCACCCACGCTACGCGTTGCGTCATTGATCCGCGCGATGGCAATGGCGGTGACGTCGATGGCCCCATCCCGCAGAAAGACCGTGTCCGCCTCGATCAGCACGACGGCACCTGCCTCCTCCATGATTTGACCGAGGATCGGACGAACCTCGCGCAGAAAGGCGATCTCCTGCTGCTCGCGCTGCGCCACAAGGGCGGCCTCGCCTGCGTCCCGCTCTTCCCGCGCGGCTTGCACGCGGGTATCAAACTCTGCCGCGAGGGCTGCAAACTCATCCCGAGGCAGCGTCTTGCGCTGCTCGGTCAGGGCCAGTTCCTCCGTGCGGAGTTCGGTGGCGATTTCCTGACTTTCCGCAGCGAAGGCCGCGCGCTCTTCGGCGAGCGCGTTGAGTATCGACTGACCCAGAACTGTTCCCGGGAACAGCTGGGAGGAATCAATCGTCAGAATCTGCGCTTGCGGCACGCCTTCGAGGTTCTGGGCAGCGGCAGCCAGCCCGGCTATCGTCCCCGGCCACAAAAGCAGCGCAAAGAACCAGCCGCGCATCAGAAGCGGGTAGAGATCGTCAGATCGAAGCTTTGGTCCTCATCGAAGTCTTCCTGGCGCACGGCTTCGGAGAAGTTGAACCGCAACGGCCCGATAGGCGACGCCCAGAAAATGGAGACGCCGACCACGGTGCGCGGCGTGAAGTCGTCATAAAGCAACGTGCCCCCTGCGCCGGGTGTCGAGCCCACATTCCAGACAGATCCGTAGTCCAGGAAAACACCGCCGGAAATGCCGTACTCCTCCGGCAGGCCGATGGGGAATTCAGCGTCAAGGCGCACCACCGCGAAGAGCTCTCCCCCGAGAGCGTCATTGAAGCCGCCGCCCATAGTGGCGGTATCCACCTCACGCGGGCCGATGCCCTGGGCCGAAAACCCGCGGAACACCCGCGACCCGAGGAAAAAGCGGTCCGTCACGCGCGACAGCCCGCTGGAATACGACAAGGCGCCCCCTTCGATCGTCGCGCGCAATGTCACGTCTTCGTTGAGGATCCGGGTCTCCGCAGCCGCTAGCGCCGATGAGCGGATGTAGTCGGTGTCGCCAAAGCCGAATTCCTGCCCAAAGCGCAGGATCACACCCGCGCGCGGATTGAGGCCCGACCGGCGGTTGTCGAACGTATAGGTGTAGCCGAACCCGTAGTTGATCTCGTCCCCGCGCAGGCCTTCCGCCTGGAGGATCGTCGCCGCCCCCGGATCGACGTCGAATAGGTCACGTGAGGACCCAAAGACATTCACGTTCAGGCGGCCGTTCTCTGAGACGGGGAAACCCAGGGACGGCGCAATGCGCAGCGTTTCGGTGTCATAGAGCGCGTTGTCATTGTTTGTCTGCCGGTAGTTGACCGACAGACCGCCGCGCAGATCCCGGTCAAACAGGCCGGGTTCCACGAAGTTGAACGACAGCGAGCCCGTGTCCTCGCCCGTTGCCAGCGACAGGTCGAGCGTTTGCCCGCGGCCGAGGAAGTTGCGTTCGGAGAACTCGATCACGAGACCAAGGCCGTTTTCCGTCGAGAAGTTGCCACCGAAGGAGAACGAGCCCGTGGGTTGCTCTGTCACGTCAACGTCGATCACGACCTGGTCCGGGCCGGACCCCTCCCGCGCGTTCACATCGGCATTGCCGAAGTAGCCAAGGGCGCGGATGCGCTCGGCGGAGGCGCGAATCTCACGGGGGTTGAAAGGGTCGCCTTCGACAACCTTAAATTGACGGCGGACGACACGGTCGAGCGTCGTGGTATTCCCCTCGATGTCGATGCGCTCCACGAAGACGCGCGGGCCGCGAGTGATCTCGAAATTGACGTCGAGCGTCAGATCGCGGTCGTTGCGCGTGATGCGTGGGGTGACGCGGATAAAATTCAGGCCCTCGCGCAGCGCCAGCGTCTCAAGCCGATCGATGTTGTTCTCGATGGCCACGGGAGAGTAGACCGAGCCTTCCCGCAAGCGCAGGGCCCGGATGAAGGCCTCCTCGTCCACGTCCTCGAGGAGCGACGTGGCTGTTACATTGCCAAAGCGGAACTGCTGACCTTCGATCACATTGAACGTCAGGAAGAAGCCGTCGCGTTGGGGGCTCAGCTCGCTAGAGACAGATACGGTGCGGAAATCAACGTAGCCACGCGACTGGTAAAAGTCCGACAGCACCTGCCGGTCGAACTCAATGCGGTCTTCAACGAATGTATCGCGGCGTACGAGGACGCGCAGGAGTCCCGCCTGCTTGGTCTCAAGAACAAGGCGCAGGCGACGGTCAGAGAACGAGCGGTTGCCAACGAAAGAGATCCGCTCGATCTCCACCACGCCGCCTTCAGAAATCTCGTAGATGAGGTCCACGCGATTGTCTGAGCGGCGAATGATGCGCGGGCTCACAGTGGCCGCAAGACGCCCCTGATCAGCGTAGACCTGCGTGATGGTGGCAGCGTCCCGTTGGGCGATTGCAGGATTGTAGACGCGTCTGGGCTGGGAACGGACGATGCGCGCCAGCTCTTCGTCACCGATGCGGCTGTTGCCCTCGAAGGCAACGCGATTGACGGTGGGGAATTCGACGACAATGATCGTGAGCGCCCCGCCGGAAGGTACGGCATCGACGCTCTCAAAAAGGCCCGAGGCCCGGATCCGCTGAATGGCGTCGTTGATTTGTCCGGCGCTCAGTACCTCGCCGGGCGAGATGCCTGCGAAGGACAGGATGGTCGCCGTTTCAATGCGCCGGTTGCCTTCGACATTGATTGCCGAGATGCGGGACTGCGCTTCGGCCTGCGCAACGAGGGCCACGGCGAGCATAATGCCCAGACCTGCCACCCAAAACCGTTGGCCGAAAAACCTGATCGACTGCGAGAAATACCGCCCCATGCCAGATTGCCCCCTATCCGCACTGTCTCTCTTTTTCCGAGTCCAGTAGCGTCTTCGGGGGGGCAAGTCAAAAGGGATACGCGCTCGTCAGCCAGCGCGTTTCAATCCGATGCAACCCTGCGGCGGGGGCGGCCGTGGTGGCCGGCTTTCAGGAGGTGCGGCTCAGAAACCCGCGGGCAAAACAAGGTAACCCAGGTTTGAGCCTGCCACGAGGGCAAGCCCGATCGCACCGATAAAGAAAAACCGGTCCCAGTTCATATCCACGAGAAGGCCGAGGCCCCGGGCGCTGTTCTGGATCGTCTGCATCGTGCGTGTCTCCTGCGATGGGCTAGATTTAGCCGCGAAATCAGGCAGGAATGGGGCACGCACGGGGAATGTTGTTGCCGATCGGCACCGTCGGCGTCAGGCGAACACGCGGCAAACGAGGTCGTTGGCGAGCCCGAAGATCATCACGAACATCACCACCGAAAGCCCAAAGAACATGAGACCGTTCATCACCCTGGGTGATGGTGGCCGACGCACGACCGCCTCATAGGCGTGCAGGACGAGGTGGCCGCCATCGAGAATCGGGATCGGAAAGAGGTTCACGAGGCCCACGGCCGTCGAGATGAACGCGATGAACCAGATGAAGTCGTCGAGCCCGAGGGAGGCCATCGTGCCAGCGGTTGTCGCGATGCCCACAGGGCCTGACAGGTTGCAGGTGCCAATAACGCCGGTGATGACATTCCAGAGCCCGTCGAGGGAACTCATGATGATAAAGCCCACCTGGCCGACGGCCCCCGTGACAGCAGGGCCCGGGCCCACGGCTTCTGTGACAGGCTCAAAAAAGGTGCCTCCGCGCAAGCCGATCCGATAATTCGTCTCAAACCCGCCGCCCGACTGATATTCGTCGGTGGCGCGCGGTTCGAGCGTGAAATTCAAGACTTCGGCACCGGTATTTGAAGGACGCCAGACCTCGAGCGCCAGGGGCTTTCCCTGGGTCCGCTGTACAGTCTCGATCATGTCATCAAAGACCGTGATGGGGGCGCCGTCGATCGTCAGGACCACGTCCCCTGCCTCAATGCCCGCATCCTGAGCGGCAGATTCCAGGCTCACTCCGACGACAAGCGCGGGCGACGTGTGGGGGCCCGCAACGGTGAGACGGTCCCCCCCGCGGTTGATGGTATAATCAAGCTCGGCCGTGCGTGGCAGGCTGCTTCTGAGTGCCCCGACATCTTCCAGTGTGCTGACGGGATTTCCGTTGATCGCGGTGATTTCATCGCCCGGCTGAAGCCCCGTGGCGACGGGCATGGGACTGATGGTTGCCACCGTCAAAGGGTCTTTGGGCGTCCCGTTCACCATGAAGAAGGCTGCAAAGATCAGCGCCGACAGGATGAAATTGAAAACCGGGCCTGCCGCGACCGTCAATGCCCGCGCCCACAGCGGCGCACCGTGCATAGTTGCGCGACGCTCCTCTGGCGTCAGCGTGCTCATGACCTCGCCGTCCACACCTGCCGAAGCCGCATTGGCGTCGCCGCGGAACTTTACATAGCCGCCAAAGGGCAATGCCGCGAGCTGCCAGACCGTGCCGTGCTTGTCCGTGCGCTGCAGGAGCGGCTTGCCGAAGCCCACAGAGAAAACATCCGCTTTGATCCCGCACCAGCGGCCCACAATGTAATGGCCATATTCATGCACCGCCACGATAACGCTTAGCGCGATAACAAAGGCGATGATCGCCCAGGAGACGCCGCCGAATGCCTCGATGATGCCGGTTATGTCCATGCTCTGCCCTTCGGATTTTCCAAGCGATGTGAGGCCAATCTAGCCGGTAATCAAGGCACGATGATGAAGGGCGCCACAAGAAGCATCGCCAAAGAGGCCCCGAGCAGCCCGTCAAAGCGGTCGAAAAGCCCGCCATGGCCGGGGATCAGCGTCGAGCTGTCCTTCACGTTCATCCGGCGCTTGAGGGCGCTTTCGGCGATGTCGCCCATCTGACTCGCGAAGGAGATGAGGACCGAGGCGAGGATCAGAAAGGCCCCTTCCCCGGTCAGCGACATGAAGATCGCGCCAACAAGCGCCGCGCCAACCCAGCCTGCCCCGGTGCCTGACCATGTCTTCTTGGGTGAAACACTCGGCCAGAACTTCGGCCCGCCGATGAAGCGGCCTGCGAAATAGCCCGCGACGTCCGTGACCACCACAACTGTAATGAGCCACAGGATCCACGTCATCCCGTAGGCAAACCGGAATATCACGAGCTCCCAACCGGCAAAGATGATGGCAAGCGCAAAGAGAGCGAACGTCACCCGTTCCCGCCGCAGCGCGAGGGCACCAAGGAGTGCGGGCGCAAGCGCGAAGGCGATAATGCCGGGTTCGGCAAAGAGCCCGGACAAGACAGAGGACGTGCCAGCGGCAAGGAGCATCCCGGGGACCGGGCGCTCCGGCTCGATCATCATCCAGAGCTCCCAAACCATGACGGCTGTCACGAGAACGGTGAGCATCTGGAACCAGACCCCTCCCGCAGCCACACCAGCAACGCCCACGACGACAAGACCCACTCCGGACGTCAGGCGAACGCGTAGATCCTCCCACCGGGGATCACCTGTCATACGGTAACGCCACCAAAGCGCCGTTCACGGCTGCCATAGCTTTCGACGATGCGCTGGAATTCATCCGCCGTGAAGTCGGGCCAGAGCGTGTCGATGAATTCGTACTCCGCGTAAGCAGACTGCCAGAGCAGGAAGTTCGAAATGCGCGCCTCCCCGCTCGTGCGGATCACAAGGTCGGGGTCAGGCAGAAAGCGGGTATCCAGAAAACCGGCGAGCGTCTCGGCGTCGACGTCCTTGTGGGTCAGCCGCCCCTGCTCGATCTCGTAGGCGAGGCGGCGGGCCGCGCGCGTCACCTCATCCCGGCCGCCATAGTTCAGCGCAATCGTCAGATGCACCTTGTCATTGCCGGACGTGAGGATTTCCAACTCGTCCATGAGCCGCACCAGCGAGTCCTCTAGGCGAATGCGATCCCCGATAAAGCGCACACGCACCCCGGCCGCATGGAGGCCTTTGGTTTCATTGACGATGTAGCGCCGAAAAAGGCGCATCAGACCGGCCACTTCGGTCTGTGTGCGTTTCCAGTTTTCGGTCGAGAAGGCAAAGAGCGTCAGATGCGTGACGCCAGCCTCCGGGCAGCGCCGAACGATCTCCCGCACGCGCCGAGCGCCCATGTGATGCCCCACGAGGCGGGGACGCCCGCGCATTTGCGCCCAGCGGCCATTGCCATCCATGATACATGCCACATGAAACGGAGCGCCGCTGCTCTCGGCGCCTTGTGTAATGTCTACCATTCGGCTCTCTCTTCGGGCCTCAGCCCTGCATTTTTGCGTGACATAGACCGAAAGACGCCCTCATTTCCAGCATATCGCGAAAATGAGCGCGACTCTTTCCAAACTTCGCTCATGAAGAGCACAGTCCGCGGGGTCAGTTGCCCCAGATTCCGCTCGTCAGGTCACGGCCTGTTGGCAAGATCCCCAAGCCCGGGAGCGCCGAACGTCCGGGTGGTCCTGAAGGTCCCAGTAGTCCTTCAATGTCGCCAGAAAGCTGCCGTGGGCCATGGGTTCCACGATGGCCGCCTCGGGCGAGGCCTCCGGCGCAATCTCAAACGGCACCCACCCCGCCCAACCAACCCCTGTCTCACATCCGGATCACCGGGGCTTTCTTCGAAGGCATACCAGTGCTGCGCCATGCGCGCGCGATGTGCCCCCATCGTTCAAGCACCCAAAGCGCTTCCTTTGCGCCGTCAAGCGAAACCAGCGCAGCGGCCACCGACAGGGGGATTTCGTATGCCGCCATTCGCTGCGACGTGGCACTGATCCCGACAAGCCAGGCCGAACCCGGGCTTCCTTCCTCTGCTGAGGCATGGGACCCTGTCCCGACATCGAAGAAGCCTTCGACCTCAAGGGCGCCGAGAGTCTCCGCCTGCATCTCTCGAACAAAGTCTTTGTTCCCGCTTGCGGCTCCGCTCTCCCTCCCACGCAGCAACCGTCGGAGGTGCTGAGTGCGGCCAGTCCCCGCCGACCGTTCATCGCGCCGGTAAACCCATCAGCCCCTTCGATCTTCACGGCACAATAGATGGTCCTGACGTCTCCGTAGTCGATCAATAGGGCCCCCAAGCGACATGAAGTGCGCAACAAGGGGCGTGTCATGATTGGCGGACGTCCGCGCTGTTGGATCAAGCGCAGTCGAGCGTTGCCGCTGCTGCGTCCATTGTATCGGCACAGCACTCCACGGCCGTTTGCGCGTCCGCCTGACTCTCGGGCTGCGGCTACGACAACGGCCAGTTTGCCGGCAGAGCATCTGGAGCAGCCGTCACTCCATCCTCTGAAACATCAGCAATGCCGCCCGTGCCGCTTTCCTCGCCCGGGATCTGCCCATATCCGGGAGCTCGATATCCTAAAGCGCAGGTCCTGCGAAGCGAGGCCAGTGACAGACGTGAGGCCTGTCCCGGTCGCGATCCCTGCTCACTTGCGGCGCACGCGGTTCAGACCTGCATGATCTCGCCTTGCTTTGTTTCAAGCTGGGCATCGACCTGCTTGATCATGGCGTCCGTCATCTCCTGGATCTCGTCTTCCCAGAGCTTTTGATCATCCTCGGACATGCCGCCCGACTTGGCTTTTTTCACCTGATCCATGCCGTCGCGCCGGACGTTGCGGATGGAGACCCGCGCGCTTTCGGCATATTGCGCGGCGACCTTGCTCAGTTCGCGGCGGCGCTCCTCGTTGAGCTCGGGGATCGGCAGCATGATGATCGTGCCGTTGAGCTGGGGATTGATGCCAAGGCCGCTCTCGCGGATGGCTTTCTCGACCTTGCCGACGAGGGACTTATCCCAGACATTGACGGTCACCATCCGTGGCTCGGGTACGTTCACTGTGCCCACCTGATTGATGGGCGTGGGCTGGCCGTAGGCGTCCACCATGACCGGTTCCAGCATCGAGGCCGATGCGCGCCCCGTGCGCAGCGACGCGAACTCTGTTCGCAGGGATGCGATCGCGCCATCCATGCGGCGCTGCAGATCGGCGGTATCCGGTTCGATGAATTCGTCTGACATTACTCGGGCCTCTCACCAGCGTTTTTTGTTGGTATAGAGCATCCCAGAACGGCTTGGCCAGTGGGTTGAGCCGCGCCCGCCATGCGGCAGTTCCGTCAAGAACCTCGGCCCGCCCGCCTTCGCCCACGGCATCAGGGACAGTCCTCCGAAACGGCGTGCGTCCTGTGCTACCCCTGCACCCGCGTGAAGGTGCCCTTCCCCGCGAGGATGCCGCGGAAGCCACCGGGCTCGTCGAGGGAAAACACGATGATGGGCAGGTTGTTGTCACGGGCCAGCGCGATGGCCGAGGCATCCATGACACCCAAGCGCTTTTGCAAGACTTCATCGTAGCTGACCGTGTCATAGCGCGTGGCATCGGCGTGCTTTACGGGGTCCTTGTCATAGACGCCGTCCACCTTCGTTCCCTTGAAAATGGCCTGGCACGACATCTCGTTGGCGCGCAACGTCGCGGCGGTGTCGGTGGTAAAGTACGGGTTCCCGGTCCCCGCCGCGAAGATGCAAACGCGCGCCTTCTCGAGGTGGCGCACGGCGCGGCGGCGGATGTAGGGCTCGCAGACCTGATCCATGGGGATTGCAGAGATCACACGAGTAAAGACGCCCAGACCTTCGAGGGCTGATTGCATGGCCAGAGCATTCATGACCGTTGCGAGCATTCCCATGTAGTCGGCGGTCGTGCGCTCCATGCCCTGGGCAGACCCCTGGAGGCCGCGGAAGATATTGCCACCGCCGATGACCATGCAGATCTCCACGCCGAGCTCGTGAACACCCTGCACCTCTTGCGCGATGCGCTCCACCGTCGGGGGATGCAGACCAAAGCCCTGATCGCCCATGAGCGCCTCACCCGAGATCTTGAGAAGGACGCGGTCGAAGCGTGGCCCGTCGGTTGAATTGGTGTCCGATGCCATTGCTCTGCCCCTTGTTGATCGCGCTATATGTGTCGGAAAAGCTGGGAGGGATCAACTTGGATTGCTGCGGTTGCAGAAATGGGTGAGGAATGTCCGATAACCTGCTGACATACATCGCGGATATCAGCAAAGATATGCCGATCCTCCTCGCCGGACCCACGGCGTCGGGTAAGTCTGCCGCTGCACTCGCCTGGGCCCGCAGCCAAGGCCGCGCCATCGTAAACGCCGACGCCTTGCAGGTCTATGGCTGCTGGCGCGTGCTGAGCGCGCGCCCGGACCCGGCCGACGAAGCGCGTGCGCTGCATCACCTCTACGGGCATGTCGGCGCGGCCGAGGCCTACTCCGTCGGTCATTGGCTGCGCGAGGTTGAGCCACTCCTGGAGCTGCGCCCTGCCCCGATCCTCGTGGGCGGTACGGGACTTTATTTTCGTGCGCTCACGGAGGGCCTTGCCGAAATTCCGGCGACACCGCCAGCCGTGCGCGCCGAAGCGGACGCACGCCTGCGTGCTGAAGGCCATAGTGCGCTCCTCGCAGAGCTGGACGCCGCGACAGCCGCGGGCATCGACACGATGAACCCGATGCGGGTGCAACGTGCCTGGGAGGTTGCGCGCGCGACCGGGCGACCGCTGAGCGACTGGCAAAGCGACACGCCGCCCCCGCTTTTGCCGCTCAGCCGCTCCACACCCTTCGTGATCCACGCTGACAAGATATGGCTCAATGCCCGGATAGAACAGCGCTTTGACGCCATGATGGCCCAAGGCGCCCTCGACGAAGCGCGTGCCATGGAGCCGGGATGGACCCCATCCGCCCCCGCAGCCAAGGCCATCGGCGCGGCGGAGTTGATTGCGTACATTCGTGGCGAGATCACTTTGGATCAGGCGCGCGAACGAGCCATCATCGCCACGCGCCGATACGCTAAACGCCAGCGCACATGGTTTCGCGCCCGTATGAAGGGATGGGCGTCGATATCGATGCCCCGCTGAAATCTTGGCGCATTGTCAGCACCTTGCCCCTACATCTTGCGGCTAGGTAGATCACGAAAAGCGCGCTAGGCTTGCACAAAGTCAACATGCTGCAGGGACTGGGTTGGGGCATCATGGCGGAAGCTGACGCAGCGCTGCGGATCGTGCCGATCTCGCAAATCGCAGCCCGCGGCAAGTGGCGCGCAGAGGCGCTCCATGCTGCGGATCACCACCTGATCCTTTGGTTCACGAAAGGCCAGGGCCGCCTTATGATCTCCGGCAGACGTCGGGCATTTGCCTCAAACAGTGTCGTCTACCTGCCCGCCGGGACGCCCCATGCCTTCGAGGTCAAACCGGGCACCTTCGGCAGCGTGGTCGAGATCGCGCCCCACGACACGCTCGATCTGCCGACGCGCCCCATCCTGCAACGGACGCGCGACCTCTTGCTCCATTCAGAATTCGTCAGCCTCTTTGAAGCAATGCAACGCGAAGCGACGCGGAGCCCGGTTTCGGATCGGGCCTGTCGCCTCCATGCGGGGATTGTGGCGCTCTGGCTTGAACGGCAGCCCAACGAACTGAGTGATGACCGCGTGCAGAGCGCGTCCGAAAAGCTTGCCACGCGCTATGCGTCCCTGATGGAGGCGCGGTTTGCATCCGGCGCCAATGTACAGATGATCGCGGAGGAGCTTGGCGTCACGCCCACGCATCTGACGCGGGTCTGCAAAGCGAGCCTCGGCGTGTCAGCCCACGACCTCCTCGTTCAGCGGACAATGTATGCAGCACGCGATCTTCTGTCCGGGACGGACCGACCCGTGAACAGGATCGCGGAAAGCCTCGGCTTCTCGTCACCTGCCTACTTTACACGTGCGTTTCAGAAGACGACGGGGCAGACGCCGTCGGCTTTCCGCAACGGAACCCGGATACGCGGGGACAGGCCCGTCAGCCCTGTCAAAGCGGTGTGAACGGCGCTTTGCGACCCCAACGTGTCGCAATTGTTATACGAATGTTCGATCCGGGCCGTTGACCTCGCCCTTCAGATGGTGCCCACTGGCCCGTGCGTGGGGAGACAGAGCGCTTGGGACCTATGGGCGCTCATGCCCGCCCGGTACGGAAAAACGAGCCGGGAACAAAGAAACCCACCGCAAAAAACACTTGTGTCACAGGGAGAATAAGATGACGCAGACAAACCCAAAGGTGCATCCCGCCGTGGCGATGTACGCGCAGGAGCACAAGGCAGGTCTCATGGACCGCCGCGAGTTCCTGGCCCGTGCAACATCGCTCGGCGTCGCAACGACAGTAGCCTATGGCATGATCGGGGCGACCCCGGCCAAAGCGGCCGCCCATGCACAACAGGGCGGCACGCTCCGCATGGAAATGGAAGTCCGCGCGCTCAAGGATCCGCGCACCTATGACTGGACGCAGATCGCGACCTACACGGCCGGTTGGTTGGAGTATCTCGTCGAGTACAACTCTGACGGCTCCTTCGAGCCGATGCTCCTGGAAAGCTGGGAAGTGAATGACGACGCGACCGAGTACCGCCTCAACGTCCGCCAGGGCGTGAAGTGGAACAACGGCGACGACTTCACGGCCGATGACGTGGCGCGCAACATCGCCGGCTGGTGCGAAAAGGACGTGGAAGGCAATTCCATGGCTGGCCGCTTCGCCGTGCTGATCGACGACGCGACGAACACTGCGCGCGACGGCTCCATTACAGTGGATGGCAACACCGTCGTCCTCAGCCTGCCCAACCCGGACATCACACTGATCGCCGGCATGGCCGACTATCCTGCCGCAATCGTGCATTCCTCGCACAACCCCGAAGACATGATGGGCACCGCAGTGGGCACCGGCCCCTACCTGCCGGAATCGATCGAAGTCGGCGTCAAAGGCGTTGTGGTCCGCAACGAAGGCCACGACTGGTGGGGCTATGCGGCTGGCAAGGGCGCCTACCTCGACCGGATCGAGTTTATCGATTACGGCCAGGATCCGTCCGCATGGCTCGCAGCGTTCGAATCCGACGAGATCGACATGAACTGGGAGACCACGGGCGAATTCGTCGACATCTACACGGGCCTCGGCCTCGTGCAGTCCGACGTCGTCTCGGGTGCCACCATCGTTATCCGCCCGAACCAGGTGGCCGAGGTTGACGGTGTTACGCCCTACGCTGACGCGCGCGTCCGCAAGGCGCTCGCCATGGCGGTCGACAACGCGGTCTGCCTCGAGCTTGGCGTCGCGGGCCAAGGCGTGCCAGCCGACAACAGCCACGTGGGCCCGGTGCATCCCGAATGGGATCCCACCGTCACACGCATCCCCTATGATCCTGCAGGCGCGAAGGCGCTCATGGAAGAAGCTGGCATGGCGGATTATGAGCACGAGCTCATTTCCATCGACGATGAGTGGCGCAAATCCACTACCGACGCTGTCGCAGCCCAGCTGCGGGATGCAGGCATCCCGGTGAAGCGGACGGTTCTCCCCGGCTCCACCTTTTGGAATGACTGGGCCAAGTATCCGTTCAGCTCCACCAACTGGAACCACCGACCCCTGGGCACGCAGGTCCTTGGCCTTGCGTACCGGTCCGGTGAAGCATGGAACGAAAGCGGCTTTAACAATGCCGAGTTCGACAGCCTGCTGGCCGAAGCCAACTCCATCGCGGATGCCGATGCGCGCCGCGTGGTGATGGGCAAGATCCAGAAGATCATGATCGACGAAGGCGTGACGATCCAGC
>JBCDGS010000036.1:0-30775 GCA_038751055.1 Pseudomonadota bacterium | reverse complement strand
GCGCGAAGTCACCCACGAGCGTGCCCATGTTCAGATTGACCGCCGACACGGGATCGGCAAGCTGACGGACATTTGTGTCGTCGCCCGATTTCTTGTCAACCGACGCCTGCAAGCCCAGCCAGTCCAGCGCTTCCTGATCGGCGCCTTCCTTGTAACTTTCCCACTTCGCGCGGGCCTTTTCCTCGGTTTCATCAGCGATGATCATGAAAAGCGCATAGCACTTCACATCGCGGCCAGACTTGGCCGTCGCCTCTTTCAGGCGCTCGGTATTGTCCTTGAACGCCGTGGGCGTGTTGACACCCTTCCCGAGGCAAAAATTGTAGTCGGCATACTTGGCCGAAAACTCGAGGCCTGCACCGGAGGAGCCCGCGCAGATCAGCTTGATGTCGTTTTGTGGTTGAGGGCTCAGGCGGCAGTCATTCATGGTGAAGAACTCGCCTTTGAAATCGCTCTGCCCCGTCTCCCAGAGCTCACGCATCACTTGAGTATACTCAGATAGATACTTGTAGCGCGTGGCAAAAAACTCGTCCCCGGGCCAAACACCCATCTGGTCGTATTCCGGCTTTTGCCAGCCGGTGATGAGGTTCACGCCAAACCGTCCGCCAGAGATGGAATCAATCGTGGAGGCCATGCGCGCCACGATCGCAGGCGGCATCACGAGGGAGGCCGCCGTGGCATAGATTTTGATCTTTGACGTCACGGCCGCCAATCCGGCCATGAGGGTGAAACTCTCCAGATTGTGGTCCCAAAACTCCGTCTTGCCGCCGAAGCCGCGTAGCTTGATCATAGTAAGCACGAAGTCGAGGCCGTGCTTCTCGGCGGATTGCGCCACCTCCTTGTTCAGATCAAAGCTCGGCATGTATTGCGGCGAGGTCTCCGAGATGAGCCAACCGTTATTGCCAATGGGAAGAAACACTCCGATTTCCACAGACTACCTCCGTCTGAAACGCTTGGGGAAAGCATGGCACAGCATGCTGGATCGGGCAAAGAGGCACCTGCCCCTTCGCCCAGCTTCGTTCAGTTCAACGCGGCATCGGTGATGATCGAGGTCCAGGCCCCTTCAGGGGCCGCCGTGATGACGGGATCGGACCCGCCCGCCAAAAGAGTGGCCACGGTGCGCTCGTAGTCAGCGGGATCGAGGGACCCGTCAGAACCGGCAGTCAGCTTGGCCACTTCGCCCATCATCCGAAGCTGATGCTCCTCGGTTTGCGCGCCGGTCTGATCGTACTCAAGAACAATCATCGCCGCATCGTCGGGATTCGCTTCGGCCCACTTCCAGCCTTCCATGGAGGCCGCGACAAAGCGGGTCATCTTGTCGACAAAGGCCGGGTCTTCGAGGTTCTCTTCGAGGACATAAATGCCGTCCTCCAAGGTCGCGACGCCCTGTTCCTCATAGCGGAAGGTCACGAGATCATCCGGCGACACCCCCGCGTCGATGACCTGCCAGTACTCATTGTATGTCATCGTAGAGATGCAATCCGCCTGCCGCTGAAGAAGCGGGTCCACATTGAAGCCCTGCTTGAGGACCGTCACGCCGTCCTCGCCGCCATCGGTGGAAATCCCTTCCTGACTCATCCAGCTCAGGAAGGGATACTCGTTGCCAAAGAACCAAACGCCGATTGTCTTGCCTTTGAAATCCTGCGGGCCGGTGATGCCGGTATCCTTCCAACAGGTGAGCATCAGGCCAGAGCTCTTGAACGGCTGGGCGATGTTGACCACCGGCAATCCCCGCTCCCGCGCGGCGAGCGCAGAGGGCATCCAGTTCAGCATCGCATCCGCCCCGCCCCCGGCGAGGACCTGCGGCGGTGCAATATCGGGGCCGCCGGGCAGGATCGTCACATCGAGGTCAGCGGCCTCATAGTATCCGTTCTCCAGAGCCACGTAGTAGCCTGCAAATTGCGCCTGCGTCACCCATTGCAGTTGCAGCTTCACCTCATCAGCGGCCATGGCTGCCCCGGCACACAAAGATGCGCCGGCAAGAGCGGCTATCGTCATTGATTTCATTGTTACTTTCCCCAAGTCGAGTTGGATCCTAGCCCCGTTGCGCGGGATGCCAAAAGGTCATCCTTCGCTCTATGAAAGCCATAATCCCGTAAAAAACTGAGCCAGCGAGTGCGGCCACGGCAATCTCAGCCCAGACCAGATCAATTGACAAGCTGCCGATCCCCGTTGAAATCCGAAAGCCCATGCCGCGCGTGGGAGAGCCAAAATATTCAGCAACTATGGCCCCGATGAGGGCCAAGGTCGTCGCGATTTTGAGCCCATTGAAGATGAAGGGCAACGCAGCGGGAAGTCTGAGCTTGAGAAGGGTCTGGATGTAGCTCGCCGCATAGGTGTGCATGAGGTCGCGCTGCATGGCCTCCGTCGCCCGGAGCCCTTGGACCACATTTACGAGGATCGGAAAGAAGACCATCACCACAACAACGGCGGCTTTCGACTGCCAGTCAAAGCCAAACCAGCTGACCATGATGGGGGCGATCCCGACGATAGGCAGCGCTGCGAAGAAATTGCCAATGGGCAAGAGCCCGCGGGTCAGGAAGAGCGACCGGTCAATGACGAGCGCGCAGACCATGGCTGCACACACGCCGATGGCATAGCCGCTCAGCGCCCCTTTGAGGAAGGTCTGGACGAAGTCGATCCAGAGAATGCCCGTGGATGCCGCAAAAGTGGCCGCAACCGCGCTGGGTGCCGGCAGGATCACGGGGCTCACATTCAGACCGCGCACAAGGCCCTCCCAAAGGATCAGGAGGGTGACGCCGAAAAGGACCGGCACGGCCACCCGCACTGCGCGCGTGTCACGGTAGCGGGAATTGGCAAGGCGGGCATTGACCGCCCAGGCCACGGCCCAGAACACCAAAGCACCAGCCAGCACGATCATACGCTCATACCCATGCGCCGAAGCGTCAGCCTTTGAACGATATCAAGCGTTGTGATCAGCACCCCGGCGAGGATCGCCGCCGCAAAGAGCGCGGACCAGATGGCAAGCGGTGTCCCGAACTGATCGCCGATGAGAATCCGCGCCCCAAGGCCGCTGATGGCGCCCGTGGGAAGCTCTCCCACGATCGTCCCAACAAGCGCCGCCGCGATACCGATCTTGAGCGAGGTAAAGAGGTATGGCAGCGAGGCGGGCAATCTGAGTTTGAGGAATGTCTGTAGCCCCGACGCGTCGTAGGTCTTGAGCAAATCCAGTTGCGAGAGCGCCGGCGCGCGCAAGCCAGACACCATCCCCACCAGCACCGGAAAGTAGCAAAGATAGGCAGAGATGATGGCCTTCGGCACCGCACGCCCCTCAACGCCGAGCTGGCTCGAGAGGACGATAATCATCGGTGCCAGCGCGACAATGGGAACGGTCTGGCTGATGATCGCAAGGGGCATGAGGCTCATTTCCGTCACACGCGAATAAACGACGCCCACGGCCCCGGCGATGCCGAGGACCGTGCCAAGTGCAAAGCCAAACAGCGTCGACTGGAGGGTGATCCAACCATGGTAAAAGAGCGAGCGTTTGGAGAAGGCCCGACCGCGCATGGCCATGTCTCCGGTCGTCTTCCAAAGCTCCGCACCGACCTGCGCGGGCGTCGGCAAACGCGGCCGGTCGAGCGCATAGCCCAGCGCCACGTGCGCGGGGTTGTCCAGCATCAGCCGCCAGACGGAGACGTCAAAACGTGTGAAAGAGCCTTCCGGAACGATCTCAGCCCCCGCACGCTCCGCCTGATCGAGCGCACCGCGGACATTCATCGGCGCGACCGCCGCGTACCAAAGCCCCACGATCACACTGAGGACTGCGAGCACCGGCAGGACAGACTTCACCGGCGCCACTCCATCCGCAACTCCGGCACGCCATCGCCGCGCCCCTCGGCCTTGCGCTCCACGATCTCAAAGCCCTCGCGGTGGTAGAACCTGTGGGCGTTCGTATTCGGCTCATGGGTCCAGAGCTGAATGACGTCGTGGTCGGCCTTTACACGGTTTAACAGGGCAGCGCCCGCCCCGGAGCCCGGACGCGCAGTGTAGAGCCCGCCAATGAGGTTCTCTTCGGCATTGAACGACAGATAGCCCGCCACGGGAGAGCCGATCACCCAGAACTCCCGCTGGGGTATGCCATCGGCGATGATCTCGGCGAGTGTGTCCTGTGAGGGCGGTGTATTGGGGAGCCACGCCTGGCCGGTGAGCCAGCCATGTATGATTTCAGCGCAAGTAGCCGCGTCCTCGATGACCGCGCGGCGGATCTGCGGGCGGTCATCACTCATAGGAATGGCCCGCCCGAAGCCCCTCGCGGACGCGGTGAGCAACGTCCTGGAACGCCTGGGTCTCTCTCAGGTCGAGCGGCCGGTGTCGCGGCAACGGGCTTTCTATGACTTCGGTAATGCGCCCGGGTCGCGGGCTCATGATCACGATCTTCGTGGACAGATAGACAGCCTCCGGGATCGAATGGGTCACGAAGACGATTGTTTTGCCGGTGCTCTCCCAAAGGTGCAGCAATTGCTCGTTCAGATGATCGCGCACGATCTCATCAAGCGCGCCAAACGGCTCGTCCATCAGGAGGAGGTCCGCGTCAAAGGCCAGCGCCCGTGCAATGGACGCGCGCTGCTGCATCCCACCCGACAGCTGCCAAGGATACTTTTTCTCAAAGCCGCCAAGATCGACGAGTTCCAGCGTCCGCGCTACGCGCGCGTCCTGCTCCGCCTTGGAATAGCCCATGATTTCCAGCGGGAGGCGGACATTGCCACCAATCGTGCGCCACGGATAAAGGCCCGCCTGTTGGAAGACGTATCCATAGGCCCGCGCGCGGCGCGCCGCATCCGGGTCCACACCATTGACGGTGAGCGCGCCTGCCGTCGGCGTCTCAAGGGCCGCCATGCAGCGAAGGAACGTCGTCTTGCCGCAGCCGGACGGCCCGATGAAGGACACGAACTCTCCCTTCTCGATGGCCAGATTGACGTCGCTCAACGCGTGAACGGGGCCGTCATTGGTCTCAAAGGTTAGGTTGAGGCCCGCGGCCGATACAACCGGGGCGGCCACGGTCTGCATCAGATCATCTTGGGAGCCGGCGCGCATAGGCGGACGCTTCCACATAAGATCGGGGGCTTCAAGGCAGCCAGTGGCGTAACCTCTCGCCTCCTCCGTCGAAAAGCGGCAGAGTTCGGGCGAAAGCCTCGGGATTGAGCAAAGCGGAGCAGTGATCGATGGACCATGACCACAAGACGCCCACGAGCCGCGTGGGCGCGAACTTGTCCATCGACGGGGAGCGCCTCTGGCAGAGCCTCATGGACATGGCCAAGATTGGCCCGGGTATCGCGGGTGGGAACAACCGCCAAACCCTCACCGATGCCGATGCCGAAGGCCGGAAGGTCTTTCAGGCCTGGTGCGAGGGCGCGGGCTGCGAGATGGGCCTCGACCGGATGGGCAACATGTTTGCGACCCGCGCCGGGACCGACCCGGATGCCTTGCCTGTCTATCTGGGATCGCACCTCGATACCCAACCGACAGGGGGCAAGTACGACGGCGTTCTGGGTGTTCTCGGCGGTCTCGAACTTTTTCGGACGCTCAACGACGCCGGGATAAAGACGCGTCGCCCCCTCGTTCTCGTCAACTTCAGCAATGAGGAAGGCACGCGTTTCGCCCCCGCTATGCTCGCATCAGGCGTGTTCGCAGGCATCCATGAGGAAGACTGGGCCTATGCGCGCGAGGATGCTGAGGGCAAGCGTTTTGGCGACGAGCTCTCCCGCATCGGCTGGCGCGGCGACGAGGTGACAGGGGCAAGGAAGATCCATGCCTTCTTTGAGCTGCACATCGAACAGGGCCCAATCCTCGAAGCGGAGGGTAAGGACATCGGGATCGTTACCCACGGCCAGGGCCTGCGCTGGATCGAGGTTCAGATATCAGGGCGCGCGGCCCATACCGGTTCAACGCCCATGCCCATGCGGCGCAACGCTGGCCTCGGCATGGCGCGCCTCGTGGATGCCGTTGAAAGCATCGCACAGGCCCATGCGCCCGATGCTGTCGGGGCAGCGGGCCATATCGACGTTTCGCCGAACTCCCGCAATGTGATCCCGGGCCATGTCACGATGACCGTTGATTTCCGCTCTCCCGACCTTACGGTCCTCGAGGCTATGGTCACAGAGCTTGAGCGATGGGGATCAAAGATCTGCGCAGATCTTGACCTGGAGGTAAGCTTTGCGCGGAGCGGCGGCTTTGATCCAGTGACCTTCGACCCGAACTGCGTGGCCGCTGTGCGCGAGGCGGCCGTGGAACTGGGATACTCTCACCGCGACATCGTCTCTGGCGCGGGTCACGACGCCTGCTGGATAAATAGGGTCGCCCCAACTGCGATGATCATGTGCCCGTGCGTCGACGGCCTCTCTCACAACGAAGCTGAAGAGATCACCAAAGACTGGTCGACTGCAGGCGCCAACGTCCTTCTTCATGCGGTGCTCAACACCGCTGGGATCGTGGGCTAGGCCCGACGAGGTCAAAGCGGGCTCAGCCCGTCGGCCTGCATGGTTAGTCTTTCGCCGATGCCTGCTCCAAGAGATCAATCCCCTGCATCTTGAAGAAGTGCGGCAGGTCGATGAAAATCCAGTTCTCCGCGAGCTTGTCGCCCTCGCGACGGTAGAGGTCGACGATCCGCATGTCCGCAGGCACCTCGCTCGCGGGTTGCCCAAGATAGCCGTTCGAGCGCAACGTGATGCTGGGATACCCGAAAAAGCCGCCATACTGACCCTCGCCGAGGCGGGCGACATGTTCAGTGAAGCTGACAAAGTCCAGTTCAGCTTCAAACGGGTCGGTATGGCCCCGATTGTACCCGTTGTAGAACGCACTCGCCCCGATCCCGCCGGGGCCATACCAGCCCATATCCGTCGTCCAGAACTTGCTGAGATGATCGTCAGGTGAGGTGAGGCCGCCGCCGCGCAACTCCGCCACCATCGCCGCCACCAGCTCTACGGTCGTGCGCCCGTCTTCGGCGGGCTGAGCAGTGTAAAGCAATCCGTCATGGGTGCGCGGGCCCGGCGACAGCGTCTCGAGCCCTGTCGTCCGCGCTATCGGCGACCGACCGTCCTGAGCAAGCAGGTTCAAGATATCCACATAATGCGCCGTCTCGACGATGCGGTCGTCCTCAATGCGGTGGAATTCGCAGTAGCGCAGAAAGCTGACCTTGCGGGACGGTGCGAGGCTGAGCCACGGGCCGTCCCACAAACCCATCATGTGGCCCATCTCGACCACCCACACGCTCTGCCAGCCATCGATCTGATTGGCCCCGGCAAAGAAGATATCCGGCCGACGCTGCAACTGCCCCATGGCGGCCTTTAGAGGATCCCAGAAGTCCCTCGCAACCTCCCCTGCGCCCTGAAGCGAATTGAACGGGTGCATCCCGCGCCACTGGTAGTCCGGGGCAATATGCGGGGCCATGGCAGCGGCGGTGTCACCGGGCCCGGCGGCATCGAGGGCGGCGTGGAAGGCGCGCACACGGGTCTTGGCGGCGGCGAAATCAGCCATCCTGGCGCGCTTTTGCGATTTGCATCATCAGATCGAGCTCATTGAAGAGCTGCCATTCCTCCTCCACGAGGCCGTCTTTCACGCGCGCTTGGGTGATGCCCCATATCTGGCAGGCAGCGCCGGTAGGCTCCCGAAAGTAGGTGCCGCCGGAATGCGTACCCTCGGCGCTCCACCGCGTCGAAATGAGGTAGCCTTCGGCCTCGTTGCCCATCCAGTAGACCTCGTCCACCTGGAGGCGCAGATCGGGAAAGGCCGCGCGAATGTCGGCAATGTAGGCCGCATACGCTGCCGCCCCGGTGAACTGGCGTTCGGTTGTACCCTCGAACGGGAAACCGTCGGCATAGCTGTCCCCGATTGCCGAACCATCTCCGTTCCAGATGTTATCATGAAGGGCCCGCGTAAACGCATCCGGGTCAAATCCGTCTACGGGTTCGGCCTTTGAGAGGGGGGATGGAGGCGAGACACAGGTGCGCAGATCGGCCCAGATCTCCGCCGTGCGGGGCCATCCGGCGGGCGGATCCGCGGCCAGTCTCTCCGCCTCGTCCCAGAGGTCGATGCCGAGCTGCACGAGCATGGCCGATGTATTGTAGAGCACGTGCTCAAGGAAGATGTCGTTGCCCTTCGCCACGCAATTGGCAAGGACGGGCACATTGATCGTGGCCCCGGTTGCCGCGCCATAGCGGCTTGGGCCGTCATTTGTCCCTTTGATCCGCGTCAGGTGCGAAGTGTGGAAGCCCACGGCCTCATCGCCGGCCCAGATCACTTCCTCCGCATCGAGGATAATGTCCGGGAACGCGCCCGTGGTGTGGTGCGTGTCCGCAATGATCTTGGCATTGCCAGTCTGGAGCCCGTAGTCGTCATAGACGAGGCTGTCGTCAGCGTAGCACGCCCCGATGTAATCCACCTCGCGCGCAGCGGTTTCCCAGATCCGGTAGGTAATGCGGACGATGTAATCCACGATGTTGCGGTATTCCGGGTCAAACCCAGCCAGCGATTGCGCGGAACCGAGGTAAGGCGGGATCCGGTGGGCGCCGTTCTTGGTGTAGTCCTTCAGAGAGATATCGAAGTCCGTGGGCATATGCGCCCGCGACAACGCCTGCGCCGGATGATGCGTAGAGGAACGGTCGGGTTTAAAGGTCATGGCTGTGTCTCCAGAAGGTCCACGCCCTGCCCGGCGAGGAAGTGAAGCATGTCAATGAATATCCAGTTCTCGGCAAGTTTGTCGCCGTCGCGTCGATAGAGGTCGACAACGCGCATTTCAGCGAGCCCGCCATTGGCTGGCACGCCCATGTAGCCCCCCACATTCGTCATGCGAAGACATGGCCACCACATGACGGCGCTGAAGTTTCCCTCGGCCACGGAAAGCTCCCAATCAACGATGTCGGTGGTATCAAGCTGTTCCTCGAATGGCCCGGTATGCCCGCGCCGGTATCCGGGAAACCCGAGGGAGGCGCCTATTCCAGCCGGTCCAAACCAATTCATATCCCGGTGCCAAAAGCGCGCCATGTGCTCAGCGGGCGAGGTATAGCTTTTTGCCAGATCCGCCAGCATATCGAGGGTCAGGTTCTGGGTGGCGTCGGTCGCCTCGCCTGCGTGGGGGCCCAACCCATCGTGGCTCTTTGGTCCCGGCGCCATGAGGTGCGTCCCCGTTTGGGTCTGCGCATAGGGGTTGCGGCCCGCTTGGGTAAGAACCGACAAAAGGTCGAGGAATTCTACCGTCTCGGCAATCTGCGCGCCCTCTACCCGGCTCAGCGTGGCGTAGGGCAGAAACATCGTCCGCTGCTGCGCGTCGATGCCAAGCCAGTCCCCCGTCATATCCAGCAGCAGGTGCCCCATATTCGCAACCCAGATCGCCCCGTCTGCGCGCAGGTGATCGCGGCTCGCGATGACCATGTCAGGCCGCCGTTGAAACGTCTCTGCCGCCGCCTTCAAGGGGGACCAGACCGTCTCGGCCAGGGCCTCCGGGCCCGAAACATCGTAAAAGGGGCACATCCCCCGATAGGTGTGGTCGGGCGCGTGTGTCGCAAGAAAATGCGCGGCCAGCTCTCGCCCAGGCGGGGTCCGATCCAGACCCTCCAGATGCGCCGCCACAACGGCTTTCGCCGCTTCGATCTCGTTCATGTCAGTCGTCTCCGTTTTGCATTCATCCTCTCCGGCGTCTGCCGGTGGGGTGCCATGCCTAAACGAGGAGACCGTCCCCTACGTGCCAGACTGTCTGGATGACCAAACCGATCATCCCTTCACTGCCCCGGCGGTGAGTCCGCTCACGATCTGGCGCTGGAAAAAGAGCACGAGGAAAAAGAGAGGGACCATCGCGCTCACCACGGCTGAGACGGCGAACATGACGTTGCCCTGCTCGCGCACGGATCCCAGGAAGCTCGCGATCCTGGGCACCATAGTCTGGTTTTCAGAGCTCAGCAGCGTCGCCGTAATGGCAAAGTCATTATAGGCGAGCAAAAACGAGAACAGGCCCGTCGTGATCACACCGGGCCACATCACCGGAATGATGACATACCGGAATGCCTGAAAGCGGGTACAGCCATCGACCATGGCGCTCTCATCAAGGTCCTTCGGGATGTTGAGGAAAAAGGAGTGCAGCATCCAGAGTGTGAAAGGCTGGTTGATTGCCACCATGACAATCACCGTCGTGTAAAGATGCCCCCACAGGTTCCACTCAAAGAACGGCAACAGGTATCCCGACACAAGCGTGATATGGGGCATCGCCCGGAACACGAGCGCAAGAATCAACAGCCAGAACGCATAGCGGAAACCTGACCGCGCAAGGGCGTAGCCGCCCAACGTCCCGAGTGTAAGAGAGATCACAACGGTAAAGAACACGACGATGGCCGTGTTCATCGCGTTGCGCCAGAACTCCTCCTGGACCCACGCGCCGAAATAGCCGTTTCCGGTAAAGGCATCGCCCGTCTCGCGCACGGTCATGACGCCATAGATCGCATTGCGCCAATCCGCCTTGGAGAAGAAATCCCCCTGCACCTTGAAAGAGCCCCAGACCGTCCAGATGAACGGACCGATCGCGATGCAAAGCCACAGCACAATCATGGCGCCGATGGCCCAGCTCAGGGGCAGCGGCAGTCGGTCGGCGCGCGTCTCGGACATCAGTGAGCGTTCCTTGTGTTGAAGTCACGCCAGGTGCGGATCAGCACCGGGGCCAGGAGAATACAGACGCCAAGCACCGTGAGCATCGACGTCGCCGCCGCAGAGCCAAAAAGCTTGGTATCCCCAGACAGGTCGTTGAGGATGATCCAGCTCAGCGACGTCGCCTTGGCATCGGCCGAAAAGCCGACGATGGGCTCGAGCACGCGGAAATTGTCCATCAGTTGCATAAGGGTGATGAAGACCAGAAGCGGCATCATGTGCGGGACGATCACGTAGAGCACCTGCTGCCAGCGGGTCGCGCCGTCAATCTTGGCGCTTTCAATCGTGTCCTGCGGCACCGTTTGCAGACCCGCATAAAAGACGACAAAGGCAAAGGGCGTGGACGACCAGACCCCGTAGACAAACAGCATGATCCACGTCAGCGATGCCGACGCCTTCAAGCTCAGATCCGGGTCGTCAAAGAGGATCTGAAGCGTTGCGCCGATAATGCCGTCCGCATCCACCATCCAGAACAGGATGAGTGAGCCGATGAGCGGCGTGATAATCATCGGCATGAGCGACGCAAAGATCGTCGGTCCTTTGACCATTTTCGGCAGGCGGTTCACGCCCAGCGCGATCATGAGGCCAAAAACAATGACAAGCGGCGTCACGATGGCGGTGTAAGACACCGTAAAGAGGAGCGCCTTGTAAAACGGCAGATTGTAGACGCCAAAGGCAAACTCGCCCCATCCATCCGCAGTCCGCCAAAGCTCCCCGATCTCTGCAAAGGCGAGGTGGTTGCGGTTCGTGTAGGTCCCGAAGCCATTGAACCGGCCGAGCGGGGCCTCCGCGTTCAGCACAGCCGTTGCCTCGGTATCGACCTGCATCACCGTTTCACAGCGAAACGGGCCGCAGTTCTCCACCTCTTTCAGCACCTGCTCATGTTCAACGTAGAACGACTGTATCGCGACCGAGACAACCGGCAGCGCGATAAACAGGATCATCGCCAGAAAGGACGGCCAGATGAATTTCACAAACGTGCTGTGGGGCATGGCGTGATGGATCCAAAGGGGCGGCGCTGCCCATCGGCGGCGCCACCTGTGTTGAGGCTACTGCAAGAAGCCCTGCTCTTTCGCGGCAGCGCTGTAGGCGGCCTCGATGTCCGCAAGCGTCTGCTCCGCAGTCTCGGCGCCTTGCAGGAAGCCCGGAAGCTCCTGGAAGAAGGCCGTGTGCAGCAGGCCCATATAGGGCAGCATGGGATAGGGCTCTGCGCCAGATGACGCCACCGCAGCGACCCCGTCGGAGGCAGGGGACGGAACGAAAGCGTCCATCAGCCAGACCGACTTGTCATTGTGTTCGCGCACCATGTCGTCAGAGACACCGTTCACGAGCGCCTTGAAGGTCGCCTCGGCGTCCTCATCGGAAATGTTCTTTGAAATCACGAAGCCATCCCACCACAGAGTGGACGACGGTGTGTCCCCGCCCCCGACGAACATTGCATTGGTGGCCACCGTGTTTTCAGCAACGCCCGGTTCTGCGCCCTCGTCATCCATCAGGCCGCCCATGGAAGAGCCCCACATCGCCGCCATGGCGAGGTTGCCGGCTTCCCAGATGGGCGCCACCGTGGCGGTGTTGTACGTGAGGAAATCCGGGTTCGAGTAGTCCAGCAGCGCCTTGAGCATGTTCAGCGTCGCGATGCCGGCCTCGTTGTTGACCGAAGCCACCGCGGTGCCGGGCTCAAAAAACTCTCCACCGTGGCCGAGATACATGTTCACGAACTCTTCGCCGAGGTTCCAGTCGGACTTGGACAGCATCGCGAACGGATACTGCATGATGCCTGCCGCCCGGATCGCCTCTGCCGTCTCGAGAAGTTCCTCGTAGGTCGTGGGTATAGGCTTGCCCACCTCATCAAGGATGTCCTGACGCACCACGAGGTGCTGCGCGTTCGCCATGAAGGCCACAGCCATGATCTTGCCGTCGATGCGGATGAGCTGGTTAGACTTCAGGCTTTGGCCGTGCTCAGCCACGAGATCATCCAGGGGACGGATCAGGTCACCGTTCAAGAGCGGCACGATGGACGAATTCGCGACAACGGCGGCGGTGTACTCTGCCGGGTTCGCCGTGAGGGCAGCCACCTGAATGTCGCGGTGTTCGCTCGTGTGGTTGACGCCAAAGGTTGCGCCATCTGCGATGCATTTTGAGGCGAAATCCGACACGGCACGCAGCGCCGGGAAATCGTTTGCCAGCACGTTCACATTGCCGCTCGTGACGGGGCATGCGGCCGCAATCCCGGCTGACAGGCCCAGTGCCGCAACGCTTACCGAAAACTTTTTAAGAACAGTCATCAAACTCTCCCTGTTGAGACTCATAATTCGTGGGAGCACCTGGTCCGGCGCTTCGAAGAAAAGCGTACGCAATTCACGATCAAACACAATGGCCCGGCACTAGAGTCCGGTCAAAGCACGCTGTCTCGCGATTAAATCGACGCCAAGCTGCTCAAGAAAATGCAGATGGTCGATGAAATTCCAGTTCTCAGCGATCCTGTCGCCCTCCCGACGATAAAGATCGACGACTCGCATAGACGCGCGCTGCTCTGATTTGGGCGCCAGCCCGATGTATCCCCCACGGGAGCGCACATCGAAGGTGGGCCAGCCGAAGAAGCCGCCGTAGTGCCCTTCGGCGAATTCGCAGCGATGGCCAAAGAAGTACCCCCATTCCAGATCGGCACTGAACGGCCCGGCGTGCTGGGCCAGATATCTCTCTTGCGTATAGGGGGCACCGATCCCGCCCGGCCCCCACCAGATCATGTCGTCGGTCCAGTCGAGGCTCAGATCGGTTTTGGCAGTGTTGACGTCCGCCTCGAGCAGCCGATTGATCATCCGCTGAAAGAGGTGGAGCGTCTTGCGCCCCTCCCCCTCCGGCTGCTCTCCGTACAAAAGGCCGTCATGGGTGCGCGGTCCCGGTGTCACCATCGTCGCGGCGGTGGACGACACCATGGCCTCCGCACCCGCAAGCGCCATGAAGTTCATCACGTCCAGAAAGAGCGTCACATCAGCGATCCGGTCTCCATCGACCCGGTAAAACTCGCAGTACCGCAGCATGGTGGCCTGGCGCGTGGGCCGCACGCCAGAAAAGGGCGCATCAAAGAGGCCAAGGAGATGGCCCATGGACACCACCCAAGCCGTCGCCCCGTCGTCAAGGTCATTCAAACCCGCAAAGAAGATGTCCTGCCGGCGCTGTAGGGGCGCGAATGACCGCCTGATCGGACGCCAAACCTGTGCGGCAGCCTCCTCCGCGGTCAGGGCGTCTTCGAAGGGGCGCGTCACGTGATAGACCCCGTGCAGCCCCAAGTGGCGGGACAGAGCCTCTTCAAGTGCGCCGTCAGGGGCGCAATCCAGATCTTCGTGGAAACGCAATACGGCGCGCTTCGCCAAAGCGCATTTTGATGTGCGATCCATGCCAAATCCTCCCCAACACCGCCGCGCATGGCCAAATGCCCCTCTGAAGAGTTAAGCAAGGCTCTGAGGCCAGCACAATCACTGCGGACCTAGCGCCGCATAACGCGCTCAGCGCAAAACGATGGATCTGGGGGTGGCGGACAGGAAGGGATTCGAACCCTCGAGACGGTTTCCCGCCTACGCACTTTCCAGGCGCGCGCCTTCGACCACTCGGCCACCTGTCCGCGGGCGGGTCTAGGGAAAAGCGCCGCGCCCTGCAAGGAGGGAATTCCTAGCTTTGGGACACGTCGTCGGCGCCGGGATCATCGCTTGCGCTGAAATCCGGGCGCGCCGTCTCGGGCACCTCTGCGGACGGGATGTCCTCCTGCCTTGCCTCTCCGGGCGTGCGGCGCGGCGCGGCAAGCGCCTCTGGATTGCGCAACCAGATGTCGCGCTGTGCAAAGGGGATCTCGATCCCTTCCTCTGCAAAGCGCTTGGCGATGGCGTGGTTCATTTCCGTGTGGACGATGATCATCCACGTGACATCGCGCAGGATGGCGCGGATCTCAAAGTCGAGACTGTCTGCGCCAAAGCCCTTGAAGTAGACAAACGGCTTGGGATTGAGAGACACCATCGGGTGGCTTTCCCCGATCTCCTGAAGCACTGCTTCGACCTTCTTGGTGTCTGTGCCATAGGCCACACCCACAGGCACAATCACGCGACCCACGGTGTTCCCGCGGGTGTAATTCGTCACCGTGCCCGAGATCAGATCAGCATTCGGGACGATAAGGTCGGTGCGGTCGAAGGTCTCGATACGCGTGGAGCGCACCGAGATATCGCGCACAAAGCCCATGTTGCCGCCCACTTCGATCCAGTCTCCCTCTGAAATTGGCCGTTCGACCAGAAGGATGATCCCCGAGATGAAGTTTGACACGATGTTCTGCAGACCAAAGCCGATACCCACACCCAGCGCACCCGCGATAAACGCAAGGCTCGACAGGTCGATGCCTGCGGCGGAGATCGCAAGAAGCCCCGCAAGAAAGACGCCAAGGTAGCCTAGCCCGCTCACGAGGGCCGTTTGGCCCCCGACATCTATGCGCGTTTTGGGCAGGACCGAGGTCCGCAGCGCCGATTGCACGAAACGGGTGATCGCGTAGCCGACCGCAAAGACGAAGATCAGGACGAAGAAGGCCCCGGGGGAAATCGTCGTCTCTCCCACGGTGACGCCCTCTTGGACCCGCACGAGGACTTCGCGCAAGTCGGTGAGCGACGCGCCCCAAATCAGCGCCAGAAGTGGCATCGCCCCGAGAAAGAGCACGGCCGACACCAAGACGGGCACCAGGCTTTCATCCGGGCCCTGCTCACGGTCGAGGAGAGTGTAGAGGTCGCGCACCAGCACAGTGAGGAGCGCGAGCGCCGCAAAGAGCGCGAGGGTCGCCACGGCAGGCAGCATGAGGGCTTCGGCGGCATTGACGTAGCCCAGGGCCGACATGATCGGCCCAACGATGGCAACGATCCGTGCGAACCGCGCAAGCGTGCTGACAAGCCGGTCCAGGATGCTCGGCTGAACCTCACCTTCGGCATTTACCGATCGTTGATGGGCCGACAGGACCGCCGCGATCCGGTAAAGCAGCAGACCGAGCACAAGGAGAATTGGGAATTCCAGGACCCCTCGGATCGTGAGGGAGAAGTCCCCAAGCTCAGAAACCGCGCGCAGGGCACCAAAAGCCGCCACCGCAATCCCAAGGTAAAATACCGTAAAGCGGCCTTTTCGGCGGGCGGTCGGCCCGAGGCTCAGGGGCGTTGCCGCCGCATCAGAGCTCGGGAACAGTCGCCCGGCGAGCCACCGCGCCATGAAGACCGCAAAGCCAAAAATCGGGATCAACGCGATGAGGCGCTCGCCCGGCGCATCGAAGAGCCCCGTCAAGATCAGTGCGCGTGTCAGCGCGAACAGTCCGACCATGGGCACTGCAATCTGCCCGAGCGACACGAGAAACGCGGATACGCGGATGCCCGCCCCTTGCCCGCGCCCTTCCAGCCGGTCGCCGAGGATCTCGAGCCATCGCCGCGACCGCAGGACGGCCACCAGCGCGATCACAAGAAGGACGAGGATAAATGGCAAATTGTCGTTGAGCGCCTCGCGCGCGCTGCCATTGGCGATGTTGCGGGCCGCGCCCTCCGTGAGGACACGCCAGGCACCCTGGAGGGCATGGGGCACCCCCAGCCAGCCAGCCGGATCGAGCGGCGACGACTGCCGGCTCATCAATGCTGCAGCGCGCCGTTCCCGGATGATGGTGTCGATCTCTCCGATGATCCCATTGGCGCGCCGGAACGCTTCACCCGCGCGCAGTGCAGGGGTTTCTAGCTCTGCCAATTGAGCTTCGAGGTCTTCCCGGCGGTCTGCGACGGCCTCTTCCTCCGGGGCCCCTTCGGAGGGCGCCTCGCCCAGGGCATCGATCTGATCGCGCAACGTTTCTAGACGCGCAGAGTTGATGTCTTGCGCCTCAGAAAACACGGCCCTGTAATCATCAACGGATTCCCGAAGCGTCGTGAAGGCCTCCGTCGAGGCCGCAGCATTGGCAAGGGCGGCCTCTGCCCTGCTCGCAACGTCTTCCCATTCCGCATAATCCGGCTCTGTCTGCGCAACCGCGAGGCACGCAAGGAACAGAAACGGCAGCGCAAGTAAGAGGCGCCGGAGCATGGTGCTGCTACACCTCCGCGTAGACTTGGGGAATGTCGTCAGCCGTCGCCTCGAGCCATGCAGGCACCGGTAATCCCTTGGAGCGGAGGAAATCCGGGTTGTAGAGCTTTGAGGCGTAGCGCGTCCCGTAATCGCACAGGATCGTCACGATCGTGTGCCCGGGCCCGAGATGCCGCGCCATCTCCATCGCGCCGCCGATGTTGATCCCGGTCGACCCGCCCATGCAGAGCCCCTCTTCTTCGAGAAGGTCGAAGACCAGGGGAATGGCCACCTCGTCCGAGACCCGGCAGACAAAATCCGGTGCAAAACCTTCGAGGTTTGCCGTGATCCGTCCCTGCCCGATCCCTTCCGAGATCGAGGAGCCATCGGATTTCAATTCGCCTTCGGTGTAGTAGCTGTAAAGCGCCGCCCCATAGGGATCGACGATCCCGCATTTGACGCCCTTCGGCTGCAGGTAATCAGCCATGCCCGCCACGGTTCCCCCGGACCCCGCGGCGCAGATGAACCCATCGACCTTGCCGTCGGTCTGCTCCCAGATCTCGGGGGCCGTGGTCTCGATATGCGCAGTCCGGTTGGCCGTGTTGTCAAACTGGTTCGCCCAGACGGCGCCCCCTGGCAGCGTTTCGTCCAGTTTCTTGGCCAAACGCTCGGAATAGCGGACATAGTTGTTCGGATTACGATAGGGAGCGGCGGGCACTTCCACCAGTTCCGCCCCCGCGAGGCGCAGCATGTCTTTCTTTTCCTGGCTTTGGGTCTCCGGGATGACGATCACGCATTTGAAGCCCATCGCCGCGCCGACGAGGGCCAGACCGATCCCCGTGTTTCCCGCGGTGCCTTCGACAATCGTTCCACCGGGCTTCAGCGTTCCTTTCGCCAGCGCGTCGCGGATAATGTAAAGCGCTGCCCGATCCTTTACGCTTTGCCCCGGGTTCAGGAACTCTGCCTTGCCAAGGATCGTGCACCCCGTTTCCTCGCTGGCGCGCTTCAGCTTGATGAGGGGGGTGTTGCCGATGGCGGCAGGCAAATCATCATAGACGCGCATGGAAAGCTCCTTCTTAGGGCAGAGCTACGCCTCGCTGCGCGCGACCTCAACCCTTCGCAGTCAGGATGTGGGCGCGGGATGATCTTTGCGCAAGCGCTCCCGGTGGCGGGTGAGCCAGAGCCCGGCGATGACAAGGGGGCCCACCTTGATCCCGTCCCCGTCCAGCATCCCTTCGAAGCGCGCATAATCCACGAGCGTCGATCGGATATCCTCGTCTTCGCTCTCGAGCCCCCCGAGTCCGGCCGTGCCATCCGGAAGATCCGCGATGGCCACATAGATATGTAGGAACTCCGTCATCGCCGCAGTGGTCGAGTAGTTCGATGACGCCAGATGCAACTTTGTGGCCGCAACGCCCGCCTCTTCCTGCAGCTCGCGCAGCGCGGCGGCCTCGGGCGCCTCGCCCGCATCGATCCCGCCAGCGGGGGCCTCGATCAGAAAGCAATTCGGGTCGCGCCGGAAATGCGGACCGAGGCGATATTGCTCGATGAGGAGGACACGGTCCCGGACGGGATCGTATGGCAGGACGACAACGGCATCAAAACCAATGAGAGCCGCACGCGTCACGACAGGCCCATGGCCGCCGGCAAAGCGCGGCACCCTGATATCGGTCTCCATGAGCGAGAAGAAGTTCGTATATGGCCGCCGCTCGTCGACGACATCTGCGGGAGCAGCCGGAACCGGCCCCAGCAACGCGCGCTGTTCGCCCGCAGCGGCCTGCACCCGCGCCCAGGCACGCGCCCGAATTGTATGCATCCTTTGCGAAAGCGTCGCCGGATCAATCTCACCAAAATAGCTCATGGCCTCTTCGGCCACGTGAAGCGCCATGGCGCCCCACTCTGCGACCCAGCCGTCAAGGCTCCACGGGGCCCCGCGTGCCCTTGGCTCTGCCGCGCCGAACATTCGTGCCTCGACCGGTCCGCCGTCCGTCTCTACCGTCACGGGCAGAAGCATGCGCGCAGACTGTCCCTCGTAGAAGTCGAGCCGCGCCTGATGGTCACCGGGCACCAGAATGCCCAAAGCCGCCCCGTCAGCTTCGGCCAGCACCGGCAAAGACCCGTCTCCGGCGTGAAAAACACCGTATCCCGGCAGGTGCGCGGCCACAGACGCGACTGGCCCCACAACGATGTCACGAAGTGGGGTGTAACACAGCGGTCCGAACAGAAATATTGGCGTCACGGATAGCGGCGTCCGAAAAATTCAGTGACGAGAGCTGCCGCGAGCCCTGCGCCAAGGGCGGTCAAAATGATCTCTGGCGTGGCGATGCGTCCGCCATACTCCCACATGATCGCAGCGATGTCTGTGATGCCTTCCAACGGGCCATCATACTGCATCCGCATGGAGCGGCGGATCATGTCGCCGAACGCGTTGGCGAACAGGCAGACGAAAGCCAAACCGATCGTCGTCGTCAGCCAATAACCGAGCGCCGCGTTCCAGCCCTGTCCGGCCCGCCCGCCTGCCAGGCGCCAGCCCACAATGATCCCGAGGACCGCATTGATGACCGCAAGATTTGGAAATTGCCGTTCTTCGAGGAAAAGCTCCTGAACCAGCGTCGACACGTAGTAGGCCGCCGCTGCGAAAGTCAGCGCGCCCACGACGCGACCGATCGTCGGCATTACGCGGGCCTCGCGATCGTAATCTGCGTCACGTCGCAGTTTCGGGAATGGAAGGTCGCCGCACAGGAGGTGAGGTAAAAGTTCCACATGCGGCGAAACCGGTCATCAAAGCCCATGGCGTTGATCGTCTCCCACTTCTCGTTGAACGTGTCATGCCAGCGACGCAGCGTCTGGCTGTAGCTGTCGGCGAACTCGATCGAGCGCACGACGCTCAGCCCTGCCTGCTCCACCTGTTTGCGCAGCACGGCCGGGGACGGCAGCATCCCGCCTGGGAATATGTACTTCTGGATGAAGTCAACACTGGACCGGTAGATTTCGAACCGCTTTTCCTGCACGGTGATGATCTGCAACGTCGCGTGCGCGCCCGGTTTCAGCCGCTCGCGGACGGTGTCGAAGTAAGCGGGCCAGTACTTTTCTCCCACCGCCTCGAACATCTCGATCGAAGCGATCCCGTCATAGGTGCCGCGTTCATCGCGGTAATCCTGCAGCTTGAAGGTCACAAGGTCAGAAAGACCCGCCTTTTCAATGCGCTCCACCGCGTAATTGTATTGCTCTCGCGAGATCGTCAGGCACGTGACCTTGAGGCCGCGCTGGCCTGCCGCGTATTCGGCAAAGCCCCCCCACCCGCAGCCGATCTCAAGGACATGATCGCCGGGTCTTGCGCCCATCTGGTCCACCATGGACGCATATTTGGCCTCCTGTGCGGCCTCGAGGCTCTCTTGTCCGGTGCGAAAGATTGCGCTCGAATAGGTCATCGTATCGTCGAGCCAGAGCGCGTAGAAATCATTGCCCAGATCGTAATGGGCGGCGATGTTCTTTTTCGCCTGTTTGCGCGTGTTTCGGTTCAACCAGTGGCGGAAGTTCTCGTAGAACTGCACCAGCTTCTGACCCTTGAAGCCGTCGAACATGTCGTCGTTGTCTGCGTGGATATAGTCCATGAACGCCTGTAGGTCCGGCGTCGACCACTCGCCTTCCAGGTATGCATCGCAGAAGCCCAGCTGGCCTTCGCGGATCATTCGCGCGAAGACACCGGGATCATGCACGACCACCTCTGCCACAGGGCCCGGCTTGCGCGTATCCGCACGAAACACGCGACCATCCGGCAAACGGATATCGAGGCGACCGTTCTCAGCGACCATCGCCAGCTCGAAGACCTGCTTAAAATAGCGGGGCAGATTGGATTGCCCCCGCGTGCTCGTGTGGATCATGCCTTACTCTCCCCCTGATGCGGTCTGTGAGCAGACACGCACCGTGCTTGCGGTAAGTTTTAGCCTCCAAGGATTTGTCGGGACAAGCTTTTCCTAGAAGTCGCGGTTCTCGTAGGCGTCGAGGGCGCGCGTTCTGCCCTCTGCGGCGTCGACGATGGGCGCAGGGTAGCTGTCCGAAGCCTCGATCGCCCAGCTTTCGGGGATCGCCTTGAAGTAGCTCAGCGCGTCGGAATGGGGGTTCGAGTAGCCTTCCGCGATCCAGCGCGAGGCGTACTTGCGATCCTTGTCGAACTTGTCGAGCTGCGTGACCGGATTGAAGACGCGGAAATACGGCGTGGCATCCGGCCCCGACCCGGCCGACCATTGCCAGCCCATGGCGTTCGAGGCCGGATCCCAATCGATGAGGTGATCGTCGAACCACGCCTTTCCGATCTTCCAGTGACACATCAGGTGCTTGCAGAGGTAAGAGGCCACGATCATGCGCCCGCGATTGTGCATCCGGCCCGTCACGTACATCTCCCGCATGGAGGCATCGACAAAACGGATCCCCGTGCGTCCCCGCTTCCAGGCGATCACCTCAGACTTCCGTTCATCCTCGTTCCACGGGAAGCTATCCCATTCCTCGCGCCAGTTTTCGCTCGCGATGCGCGGAGTATGGTGGAGCAAGTGATAAGCAAACTCACGCCACACGATCTCCTTCAAGAAAGTCTCTGCGCCGCCCTTCCCGTCCTCCATGGCCGCTTTGCCGGCCCACCAGCACGTCAGAGGGCTGATCTCGCCCAGCGCCAGGTTCTCGGAGAGGTTGGATGTGCCGTCATTCCAGACCTCATCACGGGCCGTGTCATAGCGACCGATGAGCTCATCACAGAAATAGTGCAGGCGGTTGCGCGCCGCATCCTCGCCAAGCCGAACAAAGGGCCGCACGATCTCTGCCCCACGCGCCATGCCCGCGCCGAGCCCCCAATCGTCCAGGGTTTCAGACCTCGGCCAGGTCTCGGGCGCCGGGATCTTTGCGGGAGCCCGCTCAGGCTCTGGCAGATCGGCGCCGCGGACGGCCTTCCACATGGGGGTGTAGACCTTGTAGAAGCCGCCAGTCTTGGTCTCCACGGTCCAGGGCTCAAACAGGAGGTGACCCGTGTGGCTTTGGGCCTCGAGCCCCGCCTCCTTCGCCCAGGCCTTGACGGCCGTGTCACGCGCCTGACTGTCGGGGTCGTAGGCGCGCGACCAGTGGATTGCACGCGCCCCGGTCTCTTCAACGAGCGCCTTCAAAGCGTCGAGCGCGTTTCCTGATCGCAGGATGAGGCGCGACCCCTTCTCCTCAAGCGCGTCCGCCAGCCGCCCGACGCCCAGACCAAGCCGCCATGCCGGGGCCGTACCAACGGTGTCGACCACCTCATCACGCAAAAAGACCGGGATCACCGGTCCTTCGGAACAGGCCTCCAGCAGGGCGCGGTTGTCGGAAAGCCGCAGGTCGCGGCGAAACCACATGAGTGTCGGTGCGGTCATATCTGCCCTTCATATCGCGAGCCTCGGCCCGTCAGAGCACTCGATCTAGGGCATGAATGAGGCGGTCAACCTCAGCCTCGCTCGTATAATGGGTGAACGACGCCCGAAGCACCCCGTGTTCCGGCGCGACGCCCAATGCGCAAAGCGTGCGACCAGCGTAAAAGTCTCCTGCCCCGACCAAGACCCCGTCCCTGCCCAGGGCCTCGGCGACAGGCCGTGCCGGGCGACCGAGCGCAAGGGCAAAGGTGGGCGCGCGTTCGGTTGACATCGGCCCGAGGACCCGGAGGCCGCGAGCCTCGAAATAGTCGACGAGCGGCGCCATCAGCACTTTCTCCTGCGCGCGCATCATATCATGGACGACCTCCGCGCGGCCCGTCCCGTCACGGCCTGCTTTCATATGGTGCTTGTAGAGCGCATCAATGTAGTCGGCGATCCCCGCAGAGGCCGCCACCTGGGCATGATCCGGGCCAGCCGGCGTAAAGCGCATCGAAAGGTGATCCGCGTTGAACGTGAAGCCCTGATTGGGCAGCGCCATTCCAAGCTCTGGTTGGATCACCATGATCCCCTGGTGCGGCCCGTACGTCTTGTAGGCCGAAAACAGATAGATATCGCACCCGAGCTTGCGCACATTCGGGACGCCATGGGGCGCGTAGCTGACGCCGTCGACGCACGTGAACACATTGGCCTGCCGCGCCAGGGCGCAAATCCGGGCCACATCATTCACGTCGCCCACGACATTGGACACATGCGGAAAGCACAGGAGCCGCGCCCCGTCGAGAAGCGGCATGAGGTCGGCAATATCGAGATGCCCGTCCTCGCGCATCTTCCATTCGCGTACCTCTATTCCAGCCGCAGCCAGACGTCGCCACGGCCCGCTATTGGCCTCATGATCCTGATTGGTCACGATTATCGCAGAACCCGCAGGCAACCAATCGCCGAACGCCTTGCTCAGGACATAGATGTTGGCACTGGTCGAGGGTCCAAAGCTGACAGCCTCCGGCAAGACGCCAAGCGCCCGGGCCAAGCGGTCACGCGCCTCGTCCATCTCTTGCCCCGCAAGCTCTGATGCTTGAAACGGCCCGTACGGCTGAACCTTCCGCTCCTTGTAAAAGCGGTTGAGCCGCCAGATCACATAGCGGCACGGGTAGCTTCCTCCTGCATTTTCGAAGAATGCGAGGTCTCGAAGCGACGGTTCGGCAAAGGCCGGAAACTGAGCGCGGACAAACTCGGTATCCAGTTGCATGCAAAAGATTTGTCACGACTTTTCAAGCCATACAAGGGCATATGCTTAATTTTAGCGCAAATCCCGAACACCGCTGCACGTCAACGCATAGGGCCGGAAACCAGGCTGGCTTCCGGCCCATCTTTCAGACGCTGGCTCGAGGTGAGTTACGCGTTTACGTCAACGACCACGCGTCCCTTGACCTGCCCTTTGAGGATATCCGCGCCGAGCGAAGGCAAATCGCCGAGCGTGGCTGGCTGGATCATCGCCTCAAGCGTGTCCATGGGCAGCGTTTCTGCAATGGCCGCCCAGGCACGCTCACGCGCGGCGAAGGGCTGCATGACACTATCGATGCCCAGAAGGTTGACGCCGCGCAGCAGGAAAGGGATGACCGTTGCCGGCAGGCCAGCGCCGCCCGCCAGGCCCACTGCCGCCACCGAGGCGCCGTACTGCATCTGGCCCAGCACGCGGGCCAGCATTGCGCCACCCACGGCATCGACACAGCCGCCCCAGTTCTCACTTTCCAGCGGCCGCTTTACTGTCTCGTTCAGCTCTTCACGGGGCACGATCTGCGTTGCGCCGAGACCCTTGAGGTAATCGGCGGTCTCGGGACGCCCCGTGACGCCGGCGACCGCATGCCCCTTCGCCGCGAGGATCGCCGTCGCGACGGACCCCACACCGCCCGCAGCACCCGTGACGAGGACCGGACCGTCCTTGATGCCGTGATCCTCCAGCGCTTGGATGGCAAGCATCGCCGTGAAGCCCGCCGTCCCCACGGCCATGGCCTGTCGGGTCGTCAGACCGCTGGGCAACGGCACCAACCAGTCGGCTTTCACTCTCGCCTTTTGCGCGTAGCCGCCCCAGTGGACCTCTCCCACACGCCACCCGGTGAGCACGACCTTGTCGCCCGGCGCGTAGCGCACGTCAGACGAACTTTCGACCGTCCCCGCAAAGTCGATGCCCGGGACATGGGGATAGTTCCGCACGAGCCCGCCACCGGGCCCAATGCAGAGCCCGTCCTTGTAGTTCACGGTCGAATACTCCACCGCCACGGTCACGTCGCCCTCGGGCAGCTGGTCCTCGCTGATCTCTTGCACAGCGGCAGAGGTCTTACCGTCTTCGTCCTTTTCGACGATCAAGGCGTTGAACATGGAAGGGTCCTTTCTTCGTTAGCCGACCCGGCAGGGGCGCGCGGCGGGAAGGTTCTCGCCCCGGCCATACGCGACGTCGTTGCAGGCACTGCAGCGATATTCCTTGAGTGCGCGGGCCTCATTTGGATCCACACGCTGCCAATCGCAAGACGCTCGCTTTCGCGCTGCGCTGTCACCGCGCCCCGGCATGGTGCCCGTCCGGTTCATCCAGACGATCACCGCCGCCAGGATCACGATACCGATGATGACTGCCATGCCTGCCTCCTGCGCCGCCGCAAAGTGCCACGCCCTGCGGGAAGGTCAAGGCTTGGGGCGCCGGCGTCTCAGGCCCAAAAGCTCTCTTGCACCTCGACCGGGAACGTACCGTCCTGCGTCACGACCTCAAGCTTGGTGCCCGCATCCCAGTGGGTCATCCGAACCATGCCGATGGCCACATTCGTCTCGTGATCCGGTGAAAAGGCCGAAGACGTCACAAGGCCAACCTTCGTCGTCCCGGCCACAAGCGGCCAGGCCCGGTCGCAGAGCGGCAGCTCTCCCGTGATGGCAAGCGGGCGCACCTGTTTGATCGGCCCTTCCTTGGCAACCCGCAAAAGTGCATCGCGTCCAACGCAGCCAATCGCCGTCTGCGTGGAACAAAAGCGCCCCAGCCCGGCCTCATGGGGCGTGTTCTCGATCGTCATGTCATTGCCATAACTCAGAAGCCCGCCTTCGATCCGCTCGATCGTGTTCGGGCACCCTGCGCGCACCTCAAGGTCCTCACCCGCGGCCATGAGCGCGTTCCATAAGGGCATGGCCACGTCAAAGTCGTCGACGTAAACCTCGAACCCGCCCTGCTTGGAATAGCCGGAGCGGCCGACAACCATCTCGACACCTTCAAATTCGAAAAAGCCGTAGCGGAAAAAGCGCAGATCCCGGACGCCGTCGCCGAAGATGCGTGCGGCAAGCTCGTCCGCCTTGGGTCCCTGTATGGCGAGGGGCGCAATGTCGGGCTCGGTCACGATGACATCGAGGCGGAACCCGTAGGCAATTCCCTTGATCCAAAGCAAAAGGTCGCTGTCGGCAATCGAGACCCAGTATCGGTCATCCGAGAATTTCAGCGCGACGGGATCGTTGAGCATCCCGCCGGTCTCATCCACCATTGGCACGTAATAGCATTGGCCCGGCAACATGCCCCGCAGGTCGCGCGGCGTCAGCATCTGCATGAGCCGCCCGGCATCAGGGCCGCGGATCTCCACCTGCCGTTCCACCGACACATCCCAGACCTGCACATGGCGCTTGAGGTGGTGATAATCGGCTACCGTGCTTTCGAACTGGGTCGCGAGCAGCATCCGGTTATAGACCGTGTAGCCCTTGACACCCGCCGCCTCCACACCGTCTGAAAACGGCGTCCGACGCACCCGGCGCGATGGTGAAATCTGAGACATGTTTTCCTCCCGATCGGCCTTCCCGTGCCGTTGGCCGCAGCTACCCCACTCTGCGGGCCGAGCAATCCCGTTCGCGCCATCACTTGTTCATGAGCGACATGGAGTTAGACGCCCGGCCCGGCAGCACGAACCAAAACGAGGGAGCATCCGGGCACGACCGCCGATGCGCGAAGGACCAGAGAGGCCCGGCGACCCTTCAGGCAGCTACGGCATCAGGAAAAAATCCGTGTCGTCGGGGCGGTAGCCGATCTCTGTGAGCATCTTGTGGATCTGCCCGCGATGGTGCGTCTGGTGGTTGAAGAAATGCACAACGCAGTCCGCCATCGGCTTGGTCATGTCCCGGCCCGCAGCGCCGGAGTACCAGCTCAACGCGCCGTCGAGGTCTCCATCCGTGAGCGCCTCCGCCCAGGCCGTAATTCCGGCATCAGCCTTGGCACGCGCCGCACCCCAGTCGGCAGAATGAGGATAAAGGCGCGCGCTCTCCGGTGCAGGAACCGTGGGCATGTCCCAATCGGCAAAACGGCTCATCCAAACGGTATCCCCCCACAAAAGGTGGTTTGCCGTCCCAAGGATCGACCCGAAGAACGCACCGCGATCGTGTGTCAACTCCTCCTCAGACAGCTCGCTGACGGCGTGCCGCAAGCCGCTATTTTGCCAGGCGTTGTAACGCGCCATCGCCCGGCAATAGTCTGCACTAATCAAAGGCTTTTCCTTCCATGGATTGCGGCACGTGGCTCGCATGACCGGACGGCTCGGGCCCCGGCCGCCCTCCCTCGTCAATTGCCTTGCACAGCAACCTCACGCCGCCTAGCCTGCCGTCTGGTTGTCAATCGGGAGACACATCATGACACTCGCCAAATACCTGGGCTCCGCCGCGCTTGTCACGCTCGCCGGAACGGCCTTCGCCGCAGACCCGGACCTTCTCGTCTTCGACTGGTCCGGCTTCGAGGAAGAAGGTTTCTACGTCAAATACGAGGAAAAGCACGGCGTGGCACCATCCTACGCCTTTTTCGGTGAAGAAGAAGAAGCCTTCCAGAAACTCCGCTCCGGCTTTCGGGCGGATGTGGGCCATCCGTGTTCGCAATCAGTTCAGAAATGGCGCGATGCCGGTCTGATTGAGCCCTGGGACATTTCAAAGATCCCGAGCTACGCGAAGGTCGAGGCCTCTTACAAGGACAACCCGATTTTCGCTGACGAGACCGGCGTTTACTTCATCCCCGCCGATGCCGGGGCCACGGCGATTGCCTACAACACCGATGAAGTGCCCGCAGAGGATGTGAGCACGCTGCAAGTCTTCACCAATCCAAAGTATGCAGGCCGGATCTCGCTGCCGGACAATGTCGATGACGCCTACGCGCTCGCCTATCTCGCCACGGGCACGACCGACTGGACGACCGCGACGCAGGAAGATTTTGAGAAGGCGAGTGCTTGGATGCGCGAGGCCCACCAACTCAACCGCGCCTACTGGGCCGACGGCGCAGAGCTCGCGCAGCTCATGGGAACAGGCGAGGTTCTGGTGGCCTGGTCGTGGAACGAGACCCCGGTGACCATGTCGGGCGAGGGCCTGCCCATCGCGTTTGAGCGCGAGCCCGTGGAAGGCTCCTCGGTCTGGTTCTGCGGTTACGTCAACCTCGTCAACGGCCCCGGCTCCGAAGAGAAGGCCCATGATTTCATGGAAGCCTGGCTCGCCCCGGAGGTCACCGAATACATCGTCAATGAATGGGGCTACGGCCATGCCAATGCCGAAAACATGGCCAATATCGACGCTGAGACCTTGGCCGAGGTTGGCCTTGGCCCGGTCGACGTGCCGCTTCTGCCCCAGGCCCCCATGGACAACGCCCTGCGTGAGCAAATGATCGCGGAATTCGAAAAGATCAAAGCGGGCTTCTAACGCGCCCAAGAGCATCCAGGCGCGTCCCGGAGCCCTCAGGTTACCGGGGCGCGCCCAACACTACGTCATAGATTAACGCCCGCCGCGACATTTTCGCAACAGCCCCGCTGGTATTAACCTTCGTTAACGCGCCACCCCTGCCGAACTGCGCCGCCTGCTGCATAATTTTCGCATTTGTAGAACCTTTCTGCGTGTTTTCCGTACCTGCGCGTCTTTCTTTTGACGGAGCACTACATGAATTCCATTAGAACGCTCGGCCTCGCGGCCGCTCTCATGTCCTCAACCTCACTGGCAATGGCCCAAAGCGTCGACCTCGTCTTCCTCGTTGACGAGTCAGGCTCTATGGCCGGCGAACAGGTCTTTATCGGCGATATCGCCCCGACCATCGAATCCGCCATCCAGGCTGGCGGCACGCCCAACGTGAACTTCAGCCTCATCGGCTTCGGCAATGGCAACGGCACCGACAATGACGGCCGTATCGTACCGGTGGGCGGCTCGACCTTCGGCAACGCGACCGAATTTGATGCGGCAACCGATACGCTCCTCCTCAGCGGCTTTCTGGAGGACGGCTACGCGGCAATCGACTTTGCCCTCGCCAATGTCGTGACACCCGGCAACGCGACCACCTTTGTCCTCATCAGTGACGAGGACCGCGACGACACGAATGCCGCCCTGACCTTCGGCAGCATAGAATCGGCGCTGGCGGCCAACGACATCGCGCTGATCTCGATCGTGCAGGTGGACATCACGTCCGATCAGGGGACCGCGGCCATCGCCACGGACGGCACCCAGGCGATCATCAGCGACGGCACCGGCGGCACGTTCGCGGAGGGCATCGACGTTGCGACCGGCATCGACAGCTTCGCGGGCACGACAGAGGCGGACTATGTCGACCTTGCGCTTGCCACCAACGGTGGTTGCGTGGCCGACCTCGACTTTCTGCGCGCAGGTGGCCTCGACGCGCAGTCCTTTGCTGCGGTCTTCGAGACCTGCATCACCGCTGCTGTGGCCGTTGTGGTCACGCCTGGCGGAGTGACGACCTTTCCCATCAACCAGTTCCGCGATCTTGCGCGGGTGATCTCTTCCACCCATCGCGGTGCGGTGCGGCAGATCGTGTTCTACACCGAGGACGCGCATCTGGCCGAAATGATGTCGACCCAGGGCATGTCCGTCATCGACAACGCCTTAGGGTTCGAGAAGATGCGCCTCTTCGGCGTCGCCACTGGGATGCGCGGTGACTACGATTACGGCGCAGGCAACAATGCCGATATCGACTATTCCGGCGGCGGCTTCATCGTGGGGGCCGATTTCACCAGCGCGGTCTCGGGCGGCATGGCCCGGGGCTCGCTCAGCTTCGGTTTTGACCGCGTGACGGGCGACATGCCGGAAACCATGGGCATGGTGGAGACCTCGTCCTACACGCTTCACGGCACCTATGGCTACTACGAGGATACCGGCTGGTACGTGCTCGCGGACCTCCAGTTCGGCTATCACGACTTCGAGAATATGCGCATGACCGGGGGCGGCACCGCGACCGCGACGCCCGATGTGCGCGCCTTCACCGGGGAACTCGAAGCGGGCTACCGGATGGAAATGGCGGGCGGCCCGATCTCGGCCGTGACGCCCTTCTTTGGTCTCGGTTTCGGCAATTACGACGTCAACACCTACGTCGAAGATACCGGAACAGAGCTTGAAGACTGGACCAATACGGTGGGCTACGGGATCCTCGGCGTGCGCGGCGAGGCCGCAACCCCCGTCACTGCGGGGGATCTCTATGCCGCGTTCGAACTCGCCGGACGGATCTCGTTCGACGACAGCGATGACGTCGTGGACCTCGTGGGCGGCGGCGGAGCTGCTGTGGTCGATGGCGTGTCGGATGATGAAATCGCCGTGACCATAGAGCTTGGTCTCGACCTCGACACGGACAGCAAGATCTTCGCCCGATACGACGGAGGTTTTTCTGACGTGATCGAGCAGCACGCGATCAATGTCGGCTTCCGGCACGCGTTCTGATCTGAAGGATTATTGACTTTGAGGGGGCCGGTGTTCTGCGCCGGCCCCTTCATTCTCGCCGCGCGGCAAAGAAAGCCGGGCGAAGACTTCTGCGCGCAACCTTCTGGAAATAAACACACAATCTTGGATCCACATCAGATTCCAATCCGCCGCGCTGACCGTGTCCAGATGCCGTCCCAGGGGCCCCGGCTTCGACCTCCTAAAGGCGAGATGCCCAAAGGCAGGTGAACCAAAGCGCCCGGCCAGGCGTATCATCCAGGAATGAAAGCGGAGCCAGACCATGGATCTCATCAACGTCATCATCGCCCTTTTCTCCATCGGGTTCGGCCTCTTCGGTTGGTTGGCACCGCGCTACACCATGGACGTCGTGGACCTGCGCGACGGCGGCTCCACGATGGGCATGTCAGAGGTGCGCGCGGCCTCCGGGGGCGTGTTTGTCATCACGGGTCTTGCGGCCCTCCTCATCGGGTCGCCCGCGGCCTACCTGATGGCAGGACTGGTCTGGGGAGGCGGCGCGACGGGGCGGCTCATCAGCCTTATCTTTGACGGGCAAACCTCTAAGAAATGGTGGTTTTTCGGGATCGAGGCCGCCGTGGCCTGCGCCGCCATTTGGGCAAACTGGACCGTCCTCCGCGCGTGAGCCCGCCCTTTCTTTCGTTCCAAAATACTCCCGCCGGAGGCATCACGGCATTTGCAACCGGCACGGCTGGCGCCTATATCTCGGGTGTTCGCAAGAACTATGGACATAAACGCGCTCGTAATAAGCGGATCGGACCCGGGGGCGGTACCCGGCGGCTCCACCAAAAACCCTTCGTTTGGGGGTTATGGGGCCGAAATAGGATCGACGGACGTCTAAAGGGGTTAGCTTTGTCTCGGCGGGGTGCCACCGTACCGGCCCGAACAGTACAATTGCAAACGACAATCGTGCTCCGGTTGCTCTGGCTGCGTAAGCAGTCCGGGTTGAACCGAACTTAAGCCCT
>JBCDGS010000035.1:0-33254 GCA_038751055.1 Pseudomonadota bacterium | reverse complement strand
CCGAAATCCGGAAGTTCCCGATGCTGGAGCCGGAGCAGGAATTCATGCTGGCCAAAGCCTGGGTCGACCATGACGACCGGGGCGCGGCGCATCAGCTCGTGACCTCGCACCTGCGCCTTGCCGCCAAGATTGCCATGGGCTATCGCGGCTACGGCCTGCCCACGGCCGAGGTCATCTCGGAAGCCAATGTCGGCCTGATGCAGGCGGTCAAACGCTTTGACCCGGACAAGGGCTTTCGCCTTGCGACCTACGCCATGTGGTGGATCCGGGCCTCGATCCAGGAATACATCCTACGGTCCTGGTCGCTCGTGAAACTCGGCACGACCTCTGCGCAGAAGAAGCTTTTTTTCAACCTCCGCAAGGCGAAGGCCCGCATCGGGGCCCTGGAAGAGGGTGATCTGCGGCCAGAAAACGTGGCACGGATCGCAAATGACCTCGGCGTGACAGAGGCCGAGGTGATCTCCATGAACCGGCGCCTGTCGGGTGGGGATGCGTCGCTCAATGCGCAGATCGGGTCAGAAGACGACGGCTCTGCGCAGTGGCAGGACTGGCTCGAGGATGAAGATGCCGACCAGGCTGGAGATTACGCGGAGCGTGACGAGTTGACGGCGCGCCGCGAGCTTCTGACGGAGGCGATGGATGTGCTCAACGAACGCGAACGCGACATCCTGGAGCAGCGACGCCTGTCAGAGGAGACCGTGACGCTGGAGGACCTGAGCGGCCAGTATGACGTGAGCCGTGAGCGGATCCGCCAGATTGAGGTCCGCGCGTTCGAGAAGCTGCAAAAGCGGATGCGGGATCTGGCGCGCCAGAAAGGCATGCTCAGCGCGTAGTGGCTGAGGGTGGGCCCGCCCGCCTCCCTCCTGCGCGCGGTGCGCTTGGACCATCGGTGGCGCCGCTTCGCGGCGGGGCGCATTGCCCCGGGCAGCTGTTCGCGGTGGCAGCTTCGCAATGAGTATTTGTGAACGAAAGAAAGGGGGCTTTGCGGCCTCCTTTTTCTTTGTGCATGGTGAGGGGGAGAAGGAGATCGGCGATGACACATCTGCGGTGGGGCATTCTTGGGGCGGCGAAGTTTGCGCGCGAGCACATGGGACCTGCCATTCATCTGGCCCGCGGGGCGGAGCTTGCGGCGGTGGCCTCGCGGTCCTTGGACAAGGTGGCGCCGTTCCAAGCGATGGCGCCGGCATGTCAGGCGGTCGAGAGTTATGACGCGCTCTTGGCCGATGATGCCATTGATGCGGTCTACATTCCTCTTCCCAACCACCTTCATGTGCCTTGGGCGGTGAAGGCTCTGGAGGCGGGCAAGCACGTTCTCGTCGAAAAGCCGGCTGCCATGGCCTCAGGCGAGTTCCGCACGCTCATTGCCGCGCGTGATGCGGCGGGCAAGCTGTGCTCGGAAGCTTACATGATCGTTCACCATCCCCAATGGCAGCGGGTCAAGCATCTCGTGGGGGACGGGGCCGTGGGGGCGTTGCGCCACATCCGGGGGGCCTTCTCGTTCGATAACTCTGCGGATCCCAGCAACATCCGCAACACGGCGGGCATGGGAGGCGGGGCCCTGCGCGATATAGGTGTCTACGTCTTTGGCTCTGCGCGCTTTGTGACAGGCGAGGAGCCGGAGGTCACGAGCGCCCGGATCCGCCGCGAGCAGGATTTCGATACCTTCGCCGACGTCCAGGCCGTGCTGCCATCCGGCGTCACCTATTCGGCCTACGTCTCCACGCGCCTGCATCCGACGCAGAGCATGGAGTTTCACGGCACACATGGCATGATCCGGCTGACGGCACCCTTCAATCCCAATGTCTTCGACGGGGCGCGGATCGAGATCCACCAGCCTGATCTTGGTCTCCGCGTCGAACGATTCCCGGCAGCCAATCACTATGTCGCACAGGTGGAAGCGTTCTCGCGTGCGGTGGCGGGGGATGGCCCTTGGCCGTGCCCTCTGGAATTTTCACACGGCACCCAGGTCATGATCGATCGGGTGCTCGAAACTGCGGAGGTCCTTTGATGGCCGATCAGGGCGAATTCGATGATGTCATGCCGGAAAACAAGGCCCGTCCAAGCGAGGCGGGTCCCCTGAAGGAGGGGATCGGCGCGCGTGCGATCACGAGCATCATCCTCTGGGTGATGATCCAGCTTGCGCAGACTGTGATCCTTTTTGTGACGGTCGTTCAGTTCGTGTTTCTTCTGATTGAGCACAAGAAGCCGAACCTGCGTTTGGCCCGGTTCGGGGAGGATGTCGGGATCTGGGTGGCCAAGGCCGCGAGATACCAGGCGGGGGCGTCTGAGGTGAAGCCCTGGCCCTGGACAGAGCTGGACTAGACGCTGAGCGGTCTGGGCATTTCGAATGGGCCTGCTCTCATCTGCAATTTAGGCCGCCGTCGCGGGCCTCGCAGAGGCACACGATTTTCGCTACATCGGGCCTGATGTTAGCGCCACTTTCGCGGATTCGGAGAGTATCGTGGACCGATTGGACAAGATGCAGATCTTTGTCGCCGTCGCTGAAACCGGCTCGTTCACGGCGGCCGGTGAGCGCATGGGCATCAGCAACAAGGTCGTCAGCAAGAGCATTTCAGCGCTAGAAAACGATGTGGGCGCCACGTTGTTTTTCAGAACGACACGATCCATGTCGATCACCGTCGACGGACAGAATTATCTGCAGGGATGCCGGCGGGTCCTGCTCGAATACGAGGCGCTTTCTGCGTCTCTCGATACGGCGCAAAGCCTGAAAGGGGCGTTGCGGGTGACGGCGCCTGTGACCTTTGGAGAGGTCCTCGTCACGCGCTCCGTCGTCGACTTTCTCAGCAACCACCCGGATATCGAGGTGGAGCTTGTCCTCTCGGACCACCATGAGGATCTTGCCGAAAAGGGCTTTGATCTGGCGATCCGCATGGGGGAGCTGAAGGATTCAAATCTTCGCGTCCGCCATCTTGGAACCGCGCAGCTCATCGTTGTGGCGGCGCGCAGTTACCTTGAGGCGCATGGCGCACCGGGCCTTGCCCGGGACCTGATGCAGCATAGCTGCATTCGCGACACCAATAGCGATGTAGCCAATCGGTGGCCGTTCGTGATTGACGACGTACAGACAAACATTCCCGTCCATGGACGTCTGATCTGTAACAGTTCGTCTGCGTGCCTCGATGCTGCACGCAATGGGCTGGGGTTGGCGATGGTGCCGGACCTCTTTGCCGAGCAGGATCTGGTCGAAGGTCGGCTGGTGCGCGTTTTGAAGGACATCCCGACGCCTGCGGTCCCTATTCAGGGCGTCTACCTCCCGTCTGCGTTTCAAAGGCCAAAGCTGGTCGCGTTCGTGGATCACATGAAGGACGCTGTGACGGCAGCCAAGGAGCGCTGCGGGACGGCCCAAGCCTAAACGCGGTCTGAAGGCCGCAAGGGCCGCTGGTCGCGCTGCCTATGGGCGCGCGAATTCTAGGATCATGTCACTCATGACCGAATAGAAGGGGTTCCAGTGCTGGCGCACGACACCCGCGGCAGGGATCCGGATTGTACCGCGCTCTCCGTAGATTGGCATATCTCTGAAGCGGACCAGCGAGCCGCTTGAGCGCGCGGGTGGTTCGTCACCGTAGACCGGGTCATCCGGGCGAAAGGGCAGCGCGACATGCGCCAGTGAATACGTATCCTTGGGCCATTCCGCATCCAGCGGGCTAGACGTGACCTGCTGCGCACCAGCCGCTTTGCGCAGAAGTCTCGCTGATGCGGATTGTGAGGTTGCGTTCGTGATAGCCGATATAGTGTAGCGGCGCGGTGGACCATTCAGCACCTTGGGGACGTCCAGCATCCCGTCAAGAAGGTTCTGCGCACCGCACAGCTGGTTGACGTCAAACAGCACGAGGTGGTGGCCGGGCCCCTCTAGCTGGTCAAACAGGACGGACATCAGCGCGGGCGCCTGAACCGTCGCATCTGCGGCGGACTGGAACGCAAGGATCCTGGGAAGCTCCGTGATCCGCCCGTTCGCTTGGAGCGCTTGTAGACGGGTCTGGACACTTTGCGTCGCCGTGAACGCCGTCAGATCAGCACGCAGCGCAAAAGAGGTGTACTTGTAAGGGTCGTATTCCGGATCCACGCTTGGCCAGGCCAGCTTTTGCAGCCCGAAGGTTTGGTCCAACCACGACAGGGGTGCGGCCCGTTCGGCGGCTTCTGAGATACCGATTTCTGGCGACAGCAGGATCAGCCCATCCAGTTCCGGGAGCGTCTCCGACTGGATCGCCCTTACCGCGTAGTCAACGGCGAGGGCCCCTCCGTTGGAATACCCGACGATGTAGAGCTTCTTGTCGCCCAACGCCTCCCGCAAGTGACGAGCGGCCAAATCCACCGCTGCGGCCATGTCCTCAAACGACGCCGTCGTCAGCCCGGATGGCGCGGTGCCGTGGCCCGGCACCCGCAATCCGACGACATGGGCGCCGGCATTGTGAAGGTCCTGTCCCAGTGTACGCAGGCTGTAGGGGCTGTCTGAAAGCCCATGCAGCAACAGAACGCCGGTGGAAGCGGACTGGCTCACTAGCTCGAAGCTGCGGTTCCAATCCTGCGGGGCAGATGTCGGATCAGCCCTGCTTCCCTTGTGATAACGCGCATAGGGGGACGCGTCGCCCGGTGAAACCGCCTCGTAAACTTTGGTCTCCAACTCTTTGAAAAGGCGGCCTTCAAGCGCGAGATACTGGGCAAACGTCTGCACATTAGTCCCGGCGCGGAATTCTTCTTGAAGATGGACACTGTGCCAGACGTCCAATGGAGGTCGGCTATCAAGGTAGAGTGCAACCCCTGCGACCGCAGCGATCAGTGCACCAAGCACCATGAGGCCGCACGCTGCGACGAGGCGCGAAAGGGTCTGCCAGAACCATGATTGCCGCATGTGGCGAACTCCGGAAATTGGGATCTTGCGGGGGCACTCAGTTCTGGAACGTGACCTTGCGCTCACGCCGGAAGAGGTATGGCACTTGGCCGGCGCCGTTTTCGAGCTTGCCCTCAATGTTGGCCTGATAGCTGTCCATGTGATGGTCAGAAAAGGAAAAGTTGGTGAGGTGTCGCCAGAACTCGCCCACGGACAGGCGGTCTGAATCGTGGTCGTTCAAGTACACGTAATCCGGCCCGGGTCGGAGGATCAGTTCGGCAGACGCGTGCTTGTACTTGCCGAATGCCGAATGAGGGGGGAGTAACGGGACCACATCGCGATCATTGACGACGCGGAGGGCTTTCAGGCGCGCTGCGGCTGCAGGTGTCGCGGTAATGAAAGGGGCTCTCCGAACGTCATGACGCGGTCGATGCGAAACCCTTCATTTTCGAGATAGAGCCCGAGGATCGCGGCGACCGCCCCGCCAAGGGAATGGCCCGTGAGCCTGATGTCGTAATCCTCGCGCAGGTGAGGGCGAGCGTCCTCGAGTATGGCCCGCGCATCGGCCTGAAAGCCCCTGTGGATTGGAAAGCCGAGAATGGAGTCAGGGATCAACGCGGTTTCGATGTCTTGCCAGATGTTGGGCTTTTCTGCAGTGCCGCGGATGGAAACCGTCTGCGTTCCCTGTCCTGGGTCTGTTTCCACGAAGTATTGCACGTCAACGGACGCGACGGTCCTCACTCGCGTGACCATGGGGAAACTGCGGCGAATGTCACTGATGTCATGATACGCGGCATCGGCGCGCGTCGCGTAGTAGTGAACTTCTGCGAAGTCGATTTGGACCGGGGCAACGACGGCCAGGGTCTGTTGGAGGCTGTGCGATACACCGCCCGCGCACCCTGAAAGAGCAAGAAACACCACGGAGAGCCAAAGTCTAAACGGCCGGAGCAGCGCGACACGAGATTCTGGGTTCAAGAAGAGTGCTCCCATGGCTGCTTGAGGATGTGGGCAGCAGCGCCGAATAATCGCTGCCAACGATCTTTGCCCACCTTCGGAGGAACCGCGCGCCGTGCCACTCAGCCATGCCTCAGCGCGGCGACCGGCGCGGTGATGTGGGTATCCCGCGCCCGGGGGCGAGAGGCCGGTTTGGGTTTTTCCGCGCCTTTTTGAGGTCCGACGAAGAGGCCCCGTCGTGACGGGGCCGTCCCGGCGCCGGGCTTCGTCTGGATGCTGCAGTGACAGCCTGGCTGCCTTGGCCCCTCGACGTGAAGGGCGCCGCCGAAAGGGCCAGCGTCACTGCAACGTCCATGGACTAGGTCGCTCCGCGCGTCGCCCTGTAGCTGAACCACAGGGACACCAACTCCAGCCCGATGAAGGGCACAAAACCGATCACCATGCCGATGCCAGCGCCTGGCACCGACAGCACCTCAAGCAGGTCGCTGGTTTCCTTGAAAAGCGCGCAGGTGAACACGATCAAATAGCCGACCTGGCTGCGGTAGACGATCGCGAGGATGCTCCCGACGGCGATACCCAATTGACGCCCGCCCCAGCCGATTGTGTGCGTCTCCATGAGGCCCTGCCCAAGCATGGCCGGGGCCCCGAGGCCGACTCCGAGTAGAACAATGAATGCCAGGAAGAGCGTGACCCATAGCGGGATCCCGTCAACTTTCAGCTTGCTTGCCATCTGTCCGCTTCTCCGGCTGCCTACAGGTTGCCGTGATAGGCTTCGCTGACGGCGAAGCTGTCTTCGAACCAGTGCCAAAGAATGACCTGACCGTCCCGTACCTTCGCCCGCAGCGCGAAGGTGAAGTCACCCGTGCTTTGGCCGGTCTTCGTGGCCGTCGCGGCCATGGTGCCGAACACGGCGACAGTGTCACCGCTGGCAAACGCGTCGCCGTTTTCCCACTTCGTCGTTTGCAGATTGGACGAAAACACGGGCAGGAATTCAAAGATTGCCTCCTTGCCGATGATGTCGCCATGGATCCAGGGAAGCGTCATGTCGCCTTCGTTGTGCCAGACCATGTCGTCGGCCATGAGAGAGCTCATGGTGTCCATGTCTCCGCTTCCCATGGCGCCCATGAAGGCCATGACCGTATCGAATGATGCCTGCGACGTGTCGTCCATGTTCTGTGCTCCGAGTTTGCTTGCGAGTAGCGCTGCCAGACTGGCAGCCATTGAAGATGTGATGAGTGTTCTGCGATGCATTCTGCATCTCCCGGTGAAGTGACCACGCCCATTCCCGCGTCGGTCGGTGATGAAGTGGCGTCGGGCAGCCCTGAAAATGGTCCAAGCGCTTTTGTCTCTTTCGGTGTCCACCGTGATGCCAAGACGGGCAACCTGCTCTCTAAGGGCGCATTTTCGTCCCGTTCAGCCTGCTTTTGTGTCTGAGCTGGCCAGGGTTCGCGCGCTCCACATTAACTGACTGATTGTCGCCGATAAGGTGCTAAAATGAGAGCAGTCCAATACGGAAAGCGGAACAATGATCGACTACCTCAGGCACATGGCCATCTTCTCGGCAGTGGTGGATCAGGGATCGTTCAGCGCGGCGGCAAGGTCCCTCGGGATCGCGCCCTCGCGGGTCAGCGAGGCCGTCTCGCGGTTGGAGCACTACCTCGATGCGACGCTCCTGAACCGAACGACGCGCAAGGTGATGTTGACCAGCGAAGGGCGCGAATTCTACGCCTATACCGCCGCAATGGTCGGGGAAGCGCGTGAGGGCCTGACCCTCGTGCGGACCGGCAAGCGCAATCCTTCCGGCACGCTGCGCGTCTCCATGCCGTCGTACCTCTCCCGCTCGAACCTGTTGGCGGCAACCGCTGCATTTGGCCAAGCCTATCCCGACGTGCACGTGACAATTTCGTTCAATGACAATGACGTGGATCCAATAACGGATGGCTTTGACGTCTGTGTTCGTGCTGGCGCTCAGGAATACACAGGCCCTGTCGCGCGGCGCAGGCTCGGGCAGCTAGAGCGCGTGATTGTGGTGGGGCGCGACTATTGTGCGCGGCAGGCCAGCCCAGCGCACCCCAAGGACCTCGAAACGTGGAATTGGATCACATACAGGCATCGACACCGCAGATACAGGCTCACCGCACAGGGCGGCAAAAGAACCGAGGTCGTGATCGAGCAAACGCCCAAGCTTCAGCTGGATAATCTGGATGCAGTGCATTTCCTGGTGGGCATGAATGTGGGCGTTTCGGTCATGCCCCTTGAGATTTGCCGCGAGAGCCTCGCCGAGGGCAGCATCATCCGCCTTTTCGAGAACTGGCGCCTGTCAAAGGTTCATCAATTCGTGGTCTGGGCCGAGACAACAAAGCGGGCAAGCCTCGCGTCTGTGTTTGCGGACTTTCTGGCCGAGGAAGCCGGGTCATCCCGAGCTGAGGGACGCGCACCGGGGTAGGCCCTCCGCCGGATGTGCTCTGGCCCGTCTGCCGGAGCCATCCCCGCGCGGGGCCACCGGCGGCGGGTGTCAGAGGTCGGGGCCCGGAACAACCCGTCGCGGTCTCCTCTTGGGGCTCAGCGCTGAGGCTAGCCCTCCATAGCCTCGAGCTCGTCGATGAAGCCCTCGATCATGCTTAGCCCCTTGTCCCAGAAGGCAGGCTCTGAAGCGTCCAGGCCGAAGGGCGCGAGGAGCTCCTTGTGGTGTTTTGAGCCGCCCGCACGGAGCATGTCGAAGTACTTCTCCTGGAAGTCCGCGCCACCTTCTTCGTAGACGGCATAGAGCGCGTTCACGAGGCCGTCGCCGAAAGCATAGGCATAGACGTAGAAGGGCGAATGCACGAAGTGCGGGATGTAGGCCCAGAACGTCTCGTAGCCGTCCATGAAGTTGAAGACCGGCCCAAGGGACTCCGCCTGAACCGACATCCACAGCGCGTTTATGTCATCGGGCGTCAGCTCTCCCCCGGCACGGGCGGCGTGCAGTTTGCATTCGAAGTCATAGAACGCGATCTGGCGGACAACCGTGTTGATCATATCCTCGACCTTGCCGGCCAACAGCACCTTCTTTTGCGCCTGGCTGTCCGCTGCGGCCAGAAGCCGCCGGAAGGTCAGCATCTCTCCAAAGACGCTTGCGGTTTCGGCGAGTGTCAGGGGGGTGGAGCTGAGGAGCTCGCCCTGTTCGGCAGCCAGAACCTGGTGGACACCGTGGCCAAGCTCATGCGCGAGCGTCATCACGTCCCTCTGCTTCCCGAGATAGTTGAGCAGCACGTAAGGATGCGCCGTTGTGACAGTGGGATGGGCGAAGGCCCCGGGGGCCTTTCCCGGCTTCACAGGGGCGTCGATCCAGCCTTTGCGGAAAAATGGCTCGGCGAGGTCGGCCATACGGGGATCAAAGGCGCCATAGGCGTCCATCACCGTCTTTTCCGCATCTTCCCAGCCGATGACACGGTCGTCTTCCATTGGCAGGGGCGCGTTTCGGTCCCAGACTTCGAGGGTTTCCAGACCCATCCACTTTGCCTTGAGCGCGTAATAGCGGTGCGACAGCCGGGGATAGGCCGCGACTACGGCGTTGCGCAAGGCCTCGACCACTTCTGGCTCGACGTGATTGGCAAGGTGCCGCCCTGTCTGGGGGGTCGGCATGTTGCGCCAGCGATCCTCGATCTCCTTCTCCTTGGCCAGCGTATTATGCACGCGCGCAAAGGTTTTGACATTGGCCTGAAACGTGGCTGCGAGGGCGCGGGCGCCCGCTTCACGCTGCATGCGGTCCTGATCGGACAGGAGGTCTAGTGTGGCCTCGATCCCGAGGCTTTCCCCGTTCACGTGAAACTCAAGCCCGGCTATCGTTTCGTCAAAGAGGCGGTTCCAGGCCGCTGCGCCCACGGTCGATTGGTCATGAAGGAACTTCTCCAACTCGTCGGACAATTGGTGCGGCTTCATAGCACGCAGCCGGTCCATGACCGGCTTGTAGCGGGCGAGGGCGGCGTTCTGGGACAAGAGGCCAGCTAGGTGGTCATCGCCCAAGCGGTTGAACTCGAGCGACCAAAAGACGAGCGGCGTGGTGGCCACAGTCATGCGATCCTGCGCGTCGGCCATGAACTTTGCGCGATCGGCGTCGGTGGTCACCTGATAATAGCGCAGCCCGGCATAGGACATGAGCTTGCCGCCAATGACGTCGATCTCCTCGTAGCGCTCGACTGCGCGCAAAAGCCCGGCTGCGTCGAGCGTGGCGAGCTTGCCTTCGTAGTCCGCCGCGAAAGCCGCGCATTCATCTTCCAACCAAGCCATGTCCTTTTCGAAAGCAGGGTCGTCCTGGCCTGCATAGAGATCGCTCAGGTCCCATTCGGGCAGGTCGCCCAGGTTCTTCGTGCCGTGGCTTGGATTGGCGTCGTGAAACATCGGGTTGGCCTTTCGAGTTGCTTAAGTAACTATGTGTGCTTTGTCGCGACCGGGGGCAAGCGTTGCGGGGAGAGGGATGCCTCCGGCGGAGGTATTTGGGGAAAGATGAATGTGGGGAGCGGGGTCGTTCAGCTTGTGCAGGCCGGGCGGGCGAGGGCGCTCGTGGTCTTGGCCCTTACGCCTCGAAGCCAAAGAGCCGGGCGGGGGTGTCCACAAGAACTCTGCGCCGCACCTCGTCTGATGGGCAGGCAGCATCAAACGCCTCGAAAAGCTCGGTCGTCGTGGGTTGCGCCGCCTCGGCGAGCATGAGGAACGGCCAGTCTGTCCCCCAGAGGAGCGCGTCCGGGTTGGCTGTGATGGCAGCCTCTACAAAAGGGGCGGCCTCCGTGAAGGGGGCTGCGCACAGCCTGTAGAGCGCGGAGAGCTTTAGGTAGACATGGCCTTCCCCGAGCAACGCGAGCAGGGTTTGGAACCCAGGGTCCGCAGCGCCGAGGCTCAGGTCCGGCCATCCCAGATGATCGATCACGAGCGGCACGGGCAGCGCGCGGACATCGTCCGCGATCTCGGCCATATGCTGGTGTGTGTGGAGGAGCATCTGGATGTGGAGCCCGTGCTCAGCGAGGGCGGGCGCCAGTGCCTTCGCGCCGTCCCAGCTCAGCACGCCGCCATGCACGTAATTCAGACGAACAGCCACCATACCGGCCTGCGCAAACGCCGCCATCTCGGTAGGGGCCGCGCCGTCCTTGAGAAGGCCCACGCCCCGCGCTGACGGCCCCAAGCGGCGCACGGCCTCGAGTGTCACCGAGTTGTCGGCTCCATAAAGGATGGAATGCACCAGGACGCAACGCGTGAAACCCAGCGCCGTCATCTCTGCCCTGTAACGGTTAAGCCAGGTATCGAGGGCCGCATCATCTGCGGGGTCCTCTACACGCCGCTGCCAAAGCGGAAACTCTCCGCCCAAGAGGTGCACGTGAGCGTCCACCGCACCCGCGGGAGCTTTGCGCCTCGGGCTCGAAGCGGGGGAAGGCATGAGGGCGCGCGGCATGATCTTACTCCGTAGGATGGGTGATTCACCCATCCTATCCGTAGGCTTCCAGGATTGCCGTGAGATCGTCAAACGTATTGGCCTCGCGCAGGGGCTTGTCCTTGCGCCATCGGCTCATCCGGGGGAACCGCAGCGCAACTCCGGATTTGTGGCGTGACGATGCCTGGATCCCTTCGAACGCGATTTCAAAGACGTGGTGGGGCTCTACCTGCCGAACGGGCCCAAAGCGCTGCAGCGTGTTCTTCTTCACCCAAGCGGTGATTTCGCGGAATTCTGCGTCCGTAAGTCCGCTATAGGCCTTGGTAAACGGCACGAGGTCGTCGCCCTTCCAGACGGCAAAGGTAAAGTCCGTAAACAGGTTGGCGCGTCTTCCATGCCCGGCCTGCGCATAGATCATCACCGCGTCAATCACGAGCGGATCCACCTTCCACTTCCACCAGTCGCCCTTCTTGCGGCCGCTCAAATACGGTGAGCCCAGCCGCTTGAGCATCAGCCCCTCGGCATGGTTGTCGCGGCTGCCCTCGCGTGTCCGGGCGAGCGCGTCCCAGGTCTGAAAGGCGACCCCGGGCGAAAGCTGCACCGGGCATCCTTCGGGCAAACCCGACACGAGCGCCTCGAGCTGTGCGCGACGCTCTCTAAGGGGCCGGGCGCGCCAATCCTCCCCCGCCCATTCAAGAAGGTCATAGGAGTGCAGCACGACAGGCGCTTCGGCGAGAAGCTTCTTTGGCACCGTCTTGCGTCCGATCCGTTTTTGAAGCTGGGCAAAGGGCAGCGGCGCGCCATTTGCCCAGGCGAGCACCTCGCCGTCGATCACGGTCCCATCGGGCAGGAAATCGCGGGCCTGGGCGAGCTCCGGGAAGCGGTCAGTCATGAGGTCCTCCCCCCGGGACCACAAGAAATGCTCTCCGCCGCGCACTATGAGTTGCCCGCGTATGCCGTCCCACTTCCATTCGGCCAGCCAGTCGTCCGGCGCGCCGAGCTCCGCAGGCGGGGCGTCAAGCTGGTACGCGAGGTAGAACGGATAGGGGCGCGAGAGATCGGATGCAGGGTCCTCTGCTTCGATCAGCGCCTGCCAGCTCGTGGTCTCGGGCGTCCAGGACCCCATGAGCTTGTGGGTCAGCACAGGCTCTTCCTGACCTGTTGCCTGCGCCAGTGCCCGCGTCATGAGCTTTTGGCTCACCCCGACGCGAAAGCCGCCCGTCAGAAGCTTGTTGAAGAGGAACCGTTCAACAGAAGCGAGCTCGTCCCAGGCGGTCAGGACGACCTCCTTGCGCTCCTCCTCCTTCAGCGCGGGCAGTGACTTGATCACGCCAATCCAGTGGCTCAGGCTATGCGAGCTATCGCGTTCAGGCGGGGGCAGGATGAGCGCGATCGTCTCCGCCAGGTCCCCGACGACCGGGTAGGCCTCCTCGAACAGCCAGAGCGGTATGCCCGCTTTCTCCGCCGCCCAGCCGCGCAGGAAAGGCGTCGTCAACGTTCGCTTCGGACGACGTCCCGAGAACAAAGCGATACACCAGAGCCGGTCCTCTTCGGGGGCCTCCTCAAAGTAGCGCCTCAGCGCCGCGACCTTGGGCAGCGTCTTCGTCGTCTGGTCTATCTGCGTGAAAAGGGCCGCGAAGCGCTTCATGCGTGCGTACGGATGAATGCGGCGGCGCGTTTGATGGCGTCGTCCGCGAGTGGAGAGGACCCGGCCATGAACTGCCAGACATGGGGCATGTGGCGCACTTTCTCGACGCTCACTTCGGTTCCAAAGCCGCGCAGATGGGCGGCCATGACGTCGCTGTCCTCCTCCAGGTACTCTCTGTTCACGCATTGGATGAGGGTTGGCGGCGCCCCCGGAAAAGCCGCTTTGACGGGCGACAGGCGGGGGTCGTCTGCCGGGCTTCCGGCTGCGTAATCGGCGCCGATGCGATGCAGGATCTCTTCGGGGAAAAGGAAGTCGTCGGCCTCGGGAACCGGGCGATCGGGGTCGATGATCGTCGCGGGGCTGAAGAAGACGCAGGCGGCGGGGGCTCTCACCGCGGGCAAGCATGTCTGCGAGGGCCACGAGGGCAAGGCACCCGCCCGCGCTGTCACCGCCCAGGACGAACGGCCCCAGGTTCTCGCGCCACCGAACGCCTGCGCGCACCGCCGCCTCCACGTCCGTTGCGGGCCGCGGATGGGGATCCTCTGGCGCCAGTCGATAGCGTGGCGCGATCACGACGGCCTCCGCCGCATGGGCCAGGTGGGCCAGCATGACGTAATGGGTTTCGGGCGAGCCCACCACGAACCCGCCGCCATGGACCCAGAGAATCCGCCGTTTCGGCGACTTGGCCGAGATCTCGAGCGCCCGGATGTCGCCCAGCATGATGTTGCGGCGGCTGAGGCCCCTTGGCCTCGCCGCAAAGCGCAACTCAGCAGCAATGCGGAACCCGCGCCTGTGGCTCTTCCAGCTTGCAGGACGCCGGAGCATGGGTTGGACGATCCTTCGGGCGCCCCAGGCAATGGCCCGGTCACGCCAATGGCGGGGCTGCCCGTCCCAGGGATAACTCTCGCTCATGCGGCATCCTCGGCGGCATCGTCGCCGTCATACTCGGTTTCCACAATGGCCGCGTCGTAGCCCTGGCTTTCGAGCCACCGGCGAAACACGCTGGTGTAGCCATGGGTGACGAAGACCCGCTCGGCCCCGGTTTCTGCAATCGCCGTGTTGAGCCCGGCCCAGTCCGCGTGGTCCGAGATGACATATCCCCGGTCGACGGCCCGCCGACGGCGGACCCCTCGCATGGCCATCCAACCCGATGCAAACGCCGTCGAGGCCCCCTTGAAGCGGCCTGCCCAGGTCGAGCCGAGCGCCGAAGGCGGCGCAACGACAAGGGCGCCGGGATGGTCCTTCGCCTTGAGATCAGGCGTCACGCGGATCGTATCCGGCAACGCGTATCCCTGTGCGCGCAAGACATCGTTGGTGTTCTCCACTGCCCCATGGGTCAGGATGGGCCCGGTCGCCGGATCCACGGCCGCAAGGATCCGTTGCGCCTTGCCAAGGCTGTAGGCCCCGATGATCGACGCGCGCCCCTCGGCGGCGTTTTTCCGCCACCACGCATTCAGGTCCCGGCGGACCTCTTCCTCGGGCGTCCAGTTGAAGACCGGCAACCCGAAGGTGCATTCCGTGATGAAGCTGTGGCAGGCGACGGGCTCGAACGGTTCGCTCAATCCGTCATCCACGACCTTGTAGTCGCCCGACGCCACCCAGACCTCGCCCGCCACCTCCACCCTGATCTGCGCAGAGCCGGGTACATGGCCCGCCGGGAAAAAGCTCACCTCCGCAGCACCGATGCGCCGCACTTCACCGTAAGCAATGGTCTCCAGATCAATATCGCCCAGCCTGTAGCGGATCACAGGGGCGGCGGCCTTGGTGCTCAGATACCGGCCCATGCCCGGGCGCGCATGGTCCGCATGCCCGTGGGTGATCAGCGCGCGATCGACCGGGCGCCAGGGGTCGATGAAGAAGTCTCCCGCGGGGCAGTAGATGCCGCGATCCGTAAAGGTCAGTACCATAGCAGGGAGCTTAGCCGTCCATCGCCGCTTGCCAAGGCCGGGCGGCCATGGTGTCTGAGCCAAAAGAAGGAGGCGCCCATGGCCATCAAGGATTTCAAGACACGGATGCATGCGGGCGAGATGCTCGCCGGCACCTTCCTCAAGACCCCGGCCTATGAGCTCATCGAGGTTCTGGCGGGCTCCGGGCTCGACTTCCTGTGCCTCGATGCCGAACACGCGCCCTTTGACCGGGCGCGCATGGATATGTGCCTGGCCATTGGACGGGCGCTCGATTTCCCGCTGCTCGTGCGCCCGGGCTCGGCGACGGCGCCCGAGATCCTGCAGGCGCTCGATGCCGGTGCTGCCGGGATCGTGGCCCCCCATGTGGACAGCCGGGACAAGGCCCTGGCGCTCGCGAAAACAGGCCATTTCGGCCTCGGAGGACGCGGGTATGCGGGCTCCACGCGCTGGGCCGGGTTCGCGACGCGCAAGATGCCCGACATCCTCGACCAAAGCGCCGAGACGGTGCTGATCGCTCAGATCGAAGAACCTGCAGGCGTGGAGGCAGCCGACGCCATCGCTGCAACGGATGGCATCGACGGGCTCTTCCTTGGCCCGGCCGATCTCTCCGTGGGCTATGGCAAGCGGGACCAGTCCTCCGAAGAGCTCGCCCGCGCGTTCGAGACCTGCGGCGCCGCCGCCAAGGCCCACGGCAAAGCGTTCATGACCTTCGTGGGCAACGCGACCCAGGCCGAGAGCCTCGCCCATCACGGCCTCACCATGTTCTTCATCGCCTCGGAACATAGCTGGATGCGGGCAGGGGCCGCGGCAGAGGCCATGGGCATCCACAACATCAAGACCTGAAAGTGAACGGCGCGCGCCTGCCATGCGCGTGCCCCGGCTTCATCTTTCCTGAAATACCTCCGCCGGAGGCTCCCGGCCCCTGCAAACTGCGCTGACCCTTGGGGTAGATCGCTTCAGGCGGCCGTCTCGAACACAGCTACGGATTCATCGAAGACCCGATTGCGGATCGGTTCTTCTTCCATGATCACCTCGTGCTCGGCCTCGGGGAACTCGATCAGCCGCCCACCGGGCCAATCCGTCATACGCCGCCGAATGCGCCCCGGATCCACGATGCGCTCGTTGGTGCCGAGGAAACAGACGCAGGGCATTTTCGGCGCCGGACGCGTCGACAGCGTGTACATCTCGCGCAAAGCCTCGCGCAGCCAGATGATCGACGGTGAGCCCAGGCTCAGCTCCGCATGGGCCGTCGCGTGCCGGCCCATATACTCCCACATCTCGCGATCATTGGTCAGGGTGTTGTCTTCGAACGGCTCGCTCAGGACGTAGACCTGATGCTGCGTCCCCGGCGAGCGCAAACCGCCCAGCCCGAACCAGGGTAGGATCGACGACAGCGTCCACGCGACAGGGCGCACCATGGGCGAGATCTGCACGCCCCACATGGGAGCTGAAAACGCGCAGGCCTCCACTTCGAGGCCTTCCATGACGGCCCGCAATCCGATGCAGCCGCCCATGGAATGGGCCAGCAGGTACCACGGCTTCGGCAGCTTCAGGCGGCGCGCGGCGTCGACGACGGCTGCGACATCCATCTGGTAGTCGCGAAAGCGCATGACGTGACCGATGCTGGGGTTGTTCAACATCCGGTCCGCCAGGCCCTGACCGCGCCAGTCCACGACGATCGTACTCAGCCCGCGCGCCCCGTATTCCCGGGCCGCGCGGCCGTATTTCTCGATGTATTCCGTGCGACCGGGAAAGAGGAACAGCGTCCCCTTGGGCTTCTCAGCAGACCAGACGGCCGCACGGATGCGCAGGCCGTCTTCGGTGTGAAGCCAGTAGGCCGATCCCCCATGGGGGCCCTCGGCGACATCGTTATGAAGCGGTGCCGCCTCCATCGGGCCTAAGCCAGCACGCCTGCAAGCTTCATGGCCATGCCCATGTCGCCGTCGACGCTGAGCTTGCCGGTCATGAAGGCCGTCGTCGGGTTCACATCGCCATCCATGATGCCCTGAAAGGTCTCCGCATCCGCCTTGAGCGTCACATCCGCGTCGCCGTCTCCGGCGCGGACGCCAGCGTCATCGACCAAGATCGTGCCTTCGCCTTCGATCTCGAACTTGGCGCTGCCGTCAAAGCCGTCACCTACTTTTTCCGTCAGTGCCGCCACTGCGCTGTCGATCATGGACATGGAGAACCTCCCTAAATTTCGTTCAGGCTGGTATTTGCCCGACCCGCCACTACAATCAAGAGTGTTATGAGGCGAAGCACACTTCATCGATATTGTGCCGTTGCGGCATTTTTGCTGGCAGTCGGGTATTCCCTACCTCACCGGGCCCATGCCGATGCGCTTGACCCGTTGTTTGAGCGTCTGCTGAACGTGGAGCCCGCAGATCATAAACCGATCGAGGAAAAGATCTGGCGGGAATGGTCAAAGTCGGGCTCCCCGGCCATGGACCTCCTGCTCGAGCGTGGCGAGGATGCGATGGAAGCCGCTGACTGGCCCAAGGCTATCGAGCATCTCACCGCCCTCACGGACCATGCGCCGGATTTCGCGCAGGGCTTCCACGCCCGTGCAACGGCCTACTACAACGTGGGGAAATACGGCCCCGCCCTGGCGGATCTGCGCCGGACGCTGGCGCTTGAGCCCCGGCATTTCGGGGCGATGTCCGGTCTCGCCACGATCTTCGAGGAGCTCGGGATGCTGGAGGAGGCGCTCGAGGTCTACTATGCGGTGAGGGCTATACATCCGCACCGCGAGAACCTATCGGGCGCCATAGATCGACTCGAGAAAGAGACGGCTGGCCTGCGTCTCTAGGCCAGCTTTCACGGGGATACCTTAATGGCTGCCACTGGACGCGTGACCGCAGTCCTCGGACCCACGAACACCGGCAAGACCCACTACGCGATTGAACGGATGCTGGGCTATGCCTCCGGCGTCATCGGGCTGCCGCTCCGGCTTCTGGCGCGCGAGGTCTATGACCGCATCGTCGCCGTGCGCGGCCCGTCCGTCGTTGCCCTCATCACGGGGGAAGAGCGCATCGTCCCGGACCGCGTCCAGTACTGGGTCTGCACGGTGGAGGCGATGCCCGAAGGGCTGGGCTGCGATTTCCTCGCCGTTGATGAGATCCAGATGTGCGCCGACCCCGAGCGCGGCCACGTCTTTACCGACCGGCTCTTGCACGCGCGCGGCACCCACGAGACGCTTTTTATGGGCGCAGACACGATGCGCTCGGCCATCGCGGCCATGGTCCCGCGCGCGCAGTTCCTGTCGCGCGAAAGGTTCTCGGAACTCACTTACACGGGCGAAAAGAAGCTCTCGCGCATGACGCCGCGCTCAGCGGTGGTGAGTTTCAGCATCGAAAACGTCTACGCCATCGCAGAGCTCCTCAAGCGCCAGCGCGGCGGGGCGGCGGTGGTGATGGGCGCGCTCAGCCCGCGGACGCGCAACGCACAGGTGGAACTCTACCAGAACGGCGACGTCGATTTCATGGTCGCCACCGACGCTATCGGGATGGGCCTGAACCTCGATGTGACCCATGTGGCGTTCTCGGGCACGCATAAATTCGACGGGGTGCGGATGCGCCCGCTCCACGCTGGTGAGCTTGCGCAGATCGCAGGCCGGGCAGGGCGTTACCGGACCGCGGGCACCTTTGGCGTAACGGGCGAGGCCGGGCCGCTCCATGACGAGGTCGTCGCCGCCATCCAGGACCACCGTTTCGCGCCGGTCACAAAGCTACAGTGGCGCAACTCCCAGCTGGAATTCGGCTCGCCAGAGCGACTTATCAAATCGCTCGAGGCCCCGACCTCGGATCCCTGGCTGACCCGCGTCCGCGAGAGCGATGACCTCGGCGCGCTCAAGGCGCTCACGTCGGAGGCCGATATCCGCGCGCGGGCAAGCGACGGCAAAAGCGTGCACCTTCTCTGGGACGTCTGCCGTGTGCCCGATTTCCGGGGCATTTCGCCCACCGAACATGCGGGGCTTCTGGCGCAGATCTACAGCTACCTCCACGAGGCAGGGCAGGTGCCCTTTGACTGGTTCCGGCGCCAGGTCGCGCGCATCGACCGCACCGAAGGCGACATTGACACATTGTCGAAACGTCTCGCGTTTATCCGAACGTGGACCTACGTGGCCCAACGCGCCGGGTGGGTCGAAGACGAAATCCATTGGCGCGAGGAAACCCGTGCCGTAGAAGACCGTTTGTCAGATGCGCTACACACGGCACTGACAGCGAGATTTGTCGATCGGCGCACGAGCGTGCTCATGCGCCGGTTGAAACAGAAGGAGAGGCTCTTGGCCGAGGTGAATGATCAGGGCGAAGTGACCGTAGAGGGGCAATTCGTCGGCAAGCTGGAGGGCTTCCGCTTTCGCCAGGATGAAAGCGCGACGGCGGGCGAGGCAAAGACGCTGCGGTCCGCCGCGCTTCAGGCGCTTGCCCCCAAGTTCCACCTGATGTCCGACCGCTTTTACAACGCGCCCGATACCGAGATCGACTTTACCGAACAGGGCGGCCTCATGTGGGGCGATCAGGCGGTAGGCAAGCTCGTGCCCGGGTCCGATCCGCTCAAACCGCAGGTGAAGGCCTTCGTGGACGACGAGGCCGGGACCGATGTGGCCGAGAAGGTGGCGCGCCGCCTGCAGCATTTCATCGACCGCAAGATCGCCGCGCTCTTCGAGCCGCTTCTAGCCATGCAGCGCGACGAGGGCCTCACGGGTCTCGCCCGCGGCTTTGCATTCCAATTGGTCGAGGCGATGGGCGTTCTGCCACGCGCCGATGTGGCAGACGACGTCAAGGCGCTCGATCAGGACGCGCGGGGGCTTCTGCGCAAGCACGGTGTGCGGTTTGGTCAGTTCACGATCTTTCTGCCGCTTCTCTTGAAACCGGCGCCCACGCGCCTGCGTCTGGTGCTGCTCTCCCTCGCGAAGGGCATCGACGCATTTCCGGAAAGCCCGCCACCGGGCCTCGTGTCGATCCCGACGGATCCGGGTGCGGAGCCGTGGTTTCACATGGCGGCCGGCTACCGGGCTGCGGGCGAGCGGGCGATCCGTATCGACATGCTGGAACGCCTGGCCGACATGATCCGGGGGCAGGACACCCGTGGGGGCTTTGAAGCCACCGCTGACATGCTGTCGATCACCGGCATGACGCTCGAGCAATTCGCCGACCTCCTCCAGGGACTTGGCTACAAAGCCGAGCGGGGAGAGCGGGCAAAAGCCGCAAAGCCGCACGTGGATGCCAGCACGCCCGCAGACCCGCCCGCGCCGCCGCCCGTACCGCCCACACCGCCCGGTGTGCCGCCGGTCGTGCCGCCGTCCGAGCCGCCCGTTCCCGACGCTCCGCCCGAGGTGCCGCCGCCGCCCGCGCCTGATCTGCCACCCGTCGATCCAGAGCCACCTGCACCCGACCTGCCGCCGGACATCCCGCCCGACGTGCCTGTGGAGGACCCACCGCCCGCGGCAGAGACCGAAGTGTTTTTTACCTTCACCTGGGGCGGCACCGCGCGGCGCGGGCCGCGACCGGCAGGCGATAGTAAATCGAAGGGCCGACCGCAGGGCAAAGGCAAGGGCAAGCAACAGGGCAAGGGGAAGCCGCAGAACCGCGGTCCCAAGACCTACGAGGCGCGACCGCAGAAGAAAGACAAGATCGATCCCGACAACCCCTTCGCCGCGGCCCTCATGGGCCTCAAGAAGGAGTGACAGAGACCGCGGCCTCGATCCGCGTGGACAAGTGGCTCTGGCAGGCGCGGTTCTTCAAAACGCGCTCGCTGGCCGCAAAGGTCGTCTCGGACGGAAAACTGCGCGTGAACGCCACGCCGATCTCGAAGCCCGCGCGCAGTGTGACGATTGGCGACGTGCTGACCTTCCCGAAAGAGCGTGACGTGCGCGTGATCAAGGTATTGGCCCTTGGGACGCGCCGCGGCCCGGCGCCCGAGGCACAGGCGCTCTACGAGGACCTGTCACCGCCCGCGCCCAGGGCCCCACGCGTCGCCAATCCCGGCCATGATCGCCAGGGACGTCCCACAAAACGGGACCGCCGTGCCCTTGCCCGGCTTGAAGGCAAGCTGTACGAAGACTAACTCCGCCGCAGGAGACGAGGACCGCCCAAGCCATGACCTATGTCGTCACAGACAATTGCATCGCGTGCAAATTTACCGACTGCGTGGAGGTCTGCCCCGTGGATTGCTTCTACGAGGGCGAGAACACGCTCGTCATCCACCCCGATGAATGCATCGATTGCGGTGTCTGCGAACCAGAATGCCCCGCTGACGCGATCCGACCGGATACAGAACCGGACATGGACAAATGGGTGGAATTCAATCGCAAGTATTCCGAAGAATGGCCCAACATCATCACCAAGAAGGACCCTCTCCCCGGCGCGGACGAAAAGGACGGGGAAGAGAACAAGCTCGAGAAGTACTTCGTCGCGGCCCCTGGCGAAGGCGGGTGACGCAGGGTTAAGTTGCGCCCACAAGTCGCTGGCACGACGTCGCTTTTGGAACAGAGCTTCAAATTTGGCGATTCGTGTGCTATGTCACGCGTAATGAAATGCTAGCTGACCCATCCCTTGCTTTCGCACCGGATGGTTTTTTTGACCCAAATTCCGCCGTGCCAGACCAGCCGCTTCGGCTGGCCGACGTCGGATTGTTCCTTGGGGCCTGGGTGCCCCGAGCCGAGGAAAGGCCCACATGAGCAAGAAAAAAAATGATTTCAGCCCCGATGAGTTCGTTGTCTACCCCGCCCATGGCGTCGGCAAGATCGTCTCCATCGAGGAGCAGGAAGTGGCGGGGATCTCTCTCGAGCTGTTCGTGATCTCTTTCGAGAAAGACAAGATGACGCTGCGGGTCCCGACGCACAAGGCGACCGAAGTGGGCATGCGTCCGCTCAGCGGCCCCGACGTCGTGAGCCAGGCCATGAAGACCTTGCGTGGCAAGGCCAAGGTCAAGCGCGCCATGTGGTCCCGCCGCGCCCAGGAATACGAGCAAAAGATCAATTCCGGCGACCTCATCGCGATCGCGGAGGTCGTGCGTGATCTTCATCGCTCCGATGACCAGCGAGAGCAGAGCTATTCAGAGCGTCAGCTCTACGAGGCGGCGCTGGAGCGCCTGACGCGTGAGATCGCTGCCGTGAACGGGGCCGAAGAGGCTGTCGCGGGCGAGGAAGTCGCCGAAGTGCTCATGAGCCGCGCGGCCTGAGCAGCCCCTGAAATTCGCAGAAAAGGGCGTCCTCCACGGGCGCCCTTTTTCTTTGGCAACCCCGCTAGCCCAATGTCGCCGCAAGCGCCGTCCAGCACGCGATTTCCGTGAGCTGTTGCACTGCGCCAAGGATATCTCCCGTCTGGCCCCGGATCTTGGCCATCGCGACAAGCGCCACCGCGAGCATCACGACGCCCGTCGCCAGAAACATCCAGACGCTGACGCCGCCGAGGGGAAGCATCAAAAGCGCGCCGAGGACCAAGGCAAGAAACGTCGTCGCCGCGGGCGGTCTGCCCACCGTCGCGCTGACGCCGCCGGGGCGCGCGTGGGGCAGCGCCATGAGAGGGACCATCGCCGCCCGCGAAAGGGCAGGCACGGCGATCAGGGCCCACCACGTGCCAGCCTCCAGCGCGGCAGTGATCCCGAGCCACCGCAGGAGAAGGGCAAGCACCAGCGCCATGACGCCATAGGCCCCGATGCGGCTGTCCTTCATGATGGCGAGCCTTCTCTCGGCAGTCCAGCCACCCCAGAGGCCATCAGCGCTGTCTGCAAGGCCGTCCTCGTGCAGCCCGCCAGTGACAAAAACGCTTGCCGCGAGGACGAAGGCAGCCGCAAAGGACGCGCTGATCCCGAGGCCAAGCCAGCCAATTGCGCAAAGAAGTCCGCCGACGACCGCACCGGCGAGGGGATAGGCCCACGCCACCCGCGCGCCACGCTCGGACGCCCACGGGCCGTCCACCGGCACCGGGATGCGGCTCAGAAATCCGATCGCCGCGAAAAGGTCGCGGCTGTCTATGACGCTTTGGGGTGCTCGCATGTCCGTCCCGGCCTTGTCTCGCCCGATCCCGCGGATAAACAAGCGCGCAAGACCGATCAACCACAGGAACGCCATGGCCCCCTTCAAGACCCTTACCGAGTTTGCGACCGTACTGGCACAGGCACCCGGGCCCGATGAGGAGGCCCGCACCGCTGCCGCGCTGAGGAACGGCCAGCTCACAAAGCCGGCCGGTGCCCTCGGACGGCTGGAGGATCTCGCGTTCTGGGCAGCGGGGTGGCAGGGGACGGCCACACCCCGATGCGAGACGCCACAGATCATCGTTTTCGCGGGCAATCACGGCGTCGCGGCCAAGGGCGTGTCGGCCTTTCCGCCGGACGTCACGGCGCAGATGGTCGCCAACTTTGAACACGGCGGCGCGGCGATCAATCAGCTCGCGCGCTGCTTTGGGGCGTCAATGACCGTCGTGCCGCTCGACCTCGACCGGCCGACGGGGGATTTCACGGACGGGCCCGCCATGACCGAGGACGCGTGCGTCGCCGCCCTTTCTGCGGGCTGGGACGCGGTGGATCCCTCGGCCGACATCCTCGTGACCGGCGAGATGGGTATCGGCAACACGACATCCGCGGCCGCCATCGCGACCGCCCTTTACGGTGGCGACTGGGTGGGACGGGGCACCGGGGTCGATGATGCGGGCCTCAGGCGCAAGCAAGAGGTCGTGGACGCCGGCATTGCGCGTCACTGCCCCTGTGCGCCCCTAGAGGTCCTGGCCCGGCTAGGCGGGCGGGAGCTTGCCGCCATGGCCGGTGCCATCGCCTCAGCACGGGCGCATGGCATCCCTGTGATCCTCGACGGCTTCATCTGCACGGCCGCCGCCTCTACCCTCGCGCAGACGGTTTCCGGCGCGCTCGACCACTGCGTGGCGGGCCATCGCAGCGACGAGGCAGGGCACGGGCGGTTGCTCGGGGAACTGGGCCTCGTCCCGCTCCTCGATTTCGGGCTGCGACTGGGGGAAGGCTCGGGCGCGGCGCTGGCCTTGGGGATCATGAAGGGCGCCTTGGCCTGTCATTCCGGCATGGCCACATTCGCAGAGGCGGGCGTGTCAGAGGGGTAGGCCCGCATCGGCCTTGGGCTGGTCCATGACGATCTGGCTCTGAACCCGGCCCACGGCCTTGTGGGGCAGTATGACGTCCTGGATCAGCATGTTCAGCCGCGCCAGATCAGGTGTGTAGACCCGCAGCAGGTAGTCCGCTTCGCCCGTCAGGGCCCAGACGCTGACGACCTCCCGACGGGCCTTCATCAGGGTGCGAAAATCGCGCGACGTCTCCGGCGCGTGGGAGGCCAGGAGGACCTGCACGAAGGCCTGCACATCAAGACCAAGCTTGGCGGCATCAAGACGCGCGGCATAGGTGCGGACATATCCTGCCGCCTCCAACCGCTGCTTCCGGCGGCCGGCTTGCGAGGGCGACAGACCCAGCGCATCCCCAAGCTCCTGCGTAGTCAACTGCGCGTTCTGCTGAAGCGCATCCAGAAGGCGGATATCCGTGGGATCGAGGCTTTCCATGCGGCAAGTCTGCGGCGGGCCCGGCGATTGTACAAGCGCGCTGCGTCTAGCTCGGCATCTCCAGCGTAATGTTGCGCCCGCCTTTTGTGTATCTCAGGGCGCTTTCGCTGATCGCCGCCACGCGCCCTCCGTCGAGGCGCGCGCCCACCTGCACCTTCACGAAGCGCCCGTTGGCCAGCCGCACGAGCGCAGAGCGATTGGACGGTGTGCCGTAGACGCCGATAAGGTTCACGCGCCGCAAGTTGATCGCGTTCTCGGTCGTGGCCGCGCGGGCGACGGTGGCGCGTGTCGGCCCCGAGGGCGAGGTCGTGCGCGGTGCGACGGCGGCGGCCACCTCGACCGTTGAGGGTTGCGAGGCCCGTGTCCGGGCGACGATGCGGTCAAAGTTCCGTGGCCGGTTTTCAGGCCGCAGGGATGCGGCGACCGCGTAGTCCGAGGGCGGGGCGTCCGGCACCTCCACCTCTTCGGCGGCTTTCGTGGTCTCGGGCCGGGCCTGTGGGCGAAACCCGGCGAGTTCCAGCCGGGTCAAACCCCCGAGAGCTTCCCGCTCGGCGGCTTCCGACAGGTTGTCCGGGCGCAGGGCCGGGCGGAATGCGGCCAGACGGGCGCTCTCTTCCGTCAGGTCAGTCGCAGAGGGTGTCCGGAGCGGCGGCTCCAGCGGCGGACGTCCGGCGATGACCGTGTATCCAAGGGGGGAGACCGCCCCGTCAGGCGTCGCGATCAGGAGCCCGTCGCCGTTAAACCGGAAGGTTGCGCCCGCGGTTGGCGGCAGCGCCTGGGTGGCCGGGCGACGGTCAGTGTCATGCGCGATGGGGCTCAGCGCAACAGCGTCCCCGATCGCCAGAGCCGTGTCGATGGACGTCACGTAAAAGCTGCTCAGCTCGGAGGGGAGAGGCGCGCGCGGCTCCGCGGGTGCGCGCGGCCAGATCCCGCTGGCTGCGTAGACACGTTGTAGCTCGGTGTCCGAGCTTGCGCCAAGCGGCACCTCCGCCTCCGCGGCCTCCAGCGCTTCTGTATCGGGTAGGACCTCACGCGGTGGGTCCACCACCGACAGCGGCGTGGGGGCGATATTGACGGTCTCGGGGGGCGCCTGATCCGCGTCGGGCACCGCCAAGGCCGTCATCGGCGCGTCCGGCCCAGCTGGAACCAGGCGTTGCCAGACCCCTGCGAGGCCGTCCTCGCGGATCGACGCAAAGGCCGCCACAGCCAGGAGGGCAACAATCAGCACGGCCGTCAGGATGAGGCCAAGAAAGCGGGGCTTGGCCCCGCCAGACTTGACCGCTGCCCCATCGAGGGTGGCGGCCTCTGCGGCGGGACTGTGCTGGATAGGCGCCCTCGGCGGAGGGGGCGGTGCGACCTGCGCCGTCCGTGATCGCTGCGACTGAAAGGCGAAACCCTGCGCCGGCTCAACCGGCTTCAGCGTCGCCGCAAGGGCCGCCGCTTCCGGCAACGGCGCTGGTGCGCTCGTGATGGGCGACGGGACAGGGGGCGCCGTGCGCTCGGTGGGCGGGACGATGGGAGCCGCCAACCTGACCGGGGGCGCTTTGGCCTTCGGTTCCGGTGGTGCGTCTTTGCCAGCGGCAGGAGCGGGACGGGGGGCAGGCGGTTCAGGCGCAGGGGTCGGGGCCGGTTGGGCGGCGGCGTCCTCGGTGGGCTCCTCCTCGGGGCTCAAAGCATCGCCCGGATCCGCCGGTAGCACGTCTTTCGGGAGGTCCCCAACTGCGTCCTCGGCAGTCTCCTCGGCAACCTCTTCTTGAGGCTCCTCCTGCTCGTCGGCCTCGTCGGGCACGAGGGGCGGGATATCCTCGCCCTCTTGCCACCGGCGGTAGGGGGCAGGATCGCGTGCGGCGTCGCTCCCCTCGAAAGGACCAAAGAACGCTTCGGTATCGCCCCACCCATCCTCTGGCAACGCGACGAAGGCCGCAGGTGCCAGCCCATTCTCCGTCGCAAAGCTGGCAGCTTCGTCCAACGTCTCCCGCGCGACTGCGGCGATACGGGTCAGACCGGTCTCCGACCTCCAGTCAAACAGCAGCTCTGCGATGGCGTAGGGCGTGGCGCCCTCAAGGGCCATGGCAACGGACGCCTCGGTCGCGTCGCCCTCGCGGAGCTTGAGGAACTTGATCTGGTCATTCGGCAGCACGAGCTTCGTTGCAAACCGGATGCCCGCGGCCCGCGCGGCAGCTTCACCTTTGGCCCGCAAAGCCGTGATTTCACCAGCGAATTGCCCACTGCGAAAGGACGCAGAACCCAGCGTCAGCCAGCCCGTCCCATGGCGTTGATCCAGCGAGATGTCATCCGCAGTAAAATGTAGCGCGAAGTCCGGGGTCATTGTCGCTCTGTCGGCCTCTCTGCCTTTCGGCAGGCTCCCATTCGGGTCCGTTGGTACAAAATTAGCCGAGCGTGCCGCGTTTTGGAAGGGCCTGGTCCTGCGCGCAGGCAGGGGGCGGGGCCCTCGGCTCATCCTTGCCGACCGGTTGCTTTGGCGCGATGGTGCGCGCAGACTAAGAAGGATGTTGCATGCTCACGCCATTCCACCTCGCGATCCACGTGCGCGACCTCGACGACGCGCGCGGATTTTACTGCGACACCCTCGGCGCGGAGGAAGGCCGGAGCGCGCCAAGCTGGGTTGATGTGAGCTTCTTCGGCCATCAGTTATCCCTCCACCTGGGGGAGCCATTTCCCACGGCGCGCACCGGAAAAGTGGGTGACGCTCTCGTGCCCATGCCGCATTTCGGGGTCGTGCTGCGCCTTGCGGATTGGCAGCAGGTGGCAGAGCGTCTGACGCAGGCGGGGACAGATTTTGTCCTGCCCCCGCAGGTGCGGTTCGAAGGTGAGCCGGGCGAACAATGGACCATGTTCTTCGAAGATCCGTTCGGCAATCCCATCGAACTCAAGGGCTTTGCGAGCGCAGACGCGATCTTCGCGCATTGAGCTTACCAAGCCGCGAGGATCCTTACAAAAAAACGCCCGGACAAGCCGGGCGTTGAGTGCGGAACGAGGGACAGTGAAGAATGGCGCGGGTGTTCCAGCCTGCGCCCACATCAAGCAGATAAGCGTGATTTGCTGATGTGAAAGTCTTCTCAGGAAAGCGTGAACAGAGCGTTAACTAAGTCTACGCGGACAGGACCGACGGCCAGTTGTCATCGGCTAGCGCGATCCGCCCGGGAATGTCACGCGCCCAGAGTGCACGCACGGCCCGGTTGAAGTTGAGGTAGAGCTTCCCCTCATGGACCGTCCACGCATTGGGAGAGATCGAGGCCGTGTAGCCCTTGCTGACCGCATAGGCGCAGTAGCCGCCATATTGCGGGGCGTAGGCCTCCGGGTCGGCGGCGAACAGGTCGCGGTTGGCCGCAGAGGCGAACTGCCATGTGGCGCCCATGAAGTCATGCGTGAAGTCTGCGGATCCGTCGCGCTGTGCGCGATCCGTGAAGTAGGCCACGACGTCGGTGCCACGGACGGCGATCCCGCCCTCTGCGAAGACCGGTGGTTCGGCAGCGAAGGCCGGAGAGGCGAGGGCGAGGGCGGCAGGGGCGGCGGCGCTCGCGGCGAGGAAGGTGCGGCGGGTCAGCATGGGGTCTCCTTTCGTGCTGCGGCATAGATGCGGTGTGCCACGGCATGCGCAAAGGCGGCCTAACTCAGCCGTGACCGCGCGCGCTCAAATGTTTCAGTCGATGATGTCTTCGATGATGTCGAAGATCTCGCCCATGAGGCGGCGCTTGAAGCTCTTCTTTTTCTTCTGTTTTTTGGGCTTCGGCGGCTTTGCGGGGCTGGCGGATCGATGGTCCTGCCGCCCCGGCAGCGCCGATGGTTTCACGAGGTCGCGGTGCGAGGTATCGCGCGATTTTGGTAACATTTTGAGATTGTGGAGCGGGGCGCCGCAGGCCGAACAGGCCAGTTCGTGGCTGCCCTCCCCCGCGAGGACAAGGGCCGCGCGCGTGCCGCAATAGCAGCATGTTGCAATCTTAGTCTGACGCATCTCGCGCCTCATATAGGGCGATCGCGGCAGCATTGGAGACGTTGAGCGATCCGAAAGTACCCGTCGCCGGAATTCGTGCCAGCGTATCGCAGGTCTCTTTGGTGAGGTCGCGCAGGCCCGGACCCTCCGCGCCAAGGACGATGGCGAGGGGGCGATCGGCGCTGTGGGCCGCCGCAAGTGTCGTGTCCGCCTCACCGTCGAGCCCGACAAGCGCGTATCCCATGTCGCGCAGCTCCTCGAGGGCGCGGGCCAGGTTCCGCACGCGCAGGTAAGGCTGACGCTCCAGCGCGCCAGAGGCCGTCTTCGCCAGCGCCCCGGTCTCTGGCGCCGAATGCCGCAGCGTGGCGATCACGGCGCGCGCGCCGAAGACCTCGGCAGATCGCAGGATCGCCCCGACATTGTGGGGGTCGGACACGCGATCTAGGACGACAACGCGCGGCGCCGCGCCGCGGGGCGCGCAGACCTCTTTGAGCGTGCCCCAGACCAGCGGCTTCACCTCAAGGGCAGCGCCCTGATGCACGGATGCGGGATCAATCGGCACGCTGAACTTCCGCGGATCCACGATTTCCGGGGTCACATCGACCCCCTCCAACGCGGGCCCCAGCCTGTCGGCGGCATTCTTCGTCAGGACGAGCCGAAGCCGTTCACGCGCGGGATTGGCCAGCGCATCGCGCACCGCGTGGAGGCCGAAGAGCCACACCGTTTCCGCCGCTGACGCGCGCTTGCCGCGCTCCTTTTCGATGACCCATTTCGGCTTTTTCATGGGGCCCCTCTAGCGGCCCCGACAGCCCATGGCCAGCCGATAGCCAACACGGGACCAGCCCGCGCGATTTTGCTGTTGACGCTCTCAGGTCGCCCAATTAGCTACGCGCTCCAGTGGGCGACAGGCCGCAAGGTGTGGCAGGGGACTGTAACTCCCTCGCGGAGACGCACGCCTGGTTCGATTCCAGGGTCGCCCACCACTTCCCACTACGGCAATTGGCCCGGTCGTGTGCCAAGGCGGCCCAGCATCGGCCACCACGCTGGGCGCCACCCGGGTGAAGTCTCACCTTCACGCGCCGCCGCTTTGGTTCTATGGAGGCGGAAAGTGTGGTCGGGTATGTCGCAGAACTTCAATATTGTCCTCATTGGCCAGAAGGGCCGGCTCGGCTACGAAGCGGCGCTCTTTGCGGCCTCGTTGCGCGCAAACTCCCCCGGCTTCAGCGGCCGCCTTTTCGTGGGGGAGCCGCAGCCCGGCCCCGCCTGGCCGCAGGACCCGCGCATCGCCTCCGGCCCGCTGCGGACATTGCTTTCGGACCTCGGGGCCGAGATCTTGCCATTCGACAACACGGACTTCGGGGCGACGTATCCCAACGGCAACAAGATCGAAGTGCTGGAAGCCCTGCCGGAGGGGGAGCCGTTCGTGTTCTTCGATTCCGACACCCTCATCCTCGATGAGCTGAGCGAGGTTCCCTTTGATTTCGATGCGCCCGCAGCCTCGATGATGCGCACGAGCACCTGGCCCGAGATCGAGCTTTACGGGCCGGGTTACACCGAGATCTGGAAGTCGCTCTATGATCGCTTCGGCCTCGATTTCGAAAGCTCTCTCGATCTGAGCCAGCCGGATGAGTACTGGCAGCGCTACCTGTACTTCAATGCGGGGTGGTTCTTTGGCGCCGATCCGGTGGCCTTCGGACGCCGGTTTCGGGACTACGCGACCTCCATTCGCGACGACCGTCCCGCGCCGCTCGTCTGTCAAAGCCTTGATCCCTGGCTGGACCAGGTGGCGCTGCCCCTCGTGATCCACAGCCTCGGTGGCGCGCGGGAAACGATCCCGGCGGGCCTGCTCGACGGGCGTGTGAGCTGTCACTACCGCTACCTGCCGCTGCTTTACGCGCGCGAGCCCGACGCGACCGTGATCGCGCTCGAGGCCGTGACAGCGCCCAACCGGATCAAGAAGGTCCTCAAGGAGCACGACGCCTTTCTGCGCATGATCTATCAGGGCAGGGGGGCCAAGGTGCGGGAGCTCTTTGACCAGTCAAACCTGCCGCGCAAGGAACGCCAGATCCGCAACACGATCAAACGCGAAGGCTTCTGGATGCGCTAGGGCGCGCGATTTGCGGCAGCCTATTTCCGGGCGGCCTTTTCAGCATGGCCCGAGGTGCCCGTGCGCCGGTCAAGTTCAGCTTCCACGTCGGCAAGCGTGATCCCCCGCGCGGTGAGCATGACGAGAAGGTGGTAAAGGACATCCGCCGCCTCCGCCGTGAGACGCTCCTTGTCGCCCCGAACGGCTTCGATGATCGCCTCCACCGCTTCTTCGCCGAACTTCTCGGCGCATTTCTCCGGCCCCTTGGCCAAAAGCGCGGCCGTCCACGAGCTCTCCGGATCGGCGTCTTTGCGGGCCGCAATCGTGGCGGCGAGGTCGGAAAGGCTCATGCCGCCACCCGCATCGGCAGGCCCGCAGCCGCCATGTGCGCCTTGGCCTCGGCGATCGTGAAGTCCCCGAAGTGAAAGATCGAGGCTGCAAGGACGGCACTGGCCCCCCCTTGGGTGACCCCCTCCACGAGGTGCTCGAGCGTGCCCACCCCCCCCGACGCGATGACGGGGACGTCCACGGCCTCTGAGATTGCGCGTGTCAGCGGCAGGTTAAAGCCCGCGCGCGTGCCGTCGCGGTCCATGGAGGTCAAGAGGATCTCTCCGGCGCCCTTGGCGACCACGGTGCGGGCGAACTCGACCGCGTCGATCCCGGTGGCGCGACGGCCGCCATGGGTAAAGATCTCCCACCTGCCGGGGGCCACGGTCTTGGCATCGATGGCGCAGACGATGCACTGCGCGCCAAAGCGGTCGGCGGCCCCGGCGATGACGTCCGGGTCGGCCACGGCGGCGGAGTTGAAGCTCACCTTGTCTGCCCCCGCGAGCAAAAGCGCGCGGACATCCTCGTGGGTGCGGACGCCGCCCCCGACCGTGAGCGGGATAAAGCAGGTCTCGGCCGTGCGACGGACGAGGTCGAACATCGTCCCCCGGTTCTCATGGGTCGCATTGATGTCGAGGAAGCAAAGCTCATCGGCGCCTGCCGCGTCATAGGCGCGGGCAGCTTCCACCGGGTCGCCTGCATCGACGAGATCCACGAAGTTCACGCCTTTGACGACGCGCCCGTCGGCCACGTCGAGGCACGGGATGATGCGTACTTTCAACATGGGTCTCGGGTTAGACGAAACCGGCCCGCGGTGCCAGATGTCAGAGGAAAAGGCTTGCCTGCCGCACGGTCAGCGTGCGGCGCACCGTGGGGCCGAACGCGCCGGGACAGGCCCGCAGCGCTGGAAAAAGCGCAAAGAGCTCCTCACGCGCGGCGGCCGTGAGGGCGCCTTTGTCAAACGCCCCGGGATCGAGGCTCTCCGACCAGCACCCATCCGCCTCCACCACCTCGTGGCCGTCAAAAAGGAGGTGGACATAGGTCACCTCGTCAATCGGCGACCGCAGAACGCTCGTGTCATTGAGAAGGCCCAGAGCCGGGGCCAGGACCTCGCGCGTGCCGGCGTATAGCTCAGCCCGCCAGCCTTCGATCAGGATGCGATGCTGGGGCGATACGAGCGTGTCACGCACGGGGCAACCCGGTGCGATGGCATCCTTGCGCACAAGGACGGGCCGGTGCTGCGGCGCGGCACGTAAACCGGCGCCGTCAAGGCGCGTCCGAGAGACCCAGCGCACCGGTTGGGGCCCATGGTCACGCGTCAAAACGAGGTCGCCGGGACCAAGCTCCGCGACGTTGCGTGGCCCAAAGGGCGTTGAGATGCGCGAGCCCTCTGTGAAGCACAGGATCAGGCCCTCCGAGAATGTGACGAGGCCCACTGTCTCGGCCACGTGGCTCGTCTCACTGTCGCCGCTGTCTTCTTCTTCGTATCGCAGATCGATGTCGCCATCGGTCTGGTTGTTGAAAATGATGTTGCCCGGATCGCCCCCGTTCTGGGTCTGCACCTCGCCCACGGTGACCGCATCCGATACCGGCCCGCCGATATCGGCATCCGTGGTCCAGGCTCCCGTGATGCCGTCGACGGTGACGGCCGCACCGTATTGGTTCGGGTCAGAGCCATCGGTGACGCCCACGGCGATCCAGCCCACGGTCTCCAGTCCGTGGACGCCGTCATTGCCCTCGCCTTCCTCGACGTCGAGGAGAAAGTCCGTGCTCGTGATGTCACGCGGATCACTGTCGACGACGCCGTCCTCATTGTCGCTGGCAACGGTCGTGACGACCACCGGCGGGTCGGTGAAGGCCGCGTTGAAGCTGACCGTTTCACCGTCACTATCGGCCTCGGAGTGCCGCGCCTCGATGACGCGCCCGTCCGGGAGGCTGTGAACCCCTTCTTCGACGGCGATCCAGTTGATGGTTTCGACCGCCGGGTGGGGGCCGTCCTCGTTCTCCCATTCCTCGATGGTGAACGTGAACCCGGTGGCCAGGCCGTCCGGGCCGGTCTGGATGTCGAGCACTCTGAGAGAGAACTGGTTGCCCCCGAAGTTCGTGGACATGAGCGCGATCACAGGGTCGTCGAGAGGCACCTCGAAGGTCACCTGCACGGGCGCGTTCGTGCTGGTCGTATTCGCCTGAAGCGATCCTGCCTCTCCGATTGCCGTCGACATGCCATGCCTCGCAAACTGATCTCGCGATCAAGCTACGGGCTAAAAGGGCCAAAAGTGTGTTTTAACTGGGATTATTGCCGGGCTGGAAACAGTGAGGGGGTCAGGCGAGGGCCGCCAGCGCCTCAGAGAGGTCGATTGCGCCGTCATAGAGCGCGCGACCGGAAATCGCTCCGGCGATGATGCCGGTATCGCGCAAGGCGATGAGATCGCTCAGACACGCGACACCCCCCGATGCAATGACCGGGATCGATGTGGCGCGCGCCAGGGCTTCGGTGGCCGCCACATTGGGGCCGCCCATGGCCCCGTCGCGGTCGATATCGGTATAGATGATCGCGGCGATGCCGGCGTCCTCGAACGCGCGGGCAAGGTCGATGACCT
>JBCDGS010000034.1:0-33365 GCA_038751055.1 Pseudomonadota bacterium | reverse complement strand
TCACCTTTGATGATGTACTTCTGGTGCCCGGTGCGTCGGAAGTTTTGCCAGCCACGGCAGATACCCGGACGCGGGTCACAAAAGACATCAATCTGAACATTCCACTGCTGAGCTCAGCCATGGACACTGTCACAGAAGGCCGCATGGCGATCACCATGGCGCAGGCGGGCGGCATGGGGGTGATCCACAAGAACCTGTCGGTAGAGGAACAAGCCCGAGAGGTCCGGCGCGTCAAGCGGTTTGAATCCGGGATCGTCTATAGCCCCGTCACACTGCGCGCCAACCAGACACTGGCAGACGCAAAGGCTTTGATTGAGCGCTATAATTTCACCGGCTTCCCAGTGGTCGATGACGCGGGTCGCGTGGTGGGCATCGTCACGAACCGAGATATGCGGTTTGCGACGTCGGACGACACGCCTGTGAGCGTCATGATGACGTCGGACAACCTTGCCATCCTGCGCGAACCGGCCGACCGCGACGAGGCCATCAGCCTCATGAAAGAGCGTCGGATCGAAAAGCTCCTCGTGACCGATGGTGAGGGGAAGTTGACGGGTCTTTTGACGCTCAAAGACACCGAACAAGCCGTACTCAACCCAACCGCCTGCAAAGATAGCTTGGGCCGCCTCCGGGTCGCCGCCGCGACGACCGTGGGCGATGCAGGCTACGAGCGGTCGAGCGCGCTTGTTGATGCTGGCGTCGATATGATCGTGATCGATACTGCGCACGGCCACAGCGCCGGTGTGATGCAAGCGGTGACGCGGGCGAAGATGCTCTCGAACGAAGTGCAGGTCGTGGCCGGAAACGTCGCCACGGGGGAGGCCACGCGGGCCCTGATCGACGCGGGCGCGGACGCAGTGAAGGTGGGGATCGGGCCAGGCTCGATCTGCACAACGCGTATGGTTGCGGGCGTGGGTGTCCCCCAGCTCACAGCCATCATGGAATGCGCCGGTGCAGCGGGCGATGTGCCTGTGATCGCCGATGGCGGGATCAAGTATTCGGGCGATTTCGCGAAGGCGATCGCGGCGGGCGCCTCCTGCGCCATGGTTGGCTCGATGATCGCTGGCACGGATGAGAGCCCTGGAGAAGTCATTCTCTATCAAGGGCGTAGCTTCAAAAGCTACCGCGGAATGGGCTCGCTCGGAGCCATGGCGCGCGGCTCTGCTGACCGGTATTTCCAGAAGGACGCGGCCTCTGACAAGCTTGTGCCCGAGGGGATCGAGGGGCAGGTGCCCTACAAGGGCTCTGCGGGCGCGGTCATCCACCAGCTTGTGGGCGGGCTCAAGGCCGCCATGGGCTACACCGGCTCGGCGAATGTCGAAGAGATGCGCACCCGCTGCAGCTTTGTGAAGATCACCGGCGCGGGGCTCAAGGAAAGCCATGTCCACGACGTCCAGATCACGCGAGAGAGCCCGAATTATCGCATGATGTAAATGCGTTAAGGGGTATAGCTTCCGTGACACCCGCCGCCCGATATGCCGCCGCGATCGACGTGCTCGACGCCATCCTCGCCGGGAGCGCTGCCGAACCTGCAGTGCTCCGCTGGGCGCGCGGCCACCGGTTTGCGGGCTCGAAGGATCGCGCCGCCCTGCGCGACATCGTCTTCTCGATTGAGCGCAGGCGGGCCTCCTGCGCGGCCATGGGCGGCTCCCTCACCGGGCGCGGCCTCGTGCGCGGCTACCTCGCGCAAGAGGGCATCGTGGAAGGCAGCGTCTTTGGCGCAGGAACCTATGCGCCTGACGTCTCCCCGTCAGATCCGCCCTTGACTGCTTGGGAGGCGCTGACCGACGCCACCCGCGCCGACCTTCAGCCCTGGATGTGGGCGCGGCTGCTTTTGGATCACGGGACCGATGCCGCCCCAATCGCCCATGCGCTGCGCGAGCGGGCGCCGGTCTGGTTGCGCGTCAATACCGCCAAAGCAACTGCGGAAGAGGTCCTTGAGATGCTCGCCCAGGAGGGCTTCGATCCTGAGCCTGATGCCCGTCTGCCCACGGCCCTCACCGTTCGCGGCGCGCCACGAAAGCTCTTTCAGAGCCGGGTCTTGACGGACGGGTTTGCGGAGTTTCAGGACCTCGGCCCGCAACGGGCGCTCGCGCTCCTTGGGGTGCCAGACGGCGCGACGGTGCTCGATTTCTGCGCGGGCGGCGGTGGCAAGAGCCTCGCGCTGGCCGCCCGTGGCGCACGGGTGACGGCCCATGACGCGGATCCGCGCCGGATGGCCGATCTGCCGGGCCGAGCCGCGCGCGCCGGGGCCGCGATCCGCGTCGCGCCGACCCTTGGCACAGAGCGTTTCGATTGCGTGGTCTGCGATGTCCCGTGCTCGGGCTCCGGCGCGTTTCGCCGTGCCACCGACGGCAAATGGCGCCTGCGCGAAGAGGACATGGCGCAGCTTTTGGACACGCAACGGCGCATCGTTGCGGAGGCGAGGGCGTACCTGCGCCCGGGGGGGCAGCTGGTCTACATGACATGCTCCCTCTTTCGCGCTGAGAATGAAGGACAAATCCCGATCTTGGCTGACGGGATGACATGCCGGTTTCAAGAGCATTTCACGCCGCTCGACCGGTGTGACGGCTTCTTTGTTGCCTCCTTTTCATAACCGGCGTTTCGTTAGAAAGAGCCCGCCATACACAACCCTTGGTAGAATTGCGGTTTCCCCTTAAACTCCCCTTAACGGTTTGCCGGTCATCTGGACGGAAATCGAATCTGGGCAGGGGCATGTCGTGCCGACACCATTGAAGAAGAAAACAGGTCTTTATCGCGTGGTGCGCCGTCTCGCGCCGCAGGCAACCATCGTCATTGCGTTCGCTGTCGCGGTCGCTGTGGGAAGTGTCTTTGTCGCACCGCCGGGGCTCGCCTTGGGGGTGCTCGTCACCGGGACGGTCGTCGCGGTTTTGGCGTCTGCGATCAAGGGGTTATCCCTGTGGTTTGAGTGGCGCCAGAAGATGATGGTCTCGTCGGTGGCCGCCTTTGTGGAAAACGACAGCTCTCCCAGTCTTTTGTCCGACAGTACGGGGGCGCTTTTGACGCGGAACCGCGCTGCAGATGACCGGCTGAAGGTCTCGGAAACAGGCACCCTGGCGGAATGTTTCGCCGATCTCTTTGCAAACCCGGCCCCGATTCTCTTTCGCTTGCAGACAAAGGCGCTGGCGCTTGGTGCGGCGCGCGATGACATCGTCACGCGCCGCGGGCATGTGCGCCTCGCCGTGCACGCGTTGACGCGCGACAGCTTCCTGTGGCGTCTGGAAGACATCGTGGAGAGGTCGGGCCATGCCACGGGCGCGCAATCGCTGAGCCTGCCGATGATGACGGTGAGCGGGTCGGGCGCGATCCTCTTTATGAACGACGCCATGCGCCGTCTTGTCGGCGGGCGCGCAAAGTCTCTCGACCGCGTGTTTCGCAACCTGCCCATTCGCTCCGGTCAGATGAATGAGGTCACGAGTGCCGAAGGGCCGATTGCCTGCCTTGTCGCAGAGGTCGAAGGCAGTGGCGGACGGCGGGAGCTCTTTCTCCTGCCGGGCGTTGAGCAAGCCGGTGAAGTTGCCAAGGACGGGTGGAGCTTTTTCGACGAAGTGCCTGTGGCGCTTTTGAAAATCGCTCCGGATGGCGAGATCCTGGCGTCAAATCGACCGGCACGCGAATTGCTGAAAACTCCGGTCAAGGTCGGCACGAACACGGCTGATATCCTGCAGAGCCTCGGACGGTCCGTGCGCGACTGGATCGCCGAGGCCGCCCAGGGCAAGGGCCTGCGCCACGCGGAATTCCTGCAAGTGGCCGGAGCCGAGGAAGATACATTCGTGCAGGTCACTCTCAATCGGGTCAAAGAGCAGGGCGAGACCCTCCTTGTGGCGGTTCTCAATGACGCGACTGAGCTCAAGAGCCTCGAGAAGCAGTTCGTGCACTCCCAGAAAATGCAGGCGATCGGGCAGCTTGCCGGGGGTGTCGCGCATGATTTCAATAATCTGCTGACCGCCATAGCCGGTCATTGCGACCTTCTTCTTTTGCGCCATGACAGTGCTGACGCGGATTACGGTGATCTCATGCAGATCCACCAGAACACAAACCGGGCCGCGAGCCTCGTCTCGCAGCTCCTGGCCTTCTCGCGCAAGCAGAACCTGAGGCCCGAAGCGCTCGATATGCGTGAGACCCTCTCGGACATGGGACACCTCCTCAACCGGCTCGTCGGGGAGCGCGTGACCCTCGAACAGGAGCATGTCGAAGCGTTGCCGCCCATCCGGGCAGACAAACGCCAGCTCGAGTAAGTCCTGATGAACCTGGTGGTGAACGCCCGCGACGCCATGCCGGATGGCGGCGCGATAACCATTTCCACCGAGGCACAATCGTTGACCGAGCCTCTGGAGCGAGCGCGCGCCAAGGTGCCTGCGGGGGATTATGTTCTCGTCCACGTGAAAGACGAAGGCGTTGGCATTCCTCCGGAAAAGCAAACCCAGATTTTTGAGCCGTTCTTTACGACGAAAAAGGTGGGCGAGGGGACGGGCCTTGGGCTTTCCACAGCGTACGGCATCGTCAAACAGAGTGGCGGCTTCATCTTCGTGGACAGTGCGTCCGGTGTCGGGACGACGTTCACGCTCTATTTCCCGATCGTGGAGCTCGATGAAGAGGAGCTTGAGGCCGCGTCGACGACCGCGACGGCCCCACACACTGATCTGCCGCAGCCAATGCCCACGCCCGAAGATGGGGAAAGCAAGGGCACGGTCCTTCTGGTCGAAGACGAGGCCCCGGTGCGTGCCTTCGCCTCCCGCGCTTTGCGCCTGCGTGGTTTTACCGTCCTCGAGGCTGACAGCGCTGAAGCTGCGCTTTCTACGCTCGAAGACGAGACCGTGCATGTGGATATCTTCGTGACAGATGTCGTCATGCCCGGGCAAGACGGTCCGAGCTGGGTCCGTGAGGCCTTGCGCGAACGGCCAGCAACGAAGGTCGTCTTCGTGTCCGGATATGCGAAGGAGACGTTCTCGGATCGTCAGCAGGCCATTCCGAACTCCGTCTTTCTCCCTAAGCCGTTTTCGCTAAACGAGCTGACGAACATCGTGCAGGACGCGCTGCACTAGACCCGCCCCTCGGGCTCTTGACCGGCGCCGCCGTCCCTCGGGGCTCGGTGCATCTCGCGACGCTTGGCCCAAGGGTCAGCGGGACAAATGCCCGAGCCGATGCCATGGCAGTTTGAGGACACGTCGGCTGTGGGGGTGTCCGGGCCGCTATGGGAGCCAAATTGTTTGTTGCGAACCCTTCCTTGAGGCGCGCCTGGTGCGACATGCGTGAGTTGGGGCGACAAGATGATTGGGCGTCAGACCCGCATCGCCGGGGCGCTGAACAACGGGCGCGCGGCAGGTTCGGGGCGCGGACCTGTCTCGGAACCTGTGAAACGCTTCCAGTTGATCGGCGAGGGCGGCTTCTTACCCAAGAGCGCCTTCTGTGAATGGGGGCTCTGACATGACCGGCCTGTGGGACCCTTCGCCGCCCTGCGTCCCGCATCTGTGCCTGCGCGCTGGATCGTTCGGGCCAGCAATCATTGGCAGACGTCGCCAAGTGTTGATCGAAGTGAACGCCCTCCGCAAAGGAGCCTGTTTCCGCGGAAAGGCTGCAGTCCCATGGGGCTGCTTCGGGGTGAGGTGCAAAGCCTCGGCCGAGCAGGGTGGTGAACGCCGCACAAGCGGCAGTCTCCGCTGGGATCATGCCCTCGCAGGCACATAGCCGCCCTCGCGATATTGATGACCTTAATGGATTGGTATCGAATGATGTTTCCACAGAGGGCGGCTGGACGTGCGTTAAGACGGGCGACACAAAATTTTAGTCTCTCGCGCGAATTGCTGGTGTCGACAGAACCCAGGCACCGGGCCGCGTCAGAACTCCCTGTCCGCATGCGGGTAGCCCAAATCGAGCCACTGCGAGTGAGGATTGTGCGGCGATGTAAAAGGGACGAACGACGAAGAACGAAGGACGAAGGACAGCGGGGGACGCTGCCGGGGATGAGAGGGTCGTAGATGGAGACCGCTCTTGTGACACAAAACCGGGCAGGTTTGGCAGCTCGATGCATTCTGACAGGCATAGACGCGGACCCGGCCCGGCCGGAGTGTCAGTTTGATGAGCGGAGACCCGATGATGCCGTTCGGTCGCGGCGATGCTGAGTGCCGCTGCTGCATCGGTCGGCTGACGACCATCCGGAAGCTTGCCGACAACGCGCGCGTCCCCGGGATACGAGATAGCCGCACCTCTTTCGGCTGACCCCGTGTCCTGATCCAGATCTGGCGGACATTTGCGCAGATCCTGCGCCTCACCCCGGCGCGAAGGGAGACCTTTCGAACACGGTGCCCTCAACCCCCGCAGGCGCACCATTTTTTAGCGTGCACCTGACCACGGAAATGGCAGTCAAGGGACTGACCAGGCGAGCCGCCCTACTCATCACCAGAGACGTGCGGTGCAGACCTCGTCAGGTGGGCGAGGCAGGATGCGGGGCGCGGTCGCGTCAGCCCCGCCGGGCCTTTTCCCACAGGTGGAACTCCTCCGCGCAGACGTCACGCAGCGAGCTTTCAGTCCCGGGCGCGAGGTCGAGGGGGCGCTTGGGAGAGACATTCTGAGCCGTGAGGTCCAGTCGCACCTTGAGCCTGTCCTCCAGAAAGCGCGCCGCCAGATCGAGCTCCTCGTATTGAAAAAGGTGCTTCACGGCGACCTTTCCCTGACCATTCGACACGAATTTGCGGGGGCTCCCGACATTGGCGAAGGGGGGACGGGGATCGGCGAGGTAGGCCTGCACAAAGGCGTTGAAATCGATCCCGGAGGTCGAGTTCGGGCGGCCGTCAAGCTCCGGCCTGCTGCGATACCGGTACCAGGACCCGAGCCAGCTCACGGGTTCGCGAATGACGGCCATCGTCTCAAACCGCCGCTCGCCGTCGAGCACGCCAAAGAGCGGCTTCAAGAATCGATTGTAGCGAAACATCGGCACATGCTTGAGTTCTGGCGGATTCTCGAGCACGGCGTCGGCGCGATTGCGCAACGCGGCCTCGAGTGCTGAAGTGCCAGTCTTGGGCACGGACAGAAGAACGAGCTTTTCTTTCCAGAAAACAAGCATTTGCGCGGCAGATCCCCCGAACACGCCCGGCCCAATGCCGTTGGTAAGAACTCTTTAACCAGTTTCCAGCCAAGATGAACCGTTAGAAATTGATTGAAATGTTCGCCTTTTGATCGCACAAAGCGAGAACAAGAAGCGAACGAAGCAGTCATTGCCGCCCCTCGACGGGTGTGTGAAAGAAAGGGCCACAACATGGCAACAGCGGATCTCCTCAGCATGGACGCGAAAAAGAACGCCGAACGTCAAAAGGCGCTCGACAGCGCACTCGCACAGATCGAGCGGCAATTCGGCAAGGGCTCGATCATGAAGCTGGGCGCCGACAATCCGGTGCAGGACATCGAGGCGACCTCCACGGGCTCGCTGGGCCTCGACATCGCGCTCGGCATCGGCGGCCTGCCCAAAGGCCGCATCATCGAGATCTACGGGCCTGAAAGCTCCGGCAAGACGACGCTGACGCTCCATGCCGTGGCCGAAGAGCAGAAAAAGGGCGGTGTGTGCGCCTTCGTGGACGCCGAGCATGCCCTTGATCCGCAATATGCCAAGAAGCTTGGCGTTGATCTTGATGAGCTTCTGATTTCGCAGCCCGACACCGGGGAGCAGGCGCTGGAGATCACTGAGACGCTCGTGCGTTCCGGCGCGGTCTCGATGGTCGTGGTGGATTCGGTGGCCGCGCTGACCCCCCAGAAAGAGCTGGAAGGCGACATGGGCGACAGTGCGCCCGGACTTCAGGCGCGCCTGATGAGCCAGGCCATGCGCAAACTGACGGCTGCGATCGCGCGCTCCAAGTGCATGGTGATCTTCATCAACCAGATCCGGATGAAGATCGGCGTGATGTTCGGCTCTCCGGAGACGACGACCGGCGGCAACGCACTGAAGTTTTACTCCTCAGTGCGCCTCGACATCCGCCGCATCGGGGCGATCAAGGACCGCGACGAAGTGGTCGGGAACGCCACGCGCGTGAAGGTCGTCAAGAACAAGGTGGCGCCGCCGTTCAAACAGGTCGAGTTCGACATCATGTACGGCGAGGGCATCTCAAAGATGGGCGAGCTTCTCGACCTTGGCACCAAGGCGGGCGTGGTCGAGAAATCCGGGGCCTGGTTTTCCTACGGGGATGAGCGCATCGGGCAGGGCCGCGAGAACGCGAAGACCTTTCTGAAAGAGCATCCGAAGATCGCCTACGAGATTGAAGACAAGATCCGCGCGTCCCACGGCCTCGATTTCGATATGCCTCCGGGCAGCGTGTCGGATGACGATGACCTCGACGAGAGTGACGTCCTCGAAGGCTAAAGCCCAGCACAGACCAGAGGGTCGCGGATTGCCGCGGCCCTTTTTCGTTTTTGAGACGCCTTGTGGCGAAACCCTTGCCTGACGACACGGGCCGCGCCCCTGAAAGGCCGCCTGGAGCCCCCTTTGCGCCAGGAATTTTCGCAAACGTGTTTCTGGTCGCAACCGTATCAAACGCCGCCCGTGGACACCTTACCGGCGCAGGGATATGTCACCCAAGCCCGGTGGTGAACAAAGGCCCAAGACATGCAAAGTTTGAACGATATCCGCAGCGCCTTCCTCGGCTTCTTCGAGAATGCGGGCCATGCGGTCGTGGACAGCTCTCCCCTCGTGCCGCGCAACGATCCGACGCTCATGTTCACGGCCGCGGGCATGGTCCAGTTCAAGAACCTCTTCACTGGGCTCGAGACGCGCGACTACACCCGGGCGACCACTGCGCAGAAATGCGTGCGCGCGGGCGGCAAGCACAATGACCTCGACAATGTGGGGTACACCGCACGCCACCACACCTTCTTCGAGATGCTCGGCAATTTCTCGTTCGGCGACTACTTCAAGGAGGACGCCATCCCCTTCGCCTGGGACCTCGTGACGAAGGAGCTCGGCATCGACGCCTCAAAGCTTCTCGTGACGGTCTACCACACCGACGATGAGGCCGTGGAGATCTGGAAGAAGCATGCTGGCCTGAGCGACGACCGCATCATCCGCATCGCCACCGACGACAATTTCTGGTCCGCCGGACCCACTGGCCCCTGCGGCCCCTGCACGGAGATCTTCTACGATCATGGCGATCACATCTGGGGCGGCCCTCCCGGCAGCCCGGAGGAAGATGGCGACCGCTTTGTGGAGATCTGGAACCTCGTCTTCATGCAGTACGAGCAGTTCGAAGACGGCTCGCGCGTGGATCTGCCCAACAAGTCCATCGACACCGGGATGGGCATCGAACGGGTCGCCGCGCTCTTGCAGGGGACGAACGACAACTACGCCACCGACCTCATGCGCGCCCTCATCGAGGCCAGCGCCGATGCGTCCTCCACCGACCCGGATGGTCCCGGCAAGACCCATCACCGGGTGATCGCGGATCACTTGCGATCGACCTCGTTTCTGATTGCCGACGGCGTGATGCCCGCCAATGACGGGCGCGGCTACGTCTTGCGCCGGATCATGCGCCGCGCCATGCGCCACGCCCACCAGCTGGGCGTTTCCGAGCCGCTGATGCACAGGCTCGTTCCCGCGCTTGTCCAGCAAATGGGCGCGGCCTATCCTGAGCTTGGTCAGGCCAAGACGCTGATCCAGGACACGCTTCTGAGCGAGGAGACACGCTTCCGTCAGACCCTCGACCGGGGGCTGAAGCTCCTTGACGAGGAGATGGCAAAGCTGCCCGATGGCAGTGACCTGCCCGGAGACGCGGCGTTCAAGCTTTATGACACATTTGGCTTCCCCCTCGACCTCACGCAGGATGCGCTGCGCGAGCGGGGTCGCAGCGTGGATACTGCCGGCTTCGACACGGCCATGGCCGCGCAAAAGGCCAAGGCGCGCGCGGCCTGGAGCGGGTCGGGCGAAGCGGCCGATGCGACGGTCTGGTTCGATGTCGCCGACAAGCACGGGCCCACGGACTTCCTCGGCTATGAGCTTGAGGCTGCCGAGGGGCAGATCACCGCGCTCGTCCAAGGGACTGCAGAGGTTGCGTCTGCGCAAGCGGGCGACGATGTGCAGATCGCCCTCAACCAGACCCCGTTCTATGCCGAGAGCGGCGGTCAGGTCGGCGATGCCGGGACGCTCACGACGGCCACGGGCCAGGTCACGATTTCAGACACGAAGAAAAGCGCCGGTGTCTTTGTCCATATCGGCAAGGTGACGCAGGGTGCCGTCTCGGCAGGGCAGGGGGCGAGCCTGATGGTCGACCCTGCGCGGCGCGCCCAGATCCGCGCCAATCACTCCGCCACGCACCTTCTCCACGAGGCGCTGCGCCACGCGCTTGGCGACCATGTGGCCCAACGCGGCTCGCTCAACGCGCCGGACCGGCTGCGGTTTGACTTCAGCCACGGGCAGGCCCTGAGCCTCGGAGAACTCAAGCAGGTGGAGCAGGAGGTCAACGCGTATATCCGCCAGAACACCCCCGTCGAGACCCGCCTCATGGCCCCCGACGACGCCCGGGCCATCGGCGCCCAGGCCCTTTTCGGTGAGAAATACGGAGATGAGGTGCGCGTGGTGTCCATGGGGACCGAAGAGGCATCGGGACGGGGCCCGGCGGGAGATACCTATTCGATTGAGCTCTGTGGCGGCACCCATGTGGCACGCACGGGCGATATAGGCACCTTCGTGACCCTGGGTGACAGCGCATCCTCTGCGGGTGTGCGCCGGATCGAGGCCCTCACCGGCGCTGCGGCCTTCGACTATCTGGCAGGCCAGGACCATCGCCTTGCGCAGACGGCACTGGCCCTGAACGCCCAGGCCGGAGATGTGCCAGAGCGGGTCGGCCAGCTCCTGAGCGAGCGCAAGGCGCTGCAGGCCGAGGTCGCCGACCTCCGCCGTCAGGTGGCCATGGGCGGCGGTGCCAGATCGAACGCGCCGGAGGATGTGAACGGAACGCCCTTCCTCGCCATGACGCTCGAGGGCGTGACCGGCAAGGATCTCCCCGCTTTGATCGACGCCCAGAAAGCAGACCACGGCACGCTCGCGGTTCTTCTGATCGCGGAGGCGGACGGCAAGGCAGCCGTGGCCGCGGGCCTGAGTGATGACCTGGCCCAGCGGCTCAATGCCGTAGACCTGGTCAAGGCCGCCGTCGAGGCCCTCGGCGGAAAGGGAGGCGGCGGCCGCCCGACCCTGGCCCAGGGCGGGGCGAAAGACGCGAGCAACGCAGAGGCCGCAATAAAGGCTGTCAAAGCCCTGCTACGATAGATCGTGAGGGGCCAGCCCCTCACACTCCCCGAAGTATATCGGCACAAAGAAAACAGGCCCGTCTTCTTTGTGCCCCGTACTTCCGCCGGAGGCACCCGGTGAGGTGGCAGCGCAGGGCAGGCGCCCCCTACGAGCACTCCCTTCGGGGCAGAGCACCAGCAAAAACCGCGCCGCGTCAGCGGCTCCGCTGGGTTAGCTGGCGGCGCGGGCCTGGCGTTTGCGCTCGTGGGGATCGAGGTAGCGTTTGCGGAGGCGGATCGCATTCGGCGTCACCTCCACCAGCTCGTCGTCGTCGATATACGCAATGGCCTCCTCGAGGCTCATCTTGATGGGCGTCGTCAGCCGCACCGCCTCGTCGCTGCCCGAGGCCCGCACATTGGTCAGTTTCTTGCCTTTGAGCGGGTTGACCTCGAGGTCGTTGTCGCGGCTGTGCTCGCCCAGGATCATCCCCTGATAGACATCCTCCTGCGCGCCGATGAAAAAGCGCCCCCGATCCTCGAGATTCCAGATCGCATAGGCGACACTCACGCCACTTTCCATGGAGATCAGGACACCTGCACGCCGCCCGGGGATGGAGCCGCGATGCGGGGCCCAGCTGTGAAAGACGCGGTTGAGGACGCCGGTGCCCCGAGTGTCGGTCAGGAACTCACCGTGGTATCCGATGAGCCCGCGCGACGGCACATGGGCAATGATGCGCGTCTTGCCCGTCCCGGCCGGGCGCATCTCAAGGAGGTCGCCGCGCCGCGCGCCGGTCAGTTTCTCGATCACCGTGCCGGAATACTCGTCATCGACATCGATGGTGACCTCTTCCACCGGCTCAACGCGCTGGCCGTTTTCCTCGCGCAGGATCACCTGGGGCCGCGCGATACTCAGCTCAAAGCCCTCGCGGCGCATGTTCTCGATGAGGACGCCCATCTGCAATTCACCGCGACCCGATACGTTGAAGGCGTCGCCGCCGGGCGTGTCTTCGACGCGGATCGCCACGTTCTGCTCGGCCTCCTTCATGAGGCGCTCGCGGATCACGCGGCTTTGCACCTTCTTGCCATCGCGGCCTGCGAGCGGGCTGTCATTGATCCCGAATGTCACGGAGATCGTGGGCGGATCAATCGGTTGGGCGGGCAGGGCGGCCTCGACATCCGGGGCGCAGAGCGTGTCGGCGACAGTGGCCTTGGCCATCCCGGCGAGCGTCACGATATCGCCTGCCTCGGCGGCCTCGATGGGCTGCTGCGCCAGCCCGCGGAACGCGAGGACCTTGGTGACGCGGAACTGTTCTACCCGGGTGCCGTCGCGCGTGAGCGCCTTGATCGTTTCGCCCGGGGTCACGCGCCCGCTTTCCACGCGGCCGGTGAGGATCCGCCCGATGAAGGGGTCGGCGCCCAGCGTCGTGGCGAGCATCCGGAAGGGCTCGCCCGTACGAGCCTGTTGGGCGGGGGCGGGGACATGCCTCACGACGAGATCAAAGAGCGCGGAGAGGTCCTTGCGCGGTCCGTCAAGCTCCGCATCCGCCCAACCGGCGCGGCCGGAGGCATAGAGCACCGGAAAGTCGAGTTGGTCGTCATCGGCGCCGAGGCCCACGAAGAGGTCAAAGCATTCATCGAGGGCGCGGTCCGGTTCGGCATCGGGCTTGTCGACCTTGTTCAGGACGACGATGGGCCGCAGCCCGAGCGCCAGGGCCTTGGAGGTGACGAACTTCGTCTGCGGCATCGGACCTTCGGCCGCGTCCACGAGGAGGACAACGCCGTCGACCATGGACAGGATGCGCTCCACCTCGCCGCCGAAATCGGCGTGGCCGGGCGTATCGACGATGTTGATGCGTGTCGTGCCCCATTCGACGCTCGTGGCCTTGGCGAGGATGGTGATCCCGCGCTCACGCTCGAGGTCGTTGGAATCCATGGCGCGCTCCGCGACCGCCTGGTTTTCGCGGAAGGCCCCCGACTGCTTCAGGAGCTCGTCCACGAGCGTCGTTTTGCCATGGTCGACATGGGCGATGATGGCGATGTTGCGCAGGTCCAGTGGCCGGCTCCGGAAATGACGTCGCCCGCGCTTTAGGGGGCGCGGGCGGGGAAGGGAAGCACTCATTGTGCGGGTGCAGCACTGGGGGACCCTTGTGGATGCCAGGGGCGCTGCCCCTCGCGCTCCCCGAAGTACGGGGCACAAAGAAAACAGGCGCGCACGGACCAGGCCTGCTCGCGCTTCATGTGGTCGTGCGCGGGCTGGCTGGTTTGCGTGCAATCGCGAGAGACGGGCGGTGCCTTGCGCCCGCGTCAGGGGATGATGCGCGTGTACTTTGTCCCTTCGAGGGTGGCGCCCACACGAAAGCCCGCCTGCCCGAAGATGGCCGCGATGATCGGGGCGAGCGAGGTCGTCGTCTCGGCGCGCACGTTCTCGCCACGGTCCTGGAGGGCGTATTCGATGTCGGCCCCTGCGGCCCAGCCGGAGGCCCGGCGGAAATCGAGAAGCGCATCTTCGGTCATGAAGAAGAGCACGTGGGCGAATTGCTGCGCGCCAATCTGCGGGCCGACGGAGGCGGACGCGGTGGAGTAGTAATCCACGGTGATGTCATCGACGCGGAGCGCGCCGCGCCCGTAGGATCCGCCAAAGCCGAGGCCCGCTTCTGTAACCACCGGCATCACGAGCATGCCCGCCGCGTTGCGCCGCAGCCGGTCCGTGCCCGGATAGGTGCCGTACATGAAGTTGAGCGTCTGATCGACCCGGGCGTCGATACGCTGGTCATTGGTGTTGCCGATCCCATTCGCGCAGCCGGCAAGCGTCGCGCTGCCAGCCAAAAGCCCGAGGGAAAACGTCCGCCGTGAAAAAGTGGAGTTTGTCATGTGTCTGCCTGATACTGCTTGGCCGGGTTGGTCCCGGTCTCGCGCGCAGACTACGCCGAAAGTTCTGCGCTGTCACGCATTCATAGCGGGTTTAGGCAAGCGCTCGCGCAGCGGCGGGGGCAAAATACGTCAGGATCCCGTCACAGCCCGCCCGTTTGAAGGCCATCAGGCTTTCCAGCATGGTCTTGTCGTGGTCGATCCAGCCGTTCTCTGCGGCCGCCTGCACCATCGCGTACTCGCCCGACACCTGGTAGGCGAAGGTGGGTGCGCCGAAATCCTGCTTTACCCGCCAGCAGATGTCGAGATAGGCGATCCCCGGTTTCACCATCACCATATCGGCCCCCTCGGCGAGGTCGCGCGCGATCATGGTAAGGGCCTCGTCCCCGTTGGCGGGATCCATCTGGTAGGTCTTCTTGTCTCCGGTGAGCGCGCCCGAGGCCCCCACCGCGTCGCGGAACGGCCCGTAGAACGCGGAGGCGTATTTGGCGGCGTAGCTCAGGATCGTCACATGGATGTGGCCATCGGCCTCCAGCGCTTCGCGCAGGGCCCCGATGCGCCCGTCCATCATGTCGGAGGGGCCCAGGATGTCTGCGCCGGCCTCGGCTTGGGCGAGGCCCATTTTCACGAGCGCCTCGACCGTGCGGTCGTTCACGATCTCACCGCCCTCCACAAAGCCGTCATGGCCGTGGATGTTGTAGGGGTCGAGGGCGATGTCGGTCATCACCGCGATCTCGGGGCAAGCGCTCTTGATCTCGCGGATGGCACGGTTCGACAGGTTGTCGGGGTTCCAGGCCTCTTCGCAGCCTGCGGTCTTGAGCGCGGGGTCGGTGTAGGGAAAGACGCAGATCGCCGGGATGCCGAGGCCCCAGGCCTCCTTCGCGGCGGCGCCCACGCGGTCCACGGTGCGGCGCACGACGCCGGGCATCGACGCGACGGGTTCCTCGGCATCTTTGCCGTCCATGACGAAAATGGGCCAGATGAAATCCGCGGGGCTCAGGCCGTTCTGGGCCACGAGAGCGCGGAGGGCGGCGGTGCGGCGCAGGCGGCGCGGCCGGGCCATGGGGAAGGGTGCGTGGGTCATCGGCGTCCTGCGCGGTCGTATCTTACGTGGTGTCCCTGCCACGGGTCGCGCGCTGTCTCAAGCTTTGTCTGGGGCCGCGCGCCTTTGCCCTTTCGCCCCGCGCAGGCGGCGCATAGTGTCCGCGAAAACCCGAAGAGGCAGCAGTTTGGACATCTATTCCACCCTTTTTGAAGTGATCGACATGCGGTCCTTCTCCAATCTGTGGTTCTGGATTGCGCTCGCGGTGGTATGGTCCTCGGCCTCGTACTGGGTCCTCGGCGTGCCGTTCGACATGATCCAGCGCGCCAAGAAGCAGCGCGGCGCGGCGCTTGATGATCTGGAAGCGATCGTGGACGTGAAGGTGCGCCGCATGCTGATCATCGGGCGCGTGTCCGGCCTTTGGGTCCTTGGGTTTCTGAGCTTCGTTCTCACCGCGCTCGGCGTTATGGCCTTCTTCTACTGGGTGGAGTTCGCGCAGGCGCTCTTTCTTCTCGGCTTCCCGCTGAGTTTCGTGGGCGCGCGGGCGCTGTCCACGGCCTCGCGGATCCAGAGCGAGGCCCTGAGCGGGGACGCGCTGATCCGGGCGCTGATGAAGCAGCGGTTCTGGACGCAGGTCATAGGGATCGGCGCTGTCTTTGCGACGGCGATGTTCGGCATGTGGCAGAACCTTGAGCTTGGGGCGCTCTAGTCCTTGACGCGGGGCGTGCGGCGCGTAAGTGGAGCCGCCTGATGGCCTCTCCGTCCCATATCACCATGTCCGGCGCGCCCGAGGGCTTTGACGCGGAGCTGATCCTGCGCGAAGCGGCCTCTGGCGCGGTGCTGCATGTGGCCCGCGACGACAAGCGGCTGGAGGCCACGCGGGCGGCGCTCGCGTTCTTTGCGCCGGACATGCCGGTCGTCGTCTTTCCCGGGTGGGACTGCCTGCCCTATGACCGCGTGTCGCCCAATGCGGATGTGAGCGCGGCGCGGATGGCGACTTTGGCGGCGCTCTTGAGCGGCATGCCGGAGCGGTTCGTGATCCTGACGACGCTCAACGCCGCCACGCAGCGGGTTCCGGCGCGCAGCGTGCTGAGCGAGGCCGCCTTTTCGGCGCGCGTGGGCGACCGCATCGATGAGGACGCCTTGCGCGCCTTTCTGGTGCGCATGGGTTTCACGCAATCGCCCACGGTCATGGAGCCGGGCGACTATGCGATCCGGGGCGGGATCATCGACATCTTTGCGCCGGGGCAGGGCGGGCCCGTGCGGCTCGACCTCTTCGGCGACGTCCTGGACGGCGCGCGGCGCTTCGATCCCGCGACGCAACGGACGACCGAGAAGCTCGACCTCGTTGAGGTCGCGCCGGTCTCTGAGGTCATTCTGGATGATGCTGCGATCACCCGCTTCCGCCAGAACTACCGCCTGGAATTCGGCGCGGCGGGGACGGATGATCCGCTTTACGAGGCGGTGTCTGCCGGGCGCAAGCATCAGGGGTTTGAGCATTGGCTGCCGTTCTTCCACGACACGCTGGAGACGCTCTTTGACTACGTGCCTGACGCCACGGTGACGCTGGATGACCAGATCACGCCTGCGCGCACCGCCCGGTGGGAGAGCATCGCCGACCAGTACGACGCGCGCAAGGAAGCGATGAGCGCGAAGGGCCGGCTTGATTCCGTCTACAAGCCCGCGCCGCCGGGCCAGCTTTATCTTGATGACGCGGCTTGGGAGGCGGCAGTCTCGGGGCATCGCGTGGTGCAGTTCGTGCCGTTGCCGCAGCCAACGGGGCCGGGTGCCGTTGACGCGGGCGGCCGCATAGGGCGGAACTTCGCGCCAGAGCGCCAGTCGGAATCTCTCAGCCTTTTCGGGGCCTTGTCAGCCCATGTGAAAGCCCGGCTCGAAAGCCAGCCCGTGGTCATTGCCTCCTATTCAGAAGGCGCGCGGGAGCGGCTGTCCGGGCTTATCGAGGATGAGGGCATCGTGGAGGCGATCCCGATCACCGACGCCCGCGGCGTGAAGGGCCGCGGCGTCTACCTCGCCGTTTGGGCTCTGGAGCATGGCTTCGAAACTAAGGATCTGTGCGTCATCTCCGAGCAGGACGTGCTGGGCGACCGGCTGATCCGCCAGACGAAGCGCAAGCGGCGGGCAGAGAACTTCCTGACCGAGACGCAGAGCCTGTCGCCCGGCGATCTCGTGGTGCATGTCGATCACGGCGTGGGGCGCTTCAAGGGGCTCGAGATCGTGACCGCCGCGGGCGCGGCCCATGAATGCATACTTTTGGAATATGCTGAACGCTCCAAGCTCTATCTGCCGGTGGAGAATATCGAACTCCTGAGCAGGTTCGGCCATGAGGACGGCTTGCTGGATCGCCTTGGAGGCGGCGCGTGGCAGGCCAAGAAGGCCAAGCTGAAGGAGCGCATCCGCGAGATGGCGGAGCGGCTCATCCGCGTGGCGGCCGAACGCGCCCTGCGCAAGGCGCCGATCCTCGACCCGCCGCCGGGGATGTGGGACGCCTTCTGCGCGCGCTTTCCCTACACCGAGACCGACGACCAGCTGAGCGCGATCGAGGCCACGCTCGAGGATATGGTGGCGGGCCAGCCCATGGACCGGCTCATCTGCGGGGATGTGGGCTTTGGCAAGACCGAGGTCGCCATGCGCGCGGCCTTCGTGGCGGCCATGTCCGGCGTGCAGGTGGCCGTGGTGGCGCCGACGACGCTGCTTGCGCGTCAGCACGCGCAGAGCTTTATGGAGCGGTTTCGCGGATTTCCCATCAATGTCAGGCCTTTGTCGCGCTTTGTTAGCGCGAAGGAGGCCGCCGCCACCCGCGAGGGCCTCGCCAAGGGCAGCGTCGATATCGTGGTGGGCACCCATGCCGTGCTGGCCAAGCAGGTCAAGTTCAACAATCTCGGCCTGCTGGTGATCGATGAAGAGCAGCGCTTTGGCGTGGGCCACAAGGAGCGCCTGAAACAGCTTCGGTCAAACATCCACGTGCTGACGCTCACGGCGACGCCCATTCCGCGCACCCTGCAACTATCGCTAAGCGGCGTGCGGGACCTCAGCATCATCGGCACTCCGCCCGTCGACCGCCTCGCCATCCGCACCTATGTGAGCGAATTCGATACCGTGACGCTCCGCGAGGCGCTTCTGCGCGAGCATTACCGGGGCGGGCAGTCGTTCTTTGTCGTCCCGCGCATCGCGGATCTGCCCGAGATGGAGGATTGGCTGAAGCGGGAGGTGCCGGAGGTGTCTTACGTCATCGCCCATGGCCAGCTTGCGGCGGGGGACCTCGATGACCGGATGAATGCGTTCTACGACGGGAAGTTCGATGTGCTTCTGGCCACGACGATCGTGGAATCGGGCCTCGATATCCCCACGGCCAACACGATGGTCGTGCACCGCGCGGATATGTTCGGGCTGTCGCAACTCTATCAGATCCGGGGGCGGGTGGGGCGCTCCAAGACGCGGGCCTATGCCTATCTGACGACAAAGCCCCGCGCGCCGCTGACGGCCACGGCAGAGAAACGTCTGCGGGTGCTCGGCTCCCTCGACAGTCTGGGGGCGGGCTTCACTTTGGCCTCTCAGGACCTTGATATCCGGGGCGCAGGCAACCTTCTGGGCGAAGAGCAGTCCGGCCAGATGCGCGACGTGGGCTATGAACTGTACCAGCAGATGCTGGAGGAGGCGATTGCCAAGATCCGCTCGGGCGAGACGGAAATGCTGGAGGACAACGACCAGTGGGCGCCGCAGATCAATCTCGGCGTGCCGGTGCTGATCCCGGAGGATTACGTTCCCGACCTCGATGTGCGGCTGGGGCTTTACCGACGGCTCTCCGGGCTGACGACGAAAGTGGAGCTTGAGGGCTTTGCGGCCGAGCTTATCGACCGGTTCGGGAAATTGCCCAAGGAGGTCAACACCCTTCTCCTCGTTGTGCGCATCAAGGCCATGTGCAAGCGCGCCGGGATTGCCAAACTCGACGGTGGGCCGAAAGGCGCGACGATCCAGTTCCACAACGACAAGTTTGCCTCGCCCGAGGGTCTCGTGGCCTTCATTCAGGACCAGCGCGGGCTGGCGAAGGTGAAGGACAACAAGATCGTCGTGAAGCGCGACTGGAAGAAGGACAGCGACAAGATCAAGGGGGCCTTCGCCATCGCCCGTGACCTGGCCGAGAAGGCCGGCACGTTCAAGGCAAAGACACCGGCGAAGTAAGAGACCTAGTCAGGCTCAAGCCGCATCGCATTCCAGAGGGCCGCAGCCCCGAAGAATGTGGTCGAGGCGATGAAGGGCATGGGCGCGGATCCGAAGATGAGGGGCAGAGGCGCAGCCAGAAGCCCTGCGCCGACCGTGGCCCCGGCAACGAGCGTCGCAGAGGCGGTGCCCGCGATGTGGCCCAGGGGCTGAAGCGCCAGCGCCTGCGCGTTTCCGATGGCAAACCCCAGCACAAAAAAGCCCATGAACATGGGCGCAAGAAAGCTCACCAGGCCCGCACCGGCTGCCATGGCCGCGAAGCTGACCACGTTGATGAGGGTGTAGACGATAAGCCCCCAGCGCGAGAGCTTGACCATGCCGTAGAGCTTGACGAGGCGGGCATTGGCAAAGGCCGCGCCCGCGCCAGAGAGTGACACCACCCCGAAAATATAGGGATAGAGAGTGGGGATGCCGTAGGCCTCGGTGAAGATCGTGGGGCCTGCCGTGAGGAACCCGTAGAGCGACGCAAAGGTGAAAAGCTGGATGAGAAGCGCCTGACGGAAGACGCGCAGCCGGAAGGCCCCGGCGATTTCCTGCATCCATGTGCGCAGGTTGAGGGGGTGCACCTCGGGCAGGGTTTCAGGCTGTTGCCACGCGAACCAGATCGCGCCGGTGAGCCCGAAGAGCACGAAGACAAAGAAGACCGCCCGCCACCCGGCAGCCTCGGCGATCCAGGCCCCGAGGACGGGGGCAACGCCGGGCACGAGGGTGAAGATCATCATCACGATGGAAATCGTCGCCGCCATCTGCCGCCCTTCATAGCGATCCCGGATGATGGCTTGCACGCCCACGCGCGGCGCGGCGGCGCCGATCCCCATGAGCGCGCGACCGAGCAACATGAGCGTGAGCGAGGGCGCGAGCCAACTCAGGAGCGCGCCGAGTGCATAGAGGCCCAACCCGCCGAGAATGACAGGTCGCCGGCCGCAGGCATCCAGAAGGGGCCCCACGAAGAAGGTCGACACGCCAAGCGCAAGAAAGAACGCGCCCATGACGAGCGTGGCGTTCTCTGGCGCGGCAGGCGACAGCTCTTCCCCGATTTCAGGCAGCGAGGCCAGCATGAGGTCGATCCCCAGCGCCACGCAGGAGATGAGGTAGGCCATGAGCGCCACGAACCGGAAGGTCGGGCCTCTTTGAGCGCCCTGAGGGGCCTGATCTGTCGTCTCAACCATCGCCGATCTGTTCCATGATCTCGCCGATGACCTTGGCCCAGAGGTCGGGCGGCTGCGCGCCGGGGACGGCGTGTTTGCCTGCGACGATGAAGGTGGGGACGCCGGTTATGCCCATCTCGCGGGATTGCGAATCGCGGTCGCGGATCATTTGCGCGTCTTCGTCTGTCGCCAGAAGTTTCAGGACCACGGCGGCGTCCATGCCGATCCCATCGGCGATGTCGGCGAGGAGTTCATGGTCTCCTATGTCGCGGTTCTCCACGAAGTAGGCCTTGAAGAGCGCGTCGACCGCGAAGGTCTGGCGCTGCTCGATACCCGCCCAGTGGATCAGGCGGTGGGCGTCCACGGTGTTGGGTGTCCGTTTGATTCCGCCAAGATCCGCTTTGAGGCCGATCTCGTCCGCGTGACGGGCGATCTGGCCGTAGACTTTGACGGCGTTTTCCTTGCCGCCGAATTTGCGTTCGAGATACTCCGCCCGGTCCATGCCGCCCGGCGGCATGTCGGGGTTCAGTTGGAACGGGTGCCATTCGATGGTGAACGGGTGGTCCGGGTGAGCCTCCAGCGCGCGGTCAAGCTGGCTTTTGCCGATGTAGCACCAGGGGCAGATCGGGTCTGAGATGATGTCGAGCTTGATCATGGGGTATCCTTGAAAAGGTCGGGGAGCGCGCGGCGGGCGAGCTTGCCGTTGGGGCCGCGGGGCAGGGCCTCGACCCGGCGCCAGACGCGGGGTTGCTTGTAGCGGGCGAGGCAGCCGCTGGCGTGGCCGGTCAGCGTGGCCTCGGTCGCGGCGCCCGTGTAGCAGGCCGCGAGGTAGGTCGCGGCGCCGTTGCGAAGTTCCGTGACGGCGACGTCGCCTGCCTCCGGGCAGGCCATAAGCGCGGCCTCCACTTCGAGAGGGCTCACACGGTAGCCGCCCGGGTTGAGCATGTCGCCCATGCGGCCCTCGTAGGTGATGCGCCCTTGCGCATCCGCGCTGCCCCGGTCTGAGGTCAGGAAGTAGTCGTCTTCGGTCAACGGCAGGTCAAAGGTGGGGCCGTCCAGATAACCCAGCATCAGGCCCTGCTCTGAGCGGTGGAGGGCAATCGTGCCATCGCTTCGGAGCACGGCTTTGCGGCCACGCTGGACGGTGAGCGACGGCGCGCCGGCGGGGCTTGCGGACAGAAAGGTGGAGCATTCGGTCATGCCGAACGCATCATAGAGCCCGCTTCCTGTGGCCCCCTCCCACGCGCTGCGCAGGTCGGGGTGAAGGTGTTCGCCCGCGGTGAGCGTGTGCCGGAGCTTTGGCAAGTCGAGCGCCTCGCGCGACGCCAGAAGCTTGCGCAAGACACCCGGAGCGGCGGCGAAGAGCGTGGCGTCATGGCGTTTGAGGAGGAGGGGGAGTGTCGTAAGCGGCACGCCGTCAGCGGGAATGAGCGCCGTCGCGCCCAGTGTCCAGGGATCCAGCAGCCCGGTGCCCAGCGTAAAGGTCCAGTTGAGCGCGCCCGCATGGAGGAGCCGGTCGTCCTCGCGCAGGCCATACCAGTCCTCGAACATCATGCGGCGCGCCCAGATCGCGCGGTGGGCATGGGCGACGGCCTTGGGCTGCCCGCCGGTGCCGGAGGTGAAGACGACATAGGCCAGACGCTCGGGATCGCCCATGGCATAGTCCGCGGGCGGACCCTTTGACATCTCAAGGAGGGCGTCCTCGGAAATCGGCGGTATGGCGCGGGACGGTGTGGCGAGGTCTTCGGCCACGACCATGGCCGCAAGACCCATCCCGGCGCACATGCGGTCAAGTTCTGCGCGGGTGAGTTGCGCCGATGTCGGCACCGGAACGATGCCCACTGAAATGGCCCCCAGATAGGCCAGCGGGAAGGCAACGCCGTTCCCGAGGCGCAGGAGCAGCAGCTCGCCGGGCCTCAGCCCTGCCTCGAGGAGGCCGTGGCCCACGCCGCGAATAGCGGCCTCGAGCTTGCCATAGCTCCACCGTTCGGCCCGCGCGGGCCCCAGGATCGCGAGGGCAATCTTGCCCGGCTGCGTGGACGCGCGCGAGAGCACATAGGCTGCGAGGTTGAAGGGGGAGGGGCAGGGAAGAGGGGCGGGCTCCATATCCGTCTCGCTAGGCGTCGCGGGCGGCGGTTGCAAGCCATGGGCTGGCTTACTAGACAAGGGCGTCATGTCAGAGACCCTCAACGATCCCACCGCCATCATCCGCATCGCCCGCGAGAGCGGCGCCGCAGAGGTGGCGCAGCCCCTCGATCTGGGGCTGCGTGTGCGGGAGCTGCGCAAGGCCCGCGACTGGACGCTCGAGCAGGCCGCGCAGCAGGCGGGGCTCGCGCGGTCGACGCTGTCGAAGATCGAGAACGGGCAGATGTCGCCCACCTATGATGCGTTGAAGAAGCTTGCCGTGGGGCTCGAGATCTCGGTGCCGCAGCTGTTCACGCCGCCCTCCAAGAGCCAGGTGAATGGGCGCATGGCCGTGACCATCTCGGGCGAGGGCGGGGCCCATCCGACGGCCACCTACGAGCATGAGATCCTCGCCGGGGCGCTGACGAAAAAGCACATGCTGCCCTACCGCGCCCGGGTGCGCGCGCGGTCGGTCGAGGAATTCGACGGCTGGGTGCGCCATGACGGGGAGGAGTTTCTCTATGTCCTCACCGGCGTCGTCCGGCTCTACACGGAGTTCTACGAGCCCGTGGAGATGAAGCGCGGCGACAGCGCCTATTACGACGCGACCATGGGACACAACGTGGTGAGCGTGTCGGCAGAGGATGCGACGATCCTCTGGGTAACGTCACTGGGGTGAGAGACCGCCTGGGGCGCTGCCCCAGACCCCGAAGTACTGAGCACAAAGAAAACGGGGGCCGTGCGAGACGGGATCAGTCGCGGAAAAGCTTCGTAAGGAGCGGGGTGGCGATGGCTGCGGTGAGGAGTTGTGTGGCGATGAACGCCGGGGCGTGGGCGGGGAGAATGCCCGCGAAGGTATCGGTAAAGCTGCGCGCGATGGTGACGGCGGGGTTTGCAAAGCTCGTGGAGCTTGTGAACCAGTAGGCGCCAGTGATGTAGAACGCCACGAGGGCGGGGACCGCATCGGGCCGCGCGCGGAGGCCTCCAAAGATCACGAAGAGCAGGCCCGCCGTGGCGATGGCCTCGGACATCCAGAGGTTCGAGCTGCCGCGGGCCGTCGTCGAGACCTGGACAGTATCCTGGGCGAACATGGCGTGGGCGGCCGCGACGCCGACGAGGCCGCCTGCGATCTGGCAGGCCGTATAGGCCAGTGCTGCGATGGGCGTGATCTCGCCCCGCAGGAAGAAGGCCAGCGTCACGGCGGGGTTGAAATGCGCGCCTGAAATCGGGCCGAGCGTCGTGATGATCACATAGAGCATCGCGCCCGTGGCGATGGCGTTGGCCAGGAGGGCTATGGCGGTGTCGTCCGTGAGGGTCTCGGCCATGATGCCAGAGGCCACGACACCCACGAGGAGGAGCGCGGTCCCGAGTGCTTCGGCAACGTACGCGCGGGTCATGGGAACTGGACTGTCTCGGGCAGGGCTAGGGGCAGCGCCGCCTGATGCACGCCGTCTCTGTCCTGCGCGAAAGGGGCCTGTGCGCGGAACCCGAGGATGGTGCAGGCGGCCCGGAAGGCTCTCTGCCAGCCGGATGCGGGGGCGAAGATGCCAAGGGGCGGCCCAAGCACACCCTGGATCCGACGCGCTTTTCCGGGCGGCAGGGACTCCAAGGGGCCGCTCTGCGCCTGACTGCCGGACAGGCCGCGCGGGATGCCGTCGCGCAGGATCGGCCAGTCAAAGGTGCCGGAAGACTGGGCCACCATGTTCATGACCCGCGCGCTAGGCGGATCATGTAGCAGGCTTGCGACAGGCTGGGCATGGGCGCCCAAGGGCGACCCTATTCCTCGTACCACCACACGTCCGGCTGGAAGCCGATCCAGTCGCCATACATGGGCAGCCTCTCGGGGAACTTGAGCGCTGCGGCGTGCGCGATCCGCCCGGTCGAGAAATGCTGGATCGGGATCACGTAGCGGCCCGCCATGATGATCCGGTCGAGCGCTTTGACGCCCGCGCGGAAATCGTCCTGCGTCTCTGCGTTGAGGAACGCGGTGATCATGGCCTCCGCCGCGGGCACGTCCATGCCCATGAGGTTGCGCGTGCCGGGCTCGGTCACACCAGCGGCACCCCAGTAGAGGAACTGCTCATTGCCGGGCGAGAGCGACACGCCGCGGCGGTAATAGGCCATGTCGAACTCATAAGCGGTGATGCGCTCCTTGTGCTGGGCGGTGTCCACCTTTTCGATCGTGGGCGTGATGCCCAGCCGCGAGAGGGCCTCCACATACATGTCGATCATCATCTCGTTTCCGGTGGCGCCGACCTTGAGGAGGATGGTGAAGGTGAAGGGCTCCCCCTCGGCGTTCTTGAGGACGCCGTCCTGGGCGGTCCAGCCTGCCTCCTCCAACAGGCGCGTCGCAGCGCTGATGCCCGCGCGGTTCCGTTCCGAGCCGTCCGAGACCGGCAGGCTGTAGCCTTCCAGGGCACCGGGGGGCAGGTCGCCCGCGAAGGGGGCAAGGAGTTCGGCCACGCGGCCCTCAGCGGGGTCGGTGGACATGCCAAGGACAGAGCCGCCGAAGGTGCTGACGATCCGGTCCTGACGGCCGCCGGTCATGGTCTCGTTGATAAATTCGAAGTTGAAGGCCTCGATCATCGCCTGGCGCACCCGCCAATCATCGAAGATCGGGTTGCGGGTGTTCATGACGAAGCCAGTCAGGCCCGAGGGGCGGTCATTGGGGATCTCGGAGAGCACGACGTCGCCCGCCTGCACAGCGGGGAAGTCGAACTGGGTGGCCCACTTTTCGGCGTTGAACTCCCGGTGGGTCATGAGCTCGCCAGCCTTGAAGGCCTCGAACATCACGGCACCGTCTGCGTAGAATTCCATGCGGATTTCATCGAGGTTGTTCGTCCCGCGCCGGAAGTTCAGGTCATTGCCCCAGTAATCCGGGTTCCGTTGAAGGGACACGAAGCGTCCCGGCTCGAAATCGGCGATGACGTAGGGCGCGGTGGAGATCGGCGGCTCGAGCCCCGACTCGGTGAAGTCGCGTCCCTCCCACTGCGCCTTTTTCAGGATCGGCCGCATGCCGGTGATGAGCGCCAGCTCGCGGTCTTCGACGTTGAAGGTGAAGCGCACCGAGCGCGGCCCGGTCTGTTCCATCGTCTCGATCTTGCCCCAGAGCCCGGCATAGCGCGGGTGGCCGACGGTGCCGAGGGTCTCATAGGACCACATCACGTCCTCGACGGTCACGGGGGAGCCATCGGAGAATCGCGCCTCTTCCCGCAAGGTGAATTCGACCCAGGAGCGGTCCTCGGGCGTCTCAATCGATTCGGCGAGCAGGCCATAGAGCGTGAAGGGTTCGTCCCAGGAGCGGCCCATGAGGCTCTCATAGGCGAGAAATCTCAGCTGCCAGGGAACAGAGCCTTTTCGGATGTGGGGATTGAGGCTGTCAAAGCTGCCGCCTTCGCCCTGAATGATCCGGCCGCCCTTGGGCGCATCGGGGTTGGCATAGGGCAAAGACACAAAATCCGGGGGGAGGGCGGGCTCCCCATACATAGCTATGCCATGTTGGGGCCCGCCATGGCCGTCGGCGGCTGCGAATCCCGGCAGGGCGAAAAGCGCCACGGCGGCGGTAACCGCCCTCAGTAAGACGAAAAAATCTGGTCGCATATCGGCAACAATCCCTGTGATCCCTTGTTTTGCTTGCGGGAACGTTACGGGTGGTCTTCACGCTTTTCAAACTCTTAGCTTTACCTGCGGCGCGGGATTGCCTATACACAGGGCACTGCTCGATAGGTTTCTTGCCTGTATGAAACCTGCCTCAATGACTGGACGCCGGCCTTGTGCCGGCGTTTTTTTTTGCGCGTCGTTTTCGTCGGGAAACGGTTAGGCGCGCGGTTGCGCAGGGCTTGGTGTCGGCACGCGCAAGAAGCGTGCACTCGCACGGTCTGGACGCCCTATCCCGCATCCTACATGTTGCAGTGCAGCATAACTGAACAGCGAGACCGCACGTCATGACCATCAAAGGAAAAACCGCCGTTATCACCGGATCAAATTCGGGGATCGGGTTGGGGATCGCATGGCGGCTGGCGCAGGAGGGCATGGATATCGTGCTGAACTCCTACACCGATGCGCAGGAGGATCATGACCTCGCAGCCGAGATGTCCGACAAGACGGGCTCTGATGTGCGCTACATTCAGGCGGATCTGTCAAACGGGGATGCGGCGCGCAAGTTGATCGAGGATGCCGGACGGTGCGATGTGCTGATCAACAATGCCGGCATCCAGCACGTGGCGCCGATTGATGAGTTTCCCGTGGCCAAGTGGGACGCGATCATTGCGATCATGCTGTCTTCGGCCTTCCACACCACCGCCGCCGCCTTGCCCCTCATGCGCAAGGCAGGCTGGGGGCGCGTGATCAATGTCGCGTCGGCCCACGGCCTCACCGCGTCGCCCTACAAGTCGGCGTATGTGGCAGCCAAGCATGGCGTCGTGGGGATGACGAAGGTCGTGGCGCTGGAAACCGCGAAAGAGCCCATCACCGCCAATGCGATCTGTCCGGGCTACGTGAAGACGCCCCTAGTCGAGTCGCAGATCCCGGACACCGCCAAAAAGTACGACATGACCGAAGAAGAGGTGATCGAGAAAGTCCTCCTTGAGAGGCAGCCCTCGAAGGAATTCGCGACCACCGACCAACTGGGCGGCGTGGCGGCGTTTCTGTGCAGTGACGACGCGGCCCAGATCACGGGGACGACGATCTCCGTTGACGGTGGCTGGACGGCGCTCTGATGCGCATCAACCTTGCGCTGCAGGGCGGCGGGGCCCACGGATCCTTCACCTGGGGCGTTCTCGACCGTCTGCTTGAGGAACCCGAGCTCGAAATCGCGGCCGTGTCGGGCACGTCTGCGGGCGCGCTAAATGGGGCGGCGATGAAGGCGGGGCTGGTCCAGGGCGGGCGTGAGGCCGCGCGGGAGCGGCTCACAAGGCTCTGGGAAGACGTGGGCGCCATCACGGATGAGCGTTTCACCCCGTGGTTTGAACCCTTCCTGCCGGGTGTCGTGTCGAAATCCATCGAGTATTCGTTGCCCTACGCTCTCGGCGATGCGGCGACGCGGGTCATGTCGCCCTATGGCTACGGGCCGTTCTACCGCAATCCTCTGACGGACATTGTAAATGCGTTCGACTATTCGGATGTCTGCGCCGATGGGGGCCCCGAGCTCTTTGTCTGCGCCACCAATGTGCGGACGGGCAAGATCCGGCTCTTTACCGGGGGTGAGATCACGACGGCTGCCATCATGGCCTCGGCTTGCCTGCCGACGCTTTTTCAAGCGGTGGAGATCGACGACCCCGGCACGGGTAGGCGCGAGGCGTATTGGGACGGTGGATATACCGGCAATCCTGCCCTTTTCCCCCTTTTTGAGCCGCCGTACCCGGATGACGTGGTGATCGTGAACATCAATCCGCTAGAGCGGGTGGACATCCCCAGAACGCCGCAGGAGATCCAGAACAGGGTCAACGAGATCAGTTTCAACACGTCGCTCCTGCGCGAGTTGCGCGCGATTGCATTCGTGAAGCGACTGATTTCAGAAGGGCGGATCCCGGCGGGCGCGATGAAGGACGTCAAGGTCCACATGATCGCCGATGACGCGCTGATGAATGAGCTTTCCGTGGCGACGAAAACGGTGCCCTCGCCGATCATCCTTTATAAGCTCAAGGAGGCCGGGCGCGCGGCGGCGGAGGCCTTCCTGCGCGAGGATGCCGACAAGATCGGGCGCGAAAGCTCCGTGAACCTGAAGGCGATGTTCGACTGACGCGGCGGCGCGGACGCCCTCATAGATCGAGCAGCAATTTTGCGGCAAGGGCGAGCATCACGAGGCCAATGAGCACGTCGAGCCGTTGCCAGGCCCGGGGTGAGCGCATGACCGGCGCCAGAAGCCGGGCGCCATAGCCAAGCGCCGAAAAGAATACGAGCGAGGCCAGAGAGCCGCCCACCGCGTAGGCGAGTTTGGCCTGAACCGTCGGAAACTGCGTCGAGATTGCCCCCATGAGCGCCAGCGTATCCAGGTAGACATGGGGGTTGAGGAAGGTGAAGCCCGCGCAGGTCAATAAGACCTGCCGGAGCGAGGTGGCGCCTTGGGCCTCTTCGGGGGCATAGGCGCCCTGCCAGGCGGCCCAAAGGCGGCTGAGGCCGTACCAGATCAGAAAGAGCGCCCCGGCCCAGAGCATCACCGTGGGTAGCCAGGGGAGGAGCGCGACCACGGCCCCGAACCCGGCGACACCCGCAAAAATCAGCACAGTGTCAGCCGCGACACACAGCGCGACCAGGGGGCCCACATGCTCCCTCAGCAAACCTTGCCGCAGGACGAGGGCATTTTGCGGACCAATGGCGAGGATGAGCGCGGCACCCGTCAGAAAGCCGGTGACAAACCCGGCGACGCTTCCCGTGTCGGGGATCACGACCGGCGGGTGTCCGTACTCTCAACCCCGCCTTTGCCGTTGGGATAGACGAGGCCAGCCGAGATCACGAGCTTGGCGGCGTCCTCGACGCTCATGTCGAGCTCTATGACGTCGTCCTTCGGGAAGAACAGGAGAAAGCCCGAGGTGGGGTTCGGCGTCGTGGGCACGAAGACCGAGACGAGCGGGCTGTCAGCGCCGTTGTTCTTGGCCACTTCGCCCTTGGCATCGGTGGAGATAAAGCCGATCGCCCAGATGCCCTTGCGCGGGTATTCGATCATGCAGGCCGTATCGAAGCTCGTGTCGGTCTGGTTGAAGACCGTCTCGGCAATCTGTTTCACCCCGCCATAGATCGAGCGGATGACAGGGATACTCTCCACCAGGCTTTCTGCCCATCGTAGAAGCGAGCGACCGATGAAGCCCTTGGCGATCCAGCCCACGAGGATCGTAAAGACCAAAAAGATGACGACGCCGACGCCACGGATGGTACGCGGCGCGAATGCCGGATCGATGGGTCCCTCGATCCCGAGGAGTTCGCGCACCCAGGGCCCAAGCAGCCGCCGCAGCAGCACGTCAGGTGTGTATCCCTCGGGAATGAGCGGAAGAACAAAGCCGTCGATCCACCCCACAACGGCCCAGATCAGCCAGATCGTCAGCCCGATGGGCGCGATCACCACGAGGCCGGTGAGGAAATTCGACCTCAACCCCGCAAAAAAGCCGGACCGGCGCTTGGGTTTGGGATCGTCAAACGGGGTGGCCATGGACCGTGCGGCTCTCTGGAATTGCTCTGCGTTACTTAAGGGGAAGCCGCGCGCTTCACAACATGCCGCGTCGCAGCGCTGCCAGCTCGCCCGCGATCCGCGCAGCAAGGCGCGCATTGTTGAGCACGAGCGCGATATTGGCGGTGAGGGAAGCGCCGTCGGTGAGCTCGTAGAGACGCGCGAGGAGGAACGGCGTGACCGCCTTGCCTGTGATCCCCTGTGCCTCTGCCTCTGCGAGGGCCGTGGCAATGAGAGGATTGATGGTGGCACGCGGGATTTCAGCCCCGGCCGGGATCGGATTGGCCACGAGCTGGCCGCCGGGAAGGCCCATGGCCGCGCGCATGGCATGGGCCCGGGCGATTTCTGCGGGCGTATCGGCGCGCAGCGGGGCAGGGAGGCCGCTGTCCCGCGACCAGAAGGCCGGGAAGGCGTCCTGCCCCACGGCGATGACCGGCACGCCGCGTGTTTCGAGCACTTCGAGCGTCTTCGGCAGATCGAGGATCGCCTTGGCGCCCGCGGCGACGACGGTGACGGGCGTTTGGGCGAGCTCTGAGAGATCGGCGGAGATGTCAAAGCTGTCTTCTACGCCGCGATGAACGCCGCCGATGCCGCCCGTGGCGAAAACCTCGATCCCGGCCAGGCGCGCGCCGATCATGGTGGCCGCGACCGTCGTGGCCCCGGTCAGGCCGTTCGCCAGCGCGAAGGCCATATCCGCGCGCGAGAGCTTGAGCGCGTCGGGGGTCTGCGCGAGGGTCTCGAGCTCTGCCGGTTCGAGACCCACATGGAGCCGGCCCTCCAGCACGGCGATCGTGGCCGGTTCCGCACCTTCCTTGCGCAAGGCCTCTTCGACGGCGCGCGCGGTCTCGGCGTTCTGTGGGTAGGGCATGCCATGGGTGATGATCGTGCTTTCGAGCGCCACGAGGGCTGTGCCCGCGTCACGGGCGGCGCGGACGGCGGAGGAAAAGCGGGTGTCAGGCGTCAAAATGGTGTCTCCCCGGAAACGTAGGTCGCGGCGGCCTCGAGCGCGCGGTGGAGCGCGTCCGCAGGTGCGGCCCCGCCGAGTTCGGCGGCGATATGGCCGGCCATGAACGTGTCGCCGGCGCCGGTTACGCGGCTCACCAGCACGGCGGGCGGGTGTTCGGTGATGAGGTCGCCAGCATCGGCGGCGGCGGCTTCGCGCCCGCCATCGGTGACGAGGGCCCGCTTGGCACCGCGCGCGACGAGCGCCTGAGCCGCCGCGCCCGCGCTCGCGAAATCGGCCTTGCAGATCAGGCCCGCCTCCTCGCGGTTTACATAGAGCGTCGCGCGGCCATGGCGCAGGAAGGGCAAAAGGCGCTCGGCCTTGCCGGGAGAGGCCGGGGCCACGCGGAGGTCGGCAGCCGCAAAGAGCGGGGAGGTGGCGCATTCGGTCAGGAGCGGCAGCGTCAGGTTGCCGTCGAGCGCCACGGTGCCCGCATAGGGGGCCTCCCGCGTGCCGAGCCGACCGTCGCCCAGGGCGCGCAGGATCTTTGAGCCCGCTGCCTCGAGCGAATGGGCATCGGCGATGGCCGAAATGAGACCGTTCGCCCCTTCGATGGCCATGTAGCGGTCCGTGGGCAAATCGCTGGAGCGGTAGGTATAGGCGGTGATGAGGCCGAGCTTGTCCACTTCGCCGATCAGGTCGTCGCCCTCCGCATCGCGCCCCACGACCGACAGAACCGCCGTCGAGAGGCCAAAGCCCTGCAGCGTCATTGCGATGTTGAGCGCCACGCCGCCGGGCAGGCGCGTGATGCGGCCCGGCACGTCCGAGCCCACGCGCATGGATGAGGCGGAGCGCCCGATGATGTCCCAAAGGACCGCGCCGATACAAAGAATGTCGGGTTTCATGGCCTGCGTCATGGCGGGCAGGGGGGCTGGTTGCAAGCTTCGGATGCCTCCGGCGGAAGTACGGGGGCACAAAGAAGGCGGGAGTGCTCTCTATTTGCGGAGAGAATGCGGAGATGCGCGCGCGGGGACTTGCGCTGTGGGGGATTGGGGGCTAAACGGCGCGCACTTCGCAGGTGGGGCTTGGGCCCGTCGGGGAGACATCCCGCACGTGTCCGCCGGTTGAGCATCCGCTCTGTCGCCCTGCCGAGGATGGAAACCGGAAAGGAAATCAGCATGGCTCTTCCTGAGTTCACCATGCGCCAGCTCCTCGAAGCTGGCGTTCACTTTGGCCACCAGACGCAGCGCTGGAACCCCCGCATGGGCGAGTTCATCTACGGCGAGCGCAACGGCATTCACATCGTCGACCTCACGCAGACCGTCCCGATGCTGGACGCGGCGCTGAACGTCATCCGCGAGACCGTCGCCAAGGGCGGGCGCGTGCTTTTCGTGGGCACCAAGCGCCAGGCGCAGCATCCGGTCGCAGAGGCGGCTGAAAAGTGCGCGCAATACTACATGAACCACCGCTGGCTGGGCGGGACGCTGACGAACTGGAAGACCGTGTCCCAGTCCATCAACCGCCTGCGCGCCATCGATGAGCAGATGGAGCAGGGCGCCGAGGGCCTCACCAAGAAAGAGCGCCTGGGCATGGAGCGTGACCAGGGCAAGTTGCAGGCCTCCCTCGGCGGGATCCGCGAGATGGGCGGCGTTCCGGACCTTCTTTTCGTCATCGACGTCAACAAGGAAGACCTCGCCATTGCCGAGGCCAAGAAGCTGGGCATTCCAGTCGTGGCCGTCGTCGACACGAACTGTTCGCCCGACGGCGTGGACTACATCATCCCGGGCAATGACGACGCGGCCCGCGCGATCGCGCTGTACTGCGATCTGGCGGCCCGCGCGGCCCTTGACGGGATGACTGCGCAGATGGGTGCCGCTGGTATCGATCTCGGTGAGATGGAAGAGACCATGACCGAGGAGGTCGTGGCGGCCGAAAGCACCGGTGTCGAGGTGGGCAATGCCTCCTCCGAAACGGTGTCGAATGATGCCATTGCCGACGGTGCGCCCCTCGAGATCGAGAGCACCGAGGAAACGAAGGAGAAGGCGGGCGGCTAGCCGTCCCGTCAAGAACCTGAGACAGGGCAGGGCACGCGTCCCGCCCCCCGACATTACAGAGATGAGGATAGGCAGATGGCAATCACCGCTGCACTCGTAAAGGAACTGCGCGAGAAGTCCGGCGCAGGCATGATGGATGCCAAGAAGGCTCTCACCGAGACGGACGGCGACATGGAAGCGGCCATGGATTGGCTGCGCACGAAGGGCCTCGCGAAGGCTGCCAAAAAGTCCGGCCGCACCGCCGCCGAAGGCCTCGTGGCCGTGGCCGTCGATGGCGGGACGGGCGTGGCCGTCGAGGTGAATTCCGAGACCGACTTCGTCGCCAAGAACGCCGACTTCCAGGGCATGGTCGCCAAGATCGCCACGGCAGGCCTCATGGCCGCCGACACCGACGCGCTGAGCAAGGCCGAGATCGGCGGCAAGGCGGTCTCCGAGCTCATCACAGATGCCGTCGCCACCATCGGCGAAAACATGGGCCTGCGCCGCATGGCCAAGGTCGAGGGCGAGCAGGTCGTCTCCTACGTGCACAACGCCGCCGCTGACGGCATGGGCAAGATCGGCG
>JBCDGS010000033.1:0-35206 GCA_038751055.1 Pseudomonadota bacterium | reverse complement strand
GTTCATCGTCATTGAAGAACCTAAGCACAGACCAAGGATAGTTTTCAGCGCCAACGAAGTTCATCGACTTTCCCGAGTTGCCGGGCTTCTGGGCACTTTTCAACATGGCAACTTTTGCCGCGCTGCACGTCAGGATGTCAGAGGGCCGCCGCCCGCTGGGTCGTGGCATGTTTTTATTGGCAGCGTTCTTGGTGCGCGTCAGGCGCGCGGGGTGACGCACCCCCGCACCGGCTTCGTTCCCGCTGAGCGGGCGGGGCCGTAGCCTGCACGGGCACCGGCTTGCGGACGGAGTTTACCGACCCGGCAGCCGTTCCGACCCAGGGCATCATTTGGCCCGGAGCGGTTTGTCCCGCACGTAACCAAGCTTTCGGGCCCCCTGCATTGCCAGGGGGCCCGTTCTCCGTCCAGCACCGCTTTGCGCGCACAGGAGGGCGACATCGTCGCGCGGTCTCTGATCTCGATTGACCGGGAACGTTACCTTTTCAGTCAACTTATCATCCTGTAACACCATACGCGTGGCCGGACGCCGCCCCCGCCAATCCGTGACAGGAGCCCCCATGTACCTCGCCATGAACCGCTTTACCGTGCCCGCCGAAAACGCAGCCGAGTTCGAAGCCATGTGGTTGAACCGCGAGAGCCATTTGCAGGACATGGAGGGTTTCGAGGCCTTCCACATGCTGCGCGGGCCCGAGACGGACGGCGTGATCCTGTTCGCCTCCCACACGGTCTGGCGCGATCAGGAGGCCTTCATGGCCTGGACGCGGAGCCAGGCCTTCCGGGACGCACACAAGAATGCAGGTGGTTCCCGCAAGCTCTACGACGGCCATCCTCAGTTCGAGGGCTTCACCTCGATTCAGGAGATTGGAAACGGCTGATCCGCGGGATCGTCCTCCCAGTCCTATCTGATACGCCATCATCGCGCCCGGAGCGTCGCGCTCAGCGGTCGTCGCGTGTGTCACGTGTGCTTTACACCCAAGCGTCACGTTGAAACACGCGTGACTTCAAGTCGCCAGCTAATCTTGACAAAAATACTTTGAATTCGTTAACAGCACCCCCGGTTCGCCCGCAAACCTGCCAGCCGCCGCTTCACTGACAACTCTGGGTAATGGCCCCACGGGACGGGGCCTGAGGGGAACCATGCGACACCTAAAGCTCTTCACTGCGACGTCTGTCATCGCGCTCAGCGCTGCGGGCGCGTTTGCGCAGGAAACCATCGTCGACGGCGGCGACATCGGGACGGTCGTGATCAGCGACGGTCTGCGCGGCGTGTCAACGGACACCGCAGCGGCCGAAACCACCATCGACCAGGAAGAGCTCGACGCACGTCAGGCCACGACGACCGGCCAGCTTCTGGACACGATCCCCAACGTGACACTCCTTAACGGCGCGACGCCTCAGGGCGCGGGGATCAACATTCGCGGGCTTGGCTCGCAAGCTGGCCTCTATTCCTCCGATGGCACGGTCTCTGTCGTCGTCGACGGCGTGCGCTCCGGCGCGGAGGAGATATACCGCAACGGCGCGAGCCTCGGGATAGAGCCCGAACTTTTCAAACAAGTCACCGTCACCCGGGGCCCTGCTGGCGGTTTCCGCTTCTCGACGTCTGCGGCCGGCGGCACGATCGAGCTTACCACCAAGGATGCCGCGGACTTCCTCGAAGACGGCGATAACTTCGCGTTCCGCCAGAAGTTCGGTTACGAAAGCAACGCGGATCGCTTCCTCACGACATCGATTCTGGCGTTCAAGCCGGATGAAAACAGTGACATGCTCCTCTTCTTCGGCCGCCGAACATCCGACGAATACGAAGACGGTGACGGAAACCTCGTGGGTGCGACGGATTTCGAACAGCGCTCCGCACTCGTGAAGTATACCTATAACTTTTCCGACGACAGCCGCCTGACGATCAGCGGGCAGGAAAACACGATCCCGGAGCGGGACGTGAACTACAACGTCTTCGACCCGGACATCGACAACTTCTTTGGCCGCGTGGATCGCGACACGACCGACGCCACGGCCTATATCGAATATGGCTACAATCCGGCGACGAACCCGCTCATCGACCTGACCGCGCGTCTGGAGTTCAAGCGCGAAGAGATCATTCTCGATCCCGTATTCAACCCGTTCGACACCGACCTCCTCGACGCCGACCACATGACAGAGACCTTCGTCTTCCGCCTCGAGAACCGCATGCAGGTCACCACCGGTGCGGTGGACCATGATCTGCTTGCAGGGTTTGAGCTGGGCGAACGGACGCGAAGCTCCATCGGCGAGGATGACGGCTTCAACGACTCGTCCGCGCCCGGTGGGACCGACGATTACGTCGCCCTCTATCTCATCAATGACATGTTCATCGGGGAGCGGCTCGAGGTTACGGCGGCCCTCCGCTACGAGTCGCAAACCCTGACATCCAGCGGCAATGGTCCGACGGCGGCCGTGCCTGACGGGAGCGAATTCGAGGATGACGTCTGGGTCGGCCTGCTCTCGGCCAAGTACAACATCACCGACGCCGTCGCGGTCTTCGGCAGCTACGCGGAAAACGCGAACATGCCGATCCTCGACAACCTCTTCAACGACGACATCGAGGAAACCGAGGACTTCACGACCTACGAGATCGGCGCGTCCTTCGACGGTTTCGACGTCCTGACTGCTGGCGATACGCTCCAGGCCAAGCTGACCTACTTCAACACAGAGGTGGAGAATGGCCGGACCTACTCCGCCGGCTCCGGCAACTTCCTGAGCGACTTCGAGGCGAATGGCTTCGAGCTTGAGGTGGCCTACGAACACCCGGAATTCTTCGTGAACGTCGCGGCGGCCACGAACCGGGGTGACGTGACCCAACTCTCTGATGGAACCATCGTCGACCAGCCTTTCGAACAGAACACGGCCGACAACATCGAGCTTACGGTGGGGCGGTCCTTCCTCGACGATCAGCTCGACGTGTTCGTGACCATAGACCACAATTTCGCCAACAGGCGGACCGAGGACGGCGTCTTCGGGGAGCTTGTACCGACCTTCGGCGGAACCTCGGTCCCCAACACGAGCCCCACCGCCGAAAGCGAAGCGTTCACGCTTGTCGACGTTGGTATGGGCTACGCGCCACGCTCCGGCGCGCTTGAAGGCACGGAAATCCGGGCCTCCATCAACAACCTCTTTGACGAGCAATACCGCGCCTACGGCACCAGCCGCTTCGGCGAAGGGCGCAACGTCGTCTTCTCGGTCGCCAAGACGTTTTAGGTCGAACCGAACCCACAGGCGCGGCGGCATTCTGGGTCGCCGCGCCTCCATCATTACGAGGCTGCCATGTCTGAAAGACCCTCTGCCGCGGCAATCCGGGACGCCCGCGCCGCCAATCCCAAAGCCCGAGACCGCGATTTCGCGGCCTCCCTCGGCATATCCGAGGCAGAGCTTTTGGCGGCCCATGTCGGACACCACGTCCAGATGATCACGTCCAACCCCGACAAGATCATGCCCGCAGTCTCCGACCTTGGGGACGTCATGGCGCTGACCCGCAACGAAAGCGCGGTGCATGAACGTGTGGGAACCTATGGCGAGTATCGCTCGGGCGAACATGCGGCCATGGTTCTCGGCTCCGAGATCGATCTGCGCATCTTCCCGCGCCACTGGACCCACGGCTTTGCCATCGAGGAAGAGACAGAGCGTGGGCTCAGACGCACGCTGCAGGTGTTCGATGCGGCCGGGGACGCCGTCCATAAAGTGTTCATGCGCGAGGACTCGAACCACGACGCCTGGGCGCAAGTAGTGGACAGGCTCAGCGTAGCACCAGCGCCCCTCGACATGGCAGACCGGCCCGCCGTGGAGGCGCCAAAGGAGAACCCAGCCAAGCGCGACATCCTGCTGGAGGAATGGGCGAGGATGACGGACACGCATCAGTTCATGCGTCTGACGTCAAAGCTCGGTGTGAACCGGCTGGGTGCCTATCGCATGGTCGCGGGCGAAAGGTGGGCGCGCCGCCTCGACGCCAGCGCTGCGGACGCGCTCCTCAACGCCGTGAGCGCGGCAGGCCAGGAGGTCGTCCTCTTTGTCGGCAATCGCGGCATGATCCAGATCCACTGGGGCCCGCTTCAGAATATCAAGCCGATGGGCCCGTGGCTCAATGTTCTCGACCCGCGCTTTGACCTGCATCTGCGGGGTGATCACATCGCGGAAGTCTACGCCATCACCAAGCCGACCAAGCGGGGCCCGGCGCTGTCGGTCGAGATGTTTGGCGCCGACGGCCTTCTCATTGCGCAGGTCTTCGGGCGCCGTTCCGGGGAAGATGACGACCTCACCGGCTGGCACGACATCGTGGCCGCCTTGCCCGCTCACACATTGGAGACGACGACATGATCCGCACGTTCCTTGCCGCCCTGACGCTGGCCACATTGCCTGCCGCCGGATCGTCCGACACATTTCCCGAGGCCGATGCCATCGTGTCGGTCGGCGGGCCGATCACCGAGATCATCTATGCCCTGGGCGAAGAGGATCGCCTTGTCGCGCGGGACACCACATCGGTCTTTCCGATCGATGCGCTCACGTTGCCGGATGTGGGTTACATGCGGCGTCTCTCGGCAGAAGGCGTGCTGAGCGTCGCGCCCGACCTCATCATCGCGCGCTCGACCTCCGGGCCGGTGGAGGCTCTTGACCAGCTGCGCGAAGCAGCCGTCCCGGTCGTATTCGTGGAAGACGGCTTTTCGGCCGACGCCGTCGTCGCCTCGGTCGAGACGGTGGGCCGCGCCATCGGGGCAGAAGACGCCGCAGGCGAACTGGCCAGCAAGCTCAGCGTGGAACTCGCGGAGCTCGCCGCCGTGACCGACGCCATGGACGAACGGCCGCGCGTGCTTTTCGTTCTTTCCACCGACAATGGCCGCCTAAACGCGTCTGGCCATGGCACCGGGGCCGACGGCATCATCGAGCTCGCGGGCGGCATCAACGTCATGGCAGACGAGTATGAAGGCTACCGCCTGCTCAACGATGAAGCCGTTATCCTCGCCGCGCCGGACGTCGTGGTGATGATGGACGGACGTGGCAACCATTCCGGTCGCGCGGAGGAGGTTCTTTCCCTGCCGTCCCTCGTGCTGACACCGGCAGGCGTGAACGGTGCCTTCGTAACCGTTCCCGGCGCTGCGTTGGGCTTCGGCCCGCGCACGCCGGAACTCGCGCTGGAGCTCAACAAGAAGCTCGCAGCGGTCCAGCGCCAGTAATGGCTTTTTTCTGCACCTCCGAGACTGTGACGGCGGGTCAGCGCACGTCCGGGGACCGCCGGCGTCTCGCGCGGATGATGACCTTCGTCTTGTCGGCGGTGCTGGTGCTCTTGATCCTTCTGAGCCTGGGCTGGGGAGCGGCCTCTGATACGCAGGTCCTGCGCGCGCTCTTCGGACTCGAGGGCGCGACGCTGCGCGACACGACGATTGTCTGGGACATCCGCATGCCGCGCGTCCTGACGGGCGTGTTCGTCGGCGCGGCTTTGGCGGTCTCCGGGGCTGTCATGCAAGGGCTCTTTCGCAATCCACTCGCGGATCCCGGGCTCATCGGGGTGAGCGCAGGCGCCGCCTTCGGCGCGGTCGTGGCCATCGTGCTGGGCGGTGCGGCGCCGCTCTGGATCCAGGCGTCACTGGGCTACTACATGGTCCCGTTGGCGGCCTTCTTCGGCGGGTGGGTGACGACGATGCTGCTTTATGCCGTCGCGACCAATGGCGGTCGTACGTCGGTGGCGACGATGCTCCTTGCGGGGATCGCACTGGGAGCGCTCACGGGGGCGCTCACGGGGATCCTCACCTACTACGCGACCGATGAGGAGCTGCGGGACCTGACCTTCTGGGGGCTGGGCTCTGTGGCGGCGGCCACGTGGTCCAAGTTCTGGTCGTCTGTCCCTCTGATCGCACTGTGCCTGATCGTGGCGCCTTTCATGGCGCGCAGCCTCAACGCGCTGGCCTTGGGCGAGGCCGCCGCCGCCCACATGGGCATTCACGTCCAGAAGATGAAGAATATCGCGATCCTGACGGTCGCGGGCTCCGTCGGGGCGGCGGTGGCCGTCACTGGCGGCATCGGCTTTGTGGGCATCGTCGTGCCCCACCTTCTGCGGCTCATCCAGGGGCCGGACCATCACGGGCTCCTTGTGAATTGCGCGCTTCTGGGTGCGATCATGCTGCTTCTCGCGGATGCGGTTTCGCGCACCGTGATCGCGCCCGCCGAGATGCCCATTGGCATCATCACGGCCATCATCGGGGGGCCGTTCTTCCTCTGGATCCTGTTGCGCAACCGGTCGCTGGTGGACCTTTAGGATGGCAGTGGTCGCGCAAAATATCCGGGTCAGCTTCGGCCGCCGCGAAATCCTGCATGCCGTGAGCTTCGCGGCCAATGCGGGGGAGGTTACGGCCATCGTGGGCCCCAACGGCTCTGGCAAGACGACGCTCCTGAAAGCCATCACGGGCGAGGTGCCGTTCTCGGGCAGCGTCACGGTCAACGCGCAGGACGCCCAGACCATGCGGCCCGAGGCCCTGGCGACCATGCGGGCAGTGCTGCCCCAGGCCACGACCCTCGCCTTCCCGTTTACCGTTCTGGAAGTGGTGCGCTTGGGCCTCACGGCAGGCGTGTCCACCGCCACCCCGGAGGAGGCCCGCGACCTGCCACACACCGCCCTGGCACGAGTGGGGCTCGCTGGTTTCGAAGGCCGCTACTACGCAGAGCTGTCGGGCGGCGAGAAGCAGCGAGTGCAGCTCGCCCGTGTTCTCGTCCAGATCTGGCAGCCCGTCCTCGACGGGGAGCCGCGCTGGCTCTTTCTCGATGAGCCGGTCTCCTCCCTCGATATCGCGCACCAGCTCAGGGTGATGGGCCTCGCCGCCGACTACGCCAAAGCAGGTGGCGGTGTCGTGGCGGTGATGCATGACCTCAACCTCACCGCAATGTTCGCTGATCGCGTAACGCTCATCGAAGCGGGCCATGTCGGGGCGAGCGGGGCGCCTGCCGACGTCCTTACCGACACCCATCTCAGCCGCGCCTATGGATGCGCGCTTTCCATGAACACCGCGCCTCCCGCGGGCGCGCCGTACTTCCTGCCTCAAATGGCGCGCCTCACCCACCAGGCCGCTGAATGACCTCGGACACTTCACCGCCCCCGGCAGCGCTCCGGCGGCCGACGCATACAGAAAGGAGACGCTTTACCATGCGCCATCTCATAGCGGCCCTGTGCCTTGTCCCAGCAATCGCGGCCGCCGAGGGCGTGGAGATCGAACTCAACGCCCTCGAAAGCCGCGATACCGCGTGCCGCATGGTCTTTACCGCGCGCTCGCAGGCGGGGGTGGAAGGCTATGTCCTCGAAACCGCGATCTTCGACGCGGGCGGGGGTGTGGCGCTGCTTACGCTCTTTGATTTCATGGAGCTTCCCGCCGGCAGCCTACGCGTGCGCCAGTTCGACATCCCGGAACAGTCCTGCGACGGGCTCGGCACGCTCCTTTTCAACGGGGTCGATGCTTGTTCGGGGCCGGGCTGTGACGGCGGGCTAACAGCGAGTTCCCGTGTCGAAGGCTTGGAGGTTCTGCAATGATCGATATTGCGCGTCAGCGCCTGACAGACCTGCTGGATCTGGGTGGGCCGGTCGTTGCGGTCCTCCTTGCCATGTCCGTCCTCGCCCTTGCCATTGCGATCTGGAAAACCGGGATCTTCTTCGTGGAAGGCGTGGGGCGCGGCGCGGATCGGGGCTTTGTGGGCCGCATCCTCGGCGACCTGCGCGTCGTGCCCGGTGGCGCTGATGCCGCGCGGGCCGAGGCCATTGCAAAGCTCGATGCCGGTTTTGGCGAGGCGGCGCGCGGCCTGCGCGTGCTCGACCTCACTTCGCAGCTCGCGCCGCTTCTGGGTCTCTTTGGGACAGTGCTTGGCATGATCGACGCCTTCCGCACCCTGCAGGAGGCCGGCGCGACAGCCGATCCATCGCTTTTGGCGGGCGGCATCTGGGTCGCGCTCATGACCACGGCGGTGGGCCTTTGCGTGGCGATCCCGTCTTCGGTCTTGCTCACGTGGTTTGACGCCCGCCTCGAAGCGCACCGCCTGACCGCTAATGCGGCCCTCGAAGACAAGCTTCGCGGTGCCACCGAGGTGCCAGAGGGCAGGGCCGTTCATGCTTAGAACCCGGCGGGCGCGGCTTTCGATGACGTCGCTCATCGACGTGATCTTTCTATTGCTCCTCTTCTTCATGCTCACCTCGACCTTCTCCCGCTTTGGTGAGATCCCGATCGCCCTCGGCGGGGCAGGCGGCGGCACGGGCGTGGACGCAGACCAAGTTTTCGTCCGACTGAGCGCGGCAGGTGCGACCGTCAACGGGCGAGGCGTAGAGGCCGACGCCCTCGTCGACGCGGTGACGCAATTCGGTGAGGCGCCGCAGGTTCTGCTCACGACGACCGAAGACGCCAACGCGCAAGCCCTTGCGGATGCGCTCCACCTCCTGCGGGGCATTCAGGACGCCCAGATCGTGGTGCTCCGATGACGTCACGCGGGCCCATTCGGACGCGGCGTGCGAAGGGGGAGCCGACGCTGCCCCTCATCAACATCGTGTTCCTGATGCTGATTTTCTTTCTGGTGACCTCCCAGATGGCGCGACCGCTCGATTCGGAGCTGGAGCTCGTGAATACGGATGAGGAGGAGCTGGTGGCCCCGCCCGACGCCATCGTCCTCAATGCCGAAGGTACGGTGACCTTCCGGGGTGAGGCTGCCAGTGTCGAAGAGATCGCCCGGCGGCTCGAGGCCGGGGGCATCAGTGAAGCGCGCATACTGCCGGACCGCCGCGCCCCGGCCCGCGCCGTCATCGACCTCGCTGCGGAGCTGCGTGCCGCTGGGGCTGAGGCGGTCTTTATCGTGACAGAACAGGCGCTTTGATCGATGCGGCGGTTCCTCCTCCCCCTGGCGCTTGCCGGATCGGTCGGCACCCATGTCGTCCTCGCAGGCCTCAGCCCCGAGCATCATGTCGTTGAGCCCGGCGGTGATGTGGCGGGGGAAGTGGCGCTGGGTTCTGCTTTCGCGGACCTCGTGGCGGGCGTCATGGAGAGCACCCGCGCTGACGGTGGCGTGCAACCCGCGCCGGTGGACCGGGCGCACGAGCCTGATCGTGACGCGGTGCCGGGAGCCGCGCCGGAGGAGGCGCAGAACGCAAGGCCAGATGAGACGTCGCCCCAGACCCCTGATCGGACCCGCGAGGCAGAGGCGCCGGATCGCACAACGGCCGCCACCACGGCGCGAGCGCAATCTGCCAGCCCGCCCACACCCGCCGCCGAAGGAGAGGCGCTCGACAGTTTTGGCGCGCCGGTTGCGGACGTGCCGGTCCTCGACACAGCGGAGACGGCAGAGATATCCGCGCCAGCTGCCACGCCCCTCACGCCGACCCCAGTGACGCCGCAGGCAGCAGCGACGGCCACCGCGCCTCAAGACGCGCTTGCGCCAGTGGAGGCGCGCGAGATCATCGAGGTCACGGAAAGCTTGCGTCCGGTCGTGCGGCCTCCGCCGCGTGCCGCGCCCGCGCGTCGCGGCAATACAGAGGTGAATGCCGCGCGGGGTCAGACCACGGGACGTGAAACCGGCCAGCAGGCTCAATCGAACCGGGCGCAGCAGACAAGGGCGCGGCAGGTCGGGCAGGGCGCGATCGACAGATACAATTCCAGCGTCAACGCCCGGATCGCGCGCGCAGCCCGGCGGATCGACAGCCGGGGCAATCGCGGGAACGTGCGGATGTCCATCCGTATTTCCGGCAGCGGCGGTCTGGCAGGGGCCAGCGTCTCCCGAAGCTCCGGGAATGCCAATGCCGACGCCCTTGCCCTCCGGGCAGTTCAGCGGGCGGCTCCGTTCGGTGCGACGCCCACCGGCCAGACGACGAGCCTGACGCTGACGGTCCGCGTCGGCGGCTAGCGCGCCTACTCCGCCGCGAGAGGGAAGGGCAGGGGCGCATCCACGCGGCCGGACGGCGCTTCTTTCAACGGGACCCGGCGATGGACGAGGGCGAAGGCGGCGGGCGTGAAGAGAAAGCTCACCACCGTGCTCAGCAGGACGCCTCCCGCGATGGACACTGCGAAAGGCGGCCAGAAGGCACCACCGTCGAGGATGAGGGGGAGGAACCCGCCAAACGTCGTGATCGTCGTCGAAAGGATATGCCGCGAGCTTCCGGCCACCACGCGGGCCATGGCCGCGCGGTCACCGGAATTGGCCGCCGCGTCTCCCTGAAGCCCGGTGAGGATGATGATCGCCGCGTTGATCGACACGCCGATGGAGCCAATGACCCCGATGATCGCGATGATCCCGAACGGGTACTGCATGATCGCGAGCGACAGGATCGACAGCCCCGCCGACAGGACGCACACGACCAGCGCGACGGCCGTGAGCCGGAACGAGTTGAAGGTGAGGGCGATAGTCCCGATGGTCAGCGTCACGATGAGGCCCATGGAGGCCATGAGGTTGCCCAGCGTGTCATCGCGCGCATCCGCATCCCCGCCGATCTTGAGCGCGTAGCCCACGGGCAGCTCAAAACTGGCTGCCGCCAAAGCGTCCTGAATGTCGACGAGCGCTTCCTCGGGCAGGACATTCGGGACGAGGAAGGCCTGCACCGTGTTTTCGCGCTGACCGTCGCGCCGGATGATGGTGCCTTCGGCGGGCTCCAGAACCGGGCGCGCCAGCGCGGAGAGGGGCACCGCCGGGTAGGTGCCCTGCGCGCTCAGCGCCGCGGCACCGGGCAGGAGGATCGGCATGTCCGAGATCGCGGCCAGATCGCTGCGCAGGTCGTCCCCCATGCGCACCCTGACGGGGAGCTGTTCAGTCCCTTCCACGAGGCTGCCGCCGGTGACGCCCACAAGCGCAGCGTTTAGCTGCCGGGCCACGTCCGTGACATTGAGCCCGAGAAGCCGCGCCTGCACCTCGTCAATCTCGAACCGGACCTGCGGCGCGCCGCCATTGGTGCCCGTTCGGACGGAGGTCACGAGGTCGTTCTCGGTCATGATCGCGCGGATGTCGTCACCGATCCGGCGAAGCTCTGCCGGGTCCTGACCCTCCACGCGAAGCTCCACGGGGGCGGCCACTGGCGGGCCCTGCACGATCCCGCGGACGACGATCTGGGCCTGCGGGAAGGCCGAGCCAAAGTCTTCCTGCAGGGAGCCCACAAGGCGGGCGGCATCAGCTTCCGTGGTCGTGGTGACCATGGCCTGCGCAAAGGCGGGCTCCTGGGAGCGCCCGCCGGGGATGTTATAGTAAAAGGCGGGCCCGGACTTGCCGACGGTCCAGTAGACGCTTTCGACGCCCGTATCGGCAAGGAGGGCTGCGTCCATCTCCTCGACGGCGGCGCGGGTTTCCTCGATCCCGGTGCCTGCGGGCATGTCGACCTCAAGGTAGAACTGGTCGCGGTCCACGCCGGGAAAGAACTGCGCGGTAAGCGTCGACATGGAGGCAAAGCCCAGCACCGGAAGGATCAAAGACACGGCGAGCGCGCGCAGCGGGTTGCGCAAAACGACGCCCATGAGGCGCTCAAAGGTGCCTGTGCCCGCACGCTCTGGACGCGCTTTGATGAACCAGGCGGCGAGGGCCGGCGTGACCGTCAGCGCGATGATGAGCGACCAGACCAGCATCACAACGACAGAAATCGCGATGGAGCCCACGAAATCTCCCGCAGGACCGGGCAGCAGGATCATGGGCGTGAAGGCGAGCGCCGTCGTGACGGTCGAGGCGAGAAGGGGCCCAGCCAGGCGTCGCACCGCATCGCCTGCCGCGCCTTCGCGATCCATGCCCTGCGCCAGGCGCTTTCGGACCTCGTCGCACATGACGATTGCCGCGTCGACCAGAAGGCCGAGCGCCACGATGAGGCCGGTCACCGACATCTGATGCAGCGGGATGCCCATGAAGTTCAGCGTCGCCAGCGTTGCCAGTGACACGACGGGCAGAACGAGCGCCACGATTAGCGCCGCGCGCAGGCCCAGCGTGACGAGCAGCACCGCCACCACGAGGCCGATCCCGATGGCCATGTTGATCCCCACGCCCTGCAGACGCTCCACGGTGTAGGTGGACTGATCGAAAAGGAGCGTCTCCTCGAGGCCGAAGGGCACGGCGTCAGCTCCCTCCGCAAGGGCCGTCCGCACACGGTCCATCCAGACATCAATCTGTACGTTTTCCTGTGCGAGGACACCCACGAGGACAGCCGGTTTGCCGCCCGCGATTGCCAATTCAGATTGGGGTGTGCGAATGCCGCGGCTGATCTCAGCGACGTCCGCGAGCGTCGTTGTTACGCCGTCCGCGTTTTCGCGCAGCACCACGGCGCGGAGGCGGTCGATGGCGTCGATCTCGCCTGAAACTGTGATCGACAGGTCGGCATCGTCTTGCAGGCGTCCGGCCTGCACCTTGCCGTCGGCGGCTGCAATCAGCTGGCTGATCTCGGTCGCCGACAGGCCGAGGGACGCCGCGCGCACCGGATCGACAGAAATGAGGACCTCCTCCTCCGGGACGCCGAAGAGGTCAACGGCCCGGGTGGATGGCAGGTTGCGCAGACGGTCCGCGAGGGTTTCCGCGTGGCGCGAAATGAGCGCGGGCGAGACCGCGCCGTGCGTCGGTGTGACAGAAATGACGGCCGAATAGGCGCTGATCCCTTCGCTGTCGATCTCGGGCGCGAGGACGCCCGCAGGAAAGGCCGTCTGGGCCCGGGCGACGGCCGCGCGCACATCCGTCCAGGTCTGCTCGATCTCGGTCTCGGTGAGCGTCTGCAAAAGCTCGACCGAGACCACGGAGACGCCCGTCCGCGAGACAGACGTGACGAGGTCAACCTCCGCGATGGTGCGGACCTCCTCTTCTATCTCAGCGGTGACGAGCGCCTCCACCCGGGCGGGGTCGGCGCCGGGGAACTGGGTGGTGACCGTGGCAAAGAGGTTTGTGATCGTGGGATCTTCCTGCCGTCCGAGGGACAGGAAAGCTGCCGCGCCTGCGGCGATCATGGTCAGCAGGATCAGCGCGACGAGGCGCGGGGTGCGGTAGGTCAGGGTCTCCATCTAGCCCTCCACCGCGCCCAGCCGTGCGCTGGGCACGACAGTCACGCGCTGGCCCGGCACGACGCGCTGCGGGCCTTCCTCGATCATGCGTGTCCCGGGCGGGAAGGAGCCTTGCACGAAGACACGGTCGCTTTCGGCGTAGACGACGAGGGCTGTCGCCCGCTGCACCACGTCGCCGTCATCGACCACGAGGAGGGTCCATTGCCCGCGGGCACCTTCCTTGAGGCTGTTCACAGGGACCCACGTCCCCCGCGCGCGCACTTCCGTTTCGACCTGAATCTCTGCGGTCTGGCCGAAGGCGGCGGGGACCGGTCCCATAGGACGGTAGAGGGCGGTCCGGGTTCGGGTCGTGGCGTCTATGTCGGGGCGCAGCGTGACAAACTCCGCCGCGAATTCCCGCCCGCCCAGAACGAGCACGGCATCACGCAGCGTCTCGGGCGCAATGGACAGGGGGACGCCCACACGCACCAGCGGCGCTTCGGTCTCTACGATCTCAAGGACGGGCTGGCCGGGCGACAGGGCCTCACCGCCATCGAGGAACCGGCGCGTGACGCGGCCATCAAACGGGGCCTCGATCGTCGATTTCTCGAGACGTATCGCGATCGTGCGAAGGCGCGCGTCCGTCTCGCGGATACGTGCGTCCAGCTCATCGCGGGCGGATATCGCCTGATCCAGCCGTTCCTGGCTCGCAAAACCGCTTTCGAGGAGACGCTCCGCACGCTCCAATCGCTGCAAGGCGAAGTCCCGCTGCGCTTCCAGCGCCTGTCTGGAGGACGTCAATTGTGCCTGATCCGCTTCCAGAAGGTCCACGTCTTGGGCGGCGACAAGCTGCCCGGCGCGCACCTCTTCGCCTTCATCTACCGCCACATCGATGAGCTTGCCGGCAAGCTCGAACGACACCGCCACCGTTTTGCGAGGTTCAATCTGGCCCACAAAGGACCGCGTTTGGCGATAGCCGTCCTCCACCTGAAGGCTCCGCACGGAAACCGGCGTGAGCGGCGCGGCCTCGGGCGCTGGCACGGCTGCGGCACGGGCCTCAAGGAACGATTGACCGTAGAAAACCGCCGCTCCGGCGCCGCCAAGGACAAGGAGCGTGACGGTCACACGCAGCAGGAGGCGCAGAAGCTGTCCAAGACGTCGGGTGGTGCGGGCAAGGCGAGCCATCGTGGCCTCCCATTGTAAGTAAGAGTAACTTACATATGTAAGGGTCTCTCACTTTGACAAGAAAAAACTTAGCGTGCAGAGTACCGGCATGGCAGACGAGCAGATCAAAGAGCGCCGCGACAGCTACCACCACGGGGACCTCCGGGGCGCGCTGATACGCGCCACCCGGCAGCTGATCGAAGAGAAGGGGCGCGATCACTTCTCGGTATCAGATGCGTGCCGTTTGGCGGGCGTGTCCACCGCGGCCCCTTATAAGCATTTCAAAAGCAAGGATGAATTGGTGACGGGCGCTGTCGTGGACGCGATGCAGCGCCACTACGAGGGCCTCTATGAGGAGCTCTCCCATTACCAAAAGGGCACCCGGGATCGGATCATCGCCATGGGCCGGAACTACGTCACCTTCGCGCTGAGCGAGCCGGGCATGTTCCAGCTTCGCTTCCAGGTCTTTGACCTAGGCACCCCATCCGAGATCGAAGACAGCGGCTCGAATGTCTACGGCCTCGTGCAAGAGGAAGTCCGCGCGGCCCTGAGGGAACCTGACATCAACGAGCGCGTGATAGAGCGGTCCTACCTTCTGTGGTGCTTCGTGCATGGCCTGTCCTACCTCTCCATGGTGCCGGAACTGGCCGACAAGGCGCCATCGGGATCGATGGACGATCTGTTGGGCACTGTCGCAGACCGCGTTCTGGCCGCTTGATTTTCGGCCCGGCGACGGGCAGGGGCACACCATGGCCGGGTGGTTCATCGACCTTCTTGAAATCACGCTACGCTCGCTCACAGTGTCGGTGAGCGCGGTTGCCATTGCGTCGGCCCTGGGCATTCCGCTTGGCACGTGGCTGGCGGTGACGCGCTTTCGGGCACGGCGCCTGACGGTGGCGGTCCTCAATGCGTTCATGGGGCTCCCGCCGGTCGTGGTCGGGCTCGTGATTTACCTCCTGCTGTCACGCTCCGGCCCGTTCGGCGTGCTGGATCTCCTGTTCACGACCTGGGCGATGATCCTCGCGCAGGTGGTGATCGTGCTGCCCCTCGTTGCGTCACTCACCCATCAGGTGGTGCGGGACCTCTGGGCCGAATATCGCGACCTTCTCCTGTCCCTCGGTGCCACCCGCCGGCAGCGCATGGGGATCCTCATCTGGGATAGTCGCCGGTCGCTTTTGACGGCCATGCTCGCGGGATTTGGCCGCGCCGTGGGCGAGGTCGGCGCGATCCTCATCGTGGGCGGCAATATCGACCACCTGACGCGGGTGTTGACGACGGCGATCACGCTCGAAGTGTCCAAGGGCAACCTCGCCTTTGCCGTCGCCCTCGGCGCGGTTCTGATCGCGATATCGCTCGTGGTGAGTGTTGCGCTGCATTTCCTGACGCGCGCGGACAGGTCCCGGCCATGGTAGCGCCCCTCGTTACCATCGAAGGCGCCGTCGTCGCGCGGGGCGCCGCGCAGATGCTCGGCCCCGTGGATCTGACGGCTGATGCTGTCGGCGTGACCGTCCTCATGGGTCCGAACGGGGCTGGAAAGACCACGCTCCTGAAACTCCTGCATGGGCTCGAACGCCCCCGCGCGGGGCGCGTGCTGTGGCACGATGTGGCGCCCTCCGAACAGGCCTTTGTCTTCCAACGCCCGATCCTGTTGCGTCGATCCGTCCGCGAGAATCTCGCATTGCCCCTGCGTCTGCGGGGAGACCGAAACCCGCTCGACGCGATCGACGCGATCGCGGGAGAGCTTGGCCTCACGCCGATGCTGGACAATCACGCGCCGCGCCTCTCGGGCGGGGAGGCGCAGAAACTCGCCCTCGCGCGCGCCCTCATCGCCCGTCCCCGTGTCCTCTTCCTCGACGAACCCACGGCCAATCTCGACGCGCCGACGATAGCGGCCATGGAAGAGATCTTTCGCAGCAAGGCACAAGGCGGCATGCGCCTCTTTCTTGCGACCCATTCCGTCGGCCAGGCCCGCCGCCTCGCCGATACGGTCGTCTGGGTCGACCATGGAACCGTCACAGGCCCGATCCCGGCAGCCGAGTTCTTCGCCACCCCACCGGCCGCCGCGGAATGCTTTCTGGAGATGCTCGGATGAGGGCGCTGTTCTTTGTCGTCTGGTGCCTTCTGGCGATCCCCGTTTCGGCGGAAGAGATCCGCCTCGCCGTCACCACGAGTTTCGAGAATTCAGGCCTCGCGGCGGTCCTCTTGCCAGCCTACGAGGCGGATACAGGGGATGCGGTGCGGGTGATAGTCGTCGGGACGGGGCGCGCGCTGTCGCTGGGCGCGGCCGGTGACATCGACGCGGCGCTGACCCACGCGCCCGAGGCCGAGGCCGCCGCCGTGGCCCAGGGCCATTTCACCCACCGTCGCGAGATCATGTTCAACGATTTCGTGCTGATCGGCCCCGCGGATGATCCCGCCGACATCGCCACCGCGCGAGATGCGGCCGCCGCCCTCGCCCGCATTGCCGCCGCCGAAGCCCGTTTTGCCAGCCGCGCCGACGAGAGCGGCACCCACAAGGCCGAGCAACGGCTATGGGCGTCTGCGGGGCGCGAGCCTACCACCGCCTCGGGCCGCTGGTATCGGGAAATGGGCAGCGGCATGGGCGCCACGCTCAACGCCGCCGTCGCCATGGATGCCTATGTCCTAAGCGACCGGGCAAGCTGGCTTACCTTCGGCAACCAGCGCAGCCACCGCATCCTCTTCGAGGGAGATCCGGCGCTCTTTAACCAATACGCCTTCCTGCCTGTCAAAGCCGCCCCTGCCACGCAGCGCCTCGAGGCCTGGCTTTCCGGCAAGGGCCAACAGGTCATCGCGGATTACACCCTGGAGGGCGAAACCCTCTTCACCCCGAACGCCGAATAGACAAAGGGCGGTCCGTCCAGAACCACCCCCGTCTTCTTTGTGCTTTGTACTTCCGCCGGAGGCATCCCGCCGCCGACCCAAAGCGCATCAGGCCGCGATAAGCCCCATCTCCTGCAACTTCAGCAGCACCTGCTGCGCGCAGTAATCGACATCAGTCCCCTCGGTATCGAGGCTCAGCTCCGGGTTCTCAGGCACGTCATAGGGGTCGGAAATTCCTGTGAATTCCTTGATCTTGCCCTCGCGCGCCAGCTTGTAGAGGCCCTTGCGGTCGCGCCGCTCGCACTCCTCGATGGAGGTGGCGACATGGACCTCGCAGAAGGCGCCAAACTGCTCGATATCCTCGCGCACCGCACGCCGGGTCGTCGCATAGGGCGCGATCGGCGCGCAGATGGCGATGCCGCCGTTCTTCGTGATCTCACTCGCGACATAGCCGATGCGGCGGATGTTGAGGTCGCGGTGTTCCTTCGAAAAGCCAAGCTCGGAACTCAGGTTCTTGCGCACCAGATCCCCGTCGAGGAGGGTCGTCGGACGCCCGCCCATCTCCATGAGCTTGACCATGAGAGCGTTGGCGACCGTCGACTTGCCGGAGCCCGAAAAACCCGTGAAGAAAACCGTGAAGCCCTGCTTGGCGCGCGGCGGCTTCGATTTACGCAGCTCGTTGACGACCGTGGGGAAGGAGAACCATTCCGGGATCTCCAGCCCTTCCTGAAGACGGCGCCGCAATTCCGTGCCCGAGATATTCAGGATCGTCACGTCGTCCTTGTCTTTGATCTCGTCTGCGGGCTCGTATTGCGCGCGTTCCTGAACGTAGACCATGTGCTTGAAGTCCACCATCTCGATGCCGATCTCGGCCTCGTGCTCGCGGAACAGGTCCTGGGCGTCATAGGCCCCGTAAAAGTCCTCCCCGGCAGAGTTCTTGCCCGGTCCCGCGTGGTCGCGGCCGACGATCATATGCGTGCAGCCGTGGTTCTTGCGGATGAGCCCGTGCCAGACGGCTTCGCGCGGGCCGGCCATGCGCATGGCGAGGTTTAGAAGGCTCATTGTCGTCGTGGAGGCCGGATACTGATCCAGCACCGCCTCATAGCAGCGCACGCGCGTGAAGTGATCGATATCGCCGGGTTTCGTCATTCCCACCACAGGGTGGATGAGGAGGTTGGCTTCCGCCTCCTTTGCGGCGCGGAACGTCAGCTCCTGATGGGCGCGGTGCAGGGGGTTGCGGGTCTGGAAGGCCACGATGCGCCGCCAGCCGAGCTTGCGGAAATAGGCGCGCAGCTCATTGGGCGTGTCACGCCGGGCGCGGAAATCGTAGTGGATCGGCTGCTGAATGCCCGTCACGGGCCCGCCCAGATAGATCTTGCCCGCTTGGTTGTGCAGGTAGTTCACCGCCGGATGCGCGCTGTCATCGGCGCCAAAGACGTTCTGCGCCTCGCGCGCCTTGTTCGGTTCCCAGCGGTCCGTGACGGTCATGGTGCCAAGGATCACGCCCTCCTGATCGCGCAGCGCGATGTCCTGCCCGATTTCGAGCCCTTCGGCGAAGGCCTCATTCACATCAAGCGTGATCGGCATCGGCCAAAGCTGGCCGTCGGTCAGGCGCATGTTCTCGACGACACCGTCGTAATCGGCCTCGCTCAGGAACCCTTTGAGCGGGTTGAAGCCGCCATTCATCAAGAGCTCCAGATCGCAGATCTGACGCGGGGTGAGGTCCCAGGACGTGAGCTCGGCGGCTTCCATCTTCATCTTCTGGGCGCTGTCATAGGAGACATAGAGCTCCGGGATCGGGGCGAGGTTGTTTTGCATCAGTCTTGTCCTGCTGAGAAGGTTTTGAGGGTCGAGGCCGGTCGTGGCCCCGGTGAGTTCTTGGTGAAGTGCGTCGTATTCCGCGAACTTGCGGGCAAGAAACGCGTCCACGAGGGAATTCTTGTGCGCCGCGCCGCGCGCCGTGAGGCCGTAGGCAAAGCGCTTGCGCTTGTCCGGGCCGGGCCGGTCTTCAATGGCGATGAGGCCGCGCGCGGCAGCGTCCTTGAGAAGGGCGTTCAGGCGCCCCAGCGAGATCTTGAGCGCCTCTGCCATGGCGCGCTGGGACGCGCCCTGTGCGGCATCAAGCTGATGCAGCAGGCGGAAGAGCTGATCTTCGCTATCGTGGTGCCCAGTAGTGTTCATGCGTGAACGTATTGCATGTGTTCACGGCTGAACAAAGCCAAAAGTGCGGCACTACTGCGTTTCCCAAACAAAAACACCCCGCGAAGGATCTCACGGGGCGCCGTAGGATGGGTTGTTCCAACCCATCGCCTGTCTTCAAACCGTCGTCAGTAATAATGGCCGTGCCGATAATCCCAAGAGATGAAATGCTCGCTCATCATCTCCATGATTTCGGTGCATGCCAGGCCCTTGCGGATCAGCACCGGCCCAGGCGTCACGTCGCGGTTGCCGTTCTGGAGGGGCACCAGGGTGCCCTCGCTATCGACCATGGACACCATGACACCCTGCTCATAGCGGGTTTCCAACGTCGCATCGGGCTGAATGGAGGCAACATAGTCATTGGCTTCCACGATCAGATCGACCTTTGAGGCGATCCGCTCTCCGATCCCTTCCACGAGGCCGCGATTGCCCTTGCCCGACGGGTTGGCCGAGGACGCAAAGACCAGCTTGCCCTGCGTCTCCCAAAGCTCGCGGCACACCATCTCGGACGGCACGCCGAACTTGATGACGAAACACGACGTCTTGCGCCCGTCGCGCATCAACTCGGCCGAGCCATCCTGCGGGATATGCTGCTCTGCGTCGGCGCGCCACGGCAGGATGCAGCCCAACAGGACATCCCGGTCCCAATGGGCCTGGTAGAACGCCTCGATTTCCGCGTTGAGCTCCGCCAGCGCCTTGAGCTGCTCCATGGAGCCGCACAGCACGACGCCCGGCTTGTTCAGGTTTCGCTCCTTGGCGTCGAACTTGCGGTCGAGCCCGGCGCGGTCGGAGGTCATGATGATGTAGCCGACCTTGGTGGGGGAGACGATCGCGCCACCGGTCCCGGTCAGGATCTCCATGCTCTCGGGCTGCACGCCCCCGTTCCACTTTACCTGCTTGGTGCCCGCGAATGTCTCGGCCATCTTCGTCCCCGCCATAAATCGCAGGCGAAGTGCGACGCCCGGCGCGTGATGTCAAGCATTGTACAGGCAGCAACCGCCGAATGCCTCCGGCGGAAGTACAAAGCACAAAGAAGACGCGACCGGAGCGTTACTCGGCTGCTGGTGCTTCTGCGCCATAGCCGAGCGGTTCGGTGACGGTCTCGCGCTCTGCCTCGCCGTGTTCCGCGAGGAAGCGTTCGGCTTCCAGCGCGGCCATGCAGCCCATTCCGGCGCTCGTGATGGCTTGGCGGTACTTGTGGTCTGTGAGGTCGCCCGCCGCGAAGACGCCCGGAATCGAGGTCGCCGTGGAATCAGGCTGCGTCACGACGTAACCGCCCATATGCGTCTCGAGTACGTCCTTGACGAGCTCATTGGCCGGTGCGTGCCCGATGGCGACGAAGAAGCCCTTGCAGGGGATGTCGGTCACCTCACCGGTTTCCGTGTGCCTGACCTTCACGCCTTCGACCCCGAGAGGCTGGTCGTTGCCATAGACTTCGGCGACTTCATGGAACCAGAGCGTCTCGATCTTCGGATTCTTGAACAGACGGTCCTGCAGGATCTTTTCCGCGCGCAGCTCATCGCGGCGGTGAATGAGCGTCACCTTTGACGCGAAGTTCGTCAGAAAGAGCGCCTCTTCCACGGCCGTGTTTCCGCCGCCCACGACCACGATTTCCTGCCCCCGGTAGAAAAAGCCGTCGCAGGTGGCGCAGGCGGAGACGCCAAAGCCCTTGTACTTTTCCTCGGAGGGAAGACCGAGCCATTTGGCCCGCGCGCCGGTGGCGAGGATCAGCGCATCGGCCACGTATTCAGTGCCGCTATCGGACTGACACACGAACGGACGGCGCGAGAAATCGACAGCTGAAATGATGTCATGGACCACCTCGCAGCCCACGGCCTCCGCATGGGCCTGCATCCGCATCATGAGATCGGGGCCCTGCACCTCGGTATCGCCGGGCCAGTTCTCCACCTCGGTCGTCGTCGTCAGCTGCCCCCCGGGCTCAAGGCCTTGCACCAGCACGGGTTCCAGCATGGCGCGCGCCGCGTAGACACCCGCCGTGTACCCCGCCGGGCCCGAACCCACGATGAGAACGCGCGTTTTCTTCTGCTCTGCCATGGCATCCCCCGATGTTTGATCCCCTGATATAGAGGGCGCGCGGGAGGCGCGAAAGGGGCGATCGGCGCTCCTCGCCATTGCGTGATGTTGCGCTGTCGTGAAACATTGTTGCGCGTGTGCGGTCGGTCGCATAAGAAAACGCCGTACACAAAGGACCGCCCATGCCTTCACACCGACTCGATGACATCGACCGAATGATCCTGGCCGAGCTTCAGGAGGACGGGCGCATGACGAATGTTGAGCTCGCCAAGCGCGTGGGCATCTCTGCTCCGCCCTGCCTGCGTCGCGTGCGCACGCTGGAGGAGGCCGGCTATATCCGCGGCTACCACGCGGAGGTGGATGCGCGCGCCCTCGGCTTCGAAGTCAAGGTGTTCGCCCATGTCGGCCTGAATTCCCAGGCCGAGGCGGACCTGAGCGCCTTCGAGGCGCGCTGCACGGGCTGGCCGCTCGTGCGGGAGTGTCACATGCTCAACGGCGAGGTGGATTTCATCCTGAAATGCGTGGCGCCGGATCTGAGCACGTTTCAGACCTTCCTCACCGAGGAGCTTTTGCGCGCCGACAATGTGGCGCAGGTGAAGACGTCGCTCGTGATCCGGGGCGCCAAGGACATCCCCGGCGTCCCCTTCGATGTGATGACCCAGAGGCTGGCACGCGAGGCCTGATCGGGTACCCGGTCAGGAGACGCCCCGGTCCTGCGATACCTCGGTCCTCCTGCGCCGGGCGCCCTCAGATCGTGACCTAGACGAGACTGTCGAGCTCCTCGCCATCAGCCTCCCGCGCCAGTCGGAGCGGGCCAAATTCTTCGGCGCTGCGGACATGCGGGAAGAGCGACATGTAAAGGGTCCTGATTTCCGGGCGCGCGAGGCGCCGGACTGCGTCGCCGGGATGAAAGGTCTCCATCTCGATCCCGCTCGCGCGGATGCAGGCGTGATGGCGCAGCGCAAAGTGGTAGACGCGCACGGGCGAGGGCGGCGTGACCGAGAATGCAGCTTCTCCGTCGATGAGCGCAGAGGCGGGGACGAGCATCCCGCGATGCACCCGGAAGATCCGCGCGCCAAGGCCCAGAAGCAGATCATGGCTGGGTCGCTGCAAGCCCATCGTGTCAGCGGGGATACGGACAAGCCGCCCGGCCCCTTCACTTTGGCCCGAGGCCCCGGGCACCACGGTCGTGGATCCCGTCCAGACGACGGGTTCGGGCCCCCCATCCACGGTGAGCACTGTCATGCCGGGTTCAAGATCCTCGACGGCGAGGGCCCCCTCCGGCGTCGCGATGAGCGTACCGCGCGCAAACGCCATGAAGGCGGATTCGAAGAGGGCCGTCGCCGGAGCGAGACGGGCAACGCGGTCAACGTCGCCGTTTGAGGCCAAGTAGGACACCTCGTATTTGCGCATCAGAGGCCGCGTGCGCCGAGGGTGCCCTACCGGGTTGGACTGGTCCGAGCGAACCATGAGGCCAGCCGACTGAGGCTGTGCCGCCGGAGGCAAGTTTCGTGCCGTCAGACCGGCATGGAGGGGACGATTCATAACCAAACACCAAGTGGGGCGTTTCCGGCCCCCACGGCGGTCACGCAATACGCGCTCAATACGCCGCGAATCTTAAGGTTGTGTCAAAAACTGACAGCAACTGGCAGAGTTCGCTGCACAGTAGCCCCGATCACTTGGTTTTGTTTCGTCCCGCGCGACGCGCTTGCCACAATTGCGCGCAACAGTCGCGCGCGCAATCTGGCATCGTGTCAGGCATTCACGACTTTTCGGATGGGTTGGATAGTCCCGAACCGCTTGTCGAACCGCACCTGCCGCGTGAAGGGGAGGGCGCGATAGGCGTCGTCCTCCGTCTGTGTGGCGGCCTGTGTCAGCCGGGTGATCCAGCGTCTTTTGCTCATGAGTTTTGCCCCTCCTATGAACTTACGAGAAACAATATGGGCAGGCTTTGCGGCCCCGTTGGGGCCGTATCTGTGAAAAATCTGGGAAGAAATGGGCAGATTGTGGCGCAGACGGAAACGCAGATCACAGCCGGATCGTGGATATCAATCGCCCGTAATCGGCTTCCTTGCGGTGCACTGACCGTCGATAGGAATAAAACCTCTCCGCGTCTGAATAGGTGCAATGGCCCGTCCAGCCCGCCTCCACCCCTGCTGCGCGCAGGCGCGACAGGCCATAGCCGACGAGGTCGAACTGCAGCCGGTCGCCCTGACCCCCGGCGAAAAAGCGGTCGTTATCCGGATCCTCAGCGCGGAAATTGTCGAAAAACTCGGGTCCCACCTCATAGGCGGCCTGACTGATGGACGGGCCGATGGCTGCACGGATCCTGTCGCGCCGGGCGCCGAGCGCAATCATGGCCTCTACGGTAGCTTCGAGGACGCCGCCGAGCGCGCCCTTCCAGCCGGCATGGGCCGCGCCGATGACACCTGCGTCTTTGTCCGCGAAGAGGACAGGCTGGCAGTCAGCGGTAAGGACACCCAGCGCAAGGCCCTCCACGGCTGTGACCATGGCATCGGCCGTCTCGCCGCGGTGGGACGGTTTCGTCACCGTCGTCACATCTGCCGAATGGACCTGATACTGCGTGATGAGGGCCGCGGCAGGTACGTCCATCGCCTCGGCCACCCGCGCGCGGTTGAGGGCGACGACCTCGGCCTGATCCGACGAGCCCGCGCCGCAGTTCAGCCCCGCAAACACGCCCGAAGACGCGCCGCCCTTGCGGGTGAAAAAGCCGTGACGCGTTCCGCTGAGAAGGTCCGAGGTGACGAATTCGACGCTCATGCCGCGAGCGTCGCAAGGCCCTGCCGGGGCGTCAAGGCGATGTCTGTGGAGAGCGCCGCCGGGCGGCGACAATGAACGCCGCGCCGACAAGGATCATGGGCAGCGACAGGAGCTGGCCCATGGTCAGACCCACGGGTCCGAGGCTCAGAACCCAGCCCCAAGGGTTGTCCGGAGTGATGAATTGCGCATCTGCCTGGCGAAAGAACTCCACAACGAAGCGGGCGGCTCCGTAGCCGCCCACAAAGAGGCCGAGCGTCAGGCCGGGCGAAAAGAAGGCCCTGCGGCGATAGACCACCCAAAGGAGGACGAGCGCAAGAAGCACTCCCTCCAGCGCCGCCTCGTAAAGCTGTGACGGGTGGCGCGCGCAAAGCCCGGCGACCCCTGACGCGGCCGGGCAATCCTGCGCCGCAGCGCCGGGAAAGATCACGCCCCATGGCGCATCGGTCGGGCGCCCCCAAAGCTCCCCGTTGATAAAATTCGCGCCGCGTCCCAGCGCGATCGCAGGCGGCGTGGTGAGCGCCATCACATCGGCGATGGGCAAAAGCGGCAGGCCCTGACGGCGGCAGTAGATCAGCGCCGCGATCACCACGCCGAGGAAGCCTCCGTGGAACGACATCCCGCCCTGCCACACCGCAGGGATCTCCAGCGGATTGGCGACGTAGTAGGCGGGTTCGTAGAAGAGCACAAACCCGAGGCGCCCCCCGGCGATGACCCCGAGGATGACCCAGGTGACAAGGTCGCCGATCTGCTCGGGGTTGGCAGGCGGCTCGGCGGGCCAGAGCGCGCGGTTGCGGACGGCCCGCGCGGCCATCCACCAGGCGATGAGAATGCCAGCGATGTAGGCCATCGCGTACCAGCGCAGCGCAAACGTCATCCCGAAAAGCGTGATCGAAAAGATCTCGGGGCTGATCTCGGGAAAGGGGATCGCAAAGGTCATGGGCGCTTTGTGGCGCGCAGGGAGCCGGTGTCAACCACAGCTCCGCGGCTCGGGAGGGAGTTGAGCCCGCCGCGCCCGCGCCCCATATAGGAGGCAAGCCAAGGAGGGCACGATCATGCAGACCCGCAACAAGATGATGGATGACATCAGCCAATTGATGACCAACGCCATGGGTGTCGCCCAGGGCGCGCGCGAAGAGGCGGAAACGGCCATGAAAAGCCTCGTGGACCGCTTCCTCGCCGACCGCGACCTCGTCACGCGCGAGGAATTCGACGCCGTGCGCACCATGGCGCAGAAGGCGCGTGAGGAAAACGACGCGCTCAAGGCGCGTATCGAGGCGCTCGAAGCCAAGGGGTAGGCGAACTCTTTCAAAGAGTTCGGGCAAATTTCTTTCAAAGAAATTTGGGCGCAGGGTCAGCCATGCGCCCTTTTCTGCGGACAACGTCCGGTTTTGCGGATACCAGCCGACAGCCGAACAGGGCGACATTTTGGGCAGCGGGCGTGCCTGTCCACAACTTATTGCTGCCTCCCCCAAAATAGCACTTTACAGACGTGGCCCCGCCGCCCACCATATGAGGTATGGGGGTCAGGCAACCCCACACCCCCTAGAGCAGCCACCAAGGAGTGGGGCGCTGTCACGCCTTTCTCGCTATAGACCCTAAAGGGGGCACGCCATGGCAGTTTCCGAGACCATCCACGAGATCGACGATCTTCACCCGATCGACATCGTCGAACACATCGCCGAGTATCAGGACTGGGAGTTCGACCGTATCTCCGACGAACAGATCGCCATGGCGGTCGAGGGCCAGTGGCGCACCTATTCCATTACCCTGGCGTGGTCGGCTTATGACGAGACACTGCGCCTGATCTGCACGTTCGACATGGAGCCGCCCGAACATCGCCACGAGGCGCTGAACGCGGCGCTGAACCGGGTGAATGACAATTGCTGGGCCGGGGCCTTCACGTATTGGAAGAGCCAGAAGCTCATGGTCTATCGCTACGGGCTCATCCTGTCGGGCGGACAGGTGGCGACGCCCGACCAGATCGACACCATGATCTCTGCGGCGGTGCTGAGCGCCGAACGCTATTACCCCGCCTTCCAACTCGTGACCTGGGGCGAACGCGATCTCGAGGATGCCATGCAAGTGGCTATTGCCGAGGCTTACGGCCGCGCCTAACGTCGCCCCCGATATGGGGGATACAATGGATTTCAAGGAGATCGGCTCCCGTGGCCTCGTGATGCTGGGCTGCGGGAAAATGGGGTCTGCCATGCTCGCGGGGTGGCTGGCCGAAGGGCTCGCGCCGGGCGCGGTTCACGTGCTTGATCCGTCTCCATCCGATTGGGTGATGGGCACGGGCGTCGCGGTGAACGGGGCCTTGCCTGCAGCGCCAGCGGTCGTCCTCGTGGCCGTCAAGCCGCAGATGATGACCACGGCGCTGCCGGCGCTTCGAGACTACGGCGGCGGCGGCACGCTTTTCATTACGGTCGCCGCGGGCACGTCGCTTGCAGCCTATGCCGCGATGCTCGGCGCCGAGACGCCAGTCATCCGCGCCATGCCCAACACGCCCGCGGCCATCGGGCAGGGGATCACGGCGCTCGTGGGCTCTGCGGCCACAACAGCTGCGGATCTGGAGACGGCCGAAGGGTTGCTCAGCGCGATCGGGCGGACGGTGCGGCTGACCCACGAGGGGCAGATGGATGCGGTGACGGGCCTCTCAGGCTCTGGCCCGGCTTATGTCTTTCACCTCATCGAATGCATGGCGGCGGCCGGGCAGGCGCAGGGGCTACCGGCTGAGATGGCCATGGAGCTTGCGCGCGCCACCGTCGCGGGCGCGGGCCAGCTGGCCATGGGAGAAGAGTCGCCCGAGCAGTTGCGCGTCAATGTGACCTCTCCCAATGGGACGACGCAGGCGGGCCTCGAAGTGCTCATGGGCCAGCTTCCTGCGCTGATGCGCGCGACCGTGCGCGCGGCGACGGAACGCTCAAAGGAGCTGTCGCGTGAGTGACGAGATCGGCTTTGACGACTTCACGAAGGTCGACATCCGCGTAGGGCAGGTGGTCGACGCCCAGCCCTATCCGGAGGCGCGCAAACCCGCGATAAAACTCTGGGTCGATTTCGGCGCCGAGATCGGCGTCAGGAAAAGCTCGGCCCAGATCACAAAGCACTACACGCCCGAAAGCGTGCTTGGACGGCGCGTCATGGCCGTCGTGAACTTTCCGCCGCGCCAGATCGGGAAATTCATGTCTGAAATCCTCGTCCTCGGAGTGCCGGATGACGCGGGCGAGGTGGTGCTCCTGACGCCGGACCTCGATGTGCCACTCGGCGGGCGCATGTTCTGAAGCGGCCAGCCCCTAGGCATCCCCGTAGACAGCCGCCCGCGCGCTGGCGGCATCGGTGGCCTCCATGGCCGCGCGGAAATGGCGACGGCAGAGCGACACATAGGTCTCGTTCCCGCCGACCTGGACCTGAGGACCCTCGGTCAGGACCTGCCCGTCCTCGCCCATGCGGACGACCATCGTGGCCTTCCGCCCGCAATGGCAGATCGTACGCACCTCTCGCATCTCGTCGGCCAGCGCCAACAGCGCCGCGGATCCGGGAAAGAGCTCGCCCCTGAAGTCCACGCGCAGGCCGTAGCACATGATCGGAACGCCAAGATCGTCGACAGCCCGCGCGAGTTGCCAGACCTGCTCGCGCGAGAGCCACTGAGCCTCATCGACGAAGACACAGTGACAGGGGCCATGGGCAAGGCGCGCCGCCACCTTTTCGAACAGGTCATCTCCGGCAACATAGGTATCGGCCTCCGCGCCGATCCCGATCCGGCTGCCGATCTGGCCCTTGCCCGCGCGCTCATCAAAGCTCGCCGTGAGGAGGTAGGTCGCCATCCCGCGCTCCACGTAGTTGTGGGACGCCTGCAAAAGCAGCGTCGATTTCCCGGCATTCATGGTGGAGTAATGGAAGTAGAGCTTGGCCATGGCCCCTCGTGCCAAGAGGCGGCAGCGTGTTCAAGCGACGGATCCGCGGCGGGCAGGCGGGCCGTGCTCAGGGCAACACACGCCCCGTCAGGTCCGTCTTGCGCGGACGCCGACGGGGCGGCGCGACCTTGTCGTCGCGGCTGGCTCCGTACCGCCGGTGCCTGCACGACAGATCACAACACCAAAACACAAACACAAACTTATCATGGCCGCTAACACTGGCCCGCCGAAACTTTACACAGGCGGGGGATCGGACTTGCGGTGCGGCGCGAGACTTCCGTGGGCTCGGAAGCCCGGGGGGATGGTCGAAGTCACACGCCGGGGTCCCTGACGGGACTGAAAGGAACCCACCGCAAGCCCGCTGCACCTCTCCCCAGGGTTACCTGAGGTCCAATCCCATCTCGGAGGCGAGATGCAACGAGCCTACCACACCCGGCTTGGGGACGCCGGTACATACACACACCCCTCGTGGGGATGGGTCATAGATGACGCGGGAACTTTGGCGGAGATATGGGAAAAGGCTTGGCGCTTTCCCCGTCATTGTGGTTAACGATGCGCCGACCGCAGCGCGTCAGGGGATCAGGAGCAGCCATGGCTGGCAAACAGAGTTACCTCAAAAAGCACACGGAGGCCTTGGTGAAGGCCGTCGGCATCGAGCGCGCCTGCGAATTGACGGGGAAATCCAAGGCGACGCTCGGGCGGTACTACGCCGATACCGAGGAGCATTCCGACCGCTTCATGCCCGTGGACAGCGTCGCCCAGCTCGAGGAGGAGGCCGACTTTCCCTACGTGACGAGCGCCCTCGCAGAGCTCAACGGGATCACCATCAGCTACGACCGCGAGCGCCGCAATTCCGAGAGCTCGGGCGGTGTGAACGCCGATGTGGTGGCCCTCTCCCAGCGCTTCGCGATGCTCATGAGCGAGTATCACCAGTCCATCGAGGACGGCATCATCACCATCAACGAGGCCAAGCGGCTCCTCAGGGAGACGTCGTCATTGCAACAGGTGCTTTTGGACATGAAGCTGCACCTCGAGGAGGAATCCGGCTGAGGCCATGGATGTCTCCGACCTGCCGAACCTGGCACCCGGAGCGTTGCGGCCGCTTGACTGGGATGCGCTGACCGCACCCGGCGATGACCGCCACGCCCCCCGGATCTTACTGCTCTATGGATCGTTGAGGGCGCAAAGCTACTCGCGGAAAGTCGCAGAGGAGGGCGCGCGGGTGCTTCGCGCGCTGGGCTGCGAGACGCGCATGTTTGACCCGTCCGGCCTTCCGCTCCCGGACGACGGCGCGGATGCAGACCACCCGAAAGTCGCCGAACTGCGCGAACTCGCGCTGTGGAGTGAAGGCATGGTCTGGTCCTCGCCGGAGCGGCACGGCGCCATGACAGGGATCATGAAGGCGCAGATCGACTGGATCCCGCTCTCGGCCATTGGCGGGATCCGACCGACCCAGGGCAAGACGCTCGCGCTCTGCCAGGTGTCCGGTGGGTCGCAAAGTTTCAACACGGTCAATCAGCTGCGCATTCTCGGGCGCTGGATGCGCATGGTCACGATCCCGAACCAAAGCTCTGTTGCCATGGCCTGGAAGGAGTTTGACGGCGGCCGGATGAAGCCATCGAGCTACTACAACCGGCTCGTGGACGTGATGGAGGAGCTCGCGCGCTTTACCATCATGACCCGTGCCCGCGCTGCCATGCTCACAGACCGCTATTCCGAGCGGGTGGAAACGCTCGAGGATGTCCACAAGCGCGTGAGCAGCTAGCGCCGCGCTGACCCCGAGATCGGGCCCGCCCGCCTCCCCCTCACGCTCCGCGTTCGGCCATCGGTGGCCTCGCTTCGCTCGGGGGCGCCCTGCTGAGGGATCCGAACGGAGGCAAAGCCGGATGACACGCCCCTCATTCGCAGGCACGCGCCGCGGTGCAGACATCAGCAGTAAGTACGGGGCACAAAGAAGACGTATGGAATGCGCTCCCATTTTCCTTGTGCGTCGTACTTCGGGGAGCTCGAGGGGCTGGCCCCTCGATCTTGGCCAAGCTGCGTCCCTCGCCGTGGGTCAAGCGCGCTCGAGGATCGCGGAGCCCACCGAATAACCCGCCCCGAAGGAGCACAGGAGCCCCGTATCGCCCGGCTCGAGATCCGCCGAGTTCTGCGCGAAGGCGATGACCGAGCCCGCAGACGAGGTATTGGCGTAGTCCTGCAAGATGTTTGGCTGCTCGTGCGGGGCCGGATCCCGCCCGAGCACTTTCTTGCCGATATAGTCATTCATGCTCTTGTTGGCCTGATGCAGCCAGAGGCGCTTGAGATCCGTGTTGGCGACGCCTTCCTCGGACAAATGGTCTGCAATGTGACGCGAGACGAGGGGCAGGACCTCCTTGAAGACGCGGCGGCCGTTTTGCATGAACTGCATGTCCCGGCGGTCCTCCATTTGCCCATGGGCGCGCCGCAGGTATCCGTTGTTGTTGCGGATGTTGTTCGAGAACTGCGTGGCACAGCGCGTGGAGTTCACGAGGAACTTCGCGGCGCTGCTGTCCTCCGCGCGCTCCACCACGAGGGCGGTTGCCACGTCGCCAAAGATGAAGTGGCAGTCCCGATCCCGCCACTCGAGATGGGCCGAACAGATCTCCGGGCACAGGACGAGCGCCTTCCTGACGCTGCCCGTGCGGATCATGTCAGCGGCCGTCTGAAGGCCGAATGTCGCCGAAGAACAGGCGACGTTCATGTCATAGGCAAACCCGCCGGCGCCGAGAAGGTCCTGGATTTCCACCGCGATAGCCGGATAGGCGCGTTCATGATTTGACGCCGCACAGAGCGTAAAGTCGATGTCCCCGGCGTCGAGGCCCGCCATCGACAGCGCCGTCCGGGCTGCCTCCACGCCCATTTCCGCCATCTGCGACGGGGCCTCGTCTGGGCGGGGCGCCAGGCGAGGATGCATCACCTCAGGGTCAAGAATGCCTGCCTTGTCGAGGACAAAGCGGTTTTCGATCCCGCTCGCGGCCCGGATGAACTCCGCCGACGAGTGGGGCACGGCAGCTGCCTCCCCGGCGGCGATGGCCTCGGCATTGCGCGCGTTTTCGAGGTCGGCATAGGCGTTGAAGGCGGCGACGAGCTCGTCATTCGTGATGACGTTGGCAGGTGTGAACACGCCCGATCCCGTGATCGCTGGCTGGTACATGAAGGGCCCCTCTCTCCCGACGTTAGACGCCTTTGCGGGGGCAGCGTCAATCCTTGGCCTTACGTCCCAGAGGTCACCGGAGAAGGCCGTCCACATGCGCCATGAGTCGGGTCTGCCCGGCCTCCGAAAGGTGCACCGCGTATAGCCCGTTCCCGCGCAAGGGCGGGATGACGTCAGGGCCGTCATGGTCAAAATCGGCCACAGCATGGGTGTAGTCGCAGCTCGACACATGGGCGAAGGCGCTGAAATCCCCCACCCGCTGGATCCCGGTCTGGAGGGTGCCAAGCTCGATCACCTTCGTGGTCGGCGCGGCATACATCATGTTGGTGAAGCCGGCCCCGTGATAGGACGCCATCGCGTCGGCCCGCGCCATCGCCGCGATCTGTTCGAGGGGGGAGAGGTCCTCGAACGCCAACGTCTCGAACCCGCGCGCGCCAAAGGCCGCGATGATTGCAGCTTCCATCTTCGGGGCGCGGTCATTGCCACCTGTCCGCGTCACCCAGAACCTGCGCGGCAGGTGGCTGAACGCCTTGCCCTCGATGGCGCGCAGGGCCCGCTCCCGCAGAAGACGCAGCGCGCGGGCATAGCCGCAATGGCGCAGGATCATCGAAATCCCGGCCCCCGTCGGCGTCGTCTCAAAGGCATGGCGCGCCCCCCAATGGCCATGCGCGGGGCCCTGCAGCTCTGCGTAATCGCCGTACCAGCACAGGATCGCTCGCGGGATGCGCTGCGGCGCCTCGCGGTACTCCACACGGGCGGCAAGCTCGGGGAACAGCGCCTCGATGAACCGCTGCACGAAGGGGGCGGGCGGGTGCTTCTGGTAGACGATCACGATGGGCGCGCGGTGGCCCGGTACCTCGTCCAGCGCCGTGAGCGCGGCCAGCACCTCCTTGGTGAAATGGTAGTAGTTCTTGAGGTTCTTGGCCTCGATCACGAAGGGCACATCGCGGACGTCTTCGCCTGTCACCCGCGGCATCCCGGTGGGGGTGTCCTCAAGATGCGCCCGGAACCGCTTGCCCCAGAAAGGCTTCTTGTCGGCCTTCCGCCAGGCGTGCTGGCAATGGGCGATCATCCGGTCCCCCGCAGGCCCCGCAAGGAGCCATTTTCCGTTCACCGCCAGCGTGTTCTGCCGGATCGAGACATCCTGTGCCAGGGCAGGGGCCGTCGCAAACTCCACCACGGAGGAGGCCATGAAGCGCTCCGCCACGCGCAGCCGCTCGTCAAACCAGCGCTGATTGATCTCCGCATGATCGGAAAGCCCCACGGCCCGGATCGTCCCGCCCTTGACCGTCGTCCACGCCGCGCCCGGATCGCTCAGGAGCGTGAGCCCCACGTCCCGCCCCGGCGCCCAAAACGCCTCCACCGGATCCGCCTCAAACGCGGGCCACCCTTCTGTTTCCGGGGCCATTTCAGGAGCCTTCTCGGAGTGTTGCCTGTCAGCTACCGAGATGCGGGCAGAATGTGGCGAGAATGGGGCGGAATTGCCTAAAGGGTTTTAAACTGGGAGCCTTTATTCTCCGGCAATTGGAACATGCCATTCCTTGTGTCCCGCCGCCTCTGGATCAGCCGTTCCCACTGCCAAAGAATGACCGCAAGCTGCTCGTGCGGGCCCTTTTTTTGAAGCGCGCGTGATAGGTAGAATGCGAGAACACCTGAACTCATGATCGCTTGTCGCTCAGGCGGTCGTTTATGATTGCTCAAGTCTTTTGAAAAGACGATCCAGTCACGCTCACGACCGAGTGCAGAGAAGTATTCGACGTCAGAGATATTAGTCGGAAACTTTTCACGAAGAGCAAGCGCTCTGTGCCCATCGCTCTCAACAAATTCATTGAGAGCGCGAGCCATCTTTGGGGGCATGTTATAGTCAAAAAGTACCTTCAAGCCGCCGCCAGATTCTCCTCAAGACGCAGTTCAAATTTCTTGGCTGCTTTCACCAGATCAAGCGGGACTTCATAGAGTGAAGATATCTCTCTCTCGGTAAGTTCGTTTTCGAGCTCTCGTCGGATTGTCTCAGTTGACAGGCCGAAGTCATCAAGGATCGGATTTCCAAATTGACGTTTAGGATCGAGGACAATTCCGCTCACCCAATTGGGTCGCCATCGAGCTGCCACATCATCTTCGTACTCAACATCTTCAAGGTTTTGCTCGATAATCCTTTTGAATACTTTTTGTGTCGGGCGTCTCTTTGATAGGCTCACAAGTTGACCATCACCTTCTACGGCGTCCATCAGTATCTCAGTGCCTGATAGGTAGAATTTTTGGCTCGCCAAAGGCCGCTCAATTCGGAACTCGTTCTTTGCGATTTGGATGGCGTAGCGGATGGCTTGCAGCGTTGCTCCTTCGCGCCGAAGCGCGCTTACTACCCTTACTTCAATCAGATCGAGGAAACTGATTTCGGTGGTATCGTCCAAGCCCTGATAATGGGCGCGCCAAATTGGCTCTGAAGGACCGCTTCCTCTGGTCCATCTAAGAACATCACGAGGCTTTGCACCAACAAGCCTCGCGGCTTGTCTGGGAGTGTATACTCCAGAACTAAAGGTTAGGATATTGCTGCTCATTACAAATACTTATGCCACGACTGCGCAAACGCCAAGCCTAACCCTGCAACCGCTCCACGTCCAGATCCCCCTCAGCCCCGGCCTCCATCGCCTTTGCGGCGGCGTGGCTCGCGGCTAGCGTCGTGTAGTAGGGGATGCGGTCCATGAGGGCGACGTTGCGCATGGAGCGCGAGTCTTCGACGGCCTGGGCGCCTTCGGTGGTGTTCATCACCAGCGCGATCTGGCTGTCTTTCATGGCGTCGACGATGTTGGGGCGGCCCTCGTAGGCTTTCTTGACGATCTCGCTCTCGATGCCTGTCTCGGCGAGGTAGGCGGCCGTCCCTGACGTGGCCACCAGCGTGAAGCCCAGCTTGGTCAGCGTGCGCGCGGTGTCGATCAGCATCTCCGTCTTGTCGGCGGGTTTGATGGACAAGAACGCCTTGCCGGATTTGGGCAGCGTCACGCCCGCGCCCATTTGGGCCTTGAGGAACGCGCGGTGGAAGCTCGGGTCCGAGCCCATGACCTCCCCCGTGGAGCGCATCTCGGGCCCGAGCAGCGTATCGACACCCGGGAAGCGCGCGAAGGGGAGGACGGCTTCCTTGACGGCGAAGCTGGGGATGTTGGGGTCCACCAGATCAAAGGCGCTCAGCTTCTCGCCCGCCATGACGCGGGCAGCGATTGCCGCGATGGGGGAGCCCACGGCCTTGGCCACAAAGGGCACGGTGCGCGAGGCGCGGGGATTGACCTCAATCAGATAGATTTCGCCGTCTTTCACAGCAAACTGGACATTCATCAGGCCGCGCACATGCAGCGCCAGGGCCAGTTCGCGGGTCTGGCGTTCGACCTCTGTGATGATCTCGGCTGCCAGCGAATAAGGCGGCAGCGAGCAGGCGCTGTCGCCGGAATGGACGCCGGCCTCCTCGATGTGCTGCATGATCCCCGCGATGTGGACATCCGTGCCATCCGCGAGCGCATCCACGTCGAGCTCTATCGCGCCGTCGAGATAGCTGTCGAGCAGGACCGGGCTGTCCCCGGACACCACCACGGCCTCCTTGATGTACCGCTCCAGTCCCGCCTGGTCGCGCACGATCTCCATGGCGCGGCCGCCCAGAACGTAGGACGGGCGGATCACCAGCGGAAAACCGATCTCTGCGGCGATGTCGAGGGCCTCGGCGTCCGCATGAGCGATGCCATTCTTGGGTTGCTTGAGCCCCAGCTCAGTGACAAGCGCCTGAAACCGCTCGCGATCTTCGGCCAAATCGATAGCGTCGGGCGTGGTGCCGAGGATGGGGATCCCGGCCTCTTCCAGCGCATTGGCAAGCTTCAGCGGCGTCTGCCCGCCAAACTGCACGATGACACCATGGAGCGTTCCGGCTTCCTGCTCCACTCGCAGGATTTCCATCACGTGTTCGAAGGTCAGGGGCTCGAAATAGAGGCGGTCGGACGTGTCGTAGTCGGTGCTCACCGTCTCCGGGTTGCAGTTCACCATGATCGTCTCATAGCCCTGCTCGGTCAGGGCTAATCAGGCGTGGCAGCAGCATTAGACGACCTAGATCCCCTGTCCGATGCGCGCGTTGCGGATTGCGG
>JBCDGS010000032.1:0-35549 GCA_038751055.1 Pseudomonadota bacterium | reverse complement strand
GGACGCCCTCGCACCCGCCGAGAATCTTCCTCAGAAAAATCTTCAGAGCTCACGCGATTCCATGTTCCACCACCTGCCCCGGATAGCGCTCCCCCCACTCTTCGAGGAAAGCCACCACATCCTCCCGGCCCGCATGTCGGATGGCGGGTCTTGGCAACGCAACGCCCTCACGCAGCGCGAGTTCAAGGCACGCCACGTGGTCCTGACCCTGGGCGTCCGGGGCATTCTCGGACCCGTGAATGATCGTGGACAGAAGCGTCCCGCCGAACCCGTTCACGTGGCTCAGGTCGGGCTTGAGCGCGAGAAAGTAAGCCATCATTTCTGGCAGTCCGTTCCAGCCGGCCACCTGCACCGGCGTCAGGCCGAGCCTGTCTGCCCGGTCCCATTCAAGACCGGCTGCGATCAATTCCTTCACGCGCGGAAGGCGCTCGGGCTGGCTGGCAAGCTCTGCGACAAGGCCACGAACCTCATCGGGGAGCTCAGCCACGTTCAGGGGCCCCGCTCCGGCGCGCAGCGCCGCCACAGTGTCGGGAACGTCCTGCGACGCGCCGAGTTCCGCAAGCGCATCGGCGGCCGCATCATTGCCATAGAGCCGTGCCAGGGCGTAGGCCCCCAGCCCTCTTCTGAGCACATCGAGGCGCGCACCGCGCGCTGCCAGGAGCCGGATCATCGGCGCCCCGCACCCTCGCTGGACGGCGTGGTGAACCGCCGAGAGGCCCAAAGCCGCGGGACCACTCGGATGCTCTGAAATCCCCTCATTGGGGTCCCAGCCCGCGTCGATCAGCATCTCCACGGCGCGCACGTCGTCGAAGTCCATCGCGCGGAAGGGCGCGTTCGTCCCCCCCGGTCGCGCGCCATGCTGCAAAAGCAGCGCGAGAGCGACACGGTCGCGCTGCTCGGTCGCGTGATAAAGCGACTCGTTGTCATTGGGATTGGCTCCGGCCTCCAGCAAGAGCTGCGTCAATCCCATGTGGCAGGCATGGCCGGACGCGCCGTAGAGGGCGGACAAGCGATGATCTGAGCCGGAAGATTCGGGAAACGTATCATTCACATCCGCCCCCGCCGCGATGAGGAGGCGGGCCACGGCAAGCGCCTGATCCGCGCGCTCCGGCACCAGCGTGTGATACCTGGAAAAGCAGAGGTGCAGGACCGCGCTGCGCCGACCAAAGACCTTTGTGGCCAGGGATGCCTCCTGCGCCAGGGCAGCGTCGACCGCAGCCACGTCATAGAGGGCGCAGGCCAAATGAAACTGGCCCCGCGCGATATCCGGAAACTGCGCGAGGAGCCGCTCGACCCAGACCTTTTGCCCGAAGAACAGCGCCTGGACCAACCGGGCGCGCGCCTGGGCGAGGTCATACCCTTCAGCCTCTACGGCGACTTTGAGCTTGGGCCAACTTTCAAACCCGCGCTCCCGCGCCACGGCGTGCAGGAAATCGGCGCGTTTCAGCGGCGCCTTCTCACCAAGCCATTGCCGCGTCTGAAGCGTGGCCTGCCTTTCGCCACGTTCGTGGGCCCTTTGAAGACGTTTTGCCTCGCGTTTGAGGCTGTCGAGGCGTGTGTCGCCATCCATGGGAAATCCTCCGCTCAAGGCCCCAAGATCCGTTTGCGAAGGGGCGCGGGATCATCCGCAATATGTATCGTCGCATTGACGGGGCGGCGTTTGCTTTCCACGGATCGGCGGCCTGCCCTTTGGCCTCGCCTCCGATTAGCCTATCGCTGGACGCCCCACAACAGCGCGATTAGGGTGCGCTGGCTGCCAAAGGGACCAAAATGACCGACACTGCCTATCAGGTGCTCGCACGAAAGTACCGGCCCGAGACGTTCGCCGATCTCGTCGGACAGGATGCCATGGTCCGCACCCTCAAGAATGCGTTTGAGGCCGACCGCATTGCGCAGGCCTTCATCCTGACGGGGATTCGCGGCACGGGCAAAACGACAACGGCCAGGATCATCGCCAAGGGCATGAATTGCATCGGCCCGGACGGCAACGGCGGGCCCACGACAGAGCCCTGCGGCGTCTGCGAGCACTGCACGGCGATTATGGAAGGCCGCCACGTGGACGTCCTGGAGATGGACGCAGCCTCAAACACGGGCGTGGCAAACATCCGCGAGATCATCGACAGCGTGCACTACCGGGCGGCCTCGGCGCGCTACAAGGTGTACATCATCGACGAAGTGCACATGCTCTCTACCGGAGCGTTCAACGCGCTCCTGAAGACCCTGGAAGAGCCGCCCGCCCATGTGAAGTTCATCTTCGCCACGACCGAGATCCGAAAGGTTCCGGTCACGGTGCTGTCGAGATGCCAGCGCTTTGACCTGCGGCGCATCGAGCCTGAGGTGATGATCACGCTTTTGAAGAAGATCGCCACCGCAGAGGGCGCGCAGATCGCCGACGATGCCCTGGCGCTGATTACCCGCGCGGCGGAAGGTTCAGCGCGGGATGCGACGTCCCTCCTCGATCAGGCGATTTCCCATGGCGCGGGCGAGACGACGGCCGATCAGGTCCGTGCCATGCTCGGGCTGGCGGATCGCGGTCGGGTTCTCGATCTCTTCGACCTCATCATGAAGGGAGACGCGGCAGCCGCGCTTTCGGAACTGTCGCGCCAATATGCAGACGGGGCCGACCCGATGGCCGTGCTGCGGGATTTGGCGGAGATCACGCACTGGATCAGCGTCGTCAAAATCACGCCGGATGCCGCCGAAGACCCCACGATTTCGCCCGACGAACGGGCCCGGGGGCAGGCCATGGCCGCCGGGCTTCCCATGCGCGCGCTCACGCGCCAGTGGCAGATGCTGCTGGCGGCCCTCGATGAGGTCGCCAAGAGCCCCAACGCCATGATGGCCGCTGAGATGGCCGTGATCAGGCTCACCCATGTGGCTGATCTGCCCTCCCCCGATGATCTGGTGCGAAAGCTCCAAGGCAGCACGCCTCCGCCGATGCCAGCGGCTCCCACCGCGCCGACCTCACCGCCGGCCCCGCCCCTGCATGGCAACAGCCCCACCGCAAGGGCATCCCAGGGTGCCACCGTCACGGCGCTGGCCCCGGCTGCGGCCCCCGCGCCGGGTCTCGAGCGATATGCGCGCTTTGACGATGTCGTCAGCCTGATCCGCACCCACCGCGACGTGAAACTGCTGGTGGAGGTCGAGACCGGTCTGCGCCTCATCTCCTACACACCCGGGCGGATCACCTTCGCCCCTGCCCCGCAAGCGCCCGCGAACCTCGCCCAGCGCCTCGGGGAGCGTTTGCAGGCCTGGACCGGAAACCGCTGGGCGATCGTCGTGGAGGCCGAAGGTGGGGAACCGACGATTGCCGAGGTGCGTGACGCCGAGGCACTTCGCCTGAAAGACGAGGCCCGCGCGCATCCGATGGTGCAGGCGGTGTTCGAGGCCTTCCCGGACGCGAAGATCATCGACATTCGGACCGCCAAGGACATCGCGGCAGAGGCCGAAGTCGACGCGCTGCCCGAGGTCGATGAAGAATGGGATCCCTTCGACGAGGAGTGACCGGGCCCGTCATGGTGCGAACCGGGCAGCCCGCCCCCCTCGCGCTAGGCGAGCTTTTGCGCCATCAGTTGATCTTCGGACAGCGCTTCGAGCTTTGGCATGAGGCTGAGAAGTTCGCGCGTATAGTCCTCTTTCGGCGCCGCAAAGAGTTCACTCGTTTCTGACACCTCCACGAGCTTGCCGTGGCGCATCACGCCGACGCGGTCACACATCTGCCGCACCACCGGCAAGTCATGCGAGATAAAGAGCATGGTCAGGCCAAGATGCTCCTGCAGGTCTTTCAGGATGTTAAGGATCTGCGCCTGAATGGAGACATCGAGCGCGCTTGTCGGCTCGTCGCAGATCAAGAAGCGGGGCTGCGTCGCAAGCGCGCGGGCAATGGAGATCCTTTGCCGCTGGCCGCCCGAGAACTCATGCGGGAACTTGCGGTGCGCATCACTTGCCAGCCCCACCCGGTCGAGCAGCTCGCGCACCCGGGGTGCGATCTCTGCCCGCGGCAGGAGCCGATGGTGAACGAGGGGTTCCGCAACGATGTCGCCCACTTTCATCCGCGGATTGAGGGAGGAATACGGGTCCTGAAAGATCATTTGTATCTGACGCCGGTAGGCCGCCAGTCCCGCCTTACCCAGGCCGGTGATCTCGGTTCCGTCAAAGCGGACCGTCCCGCCATCGACGTCATACAACGTCCCGATCATCCGCGCGACGGTGGACTTGCCGGAGCCGCTTTCGCCCACGAGCCCGAAGACCTCACCGTCCTTGATGTCAAAGGTGACCTCATCCACGGCGGTAAAGTATTCGCGGCGCGAGGGCAGGAGCGATCCCTTAGAGAGGAACCGTTTGGTCAGGCCCTGGACCTCGACCAACGTGCCGGATTGCGACTTTTCTGTCGCTGGCCAGTTGCGCGCGAGGTCCTCGATCTTGAAGGCGGTATCGCGCCCGCCATAGCTCACCTGCGGGAAGCGGTGCAGTTTTACTTGCGGGCGCGGCACGGCGGCGATGAGGCTCTTGGTGTATTCGTGGGTCGGTGCGCCAAGGATCTGCCCTGTGGCACCCTGTTCCACGACCTCGCCGGCATACATGACTGTCACCTGGTCCGTGGTATCCGCGATGACCCCCATGTCATGGGTGACAAGGATCACGCCCACATGCCGCTCCCTCGCGAGGTCCTTGATGAGGTCGAGCACTTGCGCCTGAATACTGACGTCGAGGGCCGTCGTGGGCTCGTCCGCAACGATTACGGAGGGCTCGGAGCAGAGCGCCAGCGCGATCACCACCCGTTGGCGCATCCCGCCAGAGAACTGGTGCGGGTATTGATCGAAGCGCTCCGCTGGGTTGGGGATCCGAACCCGGTCGAGAAGGTCTATGGCCCGTCTCCGCGCGGCGTCCGCAGACATCCCGAGATGGAGCTGGATCGTCTCGACCAGTTGCTCGCCCACGGTGAAGAGCGGATTGAGCGAGGTCAGCGGATCCTGAAAGATCATCGCGATCTCCTTGCCACGGAGCGCGCGCTTTTCTTCGGCGTCGAGCCCGTCAATGCGGCGACCGTTGAGCCAGACCTCCCCCTCCGCGATGCGCGCAGGCGGATCGAGAAGGCCAATAACCGCGTTGCCCGTCATCGACTTGCCAGCGCCGGACTCGCCCACGACGCCCCGGATCTCTCCGGGCCGGATATCGTAGGACACATTGCGCACCGGCTGAAAGAGGCCGTGTCGTGTGGGGATGTCGACGGTGACGTTGCGGATGGACAGGACGGGCTCAGTCATGGGGCGCTCTCTTCTGGCCCGCGAAAAAGGCGCGACGGCGCCACGCCGGTCCCTTCCCCCGGGAAGACTTGTCCATGATGGGCTTCAATCATCTCAACCTCGGGTTCAGGGCGTCCCGCAGCCAGTCACCCAGGAGGTTGACCGAGAGCGCCAGCAAGAGAAGCGTGCAGGCCGGGAAGAGAAGGATCCACCATTCGCCCGAGAACAGGAACCCCTGCCCGATGCGGATCAGCGTGCCCAGGGATGGCTGCGTGGGAGGCGCACCGACGCCGAGGAAGCTCAGCGTTGCTTCGGCGATGATCGCGAGCGCCAGAGAGATCGTGGCGATGACCAGCACGGGCGACAGGACGTTGGGCATGATGTGGCGCACCATGATCGTGAGCGGTGACCGCCCGATGAGGCGCGCGGCGGCGACGTAGTCCTTTGATTTCTCAACCAGGGTAGCACCGCGCACGACGCGCGCGAACTGGACCCAGTCGCTCAGACCGATGGCGAGGATAAGCACCCAGATCGCCATCTGGTCACGATATTCGACGGGGGTGATCCCCTTTGCGATCCCGAAGATCAGCATCGCCACGAGGATCGACGGGAAGGTGAGCTGCACATCCGCGGCGCGCATAATGATCGTCTCCGTCCATCCGCCGACATACCCGCTCAAGAGCCCGAGGAAGATGCCGAGCACCATGGCAAAGAGGACGGCCGCAAACCCCACGAAGAGCGATATTCGCATGCCATAAAGGATCGTCGAAAACACATCGCGGCCCTGGTCATCCGTACCCATGAAAAAGCTGTCGCCCGTGAAATCATTCGGCGCCATGGGCGGCGTGAAACCGTTCATGAGGTTGAGGGATGCCGGATCAAACGGGTTCGTGGGTGCCACGAGCGGCGCGAGAACCGCTGACAGCACCAAGAGCGCCGCGACGATGAAGGACACCACGGCGACCGGCGTCGTGCGAAACGCGTAGAACAGATCGCTGTCGACAAACGCCCTCATGCCGCCACCCTCAGGCGCGGGTCAATGAAAGCATAAAGGATGTCGACCAAGAGGTTGATCGCCACGAACATGACCGAAATCAGCATCAGATAGGCGGCCATGACCGGGATATCGACGAACTGGATTGCGTTGATGAAAAGAAGCCCGACGCCGGGCCACTGGAACACGGTCTCCGTGATGATGGCGAAAGCGATGATGGAGCCGAGCTGGAGGCCGATCACGGTAATCACCGGCACCATCGTATTCTTGAGGGCATGGCGGAAGTTGATCACGCGTTCGCTCAGGCCGCGGGCTCGGGCGAAGCGGATGTAGTCCTGGCGCATGACCTCCAGCATCTCGGAGCGCACAAGGCGCATGATCAGGGTCATTTGATAGAGGCCCAGCGTAATTGACGGCAGGATCAGCGCCTTGAGCCCGGAGGCTGTGAGGAAGCCGGTCGTCCAGCCGCCGATCTCGACGACATCACCGCGCCCGAAAGATGGCAGCCAGCCGAGCTCGACCGAGAAAAGGTAGATCAGGAGGATACCGATCAGGAACGTCGGCAGGGATACACCGATGAGAGATACCGACATGATGATGTTCGCGGCGATGCCGTCCCGGCGAATGGCCGTGAACACGCCCAGCGCAATGCCAAGCACGATCGCAAAGAGACCGGAGACAAAGGCAAGCTCCAGCGTGGCCGGTGCCCGTTCCAAGAGGATCTCTGAGACGGGCCTCCCCTGGCGGTAGGAGATCCCGAAGTTGCCCTGCGCGGCTTGTTCAAGAAACCTGTAGTACTGAACGGCGAATGGCTGATCGAGGCCGAGTTGCGCGCGCAGACGGTCGATGTCTGCCTGTGTGCGCTCCTGCCCCAGCATGTTGTCGATCGGGTCGCCCACGAACGTGAACATCGAAAAGGCCACGAACCCCGTGATGAGAAGCACGAGGATCGACTGGCCGATGCGTTTGAGGATGTAGGAGAGCATCACGTTCTTCCCGCATGCGCCGCCCCAGGGCCTTCCCGGGGGCGGTCGTTGACTAGTTTACGGTGACCCAACGCAGGATGAAGAAGTTGTCGGGCCGCTGCGTCAGGTCGATGTTGGCCCGCGTGCCCCAGACGAGGGGCTGCACATAGAGCGGAACGTAGGCCACCTCCTGCTGCATGATTGCGGCCGCTTCATCGAGCATGGCCTGGCGGGCCGTGTCGTCGATTTCCGACTGGATCATCGGCAGAAGCTCGTCAATGCGCGCGTTGGAGTACCCGCCGAAGTTCCAGCTACCCAGACGTTTTTCTTCGTTGGGCGTGGAGGCGAGGAAGCGGATCGGATGCTCGGCATCAAATGTGCCCGGTGACCAGCCCAGAAGGTACATGTCAAAATTGTCGGCGCGAAGCTCTGGCCAGTAATTTGACACCGGAACAGCATCAAGCGAGACGTCCATTCCCACCTGGGCGAGCATTCCGGTGATCGCCTGGCAGACGGCCTCATCATTGAGGTAGCGGTCGTTGGGGCAGCGAAAGTTGATGGTCTGGCCCGCAAGGCCCGCGTCTTCCACCAGGGCGCGGGCGCCGTCTTGATCAAAGGCGTAAGGGCGGGCATTTGCATCGGAAAAGCCGCGCATGGCGGGGCTGACGAGCTGGCTTGCCTCCTCCGCATTGCCGCGCATGATCGTCTGCAGGATCGCGGGCACATTCACCGCGGCCGCCACCGCCTGGCGCGCTTGCGGGTCAAGGAACATGTCGGCCTCGGAGGCACCGCCCGGCTCCTGATCGAAGCCCAGCATGATGACGCGGGCCTCGATGCCCTGAATGACCTCCACGTCGCTTAGGGCCTTCAGTCGTTCCACATCCTGGATCGGAACCGGATTGATGAAATCGACATCGCCTGAAATCAGCGCCGCAAGCGCGGTGGCCGGGTTCTGGATCGGCGTCATGGTGACGGATGTCAGGTTGTGCTCAACCTCGCCCCACCAGCCGTCGAATGGCTCCAGCGTGGTGGACAGGTCGGGCTGGCGGGATGTGATCTGGAAGGGTCCGGTGCCGTTGGCATTGAGTGTCGCGAAGTTACCCTGGTCCTTGTCAGGACGCTCAACGCCGTTGGCGGCGGCCCAATCTGCATCCATCATCATCCAGTTGGCGATGCTGTCGGGAAAGATCGGGTTCGGGGCGGTGGTCATGATGTCGATGGTGAAGTCGTCCACCTTGATGACCTCGCTTACCGGGGCAAACCAGCTCGAGGTGTCGGCCTCTTCCGAAGACGCGCGTTCGTAGGAAAACACCACATCGTCGGCAGTGAACGCCGCGCCGTTCTGAAACGTCACGCCCTCACGCAGCTTGAAGCGCCACCCGTCACCCTCGCCGATGGGTTCCCATGAGACCGCGAGCGATGGCTCGATCGACATGTCCTTGCCGCGGCGCACGAGGCCCTCATAGACGTTGTTGAGAAAGCCCAGGACCGGCGCGGAGTTCACGGCATGGGGATCCATCGTCTGGGGGTCAGTCGTCACGGCGAAGTTGAACTCTTCTGCGGCAGCAGTCGAGGCGAAGAGGACGGCGAGTGGGGCAGCAAATCTCAGCATGGGGGCCTTTCGTTGTTCGGTTGCACCGTTGGAGCCTCACGTAGCGCGATGCAACGCTCTTGCTCAGACGGCGCTCCGATTTCTTTCAAAGAAATCGGGCCGGAAACTTTGAAAGTTTCCGGCGCGAAGATCGGCGGCGCACCCGTGGCCCCGCCGACCGCTTGATCAGTTCATGGTGAAGTATTTCACCTTCGGTTGGTCTTCGGCGTCGACCTCGATACCAACGCCTTCCGCCATCCCCCAGTTCAGCACCTGATGGTGGATCGGGATATAGAGCACCTCGTCCTGCACCACCCGCCAGATCTCGGCGATGGTTGCGTTGCGACTGTCGAGGTCGGTGTTCGACGCGAGGGTCTTGATCTTGGCATCAAGGTCATCGCTGTCGAAGCCGGTGCCATTCCACGTCCCGATACTGTCTTCCCGGCCATGGACGAGGAAGTTGAAGATGTACTCGGAATCGTAGGTCGGCACGCCCCAGCCCAGCATGTAGAAATCCGTTTCACCATTGGTGATCAGCGGGAAGTGCTGTGCCTTGGGCTTGGCATCGAGGTTCACGGTAACACCAATCTGGCCGAGCATCCCAACGGCGGCCTGACAGATGGCTTCGTCGTTGATGTAGCGATCGTTGGGGCAGTCGAGCCGGATCGAGAAGCCATCGCCGTAACCGGCCTCTGCCATGAGGGCCTTGGCGGCGTCGATGTCGGTCATGGACTCGCTGTCCATGGCCGCCGTCCAGCCGTTGACGAAAGGCGGTGCGACCATGCCCGCGGGCTCTGACTGGCCGCGCATAACGACCTGCTGGATAGCATCGCGGTTGATGGCCATGGACATGGCCTGACGCACACGCACATCCGCGAGCGGGTTAGCTCCGTCGACGTTGTCGGCCGAAATGTCGTCCGCCCCCTGGTTCATCCCGAAGAAAATCACGCGGTTCTGAGGGGTCTTCTTCACGGTCAGACCGTCCGCATCGGCCACGCGCTGAAGGTCCTGAACCGGCATGTCCTGCAGGAAGTTCACCTCGCCCGACAGAAGGGCTGCAACACGCGTCGCGGCGTTCTGGATGGGGGTGTAGATGATCTCGGAAACCTCCATGGGGAACATGTCGCGGCCCCAGTACTCCTCATTGCGGACCATGACGGTGCGCACGTCAGGTTCGCGGCTTTGGAGGCGATATGGCCCGGTGCCGTTCACGTTAGTGGTGGCGTAGGTGATCTCGCCCCCTTCGAAATCCTGCACGGCAACGGTGTCGTTCGCCTCCGTCCAGTCCTTGTCCATGATATAGAGGTTCGTCAGGTTCGACGGCAGGATCGGGTTCGGGCCGTCGGTGACCATCTCGACGGTGAAATCATCGACCGCGCGGATCTCAACGATGGAGTTGATAAGCTCGCGCATGTCGGAGTTTTCGGATTGCGCACGATTGTAGGAGAACACCACGTCTTCGGCCGTGAAGGCCGCGCCGTCGTGGAATGTCACGCCCTCGCGCAGCTCAAATACCCAGACTGTCGGGTCAGAGGCCGACGGAGCCCACGACGTTGCCAGCGCGGGCTCAAATTCCCCGGCAACGTTGCGGATTATAAGAGGCTCGTACATCTGGTGGCGCATCGTGTGCGTCGGGCCCTCATTCTGGGAATGGGGATCGAGCGTCAGCGCGTCGCCGGCCCTGGCCCAGCGCAAGGTTTCGGCATTGGCAAGCGTCGTTGTGGACAACAGAGCTGAAGCGGCCAGAAGGCCGGTAAGCTTGGTCATGGAAGACTCCCTTTGGTTATGGCGCCTAGGTTAACGCTAACCGCGGGAGGGGAAAGGCCCCCTATCTTGTGTCTGCCGGACGCCGTCTGGGAACATAGCGGGTGCTTGCCAGATAAGCACTGCGCAGCCACGTTGGGCACCAAGCGGACGCGAAGGTTCCGCGCGGGGGAGGCGACACATGAAAGCGCTGGTGGCGCACGGGCCAAAAGATATCCGGGTGGAGGACGCGCCCGATCCCGACGCACAGGGCCGCGTGCTGGTGCGGATGGAACGCGGCGGGATTTGCGGGTCCGACCTCCACTACTACAGTCACGGCGGATTTGGATCGGTCCGGCTGCGCGAGCCGATGATCCTCGGCCACGAGGTGGCGGGACGCGTGATCTCTGGGCCCGGATTCGCGGGCGGTGAGCGTGTCGCTATCTCTCCTTCGCGGCCGTGCGGTCGATGTGACTTCTGCGAGGCAGGGCAGGAAAACCACTGCCCTGACATGCGCTTTTACGGGTCGGCCATGCCGTTCCCGCACATTCAGGGCGCCTTTCGGGAGATCCTGGCCGCAGACCCTTCGCAGTGCATCCGCGCCGACGGGCTCAGCGCGGAAGAAACCGCCATGGCGGAGCCGCTTGCCGTCGTGCTTCACGCGGCGAAGCAGGCAGGCAACCTTTCCGGGCGTCGTGTCCTTGTCAGCGGGTGCGGGCCCATCGGGCTTTTGGCCGTACTCGTCGCCAGCGCCGCCGGAGCGCAGGAGATCGTTGCCACCGACCTCGCGCCGTTGCCTTTGAAAATGGCAGCCATGCTTGGTGCCGAGGCCGTAGAGGCAGGGGACGGAGCGCTCGACCGTTTCCACGCCGTCAAAGGGCATTTCGACGTCCACTTCGAATGCTCCGGCGCGGCGGTGGCGCTGGCCTCCGCGATCCCTGCCCTCAAGCCCCGGGCGACCATTGTCCAGCTTGGGCTGGGCGGTGACATGACGCTGCCGCTACAGGCGATGACAGCCAAAGAGATCGTTCTGAAAGGCTCCTTCAGATTTCATGCGGAGTTTGCCGAGGCCGTGGCGATGATGCAGGCGCGGCACATCGATGTGCGCCCCCTGATTACCCACGTGATGCCCCTCGCCGAGGCCGTGACGGCCTTCGAGACCGCTGCGGACCGTACCGAGGCCATAAAAGTACAATTGGCGTTCTAGATCACTCGCGCCTCGCCATGCATCACAGCTTTGCGAGAGGGCGATACGCAGGGACGCGCGCAGTGTATCACTGCCGCACAGACGAAAGGACCCAATCCATGAAACTCATCAAAGCCGCTGTCGCGTTCTGCTTTCTCTCCGCTCCCGCCTTTGCCGGACCGCAATATGTCGACGATACCGGCTTTGCGGTGTCAGGCTACGACGTCGTGGCCTATTTCTCCCTCGATCAGGTCGCGGTAGGCGAGAGTCAGCCCGACGGGGTCCCGGGACGCGCTGACATTACAGCGGAGCATAACGGCGCCACCTTCGCTTTCGCGTCGGAAGCCAATCGCGACGCGTTCCTCGCTGACCCGGAGCGCTACACGCCCGCCTTCGACGGCCACTGCGCCTACGGTGTTGCACAGGGCGGCAAGGTACCCGCGAACCCCAATCTCTGGCGCATCGTAGACGGGCAGCTTTACCTCAACATCACGCGCAATGTCGTGGGTTTCTGGGAAGAGGACATCCCCGGCAACATCACGCTCGCAGGCGGCAATTGGGGCAATGGACTGGAGCCGAAGGATGCCTCGACCCGCGCCATTCCTCAATGGTCGTCCGAGGCCCCGCTGCAGAACTGAGCGTGGTTTCTCGTAGATTTGTCGTCGGCGGCGGAGCAGCCCTCGCGGGCGTTGCCGCCGTCGTCGCATTGGCCCCTGGCAGCGCGGAAGGCCTGGGCTCGCTCAGCGTAGGCGAGGCCCATGCAGCCGCATCGTCCGGGGACATTCTTCTGGTCGACATCCGCCGGCCCGACGAATGGGCCGCCACGGGCGTTCCAGCCTCCGGAGTTCCCATCGACATGCGCCGCCCCGATCTTGCCGAGGCGATCCTTGCAGCACGCACGAGGCCAGATCAGCCCATTGCCATCATTTGCGCGCGCGGCGTGCGGTCGAGGCGTTTGTCGTCGGCCTTGATTGATGCGGGTATTGGGCCGATCATCGACGTGCCGGCAGGCATGTTGGGCTCTCTTGCCGGGCCTGGCTGGCTCAGGTCCGGACTACCCGTGAAGGATCCACCCACGTGATACGCGCCCTCATCACTGCCTTCTTCCTTGCTGCCGGACCTGCTGCGGCCTGTTCCACAACGACGGCCTGCACGGTCCCGGATGGCGAGTATTTCCTAGCGACACCCGACGGTGAGGGCCTCAAACCCGCCATCGTTTACATTCACGGCTTCGGAGGTTCAGGCCGGGGTGTTTTCAACAACTCGGGCATGGTGACCGGGTTTCTCGACCGGGGCTACATTCTGGCCGCACCGAACGGCCTGTCGCGACCGGGCATGAATGGCGGCTCTTGGTCGTTTCGCCCGGAATTGTCCAATGGACGCGACGAGATCAGCTTCATCGAGAGCGTCCGGGAGGATCTGATCGCCAATCACGGCGCCGATCCGGATCGGATATACCTCACGGGCTTTTCCATCGGCGGGTCCATGACCGCCTACCTCGCTTGCGCGAAACCGGACGCGTTTCGCGCCTATGCCCCGCTCGGCGGCAATTTCTGGCGCCCGCACCCGGATGGCTGTGCGGGACCCGTGCGCATGCTCCACACCCATGGCTGGACCGACGGGACCGTGCCTTTGGAAGGCCGCGTCTTGCGCGGCGACGGGCTGGGCGACCCGGACGCCTTGATCCAGGGCGATATCTTTCACGCCATGACGATCTGGCGCGCCGCGAACGGGTGCGATGCGCTCAAGGCGGACCGTTTCGTGACCGAGGGCTACTACCTGCGCCGCGCGTGGGATGACTGCGCGCCGGGATCCGCGCTGGAGCTCGCGCTCTTTCCCGGCGGCCATGTCATCCCGCGAGGCTGGACGACACTGGTCACCGACTGGTTCGAAGCGCTCTGACTACTCAGCGGCGAGGGGCTGGACATCCGGCCTAGCCAGATGCGCCTCCATCGACGCCCGGCGGGCACGGGCTTTGGCGACGATGCGGGGCTCTCGCAGATCCTGCGGCGCATCAAGACGCGCAAAGCCCAGCTTCCGATCGGCGACCTCGACTTCGCTCAGTTTCGACAGGAGCGGCGCGAGAACGAGGCTAAGGGCAATCGGCCCCAACCAGAGCGACATCAGACTGGCGCTGATACCTGCGACAAGGCCGATCCCCAGCGCAAGTTCCATCCAGTGAAAGCGGAGCACCTGCGGCCAGCGATACCCCTTGGCACCCCGATTCTGGGGCGCCCAACCGCGACTGGCGCCGAAAATAGCCCTCAGAACCGCCTGCGTCTGCTGCACCATCATGATGGGCGCGTAGAGGATGGAACACGCGATCTCGAAGCCCATCGTGGCGAGGTAGCGCCCCCACCCGCCGTAATCCGCGCGAAGCGGACGGCGCAGACCAAGGACCACAGTGCCCATGAGCTTGGGGAAGAGCAGCATCCCGTAAATGAACGCCAGGAACATCGCGCCACCCCCAGGCGCTTCGGGCCAAATCGGATAGAGCGGGGCCGACGGGCTGAAATATGCGGCACCGCTCTCTGGCATTGTCCCCGCCAGCGACCAGATCAAGAGGAGGACGAACCAAGCAGGCGACAACAGAAACGCAAATGCGCCCTGCAGGAGGTGAAACCGTGAGACCGGGTGAAAGCCGCGCGCCGTCAAAAGCCTGAGATGTTGGAGGTTCCCCTGACACCAGCGCCTGTCCCGGATCGCGTAGTCGATCAGGGTCTGCGGCGTCTCTTCAAAGCTGCCGGTCACGCGCGGCTCAAACCGCACCGTCCAGCCCGCGCGGCGCAGGAGCCCCGCCTCCACGAAATCATGGCTCAGGATAAGATCAGAACGTCCCCGCCTTCCCCGAAGATGGGGCAGGTGGGCGCTTTCTGCGAAGGCGCGGACGCGGATGATGGCGTTGTGCCCCCAGTAGTTCCCCTCGCTTTGGGCCCAGACGGCCAGACCCTCTGCAAGAAGCCAGCCATAGACTGCATTCGAAAACTGCTGCATCCGTCCGAAGAGGGTGCGCGCCCCGATAAGGGAGGGAAAGCTCTGGATGAGCCCTGCACGCGGGTCGGCGGCCATGGCCCGCGCGAGGTGCCGGATTGCGGCGCCACTCATCAGGCTGTCAGCGTCAAGGACCACCATCGCATCAAACGCCGCGCCCCAGTTCTCGACCCAGTCGGCGACGTTGCCGACCTTTCGGTCCCGGTTCTCGGCCCGCCGCCTATAGTGGACGTCGAAGGCACCCTTGAGCGCCCAATAGGCGCGTTCTTCCTGCCGCGTGAGCGCCCGGTCTGCGGTATCCGACAAGATGAAAAGCGTGAACGCGTCATGGTGCGGGCCGTCCCGCAGGTCCTGGAGCATGGCCCAGGCGTTGCCGAACACATCGGCGGGCGTCTCGTTATGGATCGGCACGAGCAGGGCCACCCGTTGCGGAGCACCGCGCGCGAGGCGCATGGGAGTGGGGCGCCGGAACACGCCAAGAAGCACAGCGGTCGCGGACAGCGAAACCCAGATGAACGTGAGCGCCACCAGCACCACGATGACCGCTTCGGCAGCTGTTACCCCGCCATGGGCCAGCCAACGCGCGATGGCGACGGTGAAGGACAGCGTGATGAGCCCGGCGGGCGCGAAAGCGGCAAGGCGCCAGACGCGGTCACGCGCGGTCGCTTGTGGTCGGGATCCCACCAGGGGCTCTGCCCGGAAGTCCTGCGGCACCATCGCCAAGGGAGCTTTTGGCGGCATATCTGCGAACGCGTAAGTCATGCCGTCCACCGATAGAGCCACACTTCGCTGAGCGGCGCGCCATCGAGGCGGAGCTGGGCCCGAAACTCAATCAGCGTTGCGTCGCCGGGCATAAAGCGGAAGGCAAGCCGGGGACCGCCTGTCTCTGGATTGCGCTGAAGGACGCCTTCGCTGACCTCGCCCGCAGACGCGCGGATGAGGCGCTGGACGCGGCTCAGATCCTCCGGGACGGACGCGCCGGGCGCAAAGTCGATCGCGACGATCTTGCCGTCCCCGAATGCGTTGTCACCCATGGCCGTATTCAGCACGGAAAGTTCCGCGCCGTGCGTGTCCTCGGCCCCCCAGCTCAGCCGGTAGCTGAACCGGTGGCCCCGACCGGGCTCAAGCGGCGCGTCAGGGCGCCAGTAGCAGACGATGTTGTCGTAAATCTCGCGATCCGTGGGGATCTCGACGAGCGTGACAGAACCGGTTCCCCATCCCTCCCCCGGTTCAATCCACGCCGACGGGCGACGGTGATAGAGCGCCTCGAGATCGTTGAAATCCGAGAAGGCCCGCGCCCGCTGCATGAGCCCGAAGCCCTTGGGGTCGCGGTCGCGGAATGCGCTTATCTGGAGGGTTTTCGGATTGGCGAGGGGCCGCCATATCGTCTCGTCCGCGCCATTGACGATGAGAAGTCCGTCATTGTCATGCACGGCCGGCCGGAAGTCGGAAAACCGCTCGCGATTGGTCTGGTCGTACTGGAACATCGACGTAAGTGGCGCGAGGCCCACGTGGCGCAGCGCGCGGCGGGGAAAGACCTGCGCCTCGACATCCATCGCGAGGATTTCGCCCAAGGCGATCTCGAACCGGTAGGCCCCGGTGCAGGACGGGCTTTCGAGAAGGGCGTGCACGACAAAGCTGCGTGCCCCGGCTGCCGGACGTTCGATCCAGAACCGGGTGAAGTCGGGAAACTCCTCGCCCGATGGCTCTGCCGTGTCTATGGCAAGCCCCCGCGCGGAGAGGCCGTAGATGTCCCCCTTCCCGATGGCGCGGAAGTAGCTCGCCCCCTGAAAGACCGCGAATTCCTGATGAATGCCGGGCGTCTCAACTTCGCCGCGGAGCCGAAAGCCGGAGAAGCCCACCGTGTCGTCCACGGGCAGGTCGGGAAAGCGGTCCGTCCGATCAAAGGCGCCGAGGTCGAACAGGACATCCCGCGCGTTGCCGTCTTCGACGACCGACAGCCCGACGGCGTGGCGGTAGTAGAGCGCCGTCAGAAAGAGGTCGACGCGGAGCGGTGCCTCGGTGCCCTGCCAGATTGCGTGGCGCTCATCAAACCAGATGGACACGTAGTCGTCATAGGTGATGCCGGTCCAGGCCGGATTGACCTCTGGCCGTGGCGTGTAGGCCCGCCGGGCCAGGGCTTCCGCCAGTTTGGACACATGATCCGCATGGAACGGGGTTGCAGGCGACAGGGGCAACTCCTCGCCGCGTGCCGGGAGGGCCGCAAAGGCCGCGAGCCCGGCAAGAACCTCGCGCCTCAGCATCAGCGCCGCTTCCAGGGGGCGGATTTAAACCAGCCCGCGCCGTAGGCCACGAGGACCAGAACAGAGCATCCAAAAAGGTTCACGATCACCATGGTGGAATAGCTGCGGCCCATGACGTCAATCAGAAAGCCAAGGAAACGCGCGAGGAACATGGACGTGACGAAAACCGCGAGCGACTGCTGACCAACCTTCATGATGACCGCGAGCGCTGGCGTCCAGATGCGCGCGAGCAGGCTATCGCCATCGGGGGGCAGAAGACGGCGGCCTGCCTCGCCCGCGAGCGCCCATGCCAGATAGGCAAGCGACAGGAAATGCACGAAGCGAAGGATGCCGAAGTCGCTCTTGTCGAACCAGAGCCCGTGGGCCGAGCGCCACTCCCGCGCGTATTCAAGGCCAAGCTCCCGCGTGCCGATGTTCGAGAACGGGACATTGAGCACCACGACACATGCCGCGATGCCGAGCAGCAGCGGCGTCACCGGCGGTGCCGGTATCCACCCCCGCATGAGGCCGAACCCGGTGAAGAAAATGAGCGCCCAACCGAAGGGGTTGAAGAACCACTCCCGCTCTGTCCATGGCTCTGCCGGGAAGGCAAAATGCGGCAGGCCCAGCGCATCGGTCAGACCGTTTTGCGCCATCAGCCAGAAGAAGACGACCGGGGCCGCCGCGGCAAGCACGCCCCAGCGCGACAGGAAGACAACGAGGGGCATCATGGCCAGCACGACCATGTACATGGGCAGGATGTCGAAATAGTTCGGCACGTATCTGAGCGTCATGAACGCAAAGAGGTTCGCGGTGTTCGACCAGGTGTCGCTATCGACAAAGAGCGGCCATAGATTGAGCTGACCCCAGTAGTTCCGCCCGGTGATGTCGAGATCGGTGAGAAAAATCACCAGCGCAGTCGTCGCCATGAAAAGCCCGATATGGGCCCAGTAAACCTGCCAGATGCGGAACCCGACGCGCGCCGTCCCGAGCCGCCAGCCCCCGCGATCGTAGGTCCCACCAAAAGCGATGGCCGAAGCCATGCCGGAGCAGAAGACAAAGATCTCTGTGGCGTCGGAAAACCCGAAGCGCGCCGGGATCCAGAGGGTTACCCAGTTCCCAGGCGTGTGCGCGAAGAGGATGATGAACATCGCAATGCCGCGAAAGAAGTCCAGGCGCGGATCCCGGATGGTCGCGCGTGGCGCTGCGCTGGGGACAGAAAGGGTCGTGTCTGCAGTCGTCATGGGGACGGTGTCACTCTGCCGCGAAGCGGGCCTGGGCACGGCGCGCATCGTCGATCACTTGCAGGCGCGCAGAGGCGAAGCTGTCCATGGCCCCGCCGCGTTGCGCTTGGCGCTGCCTTATAAGCGCTGCTGCGGATGTGAGTTCCCCCGCGCGGATGCCGGCCTCGATGGTGAGCCTTTCGAAGACGTCGCGCTGCGCGTGGGACCCACCCACCGACTGGAGACCAGGCTGCGCGGCCGACAGGTGCCGGAACGCCTCGGCCCATTGTGCCTCACCAAAGGACGCAAGCCCCTTTACGGCTGCAAGGCCGGGATCGCTCTGGACGCGGGCGTTTTGGGTCGTGCCCCGCGCTGTCTTTGCCACCCGCGCGATCATCTGCGCGGTCGCCTCTTTGCGTCCACCGCTTGCAAGCGCCAGCATGTAGTGGAGATCAGCAAAGGTCAGACAACCGTCCTGGGTGCGCGTCTCGGCCAGTTCGGCGAGCTCTTCCCAGCGCTGCCCGACGGCGACGCCGTCCAGCTCCAGCCGCATGAGCAATGAGGACGCGTTCGAAAAGTCGCGGTAATCGTCCGTCTTATCCCCACGGATCTTCTCGTCATAGAGCGCCAACACGGCCTCAATATCCCCTTCATCGAGGTGGAGAAGCGCCTTGTGCCACCAGACGTGGAAGCGGAAGTTGTTGCAGTGATCCCAGGCGGGCTGGTTGCGGTCAATGAGCTGAATGCCGGCCTGAGTCTGGTGCGTCATGTCATAGACATGGGCCACCGCATGAAGACCCCAGGCATCGTCGCCGGCGAAGGCCAGCGCCCTGAGACCCGCCCTTTCCGAGGCCGCATATTGCCCCGTCTCCTCAAGCGCGAAAGCATGGCAGCCCTGGGCGTAGCCGTAGAGGGCATGGGAGGGATCGTGGGCTGACAGCACGTTTTCCACCGACCGCAGCATTCCGTAGGTGTCCCCCAGCATGAACCTGATCCCATGGCTGAGCTTCATGGAAATCGTGTCGGCCGGGTTCAGTTTGAGCGCGTCTTCCATGCAGGCAACCGAACGCTCCGGATGTCCTGCGAGCCAATGATCTAGGGCCAGGCACCAGAGCCGCTCCCGCTCAAGCGCGCCGCCGAGGTCGAGCGCGGTCCGGGCAGCTTGGTTTGCGGCACGGGCGGGCTCGATCAGCTCGCGGCGCGCAAGCATCAGCGCGGAGAGGCCTTTGATGGCGTGCCCCATGGCGAAGTCGGGCTCAAGCTCGAGAAGGCGGCCAAGATGGGCACCGGCCGTTTGCCCGTGGGACAGGATCGCATGCACGACACCGTTCCAGGCCTCCACAGCTTCCGGGTCCGTCAGGGATACATCACAGGTACATAGGTCTTGCAGCATGGAGGCCCTCTGGTGCAGGCGTAGGTCGTTCCATTTGGCCTAACGAGGTCGGTGCTGGCGCACACATCACGTGACCGATAGCGCGCGCGAACGTGAACGGCTGTCATAAACATGCGGTTCCGTGGCGTTTCACTTCGCCTGCCGGTGCCGCGCGAGAATGTCGATTAAACTCTTGGTATCGCGACCGAACCGCGGGGGCGGACGCCGATACGTAACCGGTGTCTTTGAAAATTTGAGCGGATTGCCCAGAAGTTCGACATGTCCCGCCTCGGTCTCGGGATGCGGCATCTCGATGACGCTGTCGCGCGCCGCGGCCTGATCGGAGCGCAGGGCCTGACCCACGGTATGGATCGGACCTGCCGGGACGCTGGCAGCTTCGCAACGTTGCAACAGTTCGCCGCTGCTCAGGCCCCGGATTGTTTCAGCGATCTCGGGGATGAGGCTGTCACGTTCCTCGATTCGTTGAGGATTGGTCGAAAAACGTGGGTCGTGCCCTAGATCCTCGCGCCCGATGGCCGCACAAAACCGGGCGTACTGCGTGTCATTGCCCACGGCGAGGAGGACGTGGCCGTCCGATGTCTCGAAAGCCTCGTACGGTACGATGTTGGGATGTGCGTTGCCGCGCCGCACCGGCTCCGCGCCAGACGTCAGGAAGTTAACGCCCTCGTTGATGAGCCAGGCCATCTGCGTATCCACGAGGCCAAGCTCAATGTGTTGTCCGTCTCCGGTCGCATCCCGGTGCCGAAGCGCGGCGAGGATACCGATAGTCGCGTACATGCCGCACATGACGTCAGCGATGCCGAGACCGACTTTCATCGGCGGGCCATCCGGGGCGCCCGTGATCGACATGATCCCGCCGAAACCCTGCGCCATCAGGTCATAGCCCGGTCGCGTGGCGTTGGGCCCGGTCTGCCCGAAGCCCGAGATCGAGCAATAGACAAGCCCCGGATATGCAGCGCAAAGCGTCCCATGGTCCAGGCCGTACTTGCGCAACCCACCGACCTTGTAGTTCTCGATCACCACATCGGCCTCTGCGGCGATGGTGCGGACGAGCGACTGGCCAGCCTCGGTGCTCAGATCCGCCTCGATGGAGTACTTGTTTCGGTTCGATGACATGAAATAGGCGCTGAGATCGGATTGGCCGTCCGGCGTGGCCGCAAAGGGGGGACCCCAGCTGCGCGTGTCGTCGCCGCTGGTTTTGGGGTTTTCGATCTTCAGCACCGTCGCGCCGAGATCACCGAGCATCTGCGTCGCCGTAGGGCCCGCAAGGATGCGCGACAGATCAAGCACGAGGAGGCCATCAAGCGGGCCTTTAGAAGGTGCCATCATAGGCCTTCCGGTCGAACTCCGCTGCGATCACAGTAAAAGTGTCCGCGGCGAGCGCCGCCGAGAGCGCGTCCTCCAATTCCGACACGGATCTGACAGTGGCCCCTGCCCCACCGAAGGCACGTCCGATGGCCCCAAAATCATGCTGTCCGAAATCGACGCCCCTGTTGGGCATCTGGCGCTGTCGCTGCTTGAGTTCGATGAGCGCGAGAGAGGCATCCACGAATACGACAAAGATCGTCTTGAGGCCGAGCTCCGCGACCGTGGACAGCTCGCCCGCGACCATGAGGAGGCCGCCGTCGCCGGAGAACGAGACGACTGTCCGATCAGGCTCCACGACTTGCGCGCCCATGGCGAGCGGCACAGCACAGCCCATTGTGCAAAGCCCCGTGGACTGGGTCAGCGCGCGCGGGAAGCGGGCCTGCCACATTTGGCTGAGTAGGATGCGGTGCGCGCCGCTATCGGCCGTGGCCAGGGTGTCTGTGGGCAAGACGCGCTGGCAGGTGGCGATGATCTGGCCCGGGCCCCAGCTCTCTGGCGAAGCAAACGCCTCCTGCAGCTGCGCACGTGTCCCACGGGCGGATGGCCAATCCGCTGGCAGCCGTTCGGGCAACATTGCCTCAATACAGGCGCCGCAATGCCCCGTGATGGGGAGGGTGGCGTGATGCATGTAGTGGTGGTTCGGCTCTGCCGTGATGTCGATCACGGTCTGGCGCGCAGGATCCCATGGGTTCTGCCAGCCTGTGCGCATCTCGATGGGATCATAGCCGATGCACAAGATCACATCCGCCTCGGCGATGAGCGGCATGAGGAGAGCATCGGCCTTGGGTGACAGCCCGGCCCCGCCCAGTGCAAGGGGATGCTCCTCGGTCAGCAGGCCCTTGGCCTTGTAGGTCGTGATCACGTGCGCGCCGAGCCGTTCGGAAGCCAGCGCGACAGCATCTCCGCAATCCAGTGCGTCGAGGCCCGCGATGATCAGGGGGCGCTCGGCCTTGCGGAGGGCCTCTGTGGCCTCCGACAGGGCGGGTCCAAACGGGGCCGTCGGCACGGCAGCGGGACGCAAAACACCCTCGCCTTCGGCAGGGGCATCCGCGACAGAGATCGGCACGTCGATGTGCACAGGGCCAGGACGCCCTTCCGTCGCGATCCCAACGGCCTTGTCGGCGATGACGTGGGCGGCGGACGCGCTCAGCGTGAAGCTGGCTTTGGTGATGGGGCGGAAGACCTGCGGCTGGTCGAGGACCTGGTGGGTGTAGGTCTGGGCAGCATCAGCGTCGATGGCGCCGGTCAGAACGATGAGGGGCACGCGATCCTGGCGCGCGTTTTCGATCACGTTCACCCCGTTGAGCGCCCCCGGACCCACGGTCGCCACCAAGATCCCCGGCGCGCCGGTGCGGTGATACGTGCCTTCAGCCATGAAGCCCGCGGCGTTTTCGTGCTTGCACAGGATGAAGGTGATCCCGGCGTCCTCGAGTGCGTCAACGAGCGTCAGCACCTCGCCGCCCGGCATCCCGAACGCCCAGCGGCACCCCGCTGCGTAAAGCCGCCTCGCCACCACATCTGCTGCCCGCATCTTAAGTCACTCCGTTCTTCGGCCCCTCATGGGGGGGCCAATGCCGGGAAATCAAGACACGAGTTAGCGACGCCGGTTACAGCAAGCTGTCGGGCATCTTTTGCTCTGCGGCCGTGTTTGCCCGCCGGAAGATGAAGGTCACGATCGTCGAGGTGATCACGATGAAGAGGGAATAGAGCGCGGGGACCGCCATGATCGCCTGCTGCTGATCGGGCGGGAACGTGAAGACAACGATGGCAATGGCGAGCGGGCCATTCTGGATGCCGGTCTCCAAAGCCACCGTTCTGGCGTTCCTCGGATGGAGCTTCAACGCGCGGGCAAAGAAGTAGCCCAGCGTTATCCCCACGAGGCCCAGTCCGATGGCCGCCACATAGGTCGCGCCGCTCGTACCGAGCAGGAACTGCCAGTTCTGAGGAATCCACGTCGCGGCGATGAAGACGATAAAGAACGCGCCGAGCATGGAACCGCAGAACTCGAGCACGGCCCCGGCATTCGGGTTCAGCTTTCGGATCGTCATCCCCAGGGCCACGGGCACCAGTAACACCGCCAGTACGGCAATGATGTCTTCGCGCGGGATCTCGATATCGAGGGCGGCGGCATAGATCACGAGGATGATCGGGATCAGCACGATCCCCGTGGCCGTCGACGTCACCGTCATCAGAAGCGACAGCGCCAGATTGCCCTTGGAGAAATAGGTGAAGACGTTCGACGTCGTCCCGCCCGGCATGCACGCCATGAGCAAGATGCCCAGCGCAATCGTCTCTGGCACGACGAGGAACGTGACAAAGAGAAAGCCCAGAAACGGCATGATGCCGTATTGCGAGACCACACCGATCAAAAGGCCCTGCGGGCGCTTGAGCGCCAGAAAGAAGTCGCGCGGCGTAAGCGAGGCCCCAAGGCCCAGCATGATGACGCCCACCATGATCCCCAGAAGGGTCTGTGTTGTTTCATCTACCATGTCGCTTACTCCGCGGGGGTCTTGGCGAGCTCTTCGGCGCGCAGGTCTTTTCTCAGGATCTTGCCGACGTTGGATTTCGGCAGCTCGTCGCGGAACTCCACGCGCTTGGGGACCTTGTAGGCGGTCAGATGCTCCTTGCAGTAGCTGCGTACGGCGTCCGTCGTGAGGCCACTGTCTTTGGCGGGAACGACAAAGGCTTTCACGGCCTCACCGGTCGCGCCATCGGGCACGCCGATCACGGCAACTTCGAGAACCCCGTCATTCTTGGCGATGCAGTCCTCGACCTCGTTCGGGTAGACGTTGAAGCCCGAGACGACGACCATGTCCTTCTTGCGGTCGACGATGCGGAAGTAGCCGTCTTCGTCCATCACGCCGATATCGCCGGTCAGGAACCATTCGCCGACCATGACCTTGGACGTCTCTTCGGGCTTCTTCCAATAGCCCTTCATGATCTGCGGGCCCCGTGCGCCGATCTCTCCCGTTTCACCTTGTGGCAGGAGTTCCCCATCGTCCGAAAAACAGGCGACCTCGGTCGATGGGACCGGGATGCCGATTGTGCCTGCCCGGGCGTTGCCCAAGGGCTCGAAGGTGAGGACGGGGGACGTCTCAGTCAGGCCGTAGCCCTGGACCACCTCGCAGCCTGCCACCTCTTTCCAGCGTTCGGCCACGGAGCTTTGCAACGCCATACCGCCGGCGCCGGCAAACTTCATGTGCTTGGGCGGCGTGTCCTGAAACCAGACCTCATTGGTGAGGCCGTTGAAGAGGGTGTTTACGCCACTCATCCAGGTGATCTTGTAATTCTCGAAGGCCCGTTTGAGGTTCGACAGGGGGCGCGGGTTCGGGATCAGAATGTTGCGCGATCCCAGCCAGTAGAAGGCCAGCATGTTCACGGTGAACGCGAAGATGTGGTAGAGTGGGAGGGCCGTCATGATCGTCTCCTCCCCCTTTTTGATGTCGCGCCCCAGGAGCTCCATGGCCTGCTCCATGTTCAGGATCAGGTTGCCGTGGGTGAGCATGGCTCCCTTGGCCACACCTGTCGTTCCACCAGTGTATTGGAGCACGGCGAGATCCTCGAGCGTCAGGTCCTGCGCATACTTGTCGGCCTCGATACGATCCGCCTTGATGCGTTGGCGGCCCGCAGAGATCGCGGCAGGCAAGCGAATATGAGGGACATCGATGGGCTTCAGCGAACGGTCCCAGTACTTCTGAACAAGGCCGACGATCCCGCGGGGCAAAGCGGGCAGAAACTCCGCCACGCGGGTCACGATCACATTGGGGATCGGATGGCCTTTGGTGGCGGCGGGGATCTTGTCGGCAAAGAGGTCGATGATGATGAGGGCGTGGGGCTCTGCGTCTTCGAACTGCTTGGCCATCTCCTCGGTTGTATAGAGCGGGTTCACGTTCACAAGAACACAGCCCGCCTTGAAGATCGCGAATGCGGCCACCGGAAAGCCCAGGCAATTGGGCATCTGCACGGCGACCCGATCCCCGGCCGCGAGGCCTGCAACCTCGCGCAGGTAGACCGCGAGGGCGTCTGACATCTCATCGACCTGCTTGAAGGTGAGCGTGCCATTCATGCCGTTGGGGAGGACCGTCGTGAACGCTTTGGCCTTGCCGTACGTGTCAGCGACGCTGCGCACGAGGTCCGGAAGGTTGCGATACGAGCCCGCCCCAATATCTGCGCGCACGGTGTCACCGTAAATTGCCGTCCAAGGCTTGGCAGAATCAGCCATGACGCCCTCCCTTTTGTTTTTGTTGGAAAGGCGTTTACCTGACGGCAGGACGTTGGGGAATGCTTTGCGCATTTGACGCGGCGGCACATCAGCGGATGGCGGTCAGGCCCATCCCTGCGAAAAAGAGAACACCGCCAATGAGCGTGCCGAGCACGGCGCCATTGATGCGGATGAACTGCAGGTCCGGGCCGATCTCCTGCTCGAAGCGCGACGACAGTGTCTGAGCATCCCAACCCGCGATCACGTCGGCGACGTAGCCGGCTATGGGTTCCCTGAGTTCGAGGAGTGCCGTCTGCGCAGTGGCGGTAAGCTGAGCCTCGAACCGCGCCAGCGTTTCTGGTTCCGCGAGGAGCTTTTCAGCGAACCGCCGGATGGCCGTTGCGATGGCCTCTTCCGCCTCGGGGCCTGCGGCGACCCCATCTGCGAGGCGCGTGCGCAACAGCTCAACAATGCCATCGAGCGTCTCGTCAAAGGACGGCGACGCCACAAATCCGGCCTTGCCGTCATGCACGGCGCGCTCCAGGGCGCCGGTCGTATTGAGGGTGCTCAGAAAGCTGGTGAGGCTTCCCTCAAAATCCCGGCGCAGCGTAGAGTTCGGGTCTTCCAGATCTTCAAGGACGCCGATGACACCATCCACGAGAAGGTTTGACAGGCCCTTGTCCACCCTGCTCGGCGCCCACCAGCGGCTGTTGTCCTGCACGATCTCCAGGACCTTGTCGCGGTTCCCATCCAGCGATGCACGGATCTGCCGGATCGCTTCATCGAGGAACGGACCGTCGATCCCTTGCTCGAGCATCGGCCCCAAAGCGCGGACCAGCGCTTGGGTTGATGCGTCAGAGCCAAGCGCCGCGCGAAGCTCCTTCCGGATGCCGGGCGGAAGGGTGATCTTACCATCCGGCCGCAGGGCGACCGTCACGGCCTGGGAAAGCGGTTTGGCGACGAGCGCGGCATTGTCGCGCTCCGACAGCCACTCCGCAGCGCGGCGCGCAGGCGACATCTCGGCCACGCGCGCTGAAATCGCCGCAGGATCGAGGAAGTAGGCGTTGAAGAACTGCCCAACACTCTCGGCTGCCCGTTTCTGGTTCTTGGGAAGGAGGGCTGTGTGCGGGATCTTGAGGCCGAAGGGGTGTCGGAAGAGAGCCTCGACCGCGAACCAATCCGCGAGGCCCCCGATCATGCCCGCCTCTGCCATGTGGCGGACGAGGCGCAGCCATGTCGGCGGGTATTCCGGGATATAGGTGGCAAGATAGACCGCAACGAGGACCACGAGAACCCCTTGCGCCCAACGTCGCGTTTTGGCGAGGCGGGCGGCCTTGGCCGCGTCTGCGTCGTTAAGCTGGGACGGCGTCACCCTTGGGCACCTCTGCATCCGCGACTTGTCCGTCGTGGATGAACGCCTCGATCCGCTGGGCGGTTTCATCAGGCTTCGACAAAATGAAGAGGTGTCCGCAATCCATGATCACCATCTTGGCATCGGGAAGACGGTTTCGCAGGATACGCCCGTTCACAACCGGGATAAGAGGATCGTCTCCCCCCATCAGGAGGAGAGTCGGCACTTCGATCTGCGGCAGCCAAAGCCAGCTCGTCCAGCCCATGCCGCAAAGGATCTGGTAGAAGTATCCCCGCGCGTCGCCGGCTTTGAGGGATCCGGCGTGCAGGTTCAGAAGCTCGCGGTTCATCCGCAACTGGCCGCCATAGATATCTGGCCCGATGTTTTGCATGTGCTCGGGATCCAGATAGCGTTTTGGCGTCGCCATCTTGCGGATGACATTGATGTTGCCCGGGATCATCACCATGCCCGCGGACGTCGCGCAAAGTGTCAGGGAGCGGCACCTGTCCTGATGATCGTAAACGAATTGCTGCGCCGCGGCCCCGCCCCAGCTCACGCCCGCAACGTCGACGTCACCGATGCCCAGCGCATCCAGCAGACGCGCAGTCATGCGCGACAGCCACGCGAAACGATAGGGGATCAAGGGGGTGGGCGATCCGCCGACGCCAGGGACGTCAAAGGTCAGGATTCGGGTGCGCTGGAAATGCCCCGCCACCGGCGCCACGGCATCTAGGCTTGCCCCGATCCCGTTGAAGACAAGGAGCGTGCGCTCGGCGTCCTCCGGGCCGAAGAGCGCGAAGCGGATCTTCTGGCCCATGATCGTGACGTGATCGATCGTGGCGTCATTGCTGCCCATGGTGACCCTGTCCTTACACCTTTGCCTTTGCATGAACGTAGGTGCCCGGCGCATCGTCAAGCGCCTTGTACTTGCGTGACCCGAAGGAAGTCGGCGATTTCACCTGGGCGCCAGAGCGCTCGTTCATCCAATGAATCCAGTGCGGCCACCAGCTGCCTTTGTTTTGCTGGGCACCTTCGAGGAACTCCTCGGGGCTCTTGTGGTCGCCATCATTGGTCATGAACTTCGCGCGCGGGTTGCCCGGCGGATTGATGAGCGACTGGATGTGCCCTGCCTGTGACAGGATGAAGGTGCTATCGCCGCCGAAGGCATGGTGGCTCAGGTAACATCCGTCCCAAGGCGTGATGTGATCCGTCTCTCCCCCGACGATAAACGTGTCGCAGGTGACGTCCTTCAAGCTCAGTTTGTGGCCGGCGACTTCCCACCCCTTGTCACCTTCCAGACCGCCTCTGCTAAGGAGCTCGATCAGGTCGCCATGGAGCGCGGCGGGCAGATTTGTCGTGTCGGCGTTCCAGTACAGGATGTCGAAAGCGGGTGGATCGTTTCCGATGAGGTAGTTGTTCACCCAGTAGGCCCAGATGAGATCGTTGGGGCGGAGCCATGCAAAGGTACGCTCCAGGTCCTTCCCTTCGAGGACGCCCTTCCGGCCCGAGAACGCGCGGGCCAGCTCCAGCGTCTCAAGGTTCGCAAAGAGGCCCATGGTGGTGTTTTTGCCGCCCTCAACCTCGAGGATCGCCACGAGGCACGTGAAGGTGTTTGCCCGTTCGCCGTCACCCCGCGCCGTCCAGAGCGCGAGGAGCATCGCCGCCGTGATCCCGCCCGAGCAAGCCCCGATGACATTGAGGGACTTCGATTTGGAGATGCTGCAGGCCACTTCGGACGCGCGGTCCAGCGCCTCGACATAGGAATTCAGCCCCCAATCGGACTCTTTCGCCGTGGGGTTCTTCCAGCTCACGATAAAGACCTGGTGGCCAAGCGTCGTGAGGTATTCGATCACGGAGCGGCCGGGCGCCAGATCCCAGACGTAGAACTTGTTGATCTGCGGCGGCACGATGAAGATCGGCGTCTTGTAGACGGTGTCGGTCTTGGGGAGATACTGCAGCAGCTCCAGATGATCCTCGCGGTAGACGACCTTTCCGTCGCTCAGCGCGAGATTGCCGCCCACGTCGAACTTTGACTTGTCCACCATGGACGGCAGACCGTTGTTGGACTGCATATCCCCGATGAACTGCTTGAGCCCTTTGGCGAGGTTCTGCCCGCCATATTCCAGCGTCGTCTTCATCGCAGTGGGATTGCCCAAGAGCGTGTTCGTCGGCGCCAGCGTATCCGTGACGAGCCCGGTGAGCAGCTTTGCACGAAGCTTGTCGCGATCATCGAGAGCCAGCCCTTCGACCCATGCTTCAATCCCCCGCGCCCATGTGAGGTAGCTTTGCATCATCACGCGGTAGGCCGGATTGGTGAGCCACACGGGATCGCGCCAGCGCTTGTCGCCTTTCATGGGTCCAACGGTCGAGGCACCGGTTGCCGAGCGCACCACCTCCTGGCCCAGTTTGATCGATTCAGACACCGCCACCTGCGGCGCCATGAAGGCCTTGCCGTAGAAATTCATCATCGCCTTGGCGACGTCTGCGGCGGATTCCATGGTGTTTTTGTCTTTCTTCGTCATTTCAGCCTCCCTCAGCTGACGACCATGGCCAAGACTTCGGCCACGACGGCCGGTTTCGGCATGCCCACGATGTTGGTCGTCGCCTCCACCTTGATGAGCTGACGGTCCTTTGCCTTCTGCTCGACCGAGACAAGCTTGTAGCCCATCGTCACCTTGGAGTTCGTCAGGACCGGCGTGAGGAACCGCACCTTATCGGTGCCGTAGTTCAGAACGCCCTTTGCATCCTTGGGCACGATGCCGGTCTCAGCGATCGCACCCGCCAGCATCGAGAGCACCAGAAACCCATGCGCGACCGTCCCGCCAAAGGGAGAGTGCTTCTTGGCCATCTCGGGGTGGACGTGAATCCACTGATGATCGCCTGTGCAATCCGCGAATGTGTTGATGCGGATCTGGTTGATCTCGACCGGTTCAGACGTGCCGAAATCATGCCCCACGAAGTCTTTGATCGTGGCTGTCGTGTATCCCTCTGGTGCGGCCATGAGGTCCTCCCAATTAAAGGTTGCGCAGTTCGCGGCGCAGGATTTTGCCCACGTTTGACTTGGGCAGTTCGCTCAGGAAGGTCATCCCCTTCGGCACTTTGTAGGCCGCGAGATGGTCCTTGCAGAAATCGATGATGTCGTCCTCTTCGAGTTCCACGGATGGTTTGGTGACCACGAAGACATGGACGGCTTCGCCGGTCTTTGCGTCCGGGATGCCGATGCAGGCGTTCTCGGCGACGGCGGGGTGGAGGGCGACAACGGCCTCAACCTCATTCGGATAGACGTTGAAGCCGGACACCAGGATCATGTCCTTCTTGCGGTCCACGATGCGCAGGTAACCTTCTTCGTCAAAGGTACCGATGTCGCCGGTGCGAAAGTAGCCGTCCTTGGTGAACGCCTCCGTGTTGGCGTCCTCGCGGTTCCAGTACCCTTTCATGATTTGCGGCCCGGCGGCGCAGATCTCGCCCCGCTCGCCCAATGCAACCTCCTGATCGTTCTCATCAAGGAGTTTGATATCGGTGGACGACACCGGCAGCCCGCAGGCGCCCGTGAAGTGGGTCACTGACATCGGATTGATCGTCAGGATGGGCGAGGTCTCGGAGAGGCCGTAGCCCTCCTTAATGTGGTGGCCGGTGATGTCTTTCCAGGCGTTGGATGTGGCCTCGAGCACTGCGGCGCCGCCGCCGATCGACACTTTGTAGTTCGAGAAATCCACATCCCGGAACGCGGGATGCATGCAAAGCCCGGCAAAGAGCGTATTCACCCCCGCCATGACCGAAAACTTGCTGTCCTTTATCGAGGCAATGAAGGCGTCCATGTCCCGTGGGTTCGGGATCAGGACAATCTTTCCGCCGATGGCGAGGTATACAAGCGACAGCGTCAGTCCGAAGATGTGATAGAGCGGCAGCGCGCCGACGACCACTTCCTTTCCGGGTTCGGACGCCTCGGGCAGGTAAGCGCGGAATTGCTCGGAATTCGCCACGAGGTTTCGATGTGTCAGCACCGCCCCTTTGGAAAGGCCGGTAGTTCCACCTGTATATTGGAAAAAGAGCGTGTCATCGCCGGTCAGCGCAACTGGATCAAAGGGCAAGTCGGCCCCTTCGCTCAGCATTTGAGCCATCGGGATCGGATCAGCTATTGCAGGATCCGCGGGCGGGGTCGGGATGGGCAGCCCCATGCCATCGCCGAGATCAATTGTGACGACCGTTTTGACCGGCGTGCGTGCAACGATCGCACCGAGGGTCGGAGTCGAGCCCGCGAAGATCATAATCGTCTCGGCACCCGCATCACTGAGCTGATGCTCAAGCTCGCGCGGGGTATAAAGCGGGTTCACGTTCACCTGGGTGGCGCCTGCGCGCAGGATCCCGAGCATTGCCACGGGAAACGCGAAAATGTTCGGACACATGAGGGCAATGCGGTCCCCGCGCGTCACACCGAGCTTGGTTTGGAGATACGCCGCCACGTTCCGGGCCGCTGCATCGAGCTGTGCGTAGGTCATCTGCGCGCCAAAGCACTCGAACGCAGGCAAATCGGGGAACGTCTTGCAGGCTTCATCCAGCAGTTCGACGACAGACGCGTAGGCATCGGCGTCAATGTCTTCCGGCACGCCTTTATCGTAGCTCCGAATCCAGTGTCTGGACATCGGTTCCTCCCAAGGTGGTTTTTATTGTTGGACAGTATGGGGGTGGGGCCGCCCGTTTGGCTAGGGCGGCCCCGCTGCTATGCCGCTGCGTCGTTTAGGCGGCGCGCTGACCGTCGAGAAGCTCAAGAACCGGCTTCATGGTCTTTTCCGTCTCAACGCGGGCCACATCGATGAACTCCTTGCCATGGGCGGCGGAGGTCTCAACGCGGGTCTGCAGGAATGCGGCCTGAAGCTCCGCAACTTGACGGATGTTCTTCGCCTGCATCGTCTTCTGGGCGTGGTCCGTCACCTCGCCGTAGAACTCCTGGCCAAAACCCCAGAGCGTCTTCGACACGGTCGTCAGGCCGGAATAGTAGGCCTTGCCGAAATCCACTGCGGCGCCGGCGGTCAGGTTTGCGGTACCACGGACGTCGTCGAGACGTTCGGTGACGTTCTCGCGCACAGCCGAGGCGCGCTCGGAGACGCTCTCACGGATGTTGGAGACGGCGGATTTCGCGTCTGCCTTGGCTTCGGTTGCCTTGGCGGATGCTTTTTCTTTGCTCGCGGTTGCCATTGGTGATGTCCTCTCAACTGGCGTTGTGCTGTCCCGACAGAGCCAAATCCTCTGCGGTTGACGTGAACGTAAGGGCGCAAATGCTGCATTGCAACATTGCAGGCGGAATTTTTCTGCACTGCAGCATTCGGCTCAAATGTCTGTTTTCATTCCCAAAACGAATAGCTCTCGCGCGGCTCATAAAATGACGTTCCGTCACAACTTCGCACCCATTCGGCGGCCCTGGGGCACTGTTGGGTTAAAATTTGAGTGCGACAATCTTGCTCGCGCTGGTCTGCGCCTTACCTAGCAGCGCAGCGCAATCCTAAAAGACCTCGCCACTTGACGACCTCACAGACATCAGGCGCCCCGCGGGGAAACGGGATCACCGGCTGGTTGCCCGTGATTGTCGCTGCCGCACTGTTCGCCCTTTTCTTCACGCAGATCCCGGACATTGCCACCGGTGAGGTGGTGCGGGTTGTCTGGGATTGGGTGCCGTCCCTTGGCATAGCGCTGTCTTTCTACCTAGACGGGCTGTCCCTTACCTTCTCTTTGCTCATCTCGGGGATCGGGGCGCTCGTCCTGCTTTACTCAAACAGCTATCTCGCAGGGCACCCGCAATACGGCCGCTTCGCCCTTTTCCTGACCAGCTTCATGCTCGCCATGTTGGGGCTCGTCCTTGCCGACAACTTGATCGCTCTCTTCGTTTTCTGGGAGCTGACGACGATCACCTCCTACCTCCTCATCGGCTTTGGGCATGAGACGACAAAGGGCCGTAGATCCGCCCTTCAGGCGCTTTTCGTGACCGGAGCGGGTGCGCTGGCCCTCTTAGCAGGGCTCATCCTGCTCGGGTTTACGGCAGGCACGTTCGAGCTGTCCGAGATCAACAAGATGGGACCCGAACTCAAGAGCCATGCGCTTTACCTGCCGATCCTCATCCTCGTGCTGGCGGGTGCTTTCACGAAGAGCGCGCAGTTTCCGTTTCACTTCTGGTTGCCCAACGCCATGGCAGCGCCGACGCCCGTCTCGGCGTTCCTGCACTCTGCGACCATGGTCAAGGCCGGGGTTTACCTGATGGCCCGCGTCTATCCTGCCTTCTCGGGCACGGAAGTATGGATCTGGACGCTCACCATCGCGGGCGCCTTCACCGCTGTCTTCGCATCGATCCTTGCCTTGAGGCAGAGCGACCTCAAACAGACGCTGGCCTACACGACGCTCATGGCGCTCGGCACGCTGACGATGATGCTGGGGCAGTCTGGCGGGTATGCGATGACGGCGTTCGTGACGTTTCTGATTACGCATTCCCTCTACAAGGCGTCGCTCTTTTTGATGATCGGGTGCGTCGATCACGGCACCGGTACGCGCGAAGCGGGTTTGCTTGGCGGTCTCGCCCGCGCCATGCCATTGACTGCGCTTGCGGCGGCCCTCGCGGCGCTCAGCATGGCCGGTCTTCCCCCGTTTGTTGGGTTCATCGCGAAAGAGCTCGCTTACGCGGGCGCCCTGGAGGTGCCGTCGTCCACGCTCCTCGTGGCCGCAGCGTCGCTCGCGGCCAATGCTCTTATGTTCGCAGTTGCTGGGATCGTGGCGTTCAAACCGTTCTGGAGACCCGCAGGAGGGGAGCTCCCGCATAAACCTCACGAGGCCGGGCCCGCCATGCTTTTGGGGCCGATCCTCCTTGCCTGCCTCGGGCTGCTCTTTGGTCTTATGCCTGGACTGATCCAAGGCCGCCTGATCGACCCGACGGTGGTTGGGTTCATGGGGGAGGCTGCAGATCCAAAGACGCTGAAACTCTGGGGTGGCGTGAATGTGCCGCTTTACCTGTCGCTGGCAACCTTCGCCATCGGGCTTGTCCTTTACCTCGGCCATGGCCGCCTGCGCGCCCGCCTTGCCAGGGCGGACGCCGCCGCACCGAACTTTGATCGGGGCTGGGACAGGTTTCTTGACGGGTTCAAAGCCTTCGCTGCCTGGCAGACGCGCATCATCCAGCCCGGTGTCCTGCGCTACTACATCTTCGCGACCTTCGCCGTCGTCTTGCTGGCGCTCGGCCCCACTTTGATCCTTCGCGACGCTCTGCCGGGAGCCCCGGATCTGAGCGGCATTACATGGAAGAACGTCGCGCTCATGGTATTGGTGATCGCGGGGGCCTTGCTGACGACGGTCACCGACAGCCGGATTACGGCGATGGCCGGGCTTGGCGTCGTCGGCATGGGCGTCGCCGTAATCTTTATCGTCTTCGCGGCACCCGACGTCGCCATCACGCAGCTTCTGGTAGAGACGCTCGTCGTTGTCCTCGTTGCCGTCGCCCTTTTACGCCTGCCATCGCTCAAGATGACCGGCAATTTCGGATTTCGCGCAATAGATGCCTTGCTCAGCGCAGGTGTCGGGCTCGTGGTGACGCTGATCCTCCTTGCCGTGGTGGAAAGCCCGCTTGATCTGCGCCTGACCGAGTACTTCGAGGTCACAGCATGGCCGGACGCTTACGGGCGCAACATCGTCAACGTCATCCTTGTGGACTTCCGGGCGCTCGATACCTTTGGCGAGATTGCCGTGGTGGTCATTGCTGCGCTGTCTGCCTATGCGCTTTTGCGCACCACTGACGCGATCCCCAGGGCCGGCGCGGAAAGGGACAAACGATGAGTTCCATCATCTTGCGCGTGGGCACCCGCTATCTGGCGGGTCTCCTCATCATATTTTCGCTCTACATGCTATTGCGCGGCCATAATGAGCCGGGTGGCGGCTTTATCGGCGGCCTTATCGGCTCCACGGCGTTCGTGCTTTATGCCATTGGCTGCGGCACGGCGGAGGCCCGCGAAGCGCTTCGTGTCCTTCCCCAGAACATCGCGATGGCAGGATTGGGCATCGCCTTGCTCGCCGGGATCATGGCGGCGCTCTTTGGGGACGCGCTCTTTACCGGCCAGTGGCTCTTTGTCGGCGCATCCGAGACCGACGAGTTCGACAAAGGCATCCCGCTATCAAGCGTCCTTATCTTTGACATCGGGGTCTATCTCGTGGTGTTCGGCTCCATCATCGCGCTCGTCTTCGCCATGGAGGAGGAGATCTGATGGAAGCGCTTTTGGCCGTATCCATCGGGGTCCTCGTCGCGGCAGCGGTCTACCTCATGCTCGCGCGCCATGTTCTGCGGTTCATCTTCGGGCTCGTCCTGATCTCGAACGCGGCGAACCTGACGATCTTTACTGCGGGCCGCCTGACGGAAGGCGCCCCGCCCCTCATTGAGCTCGGCACCGTTGCGCCTGACCCAGGCGTCGCCAACGCGCTCCCGCAGGCACTGGTTTTGACGGCGATAGTCATCGGCTTTGGCCTCTTCGCCTTTGCACTTATCCTCATGTTCCGGACCTACACGACGCTTGGGACGCTTGATTCCGACGAAATGCGGGTCGCGGAACCGCGCGAGGACACGTAATTGGGCTGGCTCCTGACGATCCCGCTTGTCCTCCCGTTCCTGACCGCGGTCGCCGCGTTCCTGACGCGGGAAAGCGCCTCTGGCCGGTGGATCAGCGTCCTAGGGAACGTGCTCTTCCTTGGCGCGGCGATCCTGTTGTTCAGCCATGTCTACGACAAGGGCGTCGTCGCCGGGCAGATGGGCAACTGGCCCGCACCTTTCGGCATTACCCTCGTGGCCGACTACCTAAGCGCCGTCATGGTCGTCATCACGGCGATCACGGCCCTCGCCGTGTCGATCTATGCGCTTGCCGACATCAACACCCGCAAGGAGCATCTGGGCTACCATGCGCTCTTCAACATCCTGATCGGCGGCGTCACTGGCGCGTTCATCACGGGCGACCTCTTTAACCTCTACGTCTGGTTTGAGGTCATGCTGATCTCGTCTTTTGGCCTTTTGGTGCTGGGCGGCTCCAAGGC
>JBCDGS010000031.1:0-36270 GCA_038751055.1 Pseudomonadota bacterium | reverse complement strand
TGGCCAGATCGAGGAAACGACCTCTGACTACGATCGCGAGAAGCTCCAGGAACGGGTCGCCAAGCTCGCCGGTGGTGTGGCCGTCATCCGCGTGGGCGGCATGACCGAGGTCGAAGTGAAAGAGCGTAAGGACCGCGTGGACGACGCGCTCAACGCGACGCGCGCTGCTGTGCAGGAAGGCATCGTCGTGGGCGGCGGTGTGGCCCTGGTTCAGGGCGGCAAGGCCCTCGAAGGTCTCAGCGGTGAGAACAACGACCAGACGGTCGGGATCTCCATCGTGCGGCGCGCGCTCGAGGCACCGCTGCGTCAGATCGCTGAGAATGCGGGCGTCGACGGTGCCGTCGTCGCGGGCAAGATCCGCGAGAGCGATGACAAGTCCTTCGGCTTCAACGCACAGACCGAGGAATATGGCGACATGTTCAAGTTCGGCGTGATCGACCCCGCGAAGGTCGTGCGCACCGCGCTCCAGGACGCCGCCTCCATCGCCGGTCTCCTCATCACCACGGAGGCCATGGTCGCCGACAAGCCCGCCAAGGAAGGCGCAGCTGCCGGTGGCGGCATGCCCGACATGGGCGGCATGGGCGGCATGATGTAACGACCGATTTTCGCGTCGCGAAAAACGGTCGTGCCTGCGGCAGGGTCTTTTCAGAACGAAAAGATCCCGAGAACAGCACGCCAGATCACAAAGCAAGGGGGCCCCACGTGGGCCCCTTTGTCATTCCTGCGTCGCTCCTCTACGGCTTGGCGCATGACTGCCCCCATCTTCCCCGGTTTCACCACCCGCCCCGGCATCGTGGATTTCCATGGCGACGGGTTTGAGAGGCATCTCGCGCCGCGGCGGGGGGCTTTGCAGAACCTTGAAGAGGGCCTTTTGGCGCTCGACGCGGAGCTTGCGGCGAATGGAATCACGACGGCCATGCTCGCCCAGTTCTGGAGCTGGGAGGGCGGCATGAGGGGCCCGGACTACGCGCGGCGCGTGGTGGAGGCTCTGGTGGCCTCTCGCGACCGGCTGATGACCGACATCCATGTACAATTGCGCGTGGAGACGCATCTGGTGGATGATTTCGACGCCATCGCGCAGCTCGTGGAAGACGCGGGCATCCGCTGCGTGATCTTCAACGACCACCTTCCCCACACGGCGCTGGAGGCCGGACGCCAGCCGCCGCGCCTCGCGGGGCAGGCCATCAAGAGCGGGCGGTCGCCGGAGGCGCACTGGGCGCTGCTGCGCGATTTGCATGCGCGCCGCGCGGAGGTGCCGGATGCGGTGGCGCGATTGGCGGCGCGTCTGACGGCGGCGGGCGTCCTTCTTGGGAGCCATGATGATGCCACGGCGGCGGGGCGCGCGTTTTACCGGGACATCGGTGCCACCATCGCCGAGTTCCCGGAGACCGCAGAGGCGCTGGAGGCTGCGCGCGACGATATCACCATCCTCGGCGCACCGAATGTCGTGCGGGGCGGCTCCCACAAGAAAAAGATCAGCGCGGCGGATGGCGTGCGCGCGGGGCTCTGCGACGTGCTGGTGAGTGACTACCATTACCCCGCGCCCCGTCAGGCGGCATTGATGCTGGAGGATGAGGGGATTGGGGCTTGGTCGCTCATCTCTGACGCGCCCGCGCGGGCGCTGGGGTTCACGGATCGTGGCCAATTCGGTGACGGGATGCGCCAGGATCTGTGCGTGCTCGACAAAGCGGGCCGGGTGGTGGGGACCATGGTGGACGGTCGCTGGAGCTATGCCACGCAGGCCCTCATGGACATGCTATGAGGCTTGGCGGGCTTCTCATCCTCGTTTTGATCGCGTTTGCGGGCAATTCGGTGCTCAACCGGCTCGGATTGATCGGGGAGGGCGCCATCGGGGCGCTGGAATTCGCCACGATCCGCGTCATCGCAGGGGCCGTCACGCTGGCGGTGCTGCTGCGCCTCCGCGACCGGACGCGCGAGCGCCGCCGCCACGCGCCGACCCGCGCGCAGCTCGCGGCGGCGGGGGCGCTGACGCTTTATCTGCTGGGCTTCTCTTTCGCCTATCTGACGCTGCCGGCGGGTCTTGGCGCGCTCATTCTCTTCGGCGGCGTGCAGGTGACGATGTTCGCGGGTGCCGTGCTGGGTGGCGAGGCCGTGCCGCGCGCGCGGTGGCTAGGGGCGGCCATGGCATTTGCCGGGCTCGCCTACCTGCTTTGGCCCTCGGGGCCGGGCGCGCCGGACCTCATGGGTGCGGCTCTCATGACGGCGGCGGCATTCGGGTGGGGCGTCTATTCCCTTCTCGGGCGGGGCTCTGCGGATCCGCTGGCCGACACCGCGCGCAATTTCCTCTATGCCACGCTGCCGGTGGGGGTGGTGCTTCTGGCGCGGGGCGCGGGTGGCCCGCCACCGGATATCGCCTTTGAGGGCGTCGCCTACGCGGTGGCCTCAGGCGCGATCACGTCGGGGCTGGGCTATGCCTTGTGGTTTCGCGTCCTGCCGTCGCTTGCGCCGTCGACGGCGGCCGTCGCACAGCTGACGGTGCCTCTCATTGCCATGGCGGGCGGCATGGTCTTTCTGGCCGAGCCGCTGACTTTGCGCTTCGCGATCGCCTCTGTGATCGTGCTGGGCGGGGTGGCTTACGCGGTGCTCGCGCCCGCCCGTGCGGCAAAACGTGACGTAACGTGAGGGATGCGGGCGGCCAGCGACGCCCCTAAGTTGACGCTATGGTAAAGCACGCCGCCTTCGCCCTTGCCCTCCTTCCAGCTGCCGCCCAGGCGGATTGCGTCGTGCTGCTTCACGGCCTCGCCCGCACGGAGACGTCGCTGGCGATCATGGATCAGGCGCTCGAGGCGCGGGGCTATGAGACGGTGCGCGTGGGCTACCCCTCGACCGAGTTCGACGTGGCCACTTTGGCGCGCTCTGCGGTGCCTGCGGGCATCCGGGCCTGCAACGATGAGCCGGTGCATTTCGTCACCCATTCCATGGGCGGCATCCTCTTGCGCGCCTGGGTCGAAAACGCGGAGCCGGAGCTTCGCGCGCGCCTTGGCCGGGCGGTGATGCTTGGGCCGCCGAACAAGGGATCGGCGCTGGTCGACCGCCTCGAAGACTGGCCGCCGTTTGACTGGCTCAACGGCCCCGCAGGGGCAGAGCTCGGCACGGACGATGTGCCCTCGGCGCTCCCCGCAGCCACGTTCGAGCTCGGGATCATCGCGGGCGACCGGAGCCTCAACCCCGTCTATTCCTCGATCATCGCGGGGCCGGACGATGGCAAGGTGTCGGTCGAAAGCACCCGCGTGGAGGGGATGACCGACCACATCACGCTGCCCACGACGCATACCTTCATGATGGTGAACCCCCTCGTCATCGCCCAGACGCTGGAATTTCTGGAGGACGGCGCCTTCGAGCCGGGGATGACGTATTACGAGGCCGTTGAAGAGGTCGCCACCGGACAGTAGCTGCGCCTAGCTCAGCGGCGTGACCCGGTTCACGTGGCCCATCTTGCGGCCCGGACGCGCCTCGGCCTTGCCGTAAAGGTGGATCGCCGCGCCACTGCGCGCGATCTCGGGGACGCGCTCCACGTCCGCGCCGATCAGGTTCTCCATCTCCACATTCGCGTGGCGGCTGCCGTCCCCGAGGGGCCAGCCCGCTATGGCGCGGATGTGCTGTTCGAACTGGTCGATGGCGCAGCCGTTCTGCGTCCAGTGGCCGGAATTGTGCACGCGCGGGGCGATTTCATTGACGATGAGCGCCTGCGGCGTGACGAAGAACTCCACCCCCAGAACGCCCACATAGTCGAGCGCCGTGAGGATCTGGCTGGCCGCGAGGACGGCGTCCGTGCGCAGGCGCGGCGGGATCTTTGCCGGGATCGTCGTTGTATGGAGGATGCCGTCCCGGTGGACATTCTCGCCCGGATCGAAGCACGCGACCGCGCCGTCCTGCCCGCGCGCGGCGATGACGCTGATCTCGCAAGAAAATGCCACCAGCCCTTCGAGGATCGCCTGCGCGCCTTCCAGGGCCTCGAACGCGGCGGTCGGATCGTCATCCGGGCCGAGGCGCTGCTGGCCCTTGCCGTCATAGCCGAAGCGGCGCGTCTTGAGGATTCCGCCGCCGAAATGCGGCAGCGCCACCGCGAGGTCACCGCCCTGATTGATCTCGGTATAGGGTGCGCAGGTGAGGCCGAGTTCGGTGAGGAAGTCTTTCTCGGTCAGGCGGTCCTGGGACGTTGCCAGAGCCCGCCGGTTCGGGTGAATGGGACAGGCGGCCTCGATCGCGTCGAGGGCCGCGGTGGGGATGTTCTCGAACTCGTAGGTGATGACGTCGCAGCCTTCGGCGAAGCTGCGCAGGGCGTCGGTGTCGTCGTAGGGCGCGGTGTGGAACGTGGCCACCTGACCGGCCGGCGCGCGCGGGTCGGGGTCAAGAATGCGGGTTTGAAAGCCCAGCCGCGCGGCCGCCACGGCGAGCATCCGGCCAAGCTGTCCGCCGCCGAGGATGCCGATGGTCGCTCCGGGGGCAAGCGTCATTCTGGCGCCTCGGGGATCGAGGCGGAGAGCGCCGCGCGCCAGTCGCTGAGCCGTTCGGCAAGGGCCGCATCGCCGAGCGCGAGGATCTGCGCGGCCATGAGCGCGGCATTCGCGGCCCCGGCCTCCCCGATGGCCATGGTTGCCACCGGAAATCCGCGCGGCATCTGGACGATGGAATAGAGGCTGTCGACGCCCTGCAGCGCCTTGGTCTGGATCGGCACGCCGATGACGGGGAGGGTGGTCTTGGAGGCCACCATGCCCGGCAGATGCGCCGCCCCGCCTGCGCCCGCGATGATAACCTTGATCCCGCGACGGGCGGCCTCAGTGCCATATTCCCACAGGCGGTCCGGCGTGCGGTGGGCGGAGACGATGCGCGCCTCATGGGCGACGCCGAGCTCTGTCAGCAATGCGGCTGCTTTCTCCATCGTGGGCCAGTCGGACTGGCTGCCCATGATGATCCCGACCTCTGCCATGGTATCGTCCCCCGTGCGCCAGCGCTTATAGCCGGGGGCGCAGGCGTGGCAAGATCAGGCGATGATGTCGGGTGTGATGATGTCTTCGAGCCGCGCGATGCGATCCTTCAGCGCGAGCTTTTGCCGCTTCAGTCTTTGCAGCGTGAACGGATCCACGCCCTTGTCGCGCATCTCTTCGATCTCGGCGTCGAGCGCACGATGCTGCGCCGTCAGAACGGCGTGTTCGGCCTGAAGCACGGCCTCGCGATCCATCTTGCCAGAGTTCATGTGGCGTCCTGCTGCATGAGCATACAGGATCTATATCAGGTCTCGGAGCGTCATTGCAAAGGGCAGGGCACTTGTGATCCCGACAATTCTGCCCATATTTTCAGGAAACGGGTTGCCGCATGCGGGACCTTCTCAGACGGCATGTCGCTTATGCGAAAGGACACCGCCAATGACCAAACTCACGTTGGGCACGCATCCCTACCTTCTGGGCTTCGACCAGCTCGAACGCCTGGTGGAGCGGACCGCGAAGACGGGAAATGACGGCTACCCGCCCTATAACATCGAGCAGACATCCGAGAATTCGTACCGCATCACGCTCGCGCTGGCGGGATTTTCCGAAGGGGATCTGCAAATCACAGTCGAAGACCGGCAGCTTGTTATCCGCGGTCGCCAACGCGATGACACAGAGGGGCGTCTGTTCCTCCACCGCGGTATCGCGGCGCGCCAGTTCCAGCGGTCCTTCGTCCTCGCCGAGGGCGTGGATGTCGGCGAGGCGGTCATGGAAAATGGCCTCCTTCACATCGATCTAACGCGGGCTGTGCCCGACAAGGTCGTGCAAACCATCGAGATCAGGAAAGGTTAACGTCATGAACGCGAAGTATGATTTCCCCGGTGGGGCGGAAGATCTGGTCTATGTGAAGGCTGTGGAGGTCGCGTCTCTCCCCGATGAGGTGCGCGCCGAGGCCGGCGACCGGGAGCACCTTTATGCGGTGCACAATGCCGAGGGCGAGCAACTGGCCCTCGTGGCGGACCGCTCGCTTGCCTTCCTTCTGGCGCGGCAGAACGACCTGAGCCCGGTGACCGTTCACTGACCAACCCATTCTAGCTACACGCGTGCCATCACATGGCCGCGACGCCTGTGCGTCACGCTTGGCAGGCGAGGGTGGCCGCGCGTAGGCTTCTGAGCAAAGGAGATTTCCATGCTCAGATGCCTCGCGCCCGCCTTCGCCACTATTGTCCTCACTGCCTCGATCCTGGCCGCGTCCCCGTCGGCCGCGCAGGAGGCGGAGGTCACCGAGCCCCCCATGACCGTGCAGCGGGTGGAGACGATCGCGAAGGCGCTCGATCCCGAGGCGCAGTTTGGCATCAACGGGGTCCAGCTCACCATTGCTGATGTTCCTGTCCTCATCGTCATGGATCCGTTCGCGGACCGGATGCGCGCCATGGTGCCCATCCGCGACGCGTCCGAGATGACGGGGGAGGAGTTGGCGCGCGTGATGCAGGCCAATTTCGACACAGCGCTCGATGCCCGCTACGCCATCGCGCAGGGGCGGCTTTGGGCCGTGTTCATCCACCCGCTGTCGCCGCTGGAGCGGGATCAGCTGATTTCCGGCCTCGGGCAGACGGTGAACATCGCGCTGACCTATGGGTCGGCCTATTCTGGCGGAGCGCTCAGCTTTGGCGGCGGGGATAGCGGCGCGCTGCTGTTGGAGGAGCTTTTGAAGCGCGGTCAGGAGCTCTGAGGCGCGTCGTCGGGCCGCGGTGCGTCGAGAGCCTTAGGGTCTGGGCACTTTACGGTTGCTGCATGGCTACCATGACCACCCACCGCGCAAACTGGCGGCATCGACGTGCCGGGGGGCGGCCCGTCGATGGGGCGGCGCGCTGCGCGCTTGATTTCGCCCCTGCGCACTAGTTCCCGTAGGCGACGCTCGGTAGCCATGTGGTGAGCCACGGCAGTTCAAAGACGATGAAGAGCCCGAGAAGCTGGAGCATCACGAAGGGGATGATCCCCCGGTAGATGTGGCCCAGATTCACGCCCGGCGGGCACACCCCCTTGAGGTAAAAGAGCGCAAAGCCCACCGGCGGCGTCAGGAACGACGTCTGCAGCGTCACCGCCACGAGGATCGCGAACCACACCACCTGCGCGTCGTTGATCGTGCCGTAATCGGGCACATCAAGCGCAAGCCCCTGCACGATGGGCAACATGAGCGGCATGATGATCAGCGTGATCTCGATCCAGTCGAGGAGGAAGCCCAGGATGAAGACGATAACGAGGATGAAGGCCACGACCATGTAGGGGTTCTCGAAGACGCCCTCGATCATGTGCTCGACCACCTCGTCGCCGCCATAGAGGCGCAGGACGTAGGCGAAGAAGTTCGCGGCCAGGAAGATGCCCAGGATGTAGCCCGCGGTGTTGAGCGTTGAGCGCGAGACCTCCCGCAGGACCTTCCACGAAAAGCGCCCATAGGCCACCGCAAGGAGCGTGGCGCCGAGCGCGCCGAGCCCGGAGGCCTCAGTCGGGGTGGCAAGACCCGCGAAGATCGAGCCCAGCACCAGGAGGATGAGGAACATCGGCGGGATGACAGACAAAAGGACATCCTTCACCATCGCCCAGCTCACGGCCTCGGTGTTATCGGGCACGGGCATGTCCTGGGGCCGTACGAGCCCGTAGATGACGATGAAGACGATGTAGAGCGCGCCGAGGATCAGCCCGGGAAAGAGCGCACCCATGAAGAGGTCGCCCAGCGAAATCGCGAGCTGGTCGGACATGATCACGAGCATGATCGACGGGGGGATCAGGATCCCCAGCGTGCCCGCCGAGGCGATCGTGCCGGTAGCGATGGGCTTCGAGTAGTTTTGCGCCATCATCGCCGGCAGCGCCATGACGCCCAAAAGCGTCACCGACGCGCCGATCACGCCCGTCGAGGCCGCGAGGATGATCCCGATCAGCAGCACCGTCAGCGACAGCCCCCCTTTGAGGCCGCCAAAGAGCTTTTGCATCGACTGCATCATCCTCTGCGCCACGCCCGACTGGTCGAGCATGAGCCCCATGAAGATGAACATCGGCAGCGCCACGAGGACCGGGCTTTGCACGATATTGCCGAAGAGGCGGGAGGGAAGCGTGCCCATCTTGCGCCAGTCGATGCCGATGCGGTCGAACTCGATTACGTCGCGAAACGCCCCGCGGAACGGATCGAGGAAGACGAGCGCAAAGAGGTAGAAGATCAGCGCCACCCCCACGAGTGCCATGGCCACCGGCACGCCCCGGAAGAGGAGCACGATGAACGTGCCGAAGATCACGGCGACCATCAGCTCATTGAGCGTCAGGATCTGCCCAATCGCCTCGAGAAGGACCATCAGCGCGCCCTCCGCGCGTAAAGGACGCCGCCGAGGATCGCCGTGAGCGCCAGCGCGATCCAGACTGTGTAGTGGGATTCGTAGGGTCCGACCTCGAACTCTCCCATCAGATAGCCGTCGCGCTGGATCGCACGGAGGGCGAGCTCCGGCTGGGTGAGGCGCGTGGCCCACCACAGGACGTAAAAGAGCGCGAGATTGATCAGGAGCGCGACGCTCGGCAGCGCCCAGACGAAACGCGACCAGCCGTCATCGCGGTGTTCTTGGCCCAGAAGCCGTGTGAGGCGGGCAAAGATGGCGAGGCCGATGACGATGAAGCTGAGGTTCATCAGGATCTTGAGGATCCAGAGGTTGTGAAGGCCGTTGGGCGAGGACGATCCTTCCATGGCCTGCACCGACGAGACGGCGTAGTGAAACGTCACGTCCCAGCACAGGATGCAGAAGGGCAAAAAGAGCCACCCCAGCGCGAAGAGGTCGATCCGGCGCTGCTTTGACACCGGAAAGCGGTCGTAGAAGATGTCCACGCGCACGTGGCTGTTGGTCGTCACGGCGTAGGCGACGCCCATGAGGCAGGCGATGCCGTAGATCCACCATTGCATGTCATCGAGCCACGCCTGATTGCCGGGCCCGATGCCCATGCGACCGAAATTGCGCAGGAAGACCTGCCCGACGATGACGAGCATGAGGATCGGGAAAAGCCAGGCGAGGATGTTGCCGAGGCCGATTACGGTGCGGTCGGCGCTGTTGTGGCTCTGGCGATCGACTTCTCCGGGATCGGAAACCGCCGCGATTTCATCGGGTGTCAGTGTCATGGGGCTCCCTTCAGCCATGCGTCGATGTCACGGTGTCGCTCAGGTGCGGTGGGTTAATAACCCACCCTACGGATGCGCGCGTAGGGTGGGTTATTAACCCACCTGCCCCGAAAGAGGCAGGTGGCCGATGCCCCAGGACAGGGGCACCGGAATTCAGGTGATCAGTTGCGCGGGCGCGGCAGGTAGATGTTCTCGTTCCAGGTGTTGTAACCCTCGCGGAACTCCTGCAGGTCCGCCCAGACGCGTGCGAAGAACTCGTCCTCGGCGGCGAGTTCACCGGCGACCTCGTTCCAGGTGGCCTCGAACACGTCGAGCTGCTCTGGCGTCCAGTTCTTGATCGTCACGCCGTTTTCTTCGCTGTTTGAGACCATGGCCGCAAAGTTGGTGGCCTCGCCTTCCGCGTAGTTCGTCGTCACGTTTGCAAGGCAGGCGACTTCGATCTGCTTTTTGGAGCGGTCATCGAGCTCATCCCACACGTCCTTGTTCACGAGGAGTTCGAACATCGTGGCGGGCTGGTGCCAGCCGGGGAAGTAATTGAACTTGGCGATCTTGTAGAAGCCCAGGCGCGCATCGATACGCGGCATGGAGAATTCGGTCGCGTCGATTGCCCCGCGCTCGAGCGCCGGAAAGATGTCGCCCGCCGCCAGGAGCGAGGTGGAGACGCCCAGACGTTGCATGACCTCGGCGCCGAGGCCGAAGAAGCGCATGTTAAGGCCCTCGAGGTCCTCAAGGCTCGTGATCTCTTCCTTGAACCAGCCGGAGGTCTCGGGCGAGATGATCCCGCAGGGCATGACCTTCACGTTGAACCCGTTCATGTCATAGAGCTCTTGCCAGAGCGCGGCACCGTCGTCGTAGAGCATCCAGCCCAGGAACTCGCCCGCCTCTGGGCCAAAGGGCACGGCTGCGAAAAGCGAGGCCGCCGTCATCTTGCCCTGCCAGTATCCGGTCGTCGTGAAGGACGCATCCACGGAGCCATTGGAGACTGCATCCAGCGCCTCAAGTGTGGGGACAAGCTCACCGGGGTCAAAGTGCTCAAACTCCACCTCGGAAGAGATCGAGTTGATCTTTTCCACGAAGTCGAGCGCCGCCGTGCCGAGGATCGGCAGGTTCTTTCCGAAGGCGGACGTCATTTCGAGGGTTTCCTGGGCCTGCGCGGCACCAGCTGTAAGCCCGGCGATGGCCAGGGCTGCGAAAGTCTTTTTCATGGTTTCCTCCCATTGAGCGTTGTCAAAGATGTCTCTCTGACGCGACTGGGCACAAGTTTATTGCGTGCCTCGCGCCCGGCAACAGGAAAACGGAAAAAGGAGTCAAAAGCAATAACGTATACATTGTGGTGTGCGTTATTGACCCGATGGCGTTGTGACCCGGAGACGCGCTACCGGGTAGTGGGTAGGGCCCGCGCGGGCGGAAACGGAAAAGGGGCCCCGGTTTTCCCGGGGCCCCTCGCTTTGTGCCGAATCACGGGCTGGTGCGGCCCGGACCCCGATCAGTCGTCGTCGCCAACATATTCCTTAAGGAGCTTTTCGTTCTTCGCCGCCTCGATCTGGTTGATGCGGTCCTCGCTTACGCGGTCCTCGAAGCGGTACTTCACGAAGTTCACGAGGCTGATCGTCAGCATCAGCACCCCGATGGCCCAGTAGCCCTTCGTCGCGAGCGGCACATCCGTCGAGAGCCACAGAGAGATCCCGAGCATGATGTAGGCCACGACCACGCCGGCGCCGTTGAAGAAGGTGATGAGGGAGTTGTCGGTTGAGTTGGAATACATGGGAATGATCCTTGTGAGAAAGTGTGTGTGTCAGTCTTTGAGGCGCGCCAGCACGTCGGCGGCGGTTGATTTCGTGGCGGGCCCATAGCCCTCGGAGGCCATGCGATCATCGAGACCAGAATGGTCGAGCTCTGCGTCGATATCGTGGAGGATTTCGGACTGCTCAAAGGCATCTTCTTGACCAAGCACGCGGTCGATGAGCTCCTGCGCCTCATGGGCGGGCGCCGTGCCGCTGACCGTCCGGTTGAGCCTGCGCTGCACGTCGTTCTCGCGGCGCGCGGCCTTCGCTGCGATCTCGCCCTGCTTGAGGTCGATGATGCGGCGGTGCATGCCCTGCACAGAGCCCCGGAGACGCAGCACCTTTTGGTCGAGGCGCTCCAGCGTCGTCTGACGCACGCTGCGCTCGTTTTCCATCGTGGCGATGGCCTGCGCGGCTTCCGTGGCCATGGTGTCATTTCCGTCCGATAGCGCCGCCTTGGCGCGGTCGGTCATGGTGGCGATGCGTTTATCCAGCGTCTCGATCTGGCGTGTTTCACTGCGCTGGCGCTGGATCATCGTGGCCAGTGTCGCCTTCGCGTTCTTCAGGCCATCTTCGGTTTCGCGGATCTTCTGCGCAATGAGGTCAAGCGCGTAGTGGTCGCGCACCTTCTCTTCCGCGCGGCGGCTTTCGCCGATGAAGATGGTTTTCAGTGTTGCGAGCATCGGGGTCTCTCCGTTTCCGTGAACTCTGTTCATGGATGGGATATGGGAAGCCGTGAACTGCGTTCAAGAAAAAATTTGAACGAGGTTCAAAAATAATTCGTTTCAGGCTGCGAAACGCTCAGTCGGCGATGTTGGAGAGCACGAGTTCGATCATGCGTTCGAGCTTTTCGGGAGGCACGCCCGAGATCCGCCGCTCCAGACCCAGCAGCACGATGCCGTGGACGGAGGAAAACAAGGCGCGCGTCATCAGGTCGATATCGGCGTCGCTGTAGTCCGGGAACACGTCGCGCAGAGGGGCTGCGATAAAGGTAAAGAGCTGGCGCAGCTCGGCCAGGTACCAGTCGGGGATATCCGTGTCTTCGGTCAGTTCGATGTCAAAGAGCGCCCGCCAGAGCCGCGGGTTCTCGGTCGCGAAGTGCAGATACGCGTGCGAGAGCGCGATCAGCGTCTCCTTGGGCGGCAGGTTGCGTTCGTGCACAGCCGCGCCGACGCTTTGCCCGATGCGCTGGAAGGTGCGCCCGTTCACGGCAAGCGCGATGTCCTTGAGATCACCGAAGACGTTGTAGATCGCGCCGACAGAGCAGGGGGCCTCCGCGGCCAGATCGCGGGCCTTGAGCACCTCGAGGCCGCCCTCGGCAATCCTTGCCTCGGCAATGTCCAGAAGCCGCGTCCGCAGCGCTTCGCGCTTTTGTGCTGTGTCCCGTGCCATGGTCGTCGGACTACGGGCAGGCGGTGGCGGCTGTCTAGCCCCCCGTTTCTTCCCTGGATGCCGGGGCGCCGCCTTCAAACGCGTTGCCGTTTTCGTAGTCGCAGGGTGCCTCCTGCATCTGAAGGTGCAGGTCCCGGCCCGTGTAGGGATGGGCGCGGGCCAGCGCCTCGTCCACGTCGATCCCGAGGCCGGGCGCCGTGGGCGCCGACACAAAGCCGTCCTCGACCCGGATCGACCGTTTGATGAGCGCCGCGTGGAACGGCGTCTCGATCGTCTCCGCCATGAGCAGGTTCGGGATCGACACGGCCAGCTGGATGTTCGCGGCCCATTCCACCGGACCGGCATAGAGGTGCGGGGCCATCTGCGCGTTATGGACCTCCGCGAGGGTCGCGATTTTCTTGGCCTCCCAGATCCCGCCAGCGCGCCCCAGCGCCGGTTGCAAGATCGTGGCGGCGCCCGCGCGGAGAACCGGCGCGAATTCCGCCTTCGTGGTGAGGCGCTCTCCGGTGGCCACGGGAATGCGCACGGCGCGGGCAACCTTGGCCATCTCCTCGACCGCGTCAGGGGGGATGGGCTCTTCGAACCAGAGGGGGGAATAGGGCTCCAACGCCTGGCCGAGGCGGATCGCGCCAGCCGTCGTGAATTGCCCGTGGGTGCCGAAAAGCAGATCCGCGCGATCCCCAACCGCCTCGCGGATCGCCCTGCAAAACGCCACCGACAACGAGATGTCGCGCATCCCCGGCATGTGCCCGCCGCGCAGCGTATAGGGCCCCGCCGGGTCGAACTTCACCGCCGTGTAGCCCGCGTCGCAGGCGGCCACGGCCGCCTCGGCGGCCATGTCGGGCGACGTCCAGAAGTCCTCCAGCGACTGATGCGGCAGCGGATAGAGGTAGGTATAGGCCCGCACCCGGTCATTGACCCTCCCGCCCAGAAGCGCCCAGACAGGCACGCCCCGCGCCTTGCCGAGGATATCGCAGCAGGCGATCTCCAGCCCCGAAAACGCGCCCATCACTGTGAGGTCCGGGCGCTGCGTGAAGCCAGACGAATAGGCGCGGCGAAACATGAGCTCGACATTGGCCGGATCCTCGCCCGCCATGTGCCGCTCAAAGACGTCGCGGATCACGTGTGCCATGGCGTCGGGCCCGACCGAGGATGCATAGCATTCCCCCCACCCCGTGATGCCGTCATCGGTCGTCACCTTCACGAGGATCCAGTACCGCCCGCCCCAACCGGGCGCAGGGGGCGCCGTCACGATGATCTCCAGGTCCGTGAGCTTCATGCCTTCATCTTTCCCAAAATACCTCGGGGGTGTGGGGGCTGGCCCCCACGGGTGCAGGGTGTGGGGGCGGGCCCACTATCAGACCGACATGGGTGCGCAGGCTCATCTCTCAGTCCCACGTCATGCGTCCCCCGTGCCCGCGATCCCGCCCCGCCGTCTGCGCGTCACAAAGACAACGAGGCAGGCCAGCACAAGCCCCGCCGACAAAAGAAACGGCGCCCCCGGCAGATAGAGCCCGCCCTCACGGGTGTAATAGAAAAAGAGCTGCGTCATGAAGAGCGGCGACACGATCAGCGCGAGCGCCTTGGCGGAGGTGATCACGCCCTGAAGCTCCCCCTGTTGATCGTCGGCCGCGCGCTGGCTCATGAGCCCCTGCAGGGCGGGCACCACGACGGCCCCCAGCGCTGAAATCGGCGTGAGCGCCAACACCAGCCATCCATTGGCGAGAAAGGCCAGCGCGACGAAGATCCCCGTATTGAAGATGAACCCGTAGAGGATCGTCGCCCGGACACCCAGCCTCGGGATGATGAGGCGGATCAGAAGGCCCTGCACGATGGCCATGGAGATCCCGAACGTCCCCAGTGACACGCCCACCATCCATTCCGACCAGCCGAAGCGCTCGGGCGTGAAATAGGCCCAGATCACCGGGTAGACGATGAAGGCGAATTCATAGAGGAACACGATGATCAAGAGGCGCTGGACATCCTCGAGCTTTCCCACGGCCTTGAAGGCGCCGAACGGGTTCGCGCGGGCGAGGCTGAAGGCCCGGCGGCGCCCGGGTGTGACCGTTTCGGGCAGCACGAAATAGCCGAAGACGAGGTTGATCGCCGCGAGCGCGGCGGCCGCGAAAAAGGGCATGCGGGGTCCGAACTCCCCCAGAGCCCCGCCGATGAACGGGCCGAGGACGAAGCCCACCCCGAAGGAGGCGCCGATCAGGCCGAAATTGGCGGCGCGCTTTTCAGGGGGGGAGATATCGGCGATGAACGCTGCCGCCGTGGACTGGGTCGAGGTGGCGATGCCGCCGATGATCCGCGTCAGGATCAAAAGCCACATGGCATGGGCCATCCCCATGATCACGAAATCGACCGCCACGATCAGAAGCGAGCCCAGAAGGATCGGCCGCCGCCCGTAGCGGTCGCTGAGCGATCCCACGATGGGCCCGAAGATGAATTGCATGCCAGCGAAGATCGTCGTCATGATCCCGCCCCAGACCGCCGCCTGCCCGAGGTCGGCGCCCGTGATCTCGCGGATGAGAGAGGGCAGCACAGGCAGGATCAGCCCGATACCCATGGCATCGATCGTCAGCGTGATGATGATGAAGGTGAGCGCGAGCCGCGAATTGGTAACGGGTTTGGCCATGGTGCCTCTGTTTCAGCGGCGGTAGCACTTAGCGCCCTCTCAGAGAAGGATTTTCGTGCGGAGCGCCCAGCAGACAGACTGGGGCGTGGCGGGTCCCACCGGGCCGCGCCCGACCCTTCCATTAAACGTGACCAACAGCCTTCAGGAACGCGCGCAGGTGCCCGGCATAGGTTTCCGGGTCCTCGACGCAGGGGAGGTGGCCGGTGCGGCGCATGATCTCCAGCCGTGAGCCGGGGATGAGGTCCACCGTTTCGCGCACGAGATCGGGCGGCGTTGCGTCGTCTTCGGCCCCCGCAATCCCGAGGCAGGGCAGGCGCAGGGCGGCTGTCGGCGTGTAGAAATCCGTCCCGGCGATGGCCTCTGCGCAGCCGATATACCCCTCTGCGGGGGTGGAGATGAGCATGTTCTGCCACGCGGCCATCTCCGGCCGCGCGCGGAAGTCCTTTGAGAACCAGCGTTTCATCGTCGCCTCTCCGATGGCCCCCATGCCAAAGCGCCTGATTGTGTCGATCCGGTCGCCCCAGACGCCGCGCGTGGCGATTTTTGCGCCGGTATTCGACAGCACGATCGCGCGGATCATGTCGGCCCGCTTGGCCGCGAGCCCCTGTGCGATGAGCCCACCGATGGAGAGGCCCACAAACACGCATTCCCGCACCTCCAGATGATCAAGGAGCTGTTCGACATCGCGTACCAGCGCGCCCATGGAATAGGGCGCATCCGGGCAGTCACTGAGCCCGTGCCCGCGCTTGTCATAGCGGATCACCCGAAGCCCCGGCGGCAAGAGGGGCATGACCTGATCCCAGAGCCTGAGATCGGTGCCGAGGGAATTGGCAAAGACGAGGGGCGCGCCCGACGGATCCCCATCGACGCGGTAATGGAGCTTGATCTGCCCGGTGTCGAAAACTCTCACAGCATCCTCATATGTGCGATGATCTGGCCATGGTCGGAGGCCAGCTTGTTGTAGGGGGCCTCCGGGTGCGAGCCGTCGGTCAGGTGGTCGTTGAGGGCGCTGAAATAGGCCATCTCGCCGATCTTCGCGGGATCGTCGGGGTGGAAATGGCGCGACATGAAGATCTGGTCGATGGACTCGAAGGTGCCGCCGAAGGCCGCTGTATAGACCATGTCACGCAGTGACTTGCGGACAAAGAGCTTCTCCGCGGAATAGAGCCTCACGGCGTCGATCTGTTCGCGAATGACTTCGTTCTCGGCATCTGTGTACCGGTCGGAGCGGTGCTTTGCGTCATGCCGGCGCATCCAGGCGTAGTTCTTGAACGGGGCCTCGCCGGCGATGATCTCTGAGCTCACGGCATGCTCGCCGTCGTTGAAATCGCCCAGCACCATCACGGGCTCGCCCGCGTCGAGGCTTTTCAGCACCTCGTTGCGCAGCACCCAGGCCTCCGCCATCCGGCGCAGGGCCGCGCGCAGGCTGCCCATGGCCCGCCCCGCCGGGTCATAGCGCACCAGGTCGGCCTCGGGGGCCACGCCATCGACGCGGGGATATTCCCCCAGCTTCGATTTCAGGTGGCAGTTGAAGAGCGTGACGACATGATCGCCCACCGGCACCCGCACCTTGAGGATCGGTCGCGACGTGCGCGAGAGCGTGAAGGAGCCGCCTTCGTCCCCACCAAGATCGGAAAACGGGATGACGAGCGGCACCGGCAGGACCTGAATGACCTCGGGCTCACCAACAAAGCCCAGCCGCGACAGGACCGCCACGCCCGGACGCCGCTGGCCCGGCTCCCCGTCATTGGCATTCGGCGCGAAGGCGATCTGGGCTGCGTCGTAGGGCGCGAAGGCGAGCTTGCGGAAGATCGCCTTCCGCGCATATCGCTTGGAGCGGTCGGGCACGACGGCCTCGTTTGACGCGCGGCCCCGTGCGTTCGTCTCCTCCACCACGGCGCGCAGGGCGTCGGCCTCGAAGATCTCCTGAAAGCAGACGATGTCGCTATCCATGCTCAATAGCTGATCGGCCAGCCAATCCTCTTTCCAGGCGTATTCCTCGGGCGTGTAGCTCTCGTAGCGGTAGTATTCGCTGTCCGCCCCGATGAGGTTCTTGACGTTGAAGGACGCAATGGTGAAGTCGGTCATAGTCTCTCCAATGCCATCTGGAATAAGCCCGGGTCCACATTCCCGCCAGAGACGGTGAGGACCACGTCCGCGCCCTCGATGGCGTCCCCGTGGAAGAGGGCTGCCGCGAGCGCCACCGCGCCGCCCGGTTCGACCACGATCTTGAGGCGCAGCCAGGCGAGCGCCATGGCTTTGAGCGCTTCCTCCTCGGTCACGACGATGCCCGGCGCACAGAGCCGCTGGATGATGGGCCAGGTCAGATCGCCCGCCTGTGGCGTGAGGATGGCGTCGCAGAGGCTCCCGCTCGTGCGGTCGTTGCGCAGGCGCTCCCCCGCGATGAGCGAGCGCGCCACGTCGTCGAAATTCTCGGGCTCAACCGGGTGCACCCGGCGCCCCGTCCCCTCGAGAGCGAGCGCGATCCCCGCCGTAAATCCGCCGCCCGAGCAACAGACCAGCACGTCAGCCCCTTCGGGCGCGTCTTCGTGGATCTCAAGCCCGCAGGTGCCTTGCCCCGCGATGACCTCAGGGTGGTCGAAGGGCGGGATGAAGACGAGCTGTCGGTCGCGGGCAATGCGCGGGGCGAGCACCTCCCGGTCCTCGGTCGCGCGGTCATAGAGCACGACTTCCGCGCCCAGGGCCTCGGTATTGGCGATCTTGAGCTTGGGGGCATCCGACGGCATGAGGATCACCGCCTGCGCGCCATGCATCTGCGCCGCCAGAGCAATCGCCTGCGCGTGATTTCCGGAGGAGGAGGCAAAGATCCCTAGCGCGCGCTCGTCCTCGGTCAGGGCCGATACCGCCGCCCACGCGCCCCGGAACTTGAAGGAGCCGGTATGCTGCAGGCATTCGGCCTTCACCCAGACGCGGCGCCCGGCGATGTCATCCAGAAACGGGGAGGTGAGGAGGGGCGTGCGCCGCACGTGACCCCGCGCGCGTGTCTCGGCTGCCCGGATCATGTCGATATTCATAGTGTCCACCACTCGTGCAGGGCCGCGACGGCCTCGGGCTCATCGAGGAACGGGACATGCCCGCGGTCGGGCACCTCCGCGCGGATCATGTCCGGTCGCCGCCGCGCCATGTCGTCGGCTGTGGCCTTGCTCAGAAGATCGCTGTTCGCGCCCCGGATGAGGCAAAGCGGCAGGTCCGAGAGCGCGTCGAAGATGGGCCAGAGGTCCGGGGCCGCAGCCGCCTCATTCGAAAGTACCGCATCGCGGAGCGCGGCATCATAGGTGATGTCGAGCCCGTCCGGCCCGGCCCTGTAGTGCAGCATCACCTCTTGCGCCCAGCGTGTGGCGGGGACGTTGGCAAAGCCCGACATGACGGTGCCCCGCTTGCCGATGGCCTCGTCCAGCGTCTCAAAGGAGGGCCGACGCCCCAGATAGTCCTTGATGGCGCCAAGGCCTGCCGGCTCGATCTTCGGGCCGATGTCATTTAGCGCCACCGCGCGGAGCCGCGCCTTGGCTGTCGCGGCCAGCCCCATGGCGATGAGCCCGCCACGAGACGTGCCAAGGATGCTCACCTGATCGAGGTCCAGATGGTCGAGGAGCTCCAGCGCGTCCTGCCCTTCGCGCGGGAGGGAGTATGTCGCGGCGCCCGTAAACTCCGACATGCCACGCCCGCGGTAATCCATGCGGATCAGCCGGCAGGGTGGCAAAAGTGGCGCGACATAGTCGAAATCCCGACCGGTCCGCGTGAGGCCCGACAGGCATAGCAGCGGCCGTCCGTCGCCTTCGTCGGTGTAGTGGAGCCGCGCGCCGTCGGAGGCGGTGAAATACGTCATAGCGCGAGCCCGGGCACGCCGCTCAGGTCGGCCAGGACATGCTGAGGGCGACCGGGAAGGCGGTCCATCGGCGCACCGTCCCGGTTCACCCAGACGGTCTCGAACCCGTAAGCGGCGGCATGGGCCGCGTCCCAGCCGTTCGACGAGACGAACAGGACCTCGGACGGCGTGCACCGGAAATGACGGCCCACGAGATCATAGACCGCCGGGGCGGGCTTGAAGACGCCGACATCTTCGACGCTGAGAACCGCGTCGAGAAGCTCGGACAGACCCGCGGATGTCACCGCGGCCTCCAGCATGGCAGGCGACCCGTTCGACAGGATCCCCGTGGCTTTCCCGGCCCCGGTGACCGTCTCCAGCATGGCGCGCGCTTCTGGGTAGGCGCCGAGCTCCCAATAGAGATCGAGAAGTCGTTGCCGCAGCCCTGCCGCCTCCAGCCCCGCTGCCTCCAGCGCCCAGTCGAGGCCGTCCTGTGTCACCTGCCAGAAATCACAATGGGTCCCGGCCACAGCGCGGAGCCAGGTGTACTCCAATTGCTTCCTGCGCCAGTCTGCGGCCAAGGACGGCCACGCCCCGGCGAGCTCTGGTGCGTCCCGCGCCGCCTCCCGCGCCGCCGCGCCCACGTCAAATAGCGTGCCATAGGCGTCAAAAATGCACGTGCTGATCGACATCGCCGTCCCCCTGCAGCGACGCTGGCACAGGCGGCCCCGGTTGAAAAGGCGCGATGCCCCCACTTCGCTGACTCAATAGGGCTTGCCGCAGGGGGTGGCCCTCCGGGGGAGGTATTTGGGGAAGACGAAGATGAAGAACCGGCGCCCCTCCTTCATCTTTCGAAAAATACCTCGGGGAGTGTGAGGGGCTGGCCCCTCACTCCCGCTCTACCGGTTCGAAGTGAAAGCCGGTGGCGCGCGCCCAATGCGGCTCCTTGTCTTCAGCCAGCGCGGCGAGACCCGTGGCCAGATGGACCGCCGTCATCGCGAGGCCAAGAGGGGCGGGGCCCCAGATGCCCCAATAGAGCGCCGCGGCTGCCCCGGCTGGCGCTGCGGCGAGGGGCCACCAAAACCGCATAAGGCGGCAGAGGTTGCAGCCTTCCCCACGCAGCGCGAGGCCGGCCCGCAGGTGCTCTTCTGCGGGCGCCTTCCCGCGCGCAACAGACCGGATCACGAGCGTCAGCGGCGCGAGGAGGAAACCGAGGCTCACCGTCACCGCAAGGGCCGTCGCCCCCCCAAGCGCCTGACGTGCGAGCAGGAGGTAGATCGGCGCCATGAGCAGAACGCAGATCGCGCCCTCCACCAGCGTCGCCTTGATCCGTGCGGCGATCACAGGCGAGATCCCTGTCGCTCCCACCGGCGCGCTTACAGGTTGTCGGGCTGCGGCATGCTCAGGATGTGGTAGCCGCCGTCGACATGGATGCATTCGCCCGTCGTGCTCGCGCTGAGGTCGGAGGCAAGGTAGACCGCCGCGCCGCCCACGTCCTCGAGCGTCGCGTTCTGGCGCAACGGCGCGTTGGCCTGCGTGAAGCGGAACGTCTTCCGCGCCCCGCCGATGGCTGCGCCGGAGAGCGTCTTCATGGGCCCGGGTGAGATACAGTTCACGCGGATGCCCTGCGGTCCCAGATCGTTCGCGAGATACATTGCCGTCGTCTCGAGCGCCGCTTTCGCCACGCCCATCACATTGTACCACGGCGTGGCCCGGCGGGAGCCCTGGAAGGTGAGCGCCATGATCGAGCCGCCTTCCGTCATGAGCGGCGCCGCATTCCGGGCCATGTCGATCAGCGAGTAGGCCGAGATGTCGAGCGAGTTCTTGAAGTTGGCCCGCGTCGTGTTCGAGAACGCGCCTGTCAGCTCGTTCTTGTCGGAATACGCGATGGCGTGGAGGCAGAAATCGAGGCTCCCCCACTCGTCAGACAGCCGGTCGAAGCACGCCTTGGACACCGCGTCATCGGTGGCGGAGTAGTCTGTGACGATGCTCACGCCCATCTCTTCCGCCAGCGGTTTCACCTTCTCGCCGAAGATGTCCATCTGGCAGGCAAAGGCCAGCTCTGCCCCCTCGGCGGCCGCTGCCGCTGCGATCCCGTAGGCCAGCGAGCGATTGTTGGCGATGCCGGTGATGAGGCCGCGTTTTCCCTTCAGAAGGTCTGCCATCTTTCTTACTCGCTGAATTTGCTCATGATCATGGAGGCGTTGGTGCCTCCGAAGCCAAAGGAATTACTGAGCACGCTGTCGAGGTCCACGCCCTCGCGGTACTCGGTGCAAATCTCGTCCGGGCGCAGCTCTGGCGCAAGCTCGGTCACGTTGATCGAGGGCGCGATAAAGCCCTTTTCCATCATGATGAGCGAATAGATCGCCTCGTGGACGCCCGCCCCGCCGAGCGCGTGGCCGGTCTGGGACTTTGTGGAGGTCACGACGGGGTGCTCCTCCCCGAAGACGCGACGCACGGCCATCATCTCGGTCACGTCGCCCACGGGCGTCGAAGTGCCGTGGGCGTTGATGTAATCCACCTGCCGCCCCTCGGGCATGGTGGCGAGCGCGAGTTTCATGGACCGTTCGCCGCCTTCGCCGGAGGGCGCGACCATGTCGTGTCCGTCGGAGGTGGCTCCATAGCCGGTGACTTCGGCATAGATCTTTGCGCCGCGCGCGCGGGCATGCTCCAGCTCTTCGAGAACGACCATGCCGCCGCCGCCGCCGATGACAAAGCCGTCACGGGTGGCATCAAAGGGCCGCGAGGCGGTCTCGGGCGTGTCGTTGTACTTGGACGACATCGCGCCCATGGCGTCGAAAAGGCAGCTGAGCGTCCAGTCCACTTCCTCGCCGCCGCCCGCAAAGACGATGTCCTGCTTGCCCATCTGGATCTGCTCGGTGCCGTTGCCCATGCAGTGCAGCGTCGTCGAACAGGCCGACGTGATCGAATAGTTCACGCCCTTGATCTTGAAGGGCGTCGCCAGGCACGCGGACACGGTCGACGACATGCAGCGCGTCACCATGAACGGTCCCATCCGCTTGGGGGAGCCTTTGTTGAGCACGGTGTCGAAGGCCACGAAGAAGTTCGATGTGGATGGCCCGCCTGACGACGCGATGAGGCCCGTGCGCTCGTTGGAGATATCGCTTTCCTCCAGGCCCGCATCCGCGATGGCCTGCTCCATGGCGATGTAGCTGTAGGCCGCACCCGGCCCCATGAACCTGAGCTGGCGCTTGTCGATATGCTCGGCGACGTCGATCTGCGGCAGCCCCGCCACCTGGGAACGGAAACCATGTTCGCGGTACTTTTCTTCCGCAACGATCCCGGAAGTCCCCGCCCTGAGCGACGCCTCCACCTCGGCAACGTTGTTCCCGATCGGAGATACGATCCCGATCCCAGTGATAACAACCCGGCGCATGACGCCCCCCAAATCCTGAGTTTCGCGCGCTTCTATGCGAGGGGCGGGGAGGGGGCAAGGGCGTGCCGCGGGACGATCCCCAGAAGAGTCTGCCTGTCAGGGCGGCCGCGCAGGGAGGGGCAATCAAATCGCCCCGCGCCTGCCCACTGTGCCCCGTCTTAGGCTGCGTCCTCCTCGGCCTTCAGCCGTTTGAGCCCCTGATATAGCGAGGCGATGATCTGCGCCTCGGTGATGCAAAACCGCGCCGAGGGCGAGATGTCGACCGTTCCGTCCGCTCCGATGGGGGTATGTTCTCCGCCCAGGCCACGAACCGAGAGGCCCAGCGGCTTGGCGATCTTCTTGGCGCGCGCGTCGGTGCCGTCAGCCGTCAGGTTTGGCAGCTGGATGTGGACCGACGCCCGCATCCCGGTGCCAAGGTTTGTGGGGCAGGAGGTGACGACGCCGTAATCATCCGAGGTCGCAAAGGACAGCCCCTCGATCCCGGCCACGACGTCTAGCGCGGTCTTGAGGCGGTCGAACACGCGGTTGAGGACAGTGCCGCGCTCCATGCACATGATGCGCAGGTGATCCTCCTCGCCGACCCAGATGATAAAGCTGCGATCCGCCGAGACGTAACAGCCGCGCCCATGGGGCCAGTCCGCGGCGATCCCGGCGGCCAAGAGGTAGCTGTCATTCGACATGTCCTTGAACATCACATGGGCGTCGACGAGCGCCTGATATTCTGCCTCTGTGATCTCGTTCGGATTGCCGGGGGTCAGCGAATGGTAGGCGCCGCCGTATTCCGGGTCCGAGATCAGACGGTCAAAGGCCGCCATCATGCGATCCTCGAGCGCCACGCGGTCTTCGCGCGTCATCGCGCCCGGCAGCGGGAAATCCGCCAGGTTGCGACCGACCCGCACGCGCATCGAGAGCGCCGGCAGGCCGAAACCTGCGATGTCGAGGACGCCGTCCCCTGGCAGGCCCTCCACGCCCTCAAGCGACCAGTCATTCACGTGGCGCGCATCCTCGGGCACCTTGTGATAGGCCGCCAGGGCCTTGGAAAAGAACGGGCGCAGATCCTCGTAATCGCCCGGTTGGCAGGCATAACAGCCCATCTCGCTGTCGGCGTTCTCGATGCCGGAGTTCATGCACTGGAGAAGGCGCGCGCGATCCTGATCGCTCAGGCTGCCATAATAGGCCGCGTCAAAGCTTTGCAGCGCGATGTTCTGGGGGTTTTCGGCCGCGAGCGTTGCGATCCGGTCGAGCACGGTCTCAGAGGGCATCTTCACGCTCCGCGAGGTAGTTGGCGCAGTTGATCATGTCTTCGACCAGCTCGTATTCCGGCAGGCCGATGCGGCGCCAGTTCGAGACGTCGATGCGGTCCACGACGGCAGAATGCTCGCCCGAGGAGCCCCGCGCCTGGCCGTTCCGTGCCCTGCAGAGGGCGTCGATTTCCTCGAACCCGATGGCCTCGATAAGCTTGGGGACGAGGATATGCACAGAGCCCCGCATCCCGGTGCCGATGTTCGAGGGACAGCACGTCACCGCGCCGAATTTCGGATGCATCATGAAGACGTCGTATACGCCCGTGGCTTTCTGCACGCCTGCTTCGATGGTCGCGGCCGCCCGCGACAGGCGCGAGAAGACCCCCTTCACATCGCCGCCCTGTTCCATGGAGATGATACGCAGGTGGTCGCCTTCATTGACCCAGTTCACGAAGTTCTTGTCGCCGCTCAGGTAGACGCCGCGCCCGTGGGGCCAGTGCTCGTGATAGCCCGACGCGGCTTGCATCCGGTCACCGCCGCGAAACAGGAAGTGGTCGTCGATGAGCCCTTGCCGCTCTGCGTCGGTCATCGTGGTGTGGCGGTAAAACGTGCCCTTGAGGTCGCTGCCCTCCGGGATGGTCGCGTAGACCTCTTCCATCAGCGCGGCGATGGCCTCGCGACTTTCGCGGGTGCCACCCGGATTAAGCGGGAACATCGACAGGTTGCGCGCCACGCGGATGCGCGTGGAGATGATCTTGGATTGCGCGCTTTCACTCAGCTCCACGCCGATGCGGTCGGGGTCCATCCGCTCGGACGGGGTGCCCTGCAGGTCAGAGCCTTTCTCCATGGAAAAGCCTTTGTGATAGGCCTCGATCACGGGATAGAAGAACTCCGCGAAGTCGTCGTAACTCTCGCGGTCCCCGGCATGGCAGCCCACGAAGCTCTCGGGATACATGACGCCGGTATTGATCGCGCGGGCGAGCGTCCACCCCGCGGGGCCGGAGCTCTTGCGATCCTTCAGCCTGTCCCAGAGATCTTGCGTACAGATTTGCGCGGCGAGCGTCGTGTGGTCTGCGGCCCGGGCCGCTGTCAGTTTCTCGGCCGGGTATTCGTTTTTGGCCAAGGACGGCTCAAACCGAAAATCATAATCCGGATCGTAGGCTTCCTGTGCCATGATCTCTCCTCCCTTATTGTTATGGGCAGGGAGGTAGATCACCATTGCGTGATGTCTATCTGTGCGGGGCCGACGTGGTCGCTGGCCCCGGCTTTGCGATGCGTCTGGCCGTGGGGCGCCCCTGCTGCCGGATCAGCTGCCCAGGACCCAGTTGCTGACGCGGGCATCGACGCGTGCGCCGGAGTTTTCGCTGTTCGCTGAAACGGCCAGCGCCACGAGGTTCTGCAGGTCCGTACCGAAGGCTTTCCGGAAGTCGCGGGTCAGATCGACGCTTTCGCGGAACTCGCCCGTGTCGGGGCGGCGCTGGACGATGTTGCGCAGGCGGCTCGGCGCGTGCGGGCTGGGGATGACCGTGCCTTGCGGGTTGTTGCCGCCCCAGGTGTACATCAGCACCTGAACGCCGCGATTGCGCATGAGCCGCGAGATCGACGTGCCGGAGCGGACGCGCGCGGCGACGTCGTCATTCGCATTCACAAAGAAGACGCCCAGATTGCGATCATCATTGCCGATAACGGAGAGGTCGGAGGGCGGCACCGAGCTATCGACGCGCCACGTCCACTGGGCACTCGTGCTGCCGAAAAGGCTCTCAGGCAGGATGCGGTAGAGGATCGAGGACGTGCCCTCTGCGACCACGCGCAGGCTGCTGCTGCCGGTCGAAAAGCTGTTTGGATCGAGGCTGCGGAAGGTCAAGTGCTCCCACCCGGAGCTGAAGGACACGCTTTGCGCGCTTGCGGTGCGTGGCAGGGCGGCGGCCGTGAGGGTGCCGAGGCCAAGGGATATCGCGGTGCGGCGTGTCAGGGGAGCGGTCATCGTGCGTCCTTTACGTATGGGAGTGTGGGCTTTCTACACTCAGCTACGGCAGCGCGCGCGTCACAGTTTCACCGCGGCCCTTCACAGCTTCGAGACAAGTGTGTCGCGGGACAAGGGCCCTGCGGCAGATCAGCTTTCGCTGAGCGCGACTTTCATGTCTTTGACTTCGTAGATGACCTCTCCGTCGGCCTCGACGATGCCGTCGGCGACGCCCATCGTCAGGCGTCGCGTCTGCACGGCCTTGGTGAAGTCGATCTTGTAGGTCAGCATGTTGCGGTCCGGGCGGACCATGCCCTTGAGCTTCACCTCGCCCACGCCGAGCGCGTAGCCGCGGCCCGTCCAGCCGCGCCAACCGAGGTTGAACCCGGTGAGCTGCCAGAGACCATCAAGGCCGAGGCAGCCGGGCATGATCGGGTTGCCGGGGAAGTGGCAGCCGAAAAACCAGAGGTCAGGTGTGATGTCGAATTCCGCGAGCACATGTCCTTTTCCGTGCGCTCCGCCGTCGCCCGAGATGTCGGTGATGCGGTCCATCATCAACATGGGCGGTTCGGGAAGTTGCGCATTCCCCGGGCCAAAGAGTTCTCCCCGCGCGCATTTGAGCAGATCATCGCGGTCAAAGGAGGTCGGGAAGTCTGCCATGGGGGCTCCTTGCGGGAAAATTTCGGCCCTCTAACATCGCGCGCGCGGCCTTAGCAAGCACGCCGACGCGGCGCGATGCCCCAGGTTGTATCCCGGGCGTTTCGCGGAAAGTGATTGAAAAGGTTGGTCTCCGGGCGCATATTATGCGGAGGAAAACATGATGACCAACAACAGCCAGTCAGCGACCGACCGCGGCAGCCAGTGGCTCAGCCAAGGCGGATTGAGGCCCACGCGCCAGCGTGTGGCCCTTGCTGCATTGCTCGTGGGCGATGGCAAGGATCGCCATGTGACCGCAGAAAGCCTCTATGACGCATGTCGCCGGGGCAGCGACAAGGTTTCGCTCGCAACGGTCTACAATACGCTTCGGGCGTTTTGCGACGCGGGTCTTATGCGCGAGATTACGGTGGATGGCTCGAAGAGCTATTTCGACACCAACATGACCGACCACCCGCATTTCTACTGGGAAGACACGAATTCGCTGAGCGATGCGCCGGCGGACGATCTTGTGATCCAGTCGCTTCCCGATGCGCCCGTGGGTGCCGAGATTGCGAAGGTCGACGTCGTCATCCGCCTGCGCCGCACCTGAACGGTTAATTCCTAAATTCCTAAAATTGTAGCCTTCCAGGGCAGCCAATCCGTCTGTGTAACCTGAAGGAGACGACAATGTCTGAAAAACAATATCGATGGCTGTCTATCGGTATCGGGATTTTGACCATCTTGGTCATGATCTGGATAGCTTAAACAGCGACGCCCGGGATGCTACCACATCCCGGGCGTTTTTGGTCTTGCGACCTGAAGGAGCCTGAAAAGCTCATACCGATGTGTGTGTGACATGACACTCACAGCCGTTAAAATCAAGTTAATGGCTAGGTATGGTTAACGCTAAAACCACTGCCCCGGCTCCATGAGGCCGAGGTCCATGAGTTGTTTTGAGTGCCACTGGAACTTCACTGAATTGTGCCATTCAAATGACTGGATATCGAAGCTCGATCCCGGGTTGCGCTTGAGCGCCTTGGCTGTCCGGAAGGAACAGATGGCCGCCGTCACGGAATGATGCCAGGGGCAGGCATAGGTATTGTACTCTGGATCATTGAAGGTGTGGTCGGGCAGCAATTTCAGGCCCTTCTTCGCCTTGAAGAGCGCCACGCGGTCGATGCGGCGGCGGCCTTTGGGGATGTGTTCCTCAAGGCGCCACCTCAGCCCGCCATAGAAATCCATCTGGCGGTCGAGGGGATTGTTCCAGGCGTCCTTGCGCGCGAGCGCGTAATAGCCTGACCGGTCCATGAATGCGCCGTCGAGCGACACCGCATTGGGGTGCGCATCCAGATCCATGGCGTAGAGATCGACCACATAGGTCAGCACGGTCTCGCGCCGCTCCTCGACGGTGAAGGCGATCATCTCGCCCACGCTGCGGCTCTCGGAGAAGGGGAAGAACAGGAATTCGGTGTTGAAGCAGTAATAGAACCACACGTCCGGTGCGAGGGCGATGCACGCGTTGACGATGTCCACGGCCTCCGCATCGAGGGCCACGTCCCAGCCCACGCGCACCACGCGTTGCGCGATCTCGTCGCTGATCTCCATCTCGTCGCCCATGAACGCCACGATCACGCGGAACCCGGCGTCGAGGTGATGACGCAGGGTGGCCTCCACCTCCACGGGGTCCTCCACGAAGATCAAGGCCACCGGTCCCTTGGCCAGCGCGTCGCGGCCGCCGCGCAGGAATGCGTCAGTATCTGCAAACATCATCGCTTGTTCTTCCGTCACGGCCCGCCACATTGCAAGCCTTGATCCCTGCCGCTATCAGACGCGTCACCCACTGCGCGAGGCACCGATGTCCCAGCCCAAGAAGCTCTATATCAAGACCTATGGCTGTCAGATGAACGTCTACGACAGTGAGCGTATGGCCGAGACGCTCCAGGGCTATGAGCAGACGCAGAGCCCCGATGACGCGGATATGATCCTCCTCAATACCTGCCACATCCGAGAGAAGGCCGCGGAAAAGGTCTATTCGGAACTGGGCCGCTACAAGGATCTCAAGGCTGAAAAGCCGGACCTCAAGATCGGCGTGGCAGGGTGTGTGGCGCAGGCCGAGGGCGAGGAGATCATGCGCCGCCAGCCCCTTGTGGATCTCGTGGTGGGGCCGCAAGCCTATCACCGCCTCCCCGATCTCTTGGCCCGCACCCATAATGGCGCGAAGGCGCTCGACACCGACTTTCCCGAAGAGGACAAGTTCGCCCACCTCAAGGGCCGCCCGAAGGCGCGCCGGGCGCCGGCCGCGTTTCTCACCGTGCAGGAAGGCTGCGACAAGTTCTGCGCCTTTTGCGTGGTGCCTTACACACGGGGCGCGGAGGTCTCGCGCCCGGCCAGCCAGGTGATGGCCGAGGCCCGCGACCTCGTGGAGCGGGGCGTGCGCGAGGTCACGCTGCTTGGCCAGAACGTCAACGCCTATAACGGCCACGCGAAGGGCCTCGCCGGGATCATCTGGGACCTCGCCGCCATCGAAGGGTTGGAGCGCATTCGCTTTACCACCTCGCACCCCAACGACATGGACGACGCCCTGATCGCGGCCCATGGGGAATGCGAAAAGCTCATGCCCTATCTCCACCTCCCGGTGCAGTCAGGCTCGGACCGGATCCTGAAGGCGATGAACCGCAAGCACACCGCTGAAAGCTATGTCCGCCTGATCGAGCGTTTGCGCGCGGCGCGGCCTGATCTGATGCTCTCGGGCGACTTCATCGTGGGCTTCCCGGGGGAGACGGAGGCCGATTTCGAGGACACGATGGCCCTGGTGCGGGAGGTCGAGTATGGCTCTGCGTTCTCGTTCAAGTATTCCGCGCGGCCCGGCACGCCGGCTGCCGAAAAGGCCGGTATCGACGACGCGGAGGCCACCGACCGGCTGCACCGACTTCAGGCCCTTTTGACCCAGCAGCAGCGCGCCGCGCAGGACGCGCAGGTGGGCCGCGATGTCTCCGTGCTCTTTGAAAAACCGGGCCGGATGGAGGGGCAGATGGTCGGTAAGTCAGACTACCTCCATGCCGTGCACGTGGCCCATGAGTCGGCCCGCATCGGGCGCATCGCGCGCGTCCGCATCGTCGAAAGCGGCCCGAATTCGCTCAAGGGTGAATACCTCGCGGACGTCGCGTAGGCGTTGAGGTTTCGGGCCTAAGCCCCTCAATATATAGTAGTTACCACGCTCCCGCGCAGGCTCACGCTCGTGCGCGGGTCCAATAAACCCACAATATCTAGGTTTATTTGCTTCCTTTAGACGGCAGATTTGTTACTTTGAGGCACATGATGTGGGCCTGCTCCCAAGCGATACCAAAAACGGCGGGCCATCCTGGGGTTATAGGCAAGAGGACAACGAGCGTGGCGAAGTCATTGATGAAGGCAGGAATGCAGGCATTGGGCGGGGCGGTGCTGGCCGCTGTGTTCGCCGCCACAGGTGCGCAGGCGCACCAGACCACCGGAGAGGCGTTTCCGCACACCCACACCGATCAACAGCGCGTCGTCACCGGAGAGCGCTACGTTCCCACGATCTGGATCGACCCCGATGGCTGCGAGCACTGGGTGATGGACGACGGCTGGGAAGGCTTCATGTCGCTCAAGGTGGACCGCAACGGCAAGCCCACCTGCCGCAAGTCGATGATCTGCGCCACGATCCCCGGCTCTGCGTTTGAGCCGAACGGCGTGTGGATGTCGCGCTCTGCCAAGGCGGCGGTGATGGACTTTTTCAACAAGGATCAGTCGGCGGCCTACAAGGTCATCGGCCACACCAACATCACCGGCAATGACCGCGGCAATGTGCGCCTCTCCAAGGGGCGCGCGAACATGGTGGCCTCCATCGGCAAAAGCACGGGCGCGCGCGTCGTCGGCGTGGACGGCCATGGCGGACGGCACCCGAAGGTGCATCGCTCAAGCCACGAGAACAGCCGCATCGAAGTCATCTGCCTGCGCTAAAGAGAAAAGGACCTTGGGGGATATGAAAACCATAATCAAAGCAACGGCCTCTCTCGCGGGTATTGCGCTTCTGAGCGCGTGTGGCGGCGGCGGCGGGGGTGACGGCTTCATCGCGGCAGGGGGCCTCGGCCAGTTCGTGGATGCGGGCAGCGTCGACAAGACCCTGGACCGCGGGCGCGATGCCAAGGACCTGAGCCAGCTCGTCGCGGGTATCTGGGTTGATCCCAACGGATGCGAGCACTGGATCATCGACGACGGCGTCGAGGGATACCTGTCGCAGCGCGTGGACCCTTACGGCAAGCCCGTCTGCGGTGGCCACGGGGCCGAGACCATTGCGTCGGGCCCGTTCAAATCTGGGACAGACATTCCGGACCTTGCAAACTGATCATGCGGGCGCTGCCCGAAATGAATGCGCCGTGCGAGAGATCGCGCGGCGCTTTTCGTTTTGGTGAGAGGCTGTGCTTGCAGGCCCCTCGCAGGCTTGGCAGGGTGGGCTAGATGGTAGCGGAGCCCCACACGTGAAAGCGGAGATCTGATTGGCCTTCAGCCCTGACACCCCGGTCCTGTCCGGCGACGACGCGGTCGGCGAAACCCGCCTCGAATTTCCCGACAACTTCCTTTTGATCGACCTGTGCGGCGAATATGACCGCAACCTCACCGACCTTGAGGCCCGGCTGGGTTTGCAGATCGTGCGCCGGGGCAACCAGCTTGTCCTGTTGGGCGAAGAGAGCACCCGTACCGCCGCGCAAGAGGTCCTCGAGGCGCTCTATGCCCGCCTCGAACAGGGGCGCGATGTGGAGCCCGCGGATATCGACCGCGAGCTGCGCATGGGAAGCTCGGAGACCGGCACGGGCACCCGCGCGGGCGACCAGATGGAGCTTTTGAAAACCAATCGGGTCGAGATCAAGACACGCAAGAAGCTCGTCGAGCCGCGCACCGATGCGCAAAAAGCGTATGTCCGCAGCCTCTTTGAGAACGAGCTTGCCTTCGGGATCGGTCCAGCGGGGACTGGCAAGACCTATCTTGCCGTGGCCGTGGGCGTGAACATGTTCATCCAGGGCCATGTGGACCGTATCATCCTAAGCCGCCCGGCCGTGGAGGCAGGCGAGAAGCTGGGCTTTCTGCCGGGTACCCAGGACGACAAGATCGATCCCTACATGCAGCCGCTCTATGACGCGCTAAACGACTTTTTGCCGGGCAAGCAGGTTGCCAAGCTGCGCGAGGAGAAGAAGATCGAAATCGCCCCGCTGGCGTTCATGCGGGGTCGGACGCTCGGCCGGGCCTTCGTGGTGCTCGACGAAGCGCAGAACGCCACGTCCATGCAGATGAAGATGTTCCTGACCCGTCTGGGCGAGGGGAGCCGCATGGTCATCACCGGCGACCGCAGCCAGGTCGATCTGCCCCGCGGTGTGATGAGTGGGCTCCGGGATGCGGAGCGGCTCCTGAAGGGGATCCCGAAGATCAGCTTCAACTACTTCACCTCGAAGGACGTGGTGCGGCATCCGCTGGTGGCGGCCATCATCGAGGCCTATGACGCGGATGACCCGGCCAAGACATAGGTAGCCCTGATTGTCGCAAGACATTGCCCGGGGGGGCGCGCCTGCGAGTCCGCCCTGCGCAACTATGTCATAGATTAACTTGCTGAGAATATGAGGGAATTCTGAGGCCCCTGCTGGAATACGCTGGCGGCATGACTACCTCTTAGAAGTGTCCGCAAAACACACGAACACGCATGAGGTTCTCCGTGCACGAGCAAGCAATCGCGTCCGCTGTCCCTGAAACGTCGCTCGACCCCAAGGTCATTGCGGGCAGAACCGTCACCGACGGCGCGGCCTGTGTGCGCGGGGCCGAGATCGACGATGCTGACTTTGCAGCGCTGCTCTCGGAGATGGGAGAGATGATGGTGACGCCCGGCGAGACGGAGGTGCCGGGCTACCCCATGCTCAACGTCGTGACGAATGCGGGCCGCGATACGCCGCCCGTGTCCCGGTGGCACTCGGACACCACCTACGTCGCGCGGCCGCCAATCTTCACTGGCCTGCGCGTCGTTGAGGTGCCGGAGGAGGGCGGCGCGACACTTGTCATCGATACGCGACCTCTCTGGGATGAGCTCAGCAATGCCGACAAGGGGCGGCTTGCGACAGTGCGGGTGCTGCACAAGGTGTCGGGCGTGGAGCCGCCCGAGGGATCGGAGACCGAAGCCATGCACCCCCTCGTGCGGCGCCAACCAGAGACCGGGCGCGTGGGCTTTTTCCAGACCGTGCCGGAGCGGACGCCCGCAGCGCTCTACCTCGACGGGGAGGAAGCCAGCGGCAATGTCCGCCTCTTTTACGAGCGGGCGCGCAAGCTGCCTGCCATGAAGCACACGTGGCGGCCGGGCGACCTCCTGTTCTGGGACAACCGCGTGACGCTCCACAAGGGCGATCACAGCGCGGTCAAAGGCGTTCGGACACTCCATCGCGGGATGGTGCGGGGCGAAGTGCCCGTTTGCGTGGACCCTGCGGATTTCGCGCTCGCCGCCGAGTAGCGCTCTGGTCGCTGGCCTGGGGCGGCGCTTTGGTTTCTTGACGCTGCGCGCCCAAGCAGGCATCGGCGCGGGCTATGATAGACGTGATCCTCGAAGATGACCGCTGGGATGGGCTTGAGGCGCTGGCGCGGCCCGCGGCGGCGGCGGTCCTTGCGCGGATGGCGACCACGGGCGAGATTGTGATCATGGGCTGCGACGACGCCCGCATCGCTGCGCTGAATGCAGATTTCCGTGGCAAACCACAGCCGACCAACGTGCTCAGCTGGCCCTCGGAAGAGCGCGCAGCCGAAAAGGACGGCGACTGGCCGCTGAAAGCGCAGGGTGAGCTCGGCGATATTGCCATCGCCTACGAGACTTGCCAGCGCGAGGCCGACGCGCAGGGGAAGGCCTTCGAGGCCCATGTCACGCACCTCATCGTGCACGGTATCCTCCATTTGTTGGGCTTTGATCACGAAACTGACGCCGATGCGGCCCTGATGGAGGGGCTGGAGGTGGAAATTCTTGGTAATCTGGGCGTGGCTAACCCATATTCGGACCACTAGCAGCTGCGACCGTCACGGCGCAGCGCATCCCAGGATCAGGAGACCATGGGCGACAATTCCGACGGATCGTCTTTCGCGGCGCAGCGCGCGCACGCCGAAGGCGAAGAGAGTGGCGCTGCCGAGAGTGGCGCCGGCAGACAGGATCCGGGCTTTTTCGGGCGTCTCGTTCAGGCGCTGAGCCCCGGCGAGACCGAAGAGTTCGCCACACCCCTTGCGGTCGTCGGCGCGCCCGGCATGGGCAATCTGCGCCGCATGCGCGTCGAGGACGTGCTGACCCCCAAGGCCGATATCGTGGCGGTGTCCGAAGACATCTCGAAGACAGAGCTTGTTGACGTCTTCCGCGAAAGCGGTCTGTCGCGATTGCCGGTCTATTCGGGCACGCTCGACACGCCGCTGGGCTTTGCGCATCTCAAGGACTTTGCCCTTTCGCATGGGTTCAACGGCACAGGTGGCACGTTTGATCTGCGGGAGATGACGCGCGACCTTCTTTTTGTGCCGCCATCCATGCCCATCGGCGTTCTTCTGACCAAGATGCAGACGGACCGGATCCACATGGCCCTCGTCATCGATGAATATGGCGGCGTGGACGGCCTTGTGACCATTGAGGACCTGATCGAACAAGTCATCGGCGAGATCGAGGACGAGCACGACACCGAAGACCGCGCGTTCTGGGTGCAAGAAAAGCCCGGCTGCATTCTGGCAGAGGCCAAGGCCCCGCTCGAGGAATTCGAGACAGCCTTCGACGTGGCGCTCACCGACCATGACGCTATCGATGAGGAGGAGATCGGCACATTGGGCGGACTCGTCTTCATGCTCGCCGGGCGCATCCCCGCCCGCGGCGAGGTGGTGCCGCACCCGGCGGGGCCTGAATTCGAGGTGGTCGATGCCGATCCGCGTCGGATAAAGAGGCTGCGTGTCCGGATCCCTGCCCAATTCTCTGCCGCCGCTGAGTGAGCGTATCGCCGGCCTGACTGGCCGGGGCCGGTTCGTCGTCTTCGCCGGAACTGGCGCAGCGGGCGCGCTTGCCCACCCGCCGTTCGGCGTGCTCGGTCTCGGGCTTTTGTCCCTCGCGCTGGTGCTGGCCGCTCAGCCCTGGCGCATGGGCGCGCGGCGGGCCTGGTGGGCGGGCTGGGACTACGGTCTGGGCTATTTCGCCGTGGCGCTGCACTGGATTATCGAGCCTTTTCTTGTGGATATCGCGCGCCATGGCTGGATGGCGCCCTTTGCGATCGTGCTGATGGCGGGGGGGCTCGCTCTCTTCTGGGGTGGGGCGTTGGCGCTGGGCGCGTGGCGGCGCAGCGGGCTTGTCACGGTTTTGGCCTTCGCCGGGGCAGAGCTCTTGCGCGCCCATATCTTCACCGGCTTTCCCTGGGGCATGCACGTCACCGCGCTTGTTGAGACATGGGTCTATCAGGGCGCGGCATGGCTCGGGCCGCACGGGCTGACGCTGGCCTGCCTCCTGGTGCTTCTTCTGCTGCTCGACGCCCCCCGGGTCGCTCTTGTGGGGCTTCCGCTTCTCGTGCTGTCGCTGACCCTGGGGCCCGAGGCCACCGCCCCGGCAGAGGACGCCCCCGTTGTCCGCGTGGTCCAGCCCAATGCCGAGCAGCACCTGAAATGGACACCTGAATTCGCCCCGGTCTACCTGTCGCGCATGCTGGAGGCCACGGGCGCCGCGCCGGCTGCCGACCTCGTCCTCTGGCCTGAATCGGCCATTACCACCTGGTACGAGAATGGCGGGGGCATCTATCAGGAGGCCGCCACGCGCGGCGGTGGGGCGGCGGTGCTTTTGGGCGCGCAGTCCCTCGATGCAGGTCAGACCTATAACGTGGCGGGGCTTGTGGGCTCTGACGGCAATGTCGAGGCGACCTACCGCAAGGTGCACCTCGTCCCGTTCGGCGAATACTTCCCGCTGGGCCGCTGGCTGGGCCAGATCGACCTTCTGGGCCGCGCAGGGCAGGCGGCGGCGGGATTTGGCTTTTCGGCGGGCGATGGTCCGCGCGTCATGGACGTGCCGGGGCTGGGCCTCGTGCAACCTTTGATCTGCTATGAGAGCATCTTTGCCCATGAGGTGCGGCAGGCGCCCGAGCGTCCGCGCCTCATCGCGATCCTGACGAATGACGCCTGGTTCGGGCAATGGGGCGGCCCGGCACAGCATCTGCAGCACGCCCAGGCCCGCGCCATCGAAATGGGGCTGGCCGTGGCGCGGTCGGCCAATACGGGGATCTCGGCGATCATCGACGCGCGGGGGCGGGTGGTGGCGTCCCTGCCACTGGGGGCTTCGGGCCACGTGGATGCGCCGCTGCCAGCCGCGCTGCCGCCGACGATCTACGCGCGCTACGGAAACATTCCTTTCGCTCTCCTCGCCATCGTTGCGCTCCTCGCTGTCCTTGTCAGGCGCCGTGCCGAATTGGATTGACCCGCCCCAGCGGCGCGCGTAAGCGGCGACGATGCTGCCACAACGGCTTCCTGACGTGGCGGTGATAAGAACCCAGTGGAGCACTTTTCATGGCGCGTAACGAATACACCTTCACCTCGGAATCCGTGTCCGAGGGCCACCCCGACAAAGTCTGTGACCGGATCTCCGACGCCGTCCTCGACGCGTTCCTGAGCGAAGAGCCCGAGGCCCGCGTGGCCTGCGAGACCTTCGCGACCACGGGCATGGTCGTCATCGGCGGCGAGGTCGGGCTGAGCGATCAGGAACAGCTCAAGAAATACATGGGCTCGATCACCGAGATCGCCCGCGACTGCATCAAGGATATCGGCTACGAGCAGGACAAGTTCCACCACGCCACCTGCGAGGTGACCAACCTGCTTCACGAACAATCGGCCCATATCGCGCAGGGCGTGGATGCGGCCGAAGACAAGGACGAAGGGGCAGGGGACCAGGGCATCATGTTCGGGTTCGCCACCAATGAAACGCCCGAACTGATGCCAGCGCCCATCCACTACGCGCACGCCATGCTGCGCAGGCTGGCCGAAGTGCGCAAAAACGGGACCGAGCCTGCGCTGGGCCCCGATGCCAAATCACAGCTGTCGGTGGTCTACAAAGACGGCAAGCCCGTGGGCGTGTCTTCACTGGTGCTGTCCACCCAGCACCTCGATGAAAGCCTGACCAGCGACGACATCCGCGCCATCGTGGCCCCGTATATTGAAGAGGTGCTGCCCGACGGCTGGCTCACTGCCGATACCGAATGGCACGTGAACCCCACAGGCAAGTTTGTGATCGGCGGTCCCG
>JBCDGS010000030.1:0-37255 GCA_038751055.1 Pseudomonadota bacterium | reverse complement strand
GTCTAGGTTCCCCTGTTCCCCCGCCGCCCTCGGCAGGCGGCGTCGGCGTCTCTATTCGGCAGCCTTGAGGGGGGTCACACCGGGCGCGCCAGGCAGGTCTGTGTCATCCTCCCAGATGATCTCCGGCGCCTTGATCCGGCGGGCCTCGCGCTTGAGAGCCCAATCCCGGGCCGCACGGCTGCCGCGCCCGAAGCTGATCTTGGCAAAGAAGCGCGCCAGCCACAGGATGTAGGTCGTCGCCCAGACCCTGAGCGCCAGCATGGACGGTGTAAACACCAGCGTCAGCACCGTTGCCACGCCGAGGCCCCAGACCACCGCCGTGGCGAGCTGGATCCACCAGAGTGCGGTGGGGCTCTCGATAGTGTAGCCGCCGCCGATGAAGTCGAGCGAGAGGCCGAACATCATCGGCGCAAGACCGGCCATCGTCGTGATCGTGGTGAGCAGCACGGGGCGGATGCGTGCCTCCGCCGTGCGCACGATGGCCTCGATCCGCGGCATGTAGCGCGAGTATTCCTGGTAAGTATCGATCAGGACAATGTTGTTGTTCACCACGATCCCGGCCAGGGCCACGATCCCCGTCCCGGTCATGATGATCGAGAAGGGCTGGTTCATCACGAGCATCCCGATGAGAACGCCCGTCGTCGACAGCACCACCGCAAGGAGCACGAGGAGCGCATTGTAGAAGCTGTTGAACTGCGCCAGCAGGATGATGAACATCAGCCCAAGCGCCCCCGCGAAGGCCTGGCTCAGGAAGGCGCCGCTTTCCTCCTGCTCCTCCTGATCGCCCGTCCACTCCCATTCGAGCCCTGCGGGGAGGGGAGAGGTATCGAGCCACTTTGTGATTGCCTCGATGCGCTCGTTGGCGGTCACCGGGATGACTGAAAAGCCGTCTTCAACGGCTGCATTCTCTCGCGCCTCATCCGTTTCGAACACGTCCACCGTGTTTCCGTCACTGTCGACTGTCTTGACGAGGTCAACAAAGACATCCGCCTTCACGTCATAGTACCGCTTTTGGTCAACGCGGTTGAGGAGGCCAAGCTTCGGCACCGGCTGCCGGGTGATGAAGTTTGACAGCGGGACAAGGCCCTGGGAGGTGCGTACCCTGAGCGTGTCGAGGGTCGACAGGACCCTGTATTCCTCCGGAAAGCGGACGCGGATTTCAATCTCTTCGTCAGAGGTATCGACGCGCATCGTGTCGAGGAGGATACCGCGCGTCACGAGCTGCACCATCGCGCCGACGGTGGCCACGTCCGCCCCGTAACGCCCTGCTTTTTCAACATCCACGTCGATCTGCCAGTCGATGCCCGGCAGCGGCAGGGTGTCTTCAATGTCTTTCAGCCCCGTCGTTGCATTGAACTGAGCCCGCGCGAGGCGCACACCCTCGGTCATCGTCTCAAGGTCATTGCCCTTGATGCGCAGGTGCACCGGCTTTCCAGAGGCGGGGCCCTGGGCGAGGTTCAGAACTTCGGTGTATATGCCCGGGATCCCAGCCATCTGGGCCTGCAATTCCTCGATGACGATGTCACCGTCAAAAGCCGGGTCGACCTGGTTCGTGGTGAAGGGGATCAGCCCGAAGAGGCGTGCCTCCTCCTTCAGGATCGGGCGGTTCTCCCAGGGGATGAGCTCAATCTGCGCCTGTCCGATGGTGTCGAGGGGCGCTGATGCGCCGCCCGTATTCTGGTTGAGCCCTCCCGCACCTGCAAAGGCAAACGTGCTCTCAACCGCAGGGTGGGCGAGCAGAATCTGTTCGACCTGGGACAGAAGTTCGTCTTTTTCATCCAGCGACAGGTTCCCGCGCGCGCGGACATAAACGATGGCTTGCTCTGGCTCGGATTCCACGAAAAACTCAACGCCGTTGTTGTTCGCACCGAAGTAGCCGAAGACGCTGATCACGAGGAAAATGATGCCGCCGATGACGGCGAGGGGCATGATCGGGTTGCCCGCGATGAACTTGATGAAGTGCCCGAATAGCGTCCGCTTGTGGCCAGAGCGGACGGCGCGCTCGCGCCAACGGATCTCGGCGGCGCCCATGAAGGTGGACAGCATGACGCAAGCGACCAGGAAGAGAAGCCCGCCCGCCCCATGTCCCGGCAATCCACCGACGCCCAGCGTCGCGCTCGGGTTCAGCGCGACCGTTGCCGCAAATATCGCAAAGGCGAAGGCAAGAAGGACAAGCACGGCGCGCAAGACCCACGGCAAGCCACCACGCAGGCCGTCAGAGACTTCTCCGATAAACCGGCTCAAGCGGCCCGTCACCCCACCGAGCACCGGCAGATAGATCAGCGCCACGATGAGAGACGCCGACAGAACGAAGATGAGCGTAACCGGGAGCATCCCCATGAACTCTCCCGGGACGCCAGGCCAGAAAAGCATGGGCAGAAACGCGCAGAGCGTCGTCGCGGTGGACGATACGATGGGCCAGAACATGCGCTTGGCCGCGTCCGTGTAGGCCTCCATGGGACCAGCGCCGTCCCGGATGCGTTTATCGGCGTATTCGACGACAACAATGGCACCGTCCACGAGCATCCCCACCGCGAGGATCAGGCCGAACATCACGATGTTTGAAACCGTGACACCCATGACCGCGAGGAACGCGAAGCACAAAAGGAACGAGGTAGGAATTGCAAAACCCACGAGGAGGGCAGGGCGCGTCCCGAGGGCTGCGAGAACGACGATCATGACCAGAGCGACAGCCGTAAGGACAGACCCTTCGAGCTGGCTGACCATGGATTGGACCACGCGCGACTGATCGTTCGACACTGTGACGTCGATGGCCGATTGCAGCGCTGGATCCCAGGACTGGCGGGTTTCCTCCACGATGGCCCGCACCGCCGCAGACGTGTCTATGAGGTTGAAGCCCTTCCGTTTCACCACCTGTAGCGCGATCGTCGTCTCTCCATTGAACCGGGCGGTGCCGGCGCGATCTTCGAAGGTGGGACGGATGTCGGCGATGTCGCCCATCGTGATGACACGGTCGCCGTTGATCTTCACCGGAAGGTTAAAAACGTCCGTGCCGTCATCGAAGGACGACGGGATCTTGACCGAGAACGACGATGACGCCGTATCGACTTCGCCAGCCGGAACCAGCTGGTTGTTATTGACGACGACGTTGATCAGCTCGCCAGCCGTGACGTTGTAGGATTCCAGTCGCAGCGGGTCGATGATGACCTCGAGCATCTCCTCGCGCTGGCCAGTCAGGGCCGCGTCAAGCACCGCGTCCATGGCCTCAATGCGGTCCTGCAGATCCTTGGCGACCCGCAGCATCGTGCGCTCTGGCACCGGGCCAGAGAGGGAGACAATCAGGATCGGAAACTCCGAGAAGTTGAGCTCTTCGATCGTGGGATCGTCGCCCCCTGCCGGGAACTGGGCCTCGGCCTTGTCCATGGCCGCGCGGACGTCTGCCATGGTTTGGCTCTTGTCCCAGCCGAACTCGAACTCGAGGACGAGGTTGGCATATCCATCGGCGGCAACGGCGGTCATCTGGTCGAGGCCGTCGAGATCCGCGAGCTCGGCCTCCATGGGCTTGAGCAGCAGCGTTTCACTGTCCTCGGCAGAAATGCCTTGGAACGGGACAGAGATGACGACAGCAGGAATGTCGATGTCGGGCTCGCCCTCTTTGGGCAGAAGGGCATAGCAGACAGCGCCGACGATGATTGAAAGGGCCACGAAGGCCAGGATCATGCGGGCGCGGCCGGCGGCCCAGTCGACGATACCAGTCACGAGTCGCGCTCCCGGATCGTGGGTGCGACGGGTACGCCGTCGGTGACGAACTCCTGGCCCACGACGATGACACGCGCCGCATCAGGCAGGCCACTCACGAGCACCCCCTCCGTCGTGTCGCGCAAGAGGCTGACCGGCATGAACCGCGTGATGTCATCCTCGTCGGCGACGCGCACGCCCAGGGCACCCACCTCGTTCAGCGTGAGCGCCGAGCCCGGCAAAAGGTGCGCCATGGTCCCTTCTGACGTGATAAGGATGTCGGCCGTTTGACCGTCGCGCAGCGTCAGGTCACCATTGGCCACCGTCACCTCCACGCGGAACGTGCGGGTCGTCATGTCCGCCTGTCTTGAGATGAAAGTCACCTGGCCCTGCACCTCGCGACCAGAGACGAGCCGTGCGCCTGCCAATGCGCCGGGCATCACCCGGTCAACATCAGCTTCCGGCACGAAACCCACGATTTTCATCGGGTCGAGTTGGAGGATCGTTGCGCAGGGTGATCCCGCCTGGAGGAGCGACCCGATCTCGGCCGTGTCGGTCTCAAGGAGGCCACTGAACGGCGCCAGCATGCGCAGGCGTTCAATCTCTTTCTCGGCCGCTGCGACGCTCGCGGCCGCACTTTCGATTGCGGCCTGCGCGGCAGATAGCCCGCTTTCGGCGGCCTGGGTGGCGGCGCGGGCGGCCTGGACGCCTGCACGTGTCTGCGCGACCCGGGTGTCGGACGCAAAGCCCCCTTCGCTCAGCCGGGAGGCCGCGTTGTCATTGATGAGTGCTTCGTCGAGTGCAGCGCGCGCTTCGAGGACACGCGCCTCTGCCGTCGGCACCCCGGCTTGCGCCTCTGCCAGCCGTGCTTTGGCCTCCGCTAGGCTTGCGTCGCGAGTTCCGGGCTCAAGCTCACACAGGAGCTGGCCTGTTTCAACGAACGCGCCCCGGCGGAGTGGCTCGCTAACCACAGGCCCGCTTGTTTCGGCGCGCACCTCAACCTGACGCGAGGCCTCTGTGCGCCCGCGAAGTTGTACCGCGCTGTCAACCTCCTGAGCGACTGACTCGAGCACGACGACGCGGATACGCCCATCATCTGCTGCGGCCTCTTGTCCGGCTGTGGTGTCGGCAAGGGTGGCCGTCTCCGATGCAGGGGCGTCGCCACCTGCCGCGGGTGCGGCGAATAGAAGATCACGCTCGAAAACGAGCACGTAGAGGAACGCAACAACGATAAGAGCAGTTAGAATCGGCAAAAGTCGCAAAGGATGAACCTTCCGGAAAGTAGGAGGGCACGACAAGTGTACCCGCAGAAACTGCACCCTCCAGTTCAGATACGCGCGCTAACCCCCCGTTGCAAGGGCCATTGCGCCGCGGGTCACCCGGGGTGGCGTTTCAGTCAAATGATGGCCGAGCGTTTCTGTGGCGGGGCATCCGCCGCAAAAATACGCCCGCCACACTGAGGAGCGCAGGGTCGGGCCTTGTGTCTGAGCGCGGCAGCACGCTAATTGCCTCGCTAAACGCACGCGCGGGAGGGTGAGCCATGAGCAACACAGACAGCTTCATCGATGAGGTTGCCGAAGAGGTCCGCAAGGACCGGCTTTTTGGCCTGATGAAACGCTATGGCTGGATCCCTGCGGTGGTGATCCTCGCGGTGATCGGCGGGACGGCATACAACGACTATCGAAACGCCCAGGCGGAGGCGATGGCAGAGGCGCGTGGCGATGCGATCCAGAGCGCGCTGAGTGTCGGTAATGCAGACGCGCGGGCGGCAGCACTGGGGGAGCTCGCGCCCAACGGTGTCGTCGAGGCCTTCCTTGCGGCATCCGAACAGCAGGGGGCAGGGGACACGGAGGGTGCTATCGCAACCCTCGCTGCCCTTTCGGAGACGCCCGACCTCGCGCCTCTCTACCGGGACCTCGCACAGCTCAAGCGTCTGAGCATCGATGAGACCATCGCCGCAGAGGACCGCGCCCTGATCCTGTCGGCACTTACACAGCCCGGTGCTCCCTACAGGACGATTGCCGAAGAATACCGGGCGCTCGATGCCATCGCGACCGGGGAAACCGAGACGGCTCTGGCAACTTTGCAGATGATCTTGCAGGACGCCGAGGCCACCAATGCGCAGCGCACGCGCGTGGCTCAGCTTGTTGTCGCGCTGGGCGGAACACCCGAGTTGGCAAGTTCGGTTCTCGATGGTACCCAAGCGCTACCTGCGCAGTAAGGGGTCAGGTCGGTCCTTGAGCCCGGCCAAGATGGCAGCGCAACACAGACGGGGGGCGAGGCAGCCGTGGTGACGAGGCTTACCGAATACAGTCGACGCAACGCACGCCTTTTGGCCTCTCTGGCCGGGTTGGCGGCCCTCGTGGCATGCGGAAGCAACGAAGATATCTTGGTCGGTGATCGCGAGGCGCTCGCCCAGGCCCAGGACGCCGACGGCGTCGTGCAGGATTCGGCGGTCCCGATCACGCTTCCCGCGCAACAGGCGTTTGCAGACTGGACCCATCCCGGCGGCAACGCGCGCCACGCGGCGCCCCATGCGGCGTTCTCGGCTGCGCCGACCCAAATCTGGGCAAGCTCCATCGGGGCCGGCCAGGGCCGCCGCCAGCGGATCAATGCCACGCCGGTTGTCGCCGACGGACGCGTTTTCACGGTCGATAGCAACGGGGTCGTCGCCGCCACCTCCGCAGGGGGAGAGCGGCTCTGGTCTGCTGACCTCACGCCGTCGCTTGAGCGCCGCGGGCAAGGCGGCTCCCACGGGCTGAGCTATGGCGGCGGGGCGCTTTATGTGAACACCGGCTTCGGCGAGGTCGTGGCGCTCGATCCGGCAACAGGATCAGAGCTTTGGACACAGGACATCGACGCCCAGGGCGGCGGCTCTGCCACCTATTTTGACGGACGCGTCTACGTCTCCGCGCGCGACAGCGTAGGGTGGGCCATCGACGCGGAAACCGGGCGGATCCAGTGGCAGTTGTCCGGCACGCCAAGCGGCTCGAGCTATCTCGGCGGCGGCGGCCCGGCCTTGACCGAGGACCTCGCCATCTTCCCGTTCCCCTCGGGCGAACTTCTCGCGGTCTTCCGCCGCGGCGGTGTCCAGCGCTGGAACGCGACCCTTCTCGGCGGGCGGGAGGGTGTGGCCTATGCTGCGATTTCCGGTATCGCGGCCGATCCCGTGGTCGCAGGCGACCGCGTTTATGTCTCTAACCCGGCCGGACGCCTTGCCGCGCTCAGCTCCACCAGCGGGGAGCGTCTGTGGACCGCGCGCGCAGGCAGCCTGAAGCCGCCCGTGATCGCCGGGGGATCGGTCTTTTTCGTATCCGACCAAAACGCGCTCACGCGGTTGGATGCATCGACCGGACAAACCCTTTGGGCGACCGAGCTTCCGCTTTTCGAGGAACGGCGCGCCATCCGTCAGAAGACTGTTTTCGGACATTACGGGCCGGTGCTCGCCGGTGGACGTCTGTGGCTTGCTTCGTCAGATGGCACGTTGCGGGGTTTTGATCCGGTCAGTGGAGCTCAGGTCGTAACTGCCCCCATCCCGGGCGGCGCCGCCACGCCACCGGTCCTCGCCGGAGGGGTGATGTATGTGGTGACGACCCGCGGTCAGCTTATCGCTTTCCGCTAGCGCTTTTTGCGCCTATAGGGCGGGCTTCGCTCTGACCCGGAGCCAAGCCGCCAGGATGCCATGACCTTTTCTGTTGCCCTCGTGGGCCGCCCCAATGTCGGGAAATCTACGCTGTTCAATCGACTCGTGGGCAAAAAGCTCGCCCTTGTGGACGATCAGCCCGGCGTCACGCGTGATCTGCGCGAAGGGGAAGGGCGACTGGGCGACCTCCGGTTTACTGTGATTGATACAGCGGGCCTTGAGGATGCCACGGATGAGAGCCTTCCCGCCCGGATGCGCCGCCTGACCGAGCGCGCCGTGGACATGGCCGATATCTGTCTTTTCATCCTCGACGCGCGGGTCGGCGTGACCGCCGCCGATGAGCTTTTCGCGGACATCCTGCGCAAACGCTCAAGCCACGTCCTTTTGGCGGCGAACAAGGCAGAAGGGTCGGCAGCCGAAGCCGGGATCATGGAAGCCTACGCCCTGGGGCTTGGCGAGCCCATTCCGATCTCGGCGGAACACGGCGAAGGCATGGCGGACCTGGCCGCCGCATTGCTGCCGCTGGAAGAGGCGTTCGCCCACCGCGACGATGAGGCCCTGACCGACATTGATGTTGATACCGATGGACCAAACCGACCTTTGCAAGTGGCTGTCGTGGGGCGGCCAAATGCGGGAAAATCCACCCTCATCAACCAGTTGCTTGGCGAAGATCGCCTTCTCACCGGCCCCGAGGCAGGCATTACGCGCGATGCGATCTCGGTGACGATGGACTGGGACGGCACGCCCGTGCGCCTCTTTGACACTGCGGGGATGCGCAAACGCGCGAAGGTGCAGGAAAAGTTGGAAAAGCTCAGCGTCTCGGACGGTCTTCGGGCGGTGAAATTCGCAGAGGTCGTCGTCGTCCTTCTCGACGCCGAGATCCCATTCGAAAGCCAAGACCTGCGCATTGCCGATCTGGCCGAACGCGAGGGCCGCGCCGTCGTCGTGGCCGTCAACAAATGGGATATCGAGCCTGACAAACAGGCCAAGCTGGCCGGGCTCAAAGAGGCCTTTGAACGGCTCTTACCGCAACTCAAAGGCGCGCCTCTGGTGACGATCTCTGCCAAAACTGGACGGGGGATGGAGCGGCTCAGGGCGGCCGTTATCCGGGCCCATGAGGTCTGGAACCGACGGGTGCCCACGGCCGCGCTGAACCGCTGGCTGGCAGACATGGTAGAGGCGCATCCGCCTCCTGCGCCTGCGGGACGCCGCATCAAGCTGCGCTATGCGACCCAGGCCAAAACGCGGCCGCCCGGCTTTGTGGTAATGTGCTCAGCCCCTGACAAACTTCCTGCGTCCTACACGCGCTACCTCGTCAACGGGCTCCGGGAGGATTTCGACATGCCCGGTACGCCGATCCGCTTGACCATGCGCGGGCAGGGGCAGGCGAACCCCTACAAGAACCGAAAGAAAAGCACGCCCTCCCGGCTCCGCAAGCATCTGGGGAAAAAGCCGCTCGGCGACTAAAGGATCATCCGGCGCAAGCGATAGGCGCGGATCGTGATGAGGGCCATGCCCGTGGCACAGGCCGTCGCGAGGAAGGCCACGCTCCACAAATCGAGCTCGGCGAAATTCTTGATCGCGATGGCCGCGAAAGCCCACGTCACCGCCAGACCGTATTCCGGCACGCGAGGTTTGATGATCATCACCAAAGTCGCAAGGACTGTCGCCGACGGCAGCAGGATGAGGGCCCAGTTGACCTCATCGGTGACATAAAAGTTCCCCGCCAACCAAACGCCGAGAGACACGAACGACGCCGCGGACAACCAGCCGGCATAAAGCCCCACCGGACCGCGAATGAGAAGGCGGTCCGTGGATGGCGTCACATAAAGCGCCGCGAGCGCGAAGATCAGCATGATCCAGATGGTGATCGTGGCCCACAGAACGCTGACATTGGCGATAAAGAGCCATGCCGCGCCCACGGCCAGCGACGGAATAAGAGGCACGCGCGCGCGATGCCAGTCCGGATCTTCAGCGCGTTTGACGACGCCAAATATGCCAGACACCAGAAGCCAAAGATAGATGACCCCCCAGATGGAAAACGCGTAACCCGCCGGAATGATTGGCGCATTGTCCTGCGGGATGGGCAGCATGTCGCTTTCGAACCCCGCGAAAGGATCGGCCACAAAAGGGGCGAGCGCAAAAAGAATGGCCAGACCCAGCGTGACCCATGCCGCCACTCTCATGCGAGCTGTCCCTCCGCGGTGATGCGGGTTGCACCGCCAAGATAGGGCGCAAGCACAGCCGGAAGCGTGACCGAGCCGTCCTCCTGCTGGCCGTTCTCGAGCACAGCAATCAGGCACCGGCCAACAGCCAGGCCCGACCCGTTCAACGTATGAACGAACTCCGGTTTGCCACCGCTGGCGGGTTTGAAGCGCGCATTCATGCGGCGGGCCTGAAAGTCGCCCGTGGTGCTCACAGAGCTGATCTCGCGGTAGGTGTTCTGCCCGGGCAGCCATGCCTCGATGTCGTAGGTTCGCCGCGCTCCGAAGCCCATGTCGCCTGTGCACAGGACCACTGTGCGGTAGGGGATCTCCAGAGTCTCCAGAATCGCCTGCGCCGCGTTGAGCATGCGTTTTTGTTCCGCTTCCGACTGGTCGGGATGCGTGATGGCCACCATTTCCACCTTTTCGAACTGATGCTGACGCAACATCCCTGCCGTGTCGCGGCCCGCGCTTCCAGCCTCCGATCGAAAGCAAAGCGTATGCGCGGTGAGCCGCCGGGGCAGCGCCGCTTCTTCAAGCACATCGCCCGCGACTGAATAAGTAAGCGTCACTTCGGACGTCGGGATCAGCCACCAGCCATTGGTCGTCTGGTAGCTCTCTTCGCCGAACTTGGGCAGCTTGTCAGTCCCATACATTGCCTCGTCGCGCACCAGGACGGGCGTCGCGGTTTCGGTCATGCCATGCTTGTCGACATGGGTATCGAGCATGAACTGAGCCAGCGCCCGATGGAGTCGCGCCACAGCCCCCTGTAGCACCACAAAGCGCGAGCCCGACATCTTTGCGGCGGTCTCGAAATCAAAGCAGGCCGCGGCGGCTGGGATATCGAAATGCTCCTTCGCGCCCGGGATGTCCCTCGGCTCTCCCCAACGGTGGATTTCAACGTTGTCGTCTTCATCCGCGCCGTCCGGCACATCTTCGTAGGGCAAGTTTGCGATCCGGGCGAGGGCGTCGGTGAGGCGCGCGTCCTCCGCCTTCGCTTCATCGTTTAGCGTGGCAATCTCCGCCTTCTTCTCGGCCACGAGGGCACGCAGGCGTTCAAACTCCGCCTCATCGCCACGCCCCTTGGCCGCGCCAACCTCCTTGGCGGCCTTGTTCGCCTCTGCCTGCGCCGTCTCAGCGGCCAGGATCTTGGCCCGGCGCGCCTCGTCGATGCTCAGAACGTCGGACGACACCGGCGCATCCCCGCGACGAGCCAGCGCCGCGTCAAAAGCGGCCGGATCCTGACGGATGAGCTTGATGTCGTGCATGGGAGCCTCCCTGAGCGGTACGAGCGGTGCCTTACCGTGCAGACGCGGGCAGGAAAAGGGGGGCTGCGACATAGGCTAGTCAAACGTATGGGAGCGCTGACGTTCATGCCGCCGCCGCGCGGTTCGGCCGTCAGCGTGCTGGCCCACCACAGTACAGAAATCAGGTTCCAGCAACATTCGAGCCGGGCCAGCAGACCGGGTCAGCAGCCCGCGCGACCGCCCAAGCCGAAATGCGCGCAGATTTCATCGGCGACATCCAGAGCCTCCATGTCCGTGTTCTCGATCCGAAGGTAGTTTTCATAGGCGAGCTCACCTGGCACGGACGTAAATCGATACTGCTTTTCGACCTCCCGAATGTGCTGGTTGGACCAGTCGATATCGCGCTTGGTAGGCTTGTTTTCCAGCCTGTTCGCGGTTGTGTTCCTCTTCAGACGCACGTCGAAGTCTGCCTCCAGCTCCACCCAGAAAACCTCGTGGCCAGCGGCTTTAAACTGGTCTGCGGCGCCTTCGATGAATTCACGCTCACCTGGTTCGCCGAAGGCCCAGACGAAGGTAAAGATGTAGTCGCCCTTCGTGTCTGCCGCGAATGCATCGAAGAATGCGCGCCTGATCTCACCCACGAGACGCCGACCTTCAGGGGTGCCATAGCTGAAGAAGGGGGCGACAACCTCGATCGCCACATGATTGTGAAAGAGCGTGTAACCCGTACGCCGCGCAAGCTCTTGGCCCACAGTCATTTTGCCCACAGCGGGCGGGCCTATGATGAAAACCAGTGCCATGAGGCAACCTCAACCGTGACAGAAGGTGCGGATCGATGAGATGTATCATAGCGGGCGAGGAAGGAAGGTAACAGCGGCCCAAGGTGCGGCGCACCCTACCATGCGCACCCGGAATCTGGCGGGGCCGTCGGCGTCAGCCACCTTTTTCGCCCCGCCTTTCTTGCCATCGCCGCCGAGCCTGTTTAGGTGCCGATAACCTAATCAAGAGGTCCCCATGGACGCTGTCGGCTCGCTGCTTTTTCCGCTTCTCATCATTGGTATCTTTTATCTGCTGGTTTTTCGTCCCCAGCAGCAGAAGATGAAGGCCCATGCCAAGATGGTCTCTGAACTCCGTCGCGGGGATCAGGTCGTGACCTCGGGTGGGCTCATCGGGAAGGTGACCAAGGTCAAGGACGACAACGAAATCGAGGTGGAGCTGAGCCAGGGCGTCAAGGTGCGCGTGGTGCAGGACACGATCGCGCGCGTCATGTCAAAGACCGAACCGGCGGAGAAGTAGATGCTTAAGATCGAGGGCTGGAAACGGGTCCTGATCTGGGCAGTGGTGCTGGGCGGTCTGCTGCTTGCGGTCCCGAACGGCTTTTATGGGCAGGTTGAGCGGTCCAACGACGCCGAGGCGCGTATCGAGGCGGGCTTTGAGGACGCCGAGACGCTTGCGGCAGCGGCCAGCTGGCCCAGTTGGATGCCCTCGGGTCTTGTCAATCTTGGCCTCGATCTGCGGGGCGGGGCGCATCTTTTGGCTGAAGTGCGGCTCGAGGACGTTTACGAGACCCGTCTGGAGGCCTTTTGGCCCGAACTTCGCGATGCGCTGCGCCCAGAGCGTGAGACGGTCGGTACCATCCGGCTGCAAGACAGCGATGGTGCCTCCCTTCGTGTCCGCATCTCGCGACCAGAGGGGATCGCGCGGGCCATGGAAGTCGCGCGCTCGCTCGCAACCCCGCTACAAACGCTCACCGGTGCGCTGCAGAGCGACATTGAGGTCAGCGCGGATGGCGACCTCCTGATCGTGCGGCTGTCGGAGGCAGAGCGCGCCGCCACGGACGACCGGACCATGGCGCAAACCCTCGAGATTGTCCGCCGCCGCATTGACGCCGCTGGCACGCGCGAACCCACGATCCAGCGCCAGGGCGAGCGCCGCGTCCTCATCCAGGTGCCAGGCATCGGTTCCGCCCAGGAGATCAAGGATCTGATCGGCGTGCCCGCACTCCTGACGTTCCAGCCCGTCATCGGGCGCACAACCGATCCTGAGGCCGCGCCGGGCGTGGGCAACGAGGTCCTGCCTTCGGCGGATGCGCGTGAAGAGGGCATCTTCTACATCCTCGAGCGGACGCCCGTGGTCACGGGTGAGACCCTGGTGAACGCTCAGCCCTCCTTCGACCAGAACGGCAATCCGAGCGTCGATTTCCGGTTCAACACGTCGGGCGCGCGGGCGTTCGGCGAGTACACGAGCGCCAATATCGGCTCTCCCTTCGCCATTGTCCTCGACGGCGAGGTCGTGAGCGCGCCAACGATCCAGAGCGCGATCACAGGTGGTTCAGGTCAGATCACCGGATCTTTCACGATAGAGGAATCCACGCAGCTCGCGATCCTCTTGCGCGCGGGCTCCCTGCCAGCGGGAATGGATTTTCTCGAGGAACGCACGGTGGGGCCTGACCTTGGTCAGGACAGCATCGACGCGGGCACCATCGCCTGCATCGTGGCGTTCATCGCGGTGCTCGTCTTCATGGGGCTGAGTTACGGCCTTTTCGGGCTCTTTGCGAACGTGGCGCTTGTCATCAATGTCGGGCTGATCTTCGGGCTTCTGTCGAGCCTTGGCGCCACGCTGACATTGCCGGGCATCGCTGGTATCGTTTTGACGATTGGTATGGCCGTCGATGCCAACGTGCTGATTTTCGAGCGCATCCGCGAAGAGCTCAAGACCGCCAAGGGGCCTGCCCGCGCGATCGAGCTTGGCTATGAAAAGGCGCTTTCGGCGATCATTGACGCCAACATCACGACCTTTATCACGGCGCTGATCCTCTGGCTCATGGGCTCGGGGCCCGTGCAGGGCTTCGCGGTTACGCTCGGGCTTGGGATTGTGACGTCGGTCTTCACGGCGATCTTCGTCACGCGCCTCTTGATCGTGACCTGGTTTGAGCGGGCGCGGCCCAAGACGGTCGAGGTTTAGGTGATGCGGCTCAGACTGGTTCCCAAGGAAACATCCATCGACTTCTTCTCGCGCTGGAAGATCTGGCTCGGGATCTCTGGCCTGCTGGTTGTGCTGGCCTTCGCCTCCTATGCGCTGCAGGGGCTGAATTTCGGGATCGATTTCCGGGGGGGCACGACCATCCGGACCGAGTCCACCCAACCCCTCGACGTTGGTGTCTATCGCGATGCGCTGGCGGCCCTTGAACTCGGGGATGTGGCGATCTCGGAGGTGTTTGACCCAACGTTCGGGCCCGATCAGAACGTCGCGCAGATCCGCATCCAGGCCCAGGAGGGGGAAGAGAGTGTCTCTGGCGATGTCGTCGCAGCCGTTGGTGACGCGTTGAGCGCCGTTGATCCGGGACTGAAACTGCCGTTCCCGAGCGTGGAATCCGTCGGCCCCAAAGTATCGGGAGAACTGATCCAGACCGCCATCATCGCCGTCCTTCTCGCCATTGGCGCGGTGCTCATCTACATCTGGCTCCGGTTCGAGTGGCAGTTCGCGCTGGGCGCCGTGGCCGCCCTTGTCCACGACGTCATTCTGACGATCGGCATCTTCTCGGAACTTCAGATCAGGTTTGACCTCGCCATCATCGCGGCACTTCTGACCATTGTGGGATACTCTCTCAACGACACCGTGGTGGTTTTTGACCGGGTGCGGGAAAACCTGCGCAAGTACAAGAAGCGCCCGCTTGCCGAGGTGTTGAACCTCTCGATCAATGAAACGCTGTCACGGACGGTAATGACCTCGGTGACGACGCTCCTCGCGCTGATATCGCTCTTTGTCCTTGGCGGTGACGTCATCCGCGGTTTCGTCTTCGCGATGATCTGGGGCGTGATCGTGGGGACGTATTCGTCGATCTTCGTGGCCTCCGCGATCCTCCTTTACCTCGGCGTGAAGCGCGACTGGTCCAAGCAGTCCGCGTCGGCCGGCACCCAGTTTGGCGCAGCGGATGGGGGCACGCAGTACGACATTCCCGAACGCTTCAGGTCCAGCGACACAACGCCGGGCAGGTCCACACGCAAGCGCGCTGATGACGACGGCGCGGCCGGTGATGGTGGCGGCGGGGACGACTGACCCATGGCCGCGCTGGGGGATGCTCTGGCCCAGCCCGGCCTGATTTGGCTTCTTGCTGCGGTCAGTCTCGCGGGCCTCGTGAGGGGGTTTTCAGGCTTCGGCTCTGCCATGATCTTTCTGCCTGTGGCAGGGCGCGTAGTCGGGCCTTTTGAGGCGATCCTGATCTTTACTGTCTGCGATTTCTTCGGGCCCCTGCCGCTTTTGCCGCGCGCCGTTCGGGACGGGGACATGGGCGAGGTCGGGAAGCTCCTCCTGTTCTGTGCCGTGGCCTTGCCAGTCGGGCTCTATTTGCTGACGATCTCCGATCCCGCGTTGTTTCGCTGGGTGGTGTCCCTGGCGACGTTGACGCTCGTGGCTGCGCTGGTGCTTGGCTTCAGGCACAGGCTGCCGTTCAAGCTGCCCACGCTGATCGGGTCGGGCGCCCTTTCAGGACTTCTTGGGGGCGTCTCGGGGCTCGGAGGGCCGCCGGTCATCCTGCTCTATCTCGCGTCGTCCCGGGACACGGAGGTCATCCGCGCCAATACACTGGTCTTTCTGGTCGGCTTCGACCTTCTGATGAGCGCGTCGCTCGTCGCGTTCGGGCGCTTCGACCTCGGCCTGGCGGTTCTGGGCCTTCTCCTCCTCGTGCCCTATACGGCTGCCGGTCTCCTTGGCGAGCGTCTCTTTGACCCGGACCGGGCCACGCTCTACCGCAGGGTGGCCTATGTCATTATCGGCGTGGCGGCAGTGCAGGGTCTGCCCATCTGGGATGGATTGCTGCAATGAGGCCGCTTGCGCTCAGGGATCTGCGCATCGGACGGGTGGACCGGCCTCTCCTCGACGATGTGACGTTCGAGGTGCCAGCGGGCGGCGCGCTGGCGCTGCAAGGCCCCAACGGGTTGGGCAAGACCACACTCCTAAGGACGCTTGCAGGTCTCATGCCGCCTTTGTCTGGTGCTGTTTCCCACGATACCGAAGACGTGGCCTACGCCGCCCATCTTGATGCGCTGAAGCCTGCGCTCAGCGTGCGCGAAAGCTTGGCGTTCTGGGCGGATCTTTACGGAACAGCGCAGGTCGACGCGGCGCTCGCGGCGTTCAACCTTCAGGCTCTTGCCGACCGTCCCTGCGCGATGCTGTCCGCCGGGCAGCGGCGGCGCTGTGCCTTGGCGCGCTTGGTCGTAAGCGGCCGCTCTATCTGGCTCTTGGACGAACCCACCGCGGCCCTCGACGCACAAGGTCAGGCAGAGCTTGCAGACGTCCTGAAGGCGCATTCAGCGCGGGGAGGGATTGCGCTTCTCGTGACGCACGCGCCGCTTCCCATCCCCTGTGAGACGCTGGAGCTGACGCCGTTTCGCGCCAAGCCGGACCTCACCGGGAACGCATTCGGCGAGGCCCTGGCATGATCGCGCTCCTCGCCCGTGACCTGCGGCTCGCCGTTCGGGCTGGCGGCGGGTTTGGCCTCGGCATCGCGTTCTTCGCCATCGTCGTGGTCCTCACACCCTTTGCCGTGGGGCCGTCATCTGCAGGCCTCGCCGCAATTGCGCCCGGGATCCTGTGGTTGGCCGCGCTACTTGCCGCGCTCCTGACGCTCGACCGGCTCTTTGCGCTTGATACCGAGGACGGGACGCTGGAACAGCTCGCCCTCGCGTTGCCGCTCGAGACCGTGGTCTTTGCCAAGGCGCTGGCGCACTGGTTGACGACGGGGGCGGTCCTTGCGCTGCTGGGGCCTGTGCTTGGCGTCCTTCTGTCGCTACCGCCGAGCGGCATGGGGCCGCTTTTTCTCGCGCTCGTCTTCGGGACCCCGGCGCTCAGCTTTATCGGGGCCTTCGGGGCGGCCCTGACAAGTGCGGTCAAGCGTGGCGGGCTGCTCCTGTCGCTCCTTGTTCTGCCGCTTTATGTGCCGACGCTCATCTTCGGGGCAGAGGTCGCACGCCGCGGGGCATCGGGCGCGGAATATGGTCAGCCTTTGGCCCTTCTGGCCGCCCTGAGCCTGGGTTGCGCCGCCCTGATGCCCTTCGCCGCTGCTGCGGCATTGCGCGCAGCCTTGCGCTAGACCTTTTGCGGACCTGACAAGGGTATTACCTTCGTGCCATGAGATCGATCTGGGAATACGCCAATCCAAGGCTTTTCATGGGCTGGACAGGACGGGCCTTGCCGTGGCTATGGGCGCTGGGCCTTGGTCTCACGGCGTTGGGCCTTGTCTGGGGGTTCTTCTTTACGGGCGATGATTTCCGTATGGGCTCCACGGTCAAGATCATCTACATCCACGTCCCCTCTGCGCTCATGGCGATCAACGGGTACTTCCTGATGTTTGTAACCGCGCTCATTTGGCTCGTGCGGCGCCAGCCGGTCACGGCTCTCGTCGGGCGCGCGGCCGCGCCGGTGGGGCTGACGATGACAGTCATCGGGCTAGTGACGGGCGCCATCTGGGGACAGCCCATGTGGGGCACATGGTGGGCCTGGGACCCGCGGCTCACGTCCTTTCTGATCCTCGCGCTCTTTTATCTGGGCTACATCGCCCTCTGGGAAGCCATCAGCGATCCAGAGCTCGCCGCAGACCTCACCTCCATGCTGGCCATCGTAGGCAGCGTCTTCGCAGTCCTCTCCCGCTACGCTGCGCGGTTCTGGAACCAGGGCCTCCACCAGGGCACGTCAGTGCCCGTCGCAACGGGCAACCGCACGGTCGATGACGTCTTCTTCCTGCCGCTCGCCGTGTCCATGGCTGGCTTTTTCTTCCTCTTCCTCGCAATCACCCTCGTGCGTGCGCGGACCGAAGTGCGCGCCCGCCGTCTTGGCGTGCTTGGGGCCCGCGCATGATCGAGCTCGGCCAATACGCGTTCGAGGTGCTCAGCGCCTACGGGGTGACCCTCGGGTTGCTGGGCCTCATTGTCCTTCTGAGTTGGCGCCGTGCGCGGAGGGTGCGCCAGGCCCTTGAGAAGGCAGAGGCAGTGGCAGTGGCAAAGGCAGGGTTGGACCGTGCCTGACGGCCAGAAATCCTCCATCGGCCTAATTGCCGGCGTGTCTCTGGTGCCGCTTCTCTTCATGGGTCTGTTCGCGCTTTTTTACGTCGGCATGACCACCACCGACCCGGGCGCGCTCCGCTCTGCGCTGATCGGCAAGCCTGCCCCTGCACTCCCGCAGGAGCCTGTGGCCGGCACGGAAGGGCTCGGCTCCCTCACCGAGGGGGCCGTTACCATCGTGAACTTTTGGGCCTCGTGGTGCCCCCCCTGTCGGGCCGAACATCCAACGCTCCTGGCTCTGGAGGCCGACGGGCACCGCATTGTCGGCGTGAACTTCCGCGACGACGCTGGTGACGCGGCGACGTATCTCCGGCGCGACGACAATCCGTTCGCAGCCACGTCCTTTGATCCGACGGGACGCTCCTCGCTAGACTGGGGCGTGGCCGCCCCGCCCGAAACCTTCATCGTCGCCGCGAACGGCACGATCCTCTACCGCTACATCGGTCCGCTCATCGGGAGCCAGTACGAGCAGCAATTCCTGCCAGAGCTCGCGCGCGCGCTCTCTCAGTAGCGCGCTGCAAGCTGGAGACGCTTTTCCTCGCTGTCCTCATCGACCCATCGCGCCAAGAAAGCAGCATCAATAAGCGTCCAAACAACCCATATCGCGAGGCCCGCAACGCCCACCCAGGCTGTCATATTGAGCGTCTCCTTGAGCGCGACATCCGCGCCATAAGACAAAAAGAAAGACACCCCGAAAGTCGTAAAGGACAGCAGGAAGAGCACGGCCTGACAGATCCCGGACCAGAGGCGATTGAGATACATCCGGTGCGCGCCCAGACCGAACAGCCCGAGCCAGAGCGTGTAGGCGATGATCTTCGACTTCCTCGCATATTCCAGGTCTATCTCAACCTGCCGCGCATCCTGACCCATGGGGCTCCCAGTCTTCTTTGTGCCTTGTACTTCCGCCGGAGGCATCCGCTCTTGCCAACCCGCGCGGGCCAGGCCGCAGGGTCACTCTGCCGCCACGGGCTCCTTTGCGAGGTTGCGCAAAACGTAGTGTAAAACGCCCCCATTCTCGATGTAATCGATCTCCACGCCGGTATCGATCCGGCACTTCAGTTCGATCTCCACGACCTCACCATTGGCCCGGGTGATCGTGGCAGGCACCACCTGCAGAGGCGCGACACCCTCGAGGCCGGTGATGTCCACAGTCTCATCGCCGACAAGACCGAGGGTCTTTCGGGTATCGCCGTTGGTGAACTCAAACGGGATCACACCCATGCCCACGAGGTTCGAGCGGTGGATGCGTTCAAAGCTCTCGGCGATGACGGCCTTCACGCCGAGGAGTGCGGTGCCCTTCGCGGCCCAATCGCGCGAGGATCCCGCACCGTATTGTTCACCACCGAAAATGACGAGGGGCACACCCCTGTCCTGATAGGCCATGCAGGCGTCATAGATCGACATCTGCTCTCCGTCGGGGCCCAGCGTGTAGCCGCCTTCCACACCGTCCAGCATCTCGTTCTTGATGCGGATATTGGCAAAGGTGCCGCGCATCATGACCTCGTGGTTGCCTCGGCGTGAACCGTAAGAGTTGAATTCCCGCGGGCTGACCTGCCGCTCCGTCAGGTACTTGCCGGCAGGCGTGGTCTCTTTGAACGACCCGGCAGGTGATATGTGGTCGGTCGTGATCATGTCGCCCAGGATCGCCATGACGCGAGCCCCTCGCACATCTTCGATGGCCTTCGTCTCCATCGTCATGTTCTGGAAGTAAGGCGGGTTCTGCACGTAGGTGGACGCCGCGGGCCAATCATAGACCTCCTGGTCGGGCACCTCCACGCCGCGCCATTTCTCGTCCCCGGTAAAGACCTCGGCGTATTTCTCCTGAAACGCGGCCCGTGTGACGGTCTTTTCCACCAGATCCGCCACCTCTTGCGGGGAGGGCCAGATGTCCTTGAGGTAGAAATCCTTGCCGTCGCGGTCCTGGCCGAGCGGCTCGCGCGTGATGTCGACATTCATGTCGCCCACCAGCGCATAGGCCACCACAAGGGGCGGGGAGGCGAGGAAGTTGGCGCGTACATCCGGCGAAATGCGCCCCTCAAAGTTGCGGTTCCCGGAAAGGACCGAGACGCCGATCAGATCATTGTCGTTGATGCACTGGGAAATCTCTGGCTGCAGCGGGCCGGAATTGCCGATGCAGGTCGTGCAGCCATAACCCACGAGGTTGAAGCCGATGGCGTCGAGGTCGTCCTGAAGCTCTGCAGCTTCGAGGTAGGCGCTGACGACCTGGCTCCCCGGTGCGAGGGACGTTTTCACCCAGGGTTTCCGCGTGAGGCCGCGCTCGCGGGCATTGCGCGCCACGAGGCCCGCGCCGATCATCACATAGGGGTTTGACGTGTTCGTGCAGCTCGTGATCGAGGCGATCACGATGGAACCATCATGGAGCTGATAGCCTGCATCGCCCGTGACATAGCCGCGCCGATGCGCGCCGGTATCGCCGGGTATGTCCACGGGTTCGGGCTGGCCGCCTTCGGCCTCCCAGCGTCCTTCCGCCTTGTCTGTTGCGGCTGGCGCCCCTCGTTCACCGCTGACATAGGCGTGAAAGGTCTTCGCCGCTTCGTCCAAGGCGATGAAGTCCTGTGGACGCTTCGGGCCCGAAATCGCCGGCACGATCGTGCTCATATCGAGGTGGAGCGTATCGGTGTAGATCGGCGCATAGTCAGCGTCGCGCCAAAATCCGTTCTCCTTTGCATACGCCTCCACGAGCGCGATCCGGTCCTCGTCGCGGCCCGTCGTCCGCAAGTAGCGGAGCGTTTCGCCGTCGATGGGGAAGAACCCGCAGGTCGCCCCGTATTCCGGGGCCATGTTGGCAATGGTGGCGCGGTCGGCGAGAGGCAGCCGGTCGAGGCCTTCCCCGTAGAACTCCACGAACTTCGACACCACGCCCTTGGCGCGCAGCATCTCCACCACCTTGAGGACGAGGTCCGTGCCGGTGGTGCCCTCCACCATGGCGCCTGTCAGCTCAAAGCCGATGACTTCGGGAATAAGCATCGAAATCGGCTGGCCGAGCATCGCGGCCTCTGCCTCGATCCCGCCAACGCCCCAGCCGAGGACGGCCGCGCCATTGACCATGGTGGTGTGCGAATCCGTGCCCACGAGCGTGTCGGGATAGGCGATCATCTGACCGCTTTGGTCCTCATCGGTCCAAACGGTCTGCGCGAGGTATTCGAGGTTCACCTGATGGCAAATCCCCGTCCCCGGTGGGACCACGCGGAAATTGTTGAAGGCAGACTGCCCCCATTTCAGGAACGTGTAGCGTTCAAGATTGCGCTCGTACTCCCGGTCCACGTTCATCTGGAAGGCACGCGCGTTGCCGAATTCATCGATCATCACCGAATGGTCGATCACAAGGTCCACGGGGTTGAGCGGGTTGATCTTCTGGGGATCGCCTCCCAGCGCCTTGATCCCGTCACGCATGGCCGCAAGGTCCACGACTGCGGGAACGCCAGTAAAGTCCTGCATGAGAACGCGGGCAGGGCGGTAGGCAATCTCGCGCGGATTCCGGCCGCCATTCGCCCCCCACTCGCTGAACGCCCTGATATCATCGAGCGACACGGTGCGCCCGTCGTCCTCAAACCGGAGCATGTTTTCGAGGACAACCTTGAGCGCCGCGGGAAGCCGCGAGAAATCGCCCAGCCCGGCCTCTTCTGCAGCGGGTATGGAATAGAAGGCGAGCGTTTTATCGCCCACCTTCAGGTCGCGGCGGGTCTTGGCGCTATCGGTTCCAACTTGAACGGTCATCGGCGGGCTCCTTGCTGGTCGCTGGCGGGATGATGCTCCCACACTGCAAGAGCGCGAAAGCACCTTCAAGGGTTCCCTAAAAACCGCGCTTCGCCAATAGTTCATGACAATCCATCGCATTTCCTTGATTGGCCAAACGCCTCACCGTCTACTAACTCCGGAAGGGATCAGGCGAGGACCGGGATGCGACGTATCATTGCTGCACTGACACTGTCTCTTATCGGGCTGGGTTTCGCTGCGGGCGGAACGCCCGCCGAGGCTCAGAACACCACGGTCGTAGAGCTCTACACATCTCAGGGATGCTCCTCCTGTCCACCGGCGGACAAGCTGCTCCATGAGATCGCAAAGCGTGACAACGTCATCGCGCTCGCGCTGCATGTCGACTACTGGGACTATATCGGCTGGAAAGATGAATTCGCCGACCCGCGCTTTACTGAGCGGCAAAAAGCCTACGCACGCGCTGCGGGTGCCCGGTCAATCTATACCCCGCAAATGATCATCGGTGGGCTCGATCACGTGGTCGGAACGAAGCCGTCCGAGGTGACGACCCATCTCGCCAATCACGGGCGCAAAGCTCCGCTCGTCGATGTTGAGGGGCAGCGCCAGGGCAACCGCATCATCGTGAAGGCCCAAGCGCCATCGGCCGTGCGCGGCGGTCTTGCCGTCTATGTCGTGACGTACCGGCCCCAATCCACCGTCAAAATCCGGCGCGGGGAGAATGCGGGCCGGACACTTGATTACGCGAATGTGGTTGTGTCCTGGACCGAGGCGCGCCCCTGGACGGGCCGTGGCGATTATGAGCTTGCGGCGACGCTTCCCGATGCGCACCCTGCGGTCGTGATCTTCCAGCGCCCCGGCCACGGCGAAATCGTCGGCGCGATCGAACTGCGCTAACGTCCTACCTGACCTTTCCACCGCTTGTGCACCCAGAGCCACTGGCCCGGGTCGCCTTCAATCTTCTCCTCGAGCAGATCCATGAGCTTTCGCGTCATCTCGCGCGGGGTGGTGTGCGGGATCGGCTCGTATAGCTCGATCTTGAAACTCACCCCGTCCGCCTGACGGGTGTTGAAGTAGGGGATCAGCAGTGCATCGAACTTGATCGCAAGGTCGGCTGCCGAAAAGGCGGTCTTCGCGGGCTTGCCGAGAAAATCCATCCATTCGCCCCGCTCGAAATAGACATCATGGAGAAGAAAGCCATGGCCGCCGCCGCGCAGAAACGCCAGGAAGGCGCGCACACCGTCTTTCCCGCGGGGGAAGATCGGGCCTGAAACGTCCGCGTGTGCGGCCACGTAATGCGCGTTGAAATAAGGGTTCTTCATGGGGTTGTAGATACCGCCCACCTCGAAACCCTTGAGGTCGAGCGCCGTACGCGTGGCCTCGTGGTTCGACCAATGCCCCGACGAAAAGATGATGGCCTTGCCCTCGTCTCTGGCCTTGAGCGCCGCCGCGAGGCCCGGCCCCTCAATCTCATGGGCAGAGATCCGGTCGCGGAACTCGTCGTGGCTGTAATTCTCGATGATTGTGCGGGCCAACGTATCGAGGACTTGGTCGGCCACGGCCCGACGGCGCGCTTCCGGCCAGTCGGGATAGATCATCGCCAGGTTCTGCAGGGCGCGGCGCTTGTAGTTGACCAGGGGACCGATGAACCGCCGTGTTATCCAGCTCATCGCGCGCAGACGGCGCTCGTAGGGCAAGCGCTTTAACCCGCCGATCACGGTTAGAAACATCGCGTTCTCGATCCTGTGTTTGAAGGTGAACTGCGATTTAGACATGACGAAAAAGGCCCCGCATGGGGCCTTTTAAGAGGATCAGGGGAGGTGGTCTAGCTTAGTAGCTCGACGTCGTGCCTGAGCGGATCGCGAGGGTAAGGGACTTTTCTGCCCAGGTCTCGCGCCCGCCGCGTGCCTTGATCTCGGTCAGCTGCGCCTGTGCGAGGTCGGTTGCGCCCATCTCTACGTAGGCCTGACCCATATAGGAGCGAACGAGGATGTTGTCCGGGTTCGTCGCGAGCGCGCTGTAATAGGCGGCCATGGCGAGGTTCATGTTGCCCATCTTGCGATGCGTGAAGCCCCAATAGGTCTGCGCGCGGTCGTCTGCCGGATCCATCGTGGTGAGGATCATCTGCGCATCGCCGTAGCGACCGGCATAGGCCAGCTCGCGGACGAGGCCATAGGCTTCGTCCTGATCAAATTGGGGGGCGGCGTTGGAATCTTGCTGGATCGCCACGCAGGCCTGCGCCTCTTCGTCGAAGACCATCCCCTCTTCACATTGGGTCGTCGTCTCCGTCGGCGTGGGCGGCGTTGAGGATCCGCCCGCTGCGAAAGCGAGGCCGGGGGTGGCAGCGAGGATGAGGGCGAGAATGCGGGTCATGGGACGTTCCTTGGCTTGATGTTTGTTCAGTCACGGCTGGACCAGAACTTAGTTTCAGGAAGGACAAGGAAAAGTCGCCAAACCCTGCGGCGCAAAAAGAAAGGGCGGCCAAATGACCGCCCCGTCCTTGTTTTCAGTCGGCGAGTGTTAGGCGCGCTTGCGACGCACGGCCAGAACACCCAGACCGCTCAGCAGCAGCAGAGCGCCCGCAGGCAGCGGGATCGCTGCGACGGTAAACTTGTAGTCCGAGCCCTGGAGGCCGTTGGAGTTCGTCGGTGTCGTTGCGTCCAGATCAAAGATGTACCCAGACCCAGCGGCGACCGTGAACGTCACAGATCCGTTCGGCCCGAGGTCCGCACTTTGGCCGGCAAACGAAAAGTTCGCATCAAAACCCGCGTCGGAGCCGAACAGCGTCAAGGTGACGATGGACGTGCTCGTGAGGTCCACGATGCCGGTGTCAGCAAAGTTAGACGACTGGCCGCGCTGGTCAGCCACAAAGCCCAGCAGCATGCCATCACCGTCGAAGATGATGGTATCGTCAGGCGACTGGCCGAGGTCACCGAGGGTGACGTCGCAGGTGCTGGCATCCGCGATGCGGTTTACGCTTTCACACGCTGTTTCCCCGTCCATTACGGTCACCGTAGCAGCGGTCGCGGACGTCGCACCCATGAGCGCAAGTCCGAAGATGGCAGACATAATCTTCAATTTGGGCATGAGTTCCCCTTTCACTCAAAAATCATTGACCCAGTATGACTGGGCTTTTTTGAGTGTTGCCGCAATAGCCTTGTGGCAAAGGAGCGGTATTTTTAAGGCGAAAAGCGACATTTATCGCTACAATGATGTAAATTAGAGCGTTTGTCACAATTTGCGAAACGATAGTTCGGCGCGCCTCAGTTTTCGGCAAAGACTCGCGCAAAGATCGTGTCGACATGCTTGGTGTGGTAGCCGAGGTCGAATTTCTCCTCAATCTCTGCCGCACTGAGCGCCGCGGTGACCTCTGGATCGGCTTTGAGCTCTGTCATGAAGTCGGCGCCGTCTTCCCACACTTTCATCGCGTTGCGCTGGACAAGACGGTAGGCGTCCTCGCGGCTCACTCCTGCTTGCGTGAGGGCCAGAAGCACGCGCTGGGAGTGCACGAGGCCGCGGAACTTGTTCATGTTCGCGATCATGTTCTCGGGGTAGACGACAAGCCTGTCGATCACGCTCGTCAGGCGCGCCAGAGCGAAATCGAGCGTCACCGTCGTGTCCGGGCCGATGTTCCTTTCCACCGACGAATGCGAAATGTCACGCTCGTGCCACAGAGTGACGTTTTCCATCGCAGGCACGACGGCCATCCGCACGAGGCGGGCAAGGCCCGTGAGGTTCTCTGTCAGCACGGGATTGCGCTTGTGCGGCATCGCTGAGGAGCCCTTTTGCCCCTTGGAAAAGAATTCCTCCGCCTCGAGGACTTCTGTCCGCTGCATGTGACGGATCTCGGTGGCGATGTTCTCCACGCTCGATGCAATGACGCCCAGGGTCGCAAAGAACATCGCATGGCGATCGCGCGGGATCACCTGGGTAGAGATCGGTTCCGGCACGAGGCCCATCTTCTCGCAGACATGATCTTCCACGGCCGGGTCGATATTCGCGAAGGTCCCCACCGCGCCGCTGATGGCCCCGGTTGCGATTTCTGCGCGGGCGTCGCGCAGCCGCGACAGGTTTCGATCCATCTCCGCGTAGAAGCGTGCGAATGTCAGACCCATCGTCACGGGTTCGGCATGGATGCCGTGGGAACGACCGATGCGGACGGTCATTTTGTGTTCTTCGGCACGGCGGCGCAGCGCAGCCAGCAATCCGCGCATATCTTCAATGAGGATGTCCGCAGCTCGGGTCAGCTGCACGTTGAACGTCGTGTCGAGCACGTCCGAGGACGTCATGCCCTGATGGACGAAGCGGGCCTCCTCGTTGCCGATGATTTCAGCCAGATGGGTCAGGAAGGCGATGACATCGTGTTTGGTGACGGCCTCGATCTCGTCGATGCGCGCGACGTCGAACTCAACGTCCTTGGCTTTCCAGACCGCCGCAGCGTTCTCCCGGGGGATCACGCCCAGATCCGCCATCGCGTCGCAGGCATGGGCCTCGATCTCGTACCAGATGCGGAACTTTGTTTCCGGGCTCCAGATGGCGACCATGTCGGGGCGAGAATAGCGGGGGATCATCGGCGAAGCCTTCCTCAATGTGTCGCGCGCGCTCTAGCGCGGGGCGCAAGGGGGGGCAATCCCGGGCACGCGGCAGGGCGTCGCGTTGAATGCCGCCCGCTGAGCCGTCACCCATGCGCGGACATGGCAGACTTCGATCATCACGACTTCAAGCGCGTCTGGCTTCTCAAGCGCGAAATCATCCACGAGAACGAAGCGCCGGGCATGTTCGAAGGGTTGGCGCGGATCACGCGGCGCTGGACCTACCTCGAATGGGGCAATCTCGAGGTGAAGGGCCGCGACTTCACGGCAGGGCGACGCTATTGGTGGAAGCCGATGGAGGGCGGCTTTGACATCCATTTCGAGGACGGGACGCCATTTCACAAGCTCGACTTCGCGCGCCCCTCGGCGACTCATTTCTGCGACCCCGACACCTATGACGTGCGCTATGATTTCAGCGACTGGCCCAAATGGCGCAGCACATGGGGACGTGAGGGGCCCGCGAAAGTCATACCGAATGAGCAGCCTTTACGCTCCGTTCAGCGCGATGCAGTCGCTGCGCATGTGATGCGGGCCATCAAGGCTTGCGGAGACCTTGCAACTGCTTCTATCTGCACCGGACTCGGACAAAGACGAAGGGAGGGCTGACATGGCCACCACGTACGATAAAACCCTGATCGAGGCCGTAGGCCCCAGCGATGGGACCGCCAAACTCATCAAGCAGGCTGTGTTCTTTGTGGCTGGCATCCTTGCCCTGGCTTTCCTGGCGAACGTGAAGGTGCCGATGTGGCCGGTGCCGATTACCATGGGCACCTTCGCGATCCTGACGATCGGCGCCGCCTACGGACCCCGTCTCGGGCTGGCGACAATTCTCGGATACATGATCATCGGCGCGTTCGGTTTCGACGTCTTCGCGAGCTCTGCGGGCACGCCTTTCGGCATCGAAGCCGGGCTGTTGGCAATGGGCGTCGACCTCTTCCCGAACAAGGAGGGTGCCACGTCCGGCCTCACATACATGATGGGCGGCACGGGCGGCTACCTTGTGGGCTATGTCCTTGCGACGCTGGCCCTTGGTTGGGCGGCCCGGCAGGGCTGGGACCGCTCGGTGCTGATGATGGCGGTGGCCATGCTCATCGGGAATGCGCTGATCTACGTGCCGGGGCTGTTCTGGCTCGGGCAGCTCTACGGCTGGGACAAGCCCATCCTGGAATGGGGCCTGACACCGTTCCTCCTGGGCGATGCGATCAAGCTCGTTCTGGCGGCGCTTCTCGTGCCCGGCCTCTGGAAGCTCATTGGCGATGCGCGATCCTGAAGCAATGGTGGGTTGAAAAACCCACCCTACGGATTGGGATAGGGCGTCCTGCGGGGGCGCCCTTTTTCATTGGAACGATACCCGCGCAGACAGCGCCCGATGATCGCTTCCGACCCGCCCCAGACGCGTGACCTCTCCGGATGCCGCGAGCACATGATCGATTGGCAGCGGCATGCCCAAGACCTCGAATGTCCGACGCCGGGGGCCGAGATTCGTGACGCCCCCGGCCTGTGCGATGGACCGTACGGCGTAGCTCCAGGGAAGCTGGTTGAAATCCCCCGCCACGATGACCGGGCCGTTAAGCTCTGCGATCCGGCGGGCGATCCCGTCGCTTTGCGGCCGCTGCTGATAGGGCCATGGCCAATAGAGATGAACGGAGGCCACCCAACCCGGCCCGTCCGGCCCCATGACTTCCATCGCCGCCAGCCCCCGCCTTGGCGAGCAGACAGGCAGGCGATCCGTGCGGGGCAGGCGGGAGAGCACCGCCATGGAATAGAGCTGCCCAAAGCTGCAGACATGCTGGTGGGGGTAGTCGCCCTGTAGGCGGGTCAACAGCCCCGCATTCACCAGAGAGATCTCCTGCAACGTGATGACGTCCGGATCAGCGTCCTTGATCGCAGAGGCGAGCTCTTCCAGCGCGCTGTTCGTGGCGCGCACGTTGTGCTGAAAGAGCGTGATTGTGCCCTCCCGATCCGTGCCCACCGGCCAGAAGACGTGGTTCCAAGCCAGGCCGATCACGGCCCAGATCGCCAGCGGCACAGTCGAGGGCCGTCGCCTCGCGAGCCACGTCGCGATCATCACCGCCGAAAGCGGGACGCGGAACGTGGCCATTGCATCAAAGGCCGGATGCAGCGCGCCAGCAAATGACGCCACGAACGCCGCGGATAGAATGAGGTAGGCATAGATCATGCCGCACCTCTAGGCCTCTCCGGTGCAGAGCGCGAGCAGCACACGCGTCGCGCTTGCGTAAGGTGCCCGTCAGGCCACGCGCGCAGGTTGCCCGTCCATGAGCTTTGTCCTCACGACAGAGCTTGCCTCGAGGGAGCGGTGCACAGGACACTTGTCGGCAATCTCGAGAAGTTTCTGACGCTGGCCTGCATCGAGCGCGCCCTCGAGATAGATATGGCGCATGAAGTGGTCGACCTTGCCAGGTGATGCGGGCTCGACATCCTGTCCGTGGACCTTGTCGTGTGTGACATCGACATAGACGTGATCGAGGGCCCACCCCTTGCGCCGCGCATACATGCGAATGGTCATCGACGTGCAGGCCCCGAGGCCCGCGCTCAGGAAGCCGTAAGGGCTCATGCCCCGGTTCGTTCCCCCATAGGCGATGGGTTCATCTGCAAGGGTGTGGTGTGTCGGGCCATGGGTGACGTCCTGAAGGAACCCTGCGGGATCGGCTTCGGCGACGCGCACGACCCCTTCGGGCGCTCCGATAGGGGCGGCCAGTTTGGGAAGGTCCAGGTACCGCGATGACCAGGCGGCGATGACCTCGGCCGCATATTCGGCGTCGTCGGCATTGGTGACCAGGTGGTCGGCCGTATCCAGCGTCACAAAGCTCTTCGGGTGCCGGGCCGCCTTGAATATGGCCTCTGCATTCTCGATGCCCACGATCGCATCCTTTGGGGCATGCAGGATAAGGTGCGCCGCTTTCGTGCGCCGGATGGCCTCCTCGAGGCCGCCGCCAAGAACATCCTCCACGAACGCGCGTCCGATGGTGACCGGTCGCCCGCCAAGGGTCACCTCGGCGCTGCCATCGGCCTCGATCGCGGCGAGCGCACTCTGGAAATTGTGGGTCACGTGGCCCGGATCGAACGGCGCCCCGATCGTGGCCACCGCCCGCACACCCTCCATGTCCGGGGCCGCGCGCAGCACCGCGGCCCCACCGAGCGAGTGCCCGATCAGGAGGGTGGGCGTCATGCCACGGGCCACGAGGGCCCCGCGCGCGGCGTGCAGGTCCTCAACGTTGGACGTGAAGGTAGTGTTGGCGAACTCCCCCGCCGAATGCCCAAGGCCAGTGAAATCAAAGCGCAAAACAGCAATCCCACCCGCAGCGAGGCGCGAGGCAATCCGACGTGCAGCGGGGATGTCCTTGCCGCAGGTAAAACAATGGGCAAAGAGCGCCGTCCCGAGCAGCGGCCCGTCCGGCAGGTCCAGCCGTGCAGCAAGCGCGGCTCCGTCGTGGCCCTGAAATGTCAAGCGTTCGGTGGGCATGGCAGCGATCTCCTTGCCCTTGAGGATGGGGAGGGCAGGTGACGAATACCAGTTTCGTTTCGGTCGCCTCGCAGGGAGGTGACCGAAGTGAGTATCGTCAGCCCGGCGCCGTCACGCAGGAAAGAGCTTGTCGATATGCGCCATCAGCAGATCCCTGCCAGCGTCGCTGATGCGGATCCGGTGAAGCGGTCCGCGCAAGTTCGGGCGCGCAGTCTCGATGGGGACATCGCCGTCGCAGATCCCCAGCGTGTAGGTGCAGCCCGACACATGGGCGAGTGAAATGAAATCCGTCCAGCGCAGCATGCCCGATTGCAACGTCCCGAGCTCGATTATCTGGGCATTGGGGTTGGCATAGATGAGGTTCGTAAAGCCTGCCCCGTGGTAGGAAATCGCGCATTCTGCCTGGTGCATCGCTGCGATTTGCTCGAGCGGGGTGAGATCTTCAAAGCAGATCACGCCAAACCCGCGGGTTTTGAGCCCCTCGATGATCGCGGCTTCTGCAGGGATGGAACGGTCGCGCATGCCCTCTGATTTCCGTCCGAACCAGAAGCGCTTTGGAAGATGCGACACGTCAACGGCCTTCGCCGCGTCGAGGGCCTGTTCGCGCAGCAACCTGAGAGAACGTGGATAGCCATTCTGGCGCAGCGTCCGTTTGACGGGCCCGGTCGGAAGGCTCAGGTCCCAGTGGTCCGAGGTCGGCGCCGCCTCACGCAGTCCGCGGGTCTCCTCCTCCGGTGCCTGAAAGAGGTAAAAGTTTGGGACAAACGGGGTCAGCGCCCGGGCATAGTGCTGCCGCGTACCGGGAAAGAGGACGCGCGACGCAAATTGCGGAAAGAGTGCCTCGATGAAATTCAGGATGAAGGCCTTCGGGGCCCGGTCAGGGCAGTGAATGAAGATGTTACCGTCGAATTCCGGCAGCTCTGCGAGGAGGGCGAGGTGGCAGAAGGTCTCTGCCATGAAGTGGTAGTAGTTAAAGAGGTTCCGCGCATCGAGGACGTAGGGCAGCCCACTCACCGGGCCGTCCCAGACGGGCAGGGGCCGCTTCAAATGCTGGCTGTCGCGGAAATGCCTCTCGAACGCGGATCGAGGCTGCACATCGTCGTTGAGCTTGCGCTGCTCGCGCCAATACCGCGTCCAGAGCCGCTCCCCACCTGCACCATTGAGAAACCACCGCTCGCCCACGGCGGAGAATGTCCGATGAAAGGAGATGTCTTCCACCACGGCGAGCTGCGACGCGAGCTCCACCGTGCTGTTGAAACTGCGCAGTTTGCGGGCCTGTTTGCGTTCGCGCCGCCACGCCGTGAGCGTGTGGGGATTGTCGGTCAACTCGACAGAGCGGATATTGCCGCCCTTTACCGGCCTCCAAAGTGGCACCTCGGCCCGCAAGAGTGACAGCCCAGTATGCACTCCGGGCGCAAAAATACCGTCGGTGGGCGCGACCTCGAGGGTCAGCGCGGGTAACGTGTCCATGAACCTGCCCGTTCTCTTTTTCGGGCAGGGTACACAGGGTGCGGAATCCTGTCTACGTTTTAGGCGGTAAGCGCCGGATCATGGGGGTATTTGGTCAGGTTCTCATAGCCGTCTTCGGTCACCAGAACCTGATCTTCGAGCTTGATGCAGAAGTCACCGCCATCCTCACCTATGAGGGCTTCAACACACAGCGTCATGCCCGGCTGAAGTTCGTAGTCGAATGCACCCGGGACCATCTTGTCCGGGTAGGCAACGAGGGGCCATTCATCGCACAGACCCACGCCGTGGGCGAGGCAGCCATACTTCTGGCGCTGGTACTTCTCGGGCAGGCGGTGGCTCCTGTCGATCCACTCCTCGATGTTCAGCCCCGGTCGGATGAGGTCCATGTTCGTCTCGATATGTTCGATCCCGCATTTCATCGCCTCGATCATGTCGGGGCGGGGCTTGTCCTCGCCGATCCACCAGGTCCGGGAGATGTCGACGCAGATGCCATAGCTGCCCACGAGGTCGGTGTCGAAGGCCAGGATCTCGTTGCGGTTGGGGATGCGGGGGCCGCATTCCTGAAACCACGGATTCGTGCGCGGACCGGTGGCAAGAAGGCGCGTTTCGATCCATTCGCCCCCGCGACGGATGTTTTCCGCATGCAGCACCGCCCAGATATCATCCTCGCAGGTGACGCCATCGCCCATCCGCGCGCGGGCAAAATCTTCCATCGCGTAGCAGGCCGCCTCGCACGCATGAGAGGCGCAGCGCATGGCCTTGATCTCCTCCGGGCCCTTGATCGCGCGCGCCTTCTCAGTGAGCTCCTCACCCGGAAACACCGTAAAGCCATGGGCCTCCAGCGCGCGCAGGCCGTGGATCATGATCTTGTCCACGCCGATGCGCATGTTGCCACCGCCATGTTCGCCGATGAGGTCACGTACCTCCTTTGAGAACGCATCCGTCGCCGGCGCGATCTTGTCGCCCCGGTCAAAGTAAAAGAAATCCGCTCCGGCGCGCTGCTCGCTGACGAGGGGGTTGAAGGTGCTCAGGAAAGGCGCGTTTTTGTAGTCCCAGATCACCATATAGCCGTCCGCGCACACCATGAGCGCGCGGAACGGATTGTGCGTGTTCCAAAGCTGCATATTAGTGGAATCGGTGGCATAGCGAATGTTGAGCGGGTCAAAGACCAATAGCGCGCCGTAGTCCCGTTCCTGGATCGCGTCGACGAGGCGGCGGTGGCGAAAGCGCCGCAAGGCCTGCAGGTCCGGTAGCTCCAGCCCCGCTTGGGCCCATTCGCTGTAAGCGAGCTCGGTCGGGCCGATCTCGATGCGGTCATTGTCTGCCGGTGTGTTGTCGCCCTTTCGGGGCCCGCCATGGATCTCTTTCATCGGGTCGATCTTGCGGGTATCTCGGTAGTGCTGGTTCATCTTGCGCCGTCCTGAAGTAACCTCAGGTTAGGTGCCGTGGGACCGTCTGCTGGGCGGATTGCGAAGGAAAATGTCGGATTCAGTGCTTCAGAGCGGCGCGCCTTACCCGGCGCTCATGCAGAGGGCGCTGCCGTCTCTTCAGGTTCTGGACCCGGCCGAGTGGCTGATCTTTGACGAGGCGGAAACCGGGCAACTCGCGCTGCGGCGCCAGCTCATGGCCGAGCGCAGGGGCGAGGTGTTGGCCTGCCTCCCCGGCTCCGAGGCCGCCCAGGCGGAGGCCGTCGAGGTCATCTCCGCGCATCTGCGCGCCCGTTATGGGCGGTCCGGGGTCGCGGAATTTGCAGGGTTGGCAGGCGCAGTGCAGGAGGACGTGCTCCTCCTCATGCCGACAGATGCAGGCCATGTGCTCTGCGCGGCGCTTCTGTGCTTTCCGGCATCCTGGATGCTGTCCGAAAAGATCGGGCGTCCCATGGCCGTCATCCATGACCCCGTTTCAGAGATCAGCACCCGGATGGATCGCCAGATCGAGCGTATCCTGTCGGGCTTGCGGGTCGACCGTCCGCTCTGGCGCTGGAACCGGCTGTGGTATCACGATCCAACGCTCTTTCAGCCGCGCTCCGCGGGCGACCGGCGCGAGAAGCCCGAGGGGCAGGGGGATTACCTCCGCAGTGAGCGCCAATGCCTCGTGCGACTGCCCAGAACGGGCTGCATCCTCTTTACGATCCACACCTATGTCATTGCGCGCCATGACATCGGGCCCGACACCGGGTGAGCGGCCTCAGTCAGATCGGCGAAACGGCCAGATGGCCCCGATCCTCGACAAGCCCATCAATGGCCCTCGTCGCGGTTCATTTTGGTTGCTCCTCTTCAGGCGGAGTGTCCTCGGCACTGATCGCGGCAGGCTCTTTAGCGGCGGCCAGGAACATCTCGTAGATGGTGTCATCGAGCTGCTTTCCGGGCTCTTCCCCATGTCCAAAAAGCTCTGCCTGTGCCACGGGCTGCGTGATCGCATTGCCCTCGCCAAGATTTTCCGGCCGCGGGTTGCCCTTGAAAACGCGCAGGAGCTGGGCCGCATGGGACAGGCTTGCGTAGATCCGGTACCAGAAGGGCCCACCTAGCCCGATGAGCAGGCCCGCAAGAAGGACGTTCAGCACCCAAAGGACTGTCGCTGTGCTACCGATACAGGCTTTGATCTGGTCCCGGGTCGCGGAGACGGGGGCATCCTCGCCCGGTGCAACGCAGTTGTAGGCATACCAATTGTCATAACCGATGGGCAGGTCATAGACCCCGAACGCGTCGTCACGGGCGATGTCGAGCGCTTCTCCGAAGGCGTCGAAATCGGCTCGAATGGCCTCCAGCGCTTCGTCGCTTGCCAGGGGCACCTCCGTGTCACCCGCCTCGCGTTGGACGCCGGTTTGCAGATCGTCAAACCGTGCTTCCAGCGTCGCTACCCGGGCTTCATACTCGGAAAACGCCTCCTCCCCCTGGGCTGAGATGTCCCTGGCCACCTCCGGGTTGTCCATCAGGTGCTGAAAGACCTTGTCCGCGGGGATATTGATCGCGAAGGCGAGAACGACCGCCGCCACCATCGTCATGGAACGCGCGCGCTTGCGAAAAAGCTCATTGGCGGAGCTGTTGAGCCGTTCAAACCCGCGTACGAGGGCCATCAGCGTCTCTTTCTCCAGTGTGGCGGACAGGTTCCTACCCAGATCCGTCTCCGCGAGCCGCTGAACAAAGGCATACGTGGTCAGGGTGTCCACCGATTTCGCGGGCTTGATGCGCAACGGGTCGGGATTTGACGCGGGATTGGAGACCAGTTGGGCGACGATCCGATTGACAATTGCGTCTTTCTTCACGTCCAAATCGACCGTTGCGTTCTTGTAATCGAACTCCCCAAGGCCCTTCTTGACCCGAGGGAGGTACCCCAGGAGGTTGGCTAAATACCCCAAAAAGAGGCCAAAGCGCCGGCGCGTGTCGAACTTTGCTTCTTTATTCTTGAATACCTTTTCGAGGGCCGTTCTCAGCCTCGGGTCGTGCTTGATGAATTGCACCAGCGCTCCGGAGAGGGTCGCGGGACGGCGGGCGAAGAGGCGCAAATATGCCTCGCACAGGGCCGTTGCAGCCGTCGAAAATACGATCATCAGCACTGCAAAGGCCAGAGCCGCTTGTAAATAGCTCATGGCATGTCCAATCAATTGTCGGCCCCAAGGGGCTTTAAATGCCAATCAGACTACCACGATTTGGTATCGCGGTAAGGGATTTTTAGACCGTGAGGTTCAGCGGGTCGATATAGGTCGGGTCCTCACGCTCCATGATCCCGAGGATGTGTCCGTGCATCCGGCGCTTGTGCTCCCCAAAGATCGCGCGGCTCTTTGTGAACGTCTCGGCGAGGGCGACAGCGCCCTCGAGCGTGGCATCCGCGTCCGGGAAGGCAGCTTCGATGATGTGATCCTTCAAGAGGTCCTCTGCGGTAGCGCGGCGGCCAGTCAGCTTGAGCTCGTTGAAGCGGTACTCCGGTACGGCCTTCCGGCAAAACGCGATCATCGAGGGCAGAAACGGAATGGAGATGTCGACCTCGGGGAAACAGAAATAGCCCCGGTCGCTGCGCATGACGCGGAAGTCGCAGCAGCACGCGAGCATCGCGCCGTTGCCGAAGGCATGTCCCGTCAGCGCGCCGATAACCGGAACCGGGAGGGTCAGAAGACCGCCGAAAACCTCGTTCATCGCGTACATGAAGGCACGGACATCGGCCTCCTTCCCGCCATGGATAGACGCCATAAGCCAATTCAGATCAACGCCTTGCGACCAGTTTTTCTCGTCGTTCGAGGTGATGACGAGGCTCTTTATCGCCTTGTCCGCGCGCACCGTGTCGAGGGCGCCGATCATCGCTTGGGCGAAGGCAAGATTTTGTTTGTTGGCCCCGTTCGTCATCGTGAGAACGGCGACCTTGCCGCGGGTCTCAAGGGACAGGATATCAGACATGAGACGCCTCTCTTTACGTGCGCGTAACCCTTGCCGCACTCGCCCCAACGCGCCAAGCAGAACGTGGGGTCACCTCGGTGCTCTGATCGGGCCTCTGGCTGGCATCACCCGCCAAGCGCGCGCAGCTCGGCAGCGGTCGGCACGCACGTGACAGGACGGCCCTGGGCGGCTTGCCACTCTCCCACGGCGCGCCGCGTCTTGTTGCCAATCAACCCGTCGGCACCGCCCACATCCTTGCCAGCCGCTTCAAGGGTGCGCTGGGCGCGCGCGACCGCGCCCCGGGTGAAGCTTTCCGTGGGTTGCCACGCGGTGCGAAACGGCGGCGCCCCATAGCCAATGCGGTCGGCGAGGTGGCCCACGAAGAGCGCGTAGAGATCGCTTTCGTTATAGGCCTTGAGCACGGTGAAGTTCGGTGTGGCGAGGAACGCGGGGCCGAGCGTCCCTGCCGGCAAGACAAGAAACCCGTCCATACGGCGCTCATGCACCGGGAAAGGACTGCCGGAGACTCGCGTAACCCCGCTCTCTTCCCACTCGAAGACGCGCCGCGCCTGGTCAGGGCCATTCGCCGTGCAGGGCGCAGAGCCCGGAGTGATCTCATAGCCCCAGTCCGAGCCAGCAACCCAGCCCTTGTCCTTCAGGTAGCCTGCTATTGAGGCCAGGGTGTCAGCCTCCGATCCCCAGATATCTGCCCGTCCGTCGCCATCTCCGTCGCGCGCATGGGTCAGATAGGAGGACGGCAGGAACTGAGGCTGCCCCATGGCCCCGCCCCAGGACGATCTGAGGCTCAGGCCCGTGTCGCTGGCAATCTTCAGGCCCTTCGCAAACTCCCCTGTGAAAAATGCGCGTCGCGTCCCCGCATATCCGCGGGTGGCGAGCACCTGCAGCGCATCATGGGGAATGCGCGCCCGGCCATAGGCGCTTTCGCGTCCCCAGATGGCCAGTATGATCCGTCCGGGAACGCCCGTCTCCCGTTCGAGGCGGGCCAAAAGCCTTTCATGCGTTGCGGCGTGGCGACGGCCTTCCACGGCCAGCGTGCGCAGGTTGGCCTCGCTGAAGTAAAGCGCCGACGCACGGAATTCAGACTGATTGTCGACGGCTGGCACAGCACCGCTGCGCGACAGCCCCGGCAGCGACAGATCAGGCCTGAGCCCGGTGGTCAGCCCCTCAAATGCCTTGCGGCTGACCCCCTCGGCACGCGCGGCAGGCCAGGCTTTAGCCTCGAGCCAGGCGTTGAAATCGGCGGCCGCAGGCCCGCCCGCCAGACACAAGAGAAAAAGGACCACAGCACGCATGGCCTGATGGTGCTGCACAGCTCACCGTCGTCAACCACGCAGACGAAAAAGGGCGCCCGAAAGCGCCCTTTTCCATCGTCCACAGGGAGAGGTGGACTTAGCAGCTGTAGTACAGCGCGAACTCCATCGGGTGAGGCGTGTGCTCGTAGGCCGTGACCTCTTCCATCTTGAGCTCCATGTAGCCCTCGATCTGGTCCTTCGTGAACACGTCGCCCTCGAGGAGGAAGTCCATGTCCTTCTCGAGCTCTTCGAGCGCCTCACGCAGCGAGCCGCAGACCGTGGGGATCTCTGCGAGCTCCTCCGGCGGCAGGTCGTAGAGGTCCTTGTCGCTCGGATCGCCCGGATCGATCTTGTTCTTGATCCCGTCGAGACCGGCCATGAGCAGCGCCGCGAAGCACAGATACGGGTTCGCGGACGGGTCGGGGAAGCGGGCCTCGACG
>JBCDGS010000029.1:0-37355 GCA_038751055.1 Pseudomonadota bacterium | reverse complement strand
TGGGCACGCTCGTGGGTGACTTCGCGCAAGTGGCTGCGATGCTCGATGAGGTGGCCGCCGTGACGGGAACGGGCGGCGTTCTGCTGACCTTCGATGATTTCGTGCAAGGCGTCGAAGATTTCGGCACCAAGATCCAGCCCCTCATGACGTGCCGTCAGACCATGGAGGCCGCAGAGTGAGCGTTCTCACAGTCCCCGCCTCGCCCGAGGCGTTCGACTTCTGTATTGAAGACACGGCTCTCATCGTCGTCGACATGCAGAATGCCTATGCGTCAAAGGGCGGTTACGTGGACCTCGCGGGCTTTGACATCTCAGGTGCGCGGATCTGCATTTCGAACATTCAAACCGTTCTTGCCGCGTGTCGGCGGGCAGGGGTCCTTGTGACCTACCTGCAGAACGGCTGGGACGCGGCCTATCAGGACGCCGGTGGGCCGCTGTCGCCGAACCTCAAGAAATCCAACGCCTTCAAAACCATGCGCAAGAAGCCGGAGCTTTGGGGCACGCTCCTCGCCAAGGGCGGTTGGGACTATGAGATGATTGATGAGTTGTTGCCAGAACCCGGCGACCTCATTATACCAAAACCCCGCTATTCCGGGTTCTTCAATTCAAGCCTCGACAGCGCCATGCGCTCCCGCGGGATCCGCAATCTCGTTTTCGTGGGGATCGCGACCAATGTGTGCGTTGAAAGCACGCTGCGCGATGCGTTCCATCTGGAATATTCGTGCCTCATGCTCGAGGATGCTACTAATCAAATCGGCCCGGACTTCATCCGCGAGGCGACGATCTTCAATGTCTCAACATTCTTCGGGTGGGTCGGACGCACCGAGGATTTCTGTACCACGCTGAAGGCTCAAGAAGAGGAAAAAGAAGATGCCTAAGACCCCAATCATTCCCGAGGGCACAGGGACGCCCCTTGCGCCCTACCTTCCCGGTATTCTCGCGAACGGCACCGTTTTTGTGTCCGGCACCTTACCGTTCGACACGGACAACAACGTCGTCCACGTGGGCGATCCCGCAGCTCAGACGGCGCATGTTCTCGACACGATCAAATCGGTGATCGAGACCGCAGGCGGTACGATGGATGACGTGGTCATGAACCATATCTTCGTCACCGACTGGGCCAACTACGCGGCCATCAATGAGGTCTATGGATCTTACTTCCCCGGTGACAAACCGGCGCGCTACTGCGTCCAGTGCGGGTTGGTGAAGCCTGACGCGCTGGTAGAGATCGCCACCGTGGCCGTGATCGGCGGGTGAAATACACCCATCTGCGCGCTGGACGCAATGGGGCGCCGACGCTGGTTCTGAGTGCGGGCCTCGGCGGGGCCGCTGGCTTTTGGAAGCCCCATATCGACGCGTTTTCCGCTGAATTCGACCTGTTGCTCTACGATCAACGCGGGACCGGTGAAAACTCGGAGCCTCTTGGACCGACTTCCATCGCGGACATGGCTGAAGATGTCCTTGCCATCTGCGACGCGGCCGGTGTGGATCGCTTTGATCTTATCGGGCACGCTTTGGGCGGGCTTATCGGCCTTGATCTGGCCGCGAGGGCCCCGTCGCGCCTTGATCGGCTGATTGCGATCAACGCCTGGCCCGAGATCGACCACCACACGAGCCGCTGCTTTGATATTCGCCTGGGTGTCCTGGCAGAGCAGGGGCTTGCGCCGTTCGTAGCGCTTCAGCAGAACTTTCTGTACCCGCCCGGTTTCATCAGCGCACATCCGCAAAGGATCGCAGCAGAAGAGGCGCACGCCATCGCGCACTTTCAGGGGGCGGAGACTCTTACGCATCGCATCAATGCTTTGCGTGCATTCACGCTGCCTGACATGTCTGAGGGATCTGCGCGCGTCCTGTTGATGGCGTCGAAAGACGATGCGCTCGTCGATGTCGCACAATCCGAACGGCTCGCTGCGCGGGTTCCGAAGGCGCGGCTCATCCTCTACGATCAAGGCGGTCACGCCCTCAACATCACTGAGCAGGCTCGCTTTGAACGCGATGCTTTGGAGTTCTTAAATGACAGATGACACGACGTTCCCGAGCCTGCCGGACGCGGCTTTAGACCAGCTTTTCCTCACGGCACGGACGCAGAATGGATGGACCGGTGCGCCGCTGCCGGAAGGCACTCTGCAGCGCCTGTGGGAGATCGCGGCAATGGGGCCGACCTCCGCCAATTGCGAACCGGGGCGTTTCGTCTTTCTGACGAGCACGGAGGCGAAAGAGCGCCTCAAGCCGCATCTCTCCAGCAGCAACGTGGAGAAGACGATGACTGCGCCGGCCGTCATCCTTGCGGCATATGACACTGAATTCTATGAGAAACTGTCAGAGCTCTTCCCGCATGGGGACGCACGATCTTGGTTCACATCGAGCCCGGAACTGGCCGAGGAAACGGCGTTTCGGAACGGCACGTTGCAGGCCGCCTACATGCTTATGGCGGCCCGCGCCCTTGGTCTCGATGTCGGTGCGATGTCCGGGTTCGACGCCGATGGCGTCAACGCGGAGTTTTTCGCGGGCACGACGTGGCGAGTGAATTTCATCATGACCGTTGGTCAGGGCGATCCGGGAAAGGTATGGGATCGGTTGCCACGTCTGCCGTTCGACGAGGCCTGCAAGATCCTGTGACTGACAGGGCGACGAGCGCGACGTCAGTATGTCGCGCGCCCTCCAGAAAGGTCGAAGACCGCCCCTGTCGTGAAGCTGTTCTCTTCAGAGCAAAGCCAGCCCACCATAGCGGCGGCTTCTTCGACCTTGAGAAAACGCTCCCGCGGGATCTTGGAGAGCATGTAGTCTATGTGTTCCTGGCTCATCTGGTCGAAGATGCGGGTCTTGGCGGCGGCGGGTGTGAGCGCATTCACAGCGATGTTGAATGTTGCGCATTCCTTCCCGGCGGATTTGGCGAGGGCGATCACCCCCGCCTTCGACGCTGAATAAGCGCTGGCATTGGGGTTGCCGTCCTTGCCCGCGATAGAGGCCACGAGGGCCACGCGTCCGTAGTTGCGCGCTTTCATACCGGGCAGCACCGCGCGCAGCATATGAAACGTACCGGTGAGGTTGACCTCAAGGATCTGGCCCCAATCGCCCAGTGGGTAGTCTTCGATCAAAGCGTTTGGCCCAGCGATCCCGGCAGAGTTCACCAACTGCGTGACGGGGCCAAGTTCTGCTTCCGTCTCGGCGAGCGCTGATGAGACTGCAGAGACGTCGGTGATGTCGACTTTGATTGCTTGAGCTTGCCCTTTGGGCAGGACGGCAATCGCTGCCTCCATGGCGTCGACGTCGACATCCCAGAGCGCGACCTTTGTGCCGCGGGCGGCCAGGGTTTGCGCGCAGGCAAGTCCGATGCCTTGCGCCCCGCCGGTCACGATTGCCACGTTCTGTCGGTCTGTCATTGAACCCCTCCTTGCCGCTGCCGTGACTGTGTCGGTGACGTGTGGCGTGCAATGCAAGGTCGAAATTCGGCTGGACGGCCACTAGGGCGCGGCGGCTGTGACCTCTACTTCGACCAAAAATTCCGGGCGGGTGAAGCCAGAAACAATAACCAGTGTCGAGGCCGGAAGCTGCGCGGGTGTCCCAAGCCAGGCGTCGCGAGCGGCCATGTAGCCGGCCATGTGCGCGCGGTCTGTGACAAATGCTGCGATGCGGACTGTGTCGGCGGGGCCCATGCCCGCCTCGCGCAGGATGTGGCCGCAATTTTCAAAGCAAAGCGCCGCTTGCGCTTGGGCATCGTCTGGCACCGATCCGTCTTTGGCGAGCGGAAGTTGCCCGGAGGTGACCGCGATGCGCCAGCCGGCGGGAATCTCGATGCCGTGGGCATACCGTCCGAAGGGTGGGGCGATTCCCGTGGGTAGAAGTGATTTCATCGCGCTTGGTCCTCTATCGCGTGGGCTACCCTAACAACTGCCTCGTTTTTCGTCATATCCGCGTAGGAAGCGGGCAATGACCACGCTTAAGTGCAAATGAATTGTGCAAATATGCCGGGAATGGCGTAGCTATTGAGCATTGATGCTGGGCCGCGCGGGGAACGGTTGGGCCTCACCTTGAGTGTGTGCCGCCTGTGGCCTGCAATTGGTCATCATAGATTCGAGGGAAACATGACGAAAGCTGCTTCACTGACATTCGCCACGGCTGGCACGCTTGCGCTTCTAGCCGGAAGCGCATCTGCCGATGGTCACCTGACCGAGGTCACATTTGGGACAAACTGGGTCGCGCAGGCGGAACACGGCGGGTTTTACCAATCCGTCGCTGACGGAACCTACGAAGAATGCGGTCTCGCTGTTACCATTTTGCCCGGTGGTCCGCAGGTGAACAATGCGGCGCTCATGCTCGCGGGACGCATCGATTTCTACATGGGCGGCCACCTGGACGCCTATTTCGGTGTGAATGAAGGGCTCCCCCTCGTGAACGTCATGTCCTCGTTCCAGAAGGATCCGCAGGTGATCATGTCCCACCCGGGCAAGGTCAGTTCCTTCGAAGAGCTCAAGGATCTGCGCATGATCGTGCAGGACGGCGCGACGTATTACGAGTGGATGAAGGCGGCATATGGCTTTGGCGATGACAACCGCCAGCCATACACCTTCAACTCTGCGCCGTTCATTGCCAACGAAAACAGCGCTCAGCAGGGTTACCTGTCGTCCGAACCCTACGCGATCCTCCAGGAAACCGGGATCGAGGTCGATGTGTGGCTTATCGCAGACGCGGGATACAACGCGTATTCCACGACAATCCAGACCACCCGGCCTTTCATTGACGCCAATCCGGATGTCGTGAAGTGCTTTGTCGAGGGATCGATCCTTGGGTGGTACAATTACATCTACGGAGACAATGCCGCCGCAAATGAACTGATCCTCACCGACAATCCCGACATGAGCCAGGATAAGATCGATTTCGCCATCGAAGCGATGATCGAAAATGGCATCGTCGACAGCGGCGACACGCTGGAGCTCGGCGTTGGTGCGATGACGGAAGAGCGCTCTAAGAGCTTTTACGACAACATGGTCGAAGCGGGCGTTCTGCCCGAGGGGCTCGATTACACGAAGGCCTATGACCTGACTTACATCAATCAGGGTCTTGGCCTCGAGTTGCGCCCGGACAACATGTAATGGCGGCTTTGCCGCTTGGACATAGGGATGCGGTCCTGCACATGCGGGAGGTCGACAAGACCTTCAATGGCGGGGTCGTGGCCCTTCAGCACATGTCCCTTCGGGTCAACGAGGGGGATTTCATCTCCCTCCTTGGCCCGTCGGGCTGCGGCAAGTCCACGGCACTCCGGCTTATCGCCGGCCTGATGCCGCCCACAGCGGGCCGCATCGATTGGGAAGGGGGGCAAAGCGCCGACGACCTCGGCGTTGTCTTCCAGGAGCCCACGCTGATGCCCTGGGCGACGGTGGAAAAGAACGTCTTTCTGCCGTTCCGCCTGCGGGGCCAAAAGTTCTCGGCCGTGCGGGACCGCATCCACGAAGTGCTCGATCTCGTCGGGCTAGGCAGCTTTGCGGAAAGCTACCCCCGGGAGCTTTCGGGCGGTATGAAGATGCGTGTTTCGATCGCGCGGGCGCTGGCCACCAACCCGCGTCTGATCCTCATGGATGAGCCCTTTGCCGCCCTTGACGAAATTACGCGGCAAAAGCTCAATGATGATCTCCTGAAGCTTAAGGAGCGGGCGAACGCGACGGTGATCTTCGTGACGCACTCGGTGTTTGAATCCGTGTTCCTGAGCGACCGCATCCTCGTGATGGCCGCGCGTCCGGGGCGGATCATTCACGAGATCGAGGTCGACGCTGCCTATCCCCGCGGTATCGAGTGGCGCACGTCCAAACGCTACGGCGAGGTCGCACGGGAGGCCTCTGACATGCTCCACGGGGCGCTCAACACCCAGGAGGCAGCGGAATGACGGTTGCAGACACCAACACCGAGATCCCCACCGAGACGGATACAGCGGCCCTCGTTGACGCCGACGAGGTCCGCCGTGCCCGAAAGCGGCGCATTGAAGAAATTGCGAAATACGTGATCCCGGCGACCGTGATGATCGCCGCAATCTGGTACTGGGACAGGCTCGTCGTCTGGAACGAGATTGAGCCTTACATCCTGCCGCGCCCCGGCCTTGTGCTAAGCACTTTGATTGAAGATTGGGGGACGCTTTCGACCTCTCTTATGGTGACGCTGCAGATTACCGGCATGGCGCTTGCAGTGGCTGTGATAGGCGGTGTGGGGCTGGCCGTGATCTTTGCGCTTTCCCGCTATGCAGAAATGTCGTTTTCGCCCTTCGCGGTGATCCTGCAGGTGACGCCCATCGTGTCGATCGCGCCACTGATCTTTATCTACATCGAAAACCGTCTGATCGGCCTGCTCTTATGCGCCTGGATCGTGGCGTTCTTTCCAATTCTTGCCAACACGACGCTCGGCCTCAAATCGACGGACCATAACTTGAGCGACCTGTTCACCATCTACAAGGCCAACCGCTGGCAGCGCCTCATTCACCTGCAGCTTCCTTCGGCGCTGCCGTATTTCCTCGGCGGTCTCAAAATCGCCGGTGGTCTTGCCCTGATCGGTGCCGTGGTTGCAGAATATGTGGCGGGGACAGGCGGGATCGGTTCCGGCCTCGCGTTCCGCATCCTGGAGGCGGGGTACCGGCTGCAAATCCCGAGGATGTTCGCTGCTCTCATCCTGATCGCAGTGACGGGCGTCATCATCTACGCGACGACGTCTCTGATCTCTCATCTCGCGCTGCGCAAGTGGCATGAGTCGGCGCTGAAACGGGAATAATCATGGACTACATGGCTCTGCCCGATGCCGGCGCTGGCTCCGAAGCCATCCGGTTAGAAAGCGTGTCCGTTCCAGGGTGCCTCGTTGGCGCTGAGGAAGGCCTTGTGCGCACGTCGCTGACCCTTGCAGACGGCAAGATCACGGACGGGCCTGCTGACCATACAGTCGACATGCGGGGCGCCATGGCCCTTCCGGCCTTCGTTGATTGCCATACCCATCTCGATAAGGCGCAGATGTGGGGGCGGACGCCGAATCCGGACGGCACGTTTGACGGCGCGATAGAGGCGGTTGGGCGCGACAAGATTGGGCGATGGGACCGTGCTGACCTTTATCCGCGCATGAGCTTTGCGCTGAAATCGGCCTTCGCCCACGGCACTCGTGCGATCCGTACGCATCTCGACTGGTTCGGTGACTTGGCCGCGGCAGAGGCGTCCTGGCCTGTCTTCGACGAGCTGCGCGCCGAATGGGCAGGACGGATCGATCTGCAGGCCGCCGTCCTCACGGGTGGTGACCTGGGCCAAGACCCGGGGGAGGTGGCCCGTTGCGCGGACACGGTCGCCAAGTACGGCGGTATCCTCGGGAACTGCACCTATCCCGGCCCCGACCAGCGCAAGGAGATTGCGACGTTCTTCCAAGCCGCCGAAGACCGGGGCCTTGCCCTCGACTTTCACGTCGACGAGACGATGGATCCGGGCGTCAACACCCTCAAGGACATCGCGGAGATTGCCCTCGAAACCGGCTTCTCAAGCGACATCCTCGTGGGGCACCTCTGCTCTCTCTCGACGATGACGGAGGTGGACGCGCTTGCGACGCTCGACCTCGTGGCGAAGGCCGGGCTGAGTGTCGTGAGCCTGCCCATGTGCAACCTCTACCTCCAGGACCGTCACGGTCAGCGCACCCCTCGCAACCGGGGCATAACGCTCGTCCACGAGATGAAGGCGCGGGGCATCCCGGTGTCGTTTGCGTCCGATAACACGCGTGATCCGTTCTATGCCTACGGCGACATGGACATGATCGAGGTCATGCGTGAGGCGACGCGAATCGGGCATCTGGATCACTCTGACCCGGACTGGACCCATGCGTTCCTCACCAACCCCGCCACAGCCTGCGGTTTCGCCGCGCCGAGCCTTGCGCCCGGGGCGCCAGCGGACCTCGTGATCTGCAAGGCCCGCACATGGACGGAGCTGTTTGCCCGCCCGCAATCCGACCGCGTCGTTTTACGCGCGGGACGCGCCATCGACCGGACACTCCCGGAGTTTTCGGAACTCGACCATCTTATGGCGCCGGTGCCGACCGCCGCCGTCGCAGAGTAAAAGGAGCCGCCATGAACCTCGACGCCGCCATCGCCGCCCTCGAAGAGGCGGGCATCCGTACCGTGACGCGTCCCGCAGCCGTGAAGCAGCGTTCGCGCGATTACTTCTGGTATTCGCCGGTTCTGAAGGATCGCCTCGATCACGTCACCGCGGACTTTTTGTGCATCCCCGAGAGCGAGGCGCAGGTGATCGAGACCCTGCGCATTTGCTATGCCCACGACGTCCCGGTCACGACGCGGGGCGCGGGCACCGGCAATTACGGGCAGGCGATGCCCCTTGCAGGCGGATGTGTGCTGCACATGGCGAAGATGAACGCCGTGAAGGAAATCCATCCCGGTCGCGTGATCTGTGAACCCGGCGTCCTCCTCAAGGACATTGACGCGGCCTGCATCGAAGACAGCGGACAGGAAATTCGCATGTTCTCGTCCACCTGGTCCACGGCCACGATCGGAGGGTTCATCGCCGGTGGCTCCGGCGGGGTCGGGTCAATCCGCTGGGGCTCCCTGCGCGACCCCGGGAACATCATCCGCCTGCGCGTCGTGACGATGGAAGAAGATCCGCGCGCCATCGACATCACCGGCGATGATCTGCACCGCGTGAGCCATGCTTACGGTACAAATGGGATCATCACGGAGATCGAAATCCCGCTCGCGCCAGCGTACGACTGGGAGCACATCTTCGTCACCTTCGCCGACTTTGACGAGGCGATGCGCTATTCCTACGATCTTGCCTCCTGCGACGGTCTCCTCCTCAAGGAGCTGTCGATTTACGAGGCGCCCATCACCAAGGCTTACTTCCCAAAGATTGCCCCTCATGCGGAGGAGGGCGATGTCCTTGTCGCGATCATGGTGGCGCCGCAATCCATGCCGGGATGGGAGACATTTACGGCGGGCTTCTCGGGGGCGCGTATAATCTATGAAAGTTCAAAGACCCAGTGGGACGAAGATCCCGGTCCGGCCTTTGAATATGGCTGGAACCATACCACCCTGCGCGCGCTGCAGGTCGATCCGGCCATTACCTATCTGCAGATTGCCTATGGCACCGAGGATCCCATCGGGCTCACACAGACGATCCGCGGTCTCCTGAGCCCCGAGTGCCTTCAGCACATTGAGGTTACGCGCATGAACGGGCGGGTGTCCTTTGGATCACTCACCTTGGTGAACTTCACCACCGAGGAGCGGCTGGACGAGATCATCGCCATCCACGAGGAGAACGGCGCAATGAACTTTAACCCGCACCGCTACACCCTCGAGGAGGGCGGGCGGCAGACGGTCGATCAGCGCCAGCTCGAGTTCAAGCGCGAGGCGGATCCGAAGGGCCTCCTCAACCCCGGAAAGATGATCGCCTGGGACGACCCGGATTGGTCTTATGACAAAATGTACGCTTGGCCCGGCCTCCAGCAACCCAAGACAGCTGCCGAATGAAGGCGCTTGTCATCTACGCGCATCCTGTGCCCGAGAGCCTCAACGCTGCGTCGCATGGCGTGGTCGTTGAGACGCTGAGGGCCCGGGGCTGGGACGTGGATGATTGCGACCTCTATGCCGAGGGCTTCGATCCCGTGCTGAGCACCGAGGAGCGGCGAAACTACCACAATACCGAGATCAACACCGCCCCCGTGCAAGGTTATGTCGATCGGCTGCGCGCGGCAGATGCGGTGATCTTTTGCCATCCGATCTGGAACTTTGGCCTGCCGGCGATCCTCAAGGGGTGGCATGATCGCGTGATGCTGCCGGGGGTTTCCTTCAAGCTCGCCGATGGGCAGCTGTCGCCGTGCCTCGATAACGTCAAGAAGATCGCCACCGTCTGCACCTATGGGGCCACGCGATGGCGGGCGTGGCTCGTCGGGGATCCGCCGAGAAAGCTGATCACCCGCGTCGTTTGGGGCACGGTCAGGCCCGAAAAAATCCGGTACATTGCGCAGTATGACATGAACAATATCACGCAGGCGGGCTGCGACGCCTTCCTAGCACGCGTAAAGACAGAGATGGAGGCGTTCTGACATGCGCGTTCTGGTCGTGTACTGCCACCCGAAGGAAGGCTCGTTCAATTCGGCCGTGCGCGACATCGTCATGGGGCGGCTTCACCGCGCGGGTGTCGACGTCCGGCTCCGGGATCTTTACGCCGAAGGGTTCACGCCGGTGCTGACGCGCGATGAATGGGTGGGATACGAAGAGGCCCCGGCGAACCGCGTGCCGGTCGCCGATCACGTGGCTGATCTGAAATGGTGCGATACGCTGATCTTTGTCTACCCGACATGGTGGTACGGCCTTCCGGCGATGCTGAAGGGCTGGCTTGACCGTGTGCTTTTGCCCGACGTGGCCTTCCATATGCCTCAAGCCGAGGGTGAGGTCATCACACCCGGCCTCCATGCCATCGAGCGGCTGGGCGTGTTCACCACCTGTGGAGCGAGCTGGTGGCTGACGTGCCTCATCGGGGCACCGGGGAAGCGGACGCTCATGCGCGGGCTTGGCCTCCTGATCAAGCCGCGCGCCAAGAAGGTTTTCGCGGCCCATTACCTCATGGATACAGCGCCCCGCGCGTCGCTTGAGAAGCATCTCGAAAAGGTCGCCGCGCAGACCGACAAACTCATCGGGGTAAAGCCTGTGCGTAGCGGAAAGCTGAGCGAGGCAACGGTAGAATGAGCGCGCGCCACTGGATGTCGTACCCTGCGACCGATCTAAGGATCGATCCCGCGCGTACGATCGCGATCCTGCCCACCGCTGCGATCGAGCAGCATGGGCCACACCTTCCCGTGGGCGTGGACAGCTACATCAACCAGGGTCTTTGCGACCTTCTCGAAGAGCGCTGCCCCGAAACGCTCGATATCCGCCTTCTGCCTGTGCAATGCGTTGGAAAGTCTAATGAGCATCTGTGGGCCGCCGGCACTGTCACGCTCACCGTCGAAACGGCCATCCGCGCGTGGACCGAAATCGGTCTGTCGCTGGCGCGGGCAGGGGTGAAGAAGATGCTGATCGTAAATTCCCACGGGGGAAACATGGACATCAATTCGATTGTCGCGAGGGAGTTGCGGGTGCGTGCGGGGATGTATTGCGTCCGTATGGGCTGGGGTGCGGGGGGCGTGCCGGACGGCCTCTACAGCCCGCAAGAGGCCGCGCAGGGCATTCATGGTGGTGACAATGAGACGTCACTTATGCTGCATTTCCAGCCTGGCACGGTCGACCTGGAAAAGGCCGCTGATTTTCGGTGGGTCCACAATCAGGGAGATATTCCGCCCGTCGGTGGTATCGCTCATGGCTGGATCGCAACCGACGTGAACCCGAATGGCGTGGCGGGTGAGGCGCACCTCGCCACCGCGGAAAAGGGGCGCGAGACGGCAGAACACTATGTGGCCCAGGCAATCGAAGTGATCGAGAGGATGACAGCCGTCGATGCGTCTGGCTTCACCCAAGTGGATGACCCCTATCCGGCCTAGCGCGGAGCACCCGGAACGGGGCCGAGCGACCCCCGCATCATGATCTCGGTCGGGAGGGCCACGCGGGCGCCTTTGGTTCCGTCTCGAAGCATATCGAGAAGCATCCGCGCCGCACGTTGGCCCATATCCCGGTGGGGGACGTGCACGGTAGTGAGAGGAGGCTCTGCGAGCAGCGCGATCTCAATGTCGTCAAATCCGGTGACGGAGATGTCGTTCGGGACCGACAGCCCCCTCTCCCGCGCGCCGCGCAGGGCACCAAGGGCCAGGACATCGTTTACGCACATGATAGCGGTCGTCCCAGGATGCTTTTCAACGAGGGCTTTGAAGGCCGCAGTGCCAGTGTCGATGCCATAGGGTGTTTCGAAGACGGGCAGGGTGTTCGGAGGTAGGCCGAACTCAGCCAAGGCATTTCGGATGCCCTGGACCCGTCCACGGGCGCGGTCGTTCGTGGACAGGGGCGCGCTCAGGCAGGCGATGTGGCGATGGCCCAGCTTCAGGACTTCACGCGCGAGCCTGAGCATGCTCAGACGATTGTCAAAGCCCATGGCGGCGCGGGCTTCGGTTTCCGAGCAGGACCAGGACACCAGCGTCGGCACCCCACGCTTGTCGAGGAACTCGTAGAGCTCGCGGCTTCGGTCATAACCGATCAGCAGGAGGGCGTCCGCGCCACGCGCCACGAGCGCGCGGATCTGTTCGTCTTCCAGCGCAGCATCATAGGAGGACGAGGCCACAAGAAGCGTCTTGCCATGGCGTCCGAGCTCTTGCTGAAAGGCCTGAAGCCCGCGTGCGAAGACCGCGTTTTCCATGGTCGGGATCACCGCGCCCACGGTGTTCGTCTGCTTGGCGGCCAGCGCTTGCGCGCCGAAATTCGGCGCGTAGCCCAGTTCCCGAACGGCTGCCATGACGCGCTTGCGGGTTTCTTCGACGACGCGGTCCGGTGAATTCAGGCAACGCGAGACGGTCGCCGTCGACACGCCCGCCTTCTGGGCAACATCCGCGAGTGTGGGAAGGGCGTGGTCGGACATGGGCGGAAAGCCCCTTCATAAAGAGCGCGGGTAGTTACGCTTGCGTCGCTTCGTGTAAGCGCTTACATCTTTCGCGACTCGCCCGCAAGCGGTGAGCTTTCGGGAGGATCCATGCCGCAGAGAACTTCAGCTCCAGCCTGTCGCCAACCGGCGCCTGATGCGGGGTCGTTCGAGCGCAGGCAGATCGTCCATAGCTTCTCCGCACTTCACCGATAGGACCGCCGCCATGACCCGTGAATACCTCAAGAAAGCCACCCTCACCGCGCGGAGCGGGGCCTCGGATGTGAATGACACCGTGCAAGCGATCCTCAACGACATCGAGGCTGGCGGGGACAGCAAGGCGCTCGAATATGCGGCCAAATTCGACAAGTACGACGGCGAAGTCCTCCTCTCGCAAGCGGCGATTGACGCGGCCATCGCCAACGTCCCGGAGAAGCTGAAGCGCGACATTGAGTTCAGCCACAGCAACGTCAAACGCTTCGCCGAGGCTCAGAAAGCGTCCATGCGTGATATCGCGGTAGAGGTCGTGCCGGGCATGACGGCGGGCCAGAAGATGATCCCGGTGGACGCGGCGGGCTGCTATATTCCTGGTGGACGGTACAGCCATATTGCCTCTGCCATCATGACGGTGACGACGGCCAAGGTCGCGGGCTGCAAGCACATCGTCGCCTGCTCGCCGCCGCGGCCGGGCGTCGGCATCGCCCCGGCCATCGTCTATGCCGCTCACATTTGCGGCGCGGACAAGATCATGGCCATGGGCGGGGTTCAGGGCGTGGCGGCAATGACTTTCGGCTTGTTTGGTCTGCCCAAGGCCAACATCCTCGTCGGTCCAGGAAACCAGTTCGTGGCAGAGGCAAAGCGCATCCTTTTCGGGCGCGTAGGTATCGACATGATCGCGGGTCCGACCGACAGCCTCGTTCTCGCCGATGCCTCCGCCGATCCCATGGTCGTGGCGACGGATCTCGTGGGGCAGGCAGAACATGGATATAATTCCCCTGTGTGGCTGGTCACCGATGATCGCGCTTTGGCCGAAGAAGTCATGCGCCTCGTGCCGGTGCTGATCGATGATCTTCCCGAGGTGAACCGCGAGAACGCCACCGCGGCCTGGCGCGACTACGCCGAGGTCATCCTTTGCGCCGACCGTGAAGAGATGGCTGCAACGTCCGACGAATACGCGCCCGAGCACCTGACGGTCATGGCCGAAGATCTCGACTGGTGGCTCGACACGTTGTCTTGTTACGGCTCGCTCTTTCTGGGGGAGGAGACGACGGTTGCTTTTGGGGACAAGGCGTCGGGCACGAACCACGTTCTGCCGACCTCGCGGGCGGCGACGTATACTGGCGGCTTGAGTGTCCACAAATACATGAAGATCGTGACATGGCAGCGGTCGAATGCGGACGCGATGAAGCCGATCGCGGAGGCGACGGCACGGATCTCTCGCCTCGAAGGGATGGAGGCCCATGCACGTACGGCAGACATCCGGTTGGCGAAGTACTTCCCCGGCGAGAATTTCGACCTCACGGCCGAAGACTGAGGAATGACCGCAGTCGATCATCCTGACCTCAGCGGCCATGTGGCGCTAGTCACCGGGGCGAGTTCCGGCCTCGGGCGCCGCGCGGCTCAAACGCTGGCGCGCGCGGGAGCGCAGGTGGTTGGTGTGGCGCGGCGCGCGGCGATGCTAGACGATCTGGACGGGGCGGCGCTCCCCTGGGATTTGGCGGACCGGGCGAAGCTGCCCGCGCTTGCCGATGCTGCGTGCGTGCCGTTTGGTCCGCCTGACATCGTCGTCCATGCCGCCGGCATAAACACGCGCGAGACGGCGGACACCGTAACGCCCGAGGCGTGGGAGACCACGCTGGGCCTCAATCTTGCTGCCCCATTCTTCTTGTCGCAACATCTCGTGCCAGCGATGCGCGCGCAGGGGTGGGGGCGCATCGTGATGTTCGCATCCCTTCAGTCGTACCGCGCCTTTCCGGGCGGGGTCAGCTACGGGGCCTCAAAGGGCGGCATTGCGCAGCTCACGCGGGCCATGGCCGAGGCCTGGTCGCAGGACGGGATCATGGTCAATGCCATCGGTCCCGGCTTCTTCCGGACCGAGCTCACTGCAGCGGTTTTCGAAGATCCCGACCGGGCAGCGCGCAATGCTGCGCAGACCTGCATTGGCCGCAACGGGGAACCCGAGGACATCGACGGACCGCTCCTTTTCTTTTGCTCGGAGGCCTGTCGGTACGTGACAGGTCAGGTACTCATGGTTGACGGGGGCTTCACAGCGAAATGAAAGCCCTCGTCTATACTGCGCCCGAGACACTTGAGATGCAGGACGTTCCGGACCCGCTGCCCGAAGAGGGTGCGCACCTCGTACGCATCGAGGCCGTGGGCATTTGCGGCTCGGACATGCACGCCTATCTCGGCCATGACGACCGGCGCCCGGCACCGTTGATCCTCGGCCATGAGGGCGCCGGCACGGTGGTGGGGGGACCGATGGACGGCACGCGCGTCGCGATCAATCCGCTTGTCACCAACCCGCAGAGCGCCGCGAGCCGATCCGGGCGCGAAAATCTCGATCCTGCGCGCCAGATACTTTCCATGCCGCCGCGGGAGGGGGCGTTCGCAGACTTCGTTGCGGTGCCAGAGCGCAACCTCGTGGCAATGCCGGACGAGATGCCTGCCGATCAGGCCGCCCTGGCTGAGCCCATCGCGGTGAGCTGGCACGCGGCCCGCTTGGGCCTTGCTGCTCTGCACCCGGCCGACCGTCCGCGCGCGCACATCATCGGGGGCGGGGCTATTGGCCTTGCAGCCATGCTTGCCCTCAGGAGCATGGGCGTGGAGGCGGTCACGCTCTCTGAGCCCAATGAAGGTCGCGCGACATACCTCAAGGCTTCTTGCGCTGTCGATATCGACAATGCGCCCCGGGGGGATGTTCCGCTCGTCGTGGATGCGGTGGGCTCTGCTGCGACCCGCGCGGTCGCCTCCGCGCTCGTCCGACCGGGAGGCGTGATCCTCCACATTGGTCTTGCGAGCGGTGACGGCGGCCTCGACATCCGGCGCATGACGCTCCAGGAAATCACGTTCATCGGTACCTACACCTACACCACGCAAGACTTCCGCGATGCCGCCCGGGCGATGTGTGAGGGCCGCCTCGGCGCGCTCGACTGGACCGAAACCCGACCACTCTCCGAAGGCGCTGCCGCCTTTGCCGATATCCGCGCCGGCCGAACGGCCGCGCCCAAAATCATTCTGAAACCCTGAGCGAGGCGCACATGTCCAATCCAGCCCCAAATGAAATCCCGCACCTTTTGGTGCACGAAGAGGCCGACAATGTCGGTGTCGTCGTGGTGGAGGGCCTGACCGCCGGCACCGACATGCTGTGCTGCATCACCCATGACAATTCCACCTTCCGTCTCACGGCAGGCGCGGATGTCCCGATCGGTCACAAGATCGCCCTGAAAGACATCAAGGACGGGGACACGGCCATCAAGTACGGCGAGGACATCGGAAAGTTCATCGCAGACGTGCCCCAAGGCGGCCATGTCCACACCCATAACTGCAAAACGAAACGCTGGTAGGGAGAGGCCCCATGAGCAAGTACTCAAACATCACCTTCATGGGCTACCGGCGTGAGAATGGTCGCGTGGGCGTCCGCAACCACGTGCTGATCTTGCCGGTGGACGACATCTCCAACGCTGCTGTCGAAGCGGTCGCCAACAACGTCAAGGGCACGCTCGCAATCCCCCACGCCTATGGGCGTCTGCAGTTTGGCGAAGACCTTGAGCTTCATTTCCGCACGATGATCGGCACGGGCTCCAACCCCAACGTGCATTCCGTGGTCGTCATCGGGATCGAGCCCGGCTGGACGAAGCGCATCGCTGACGGCATCCGCGAGACGGGCAAGGAAGTCGCCGAATTCTCCATCGAGCAGAAGGGCGATTTCGAGACGATCCGCGCGGCTTCCTGGGCAGCCAAGGACTTCGTCCACAAAGCGACCGAAGTGCAGCGCGAGGAGTGCTCCATCAAGGAACTATGGGTCTCCACGAAGTGCGGCGAGTCCGACACGACCACGGGGCTAGGCTCATGCCCGACGGTGGGCAATATGTACGACAAGCTCCTGCCCGAAGGCATTACCGGCTTTTTCGGCGAGACGTCCGAGATCACGGGCGCGGAGCATATCTGTCAGAAGCGCGCCGTAAACGAAGAGGTCGGCGAGCGCTGGTACAAGATGTGGAAGGCCTATCAGGACGACGTGATCTTCGCGCATCAGACCGACGACCTGAGCGACAGCCAGCCGACCAAGGGCAATATCGAGGGCGGCCTGACGACCATCGAGGAAAAGGCTCTGGGCAACCTCGAAAAGATCGGTCGCACGTCCCAGTTCATCGACATCCTCGAGCCGGCAGAGCAGCCGGCCTCTGGGGATGGGCTCTACTTCATGGACTCGTCGTCGGCGGCTGCGGAATGCGTGACGCTCATGGCGGCGGGCGGCGCGGTCGTGCACACCTTCCCCACAGGCCAGGGCAACGTCGTGGGCAATCCCATCGTGCCGGTCATCAAGATCACCGCGAACCCACGCACCGTGCGTACCATGGGCGAACACGTGGACGTGGACGTGTCCGGCATCCTGCGCCGCGAGATGACCATCGACGAGGCGGGTGACGCGCTCATCGAGATGATCCGCCGCACGGCCAACGGTCGCAACACCGCCGCAGAAGCGCTTGGTCACCGGGAATTCTCGATGACGAAGCTTTACCGCTCCGCGTGACGGACACCGTATCGATTACCCTCGCCGACGCCGAAGACATGCTTATCGCTGTGTTCGCGGCGGCGGGGGTGTCGCCGGTGGCCGCCCGCAGCACGGCCACGGCGCTGGTGGCGGCGGAGGCTGAGGGGCAGGGGGGCCACGGGTTTTCGCGTGTCGCCGATTACGTTGCTCAGGTACGCTCTGGCAAAGTGAACGGGGCCGCGCGCCCGCAGATCGTCCAGGAAGCCGCGGCCGCCATCCGTGTCGACGCGCGGTTCGGCTTTGCCTATCCCGCTCTTGAGCTTGCACGGGACCAAGGGCTTCCGCGTGCGCGCCATGCAGGCATCGCCCTCATGGCCGTGGGCAATTCGCACCATTGCGGGGCTTTGTCGGTGCAGGTGGAAAAGATCGCGGAGGCCGGCCTCATTGGCCTCATGGTGGCCAATGCGCCAAAGGCCATCGCGCCGTGGGGTGCGAGGGAGCCGTTCTTTGGAACCAACCCCATCGCCTTCGCGACCCCGTGCGCGGGACGTCCTCCGCTCGTCATTGATCTATCACTCTCGAAAGTGGCACGGGGCAAGGTCATGGCGGCCAAGAAGGCAGGGCGAGAGATCCCGGAGGGTTGGGCGCTCGACGCCGAGGGCCACCCAACGACCGACCCGGACGCAGCCCTTGCCGGGACCATGGTTCCCATCGGAGAGGCAAAGGGCACTGCGCTCGCGCTCATGGTTGAACTTCTGGCGGCCGCGCTGACCGGGTCGGCATTCAGTGCAGAGGCGGGCAGCTTTTTCACGGCAGACGGTCCGATGCCCCGCGTGGGCCAGACCATGATTGCGATATCGCCCGAAGCCACAGGTGACTACCTGCCGCGCGTCTCTGCGCTACTTGAGGACATCTCCGCCATGGACGGCGCGCGCCTCCCCGGGACGCGGCGCAGGGCTGCCATCGACGCCGCCCACCGCGAAGGTTTGCAGATCCCTGTGCATCTCATGGACAGTGTCCAGGCGCTGCTGCCCTAGTAGGGGAGGCCCACATAGTTCTGGGCAAGGACCGCCTGCGCGGCGTCGCTCGACTTGAGAAAGTTCACCTCCGCCTGCTGCATCCGTCCATCGAAGGTTGATTGATCCGGGAACCGATGGAGGAGGCTCGTCATCCACCAACTGAAGCGCTCGGCCTTCCAGACCCGCGCCAGCGCGCGCTCTGAATAGCCTGACAATGCATCTGCATCGGCGTGCACGTAACTCTCGATCAGCGCGTCGGCGAGGTAGTAGACATCACTGGCAGCTGTGTTAAGGCCTTTTGCTCCCGTGGGTGGCACTATGTGAGCCGCATCACCGCACAGGAAAAGCCGTCCCCATTGCATGGGCTCGCAGACAAAGGACCTGAGCGGCGCGATGGATTTTTCAATCGTCGGCCCGGTTTCAAGGCGTTCGGCGTATTCGGCCGGGATGCGACGGCGAAGTTCGTCCCAGAACCGATCATCGGACCAAGCGCCCGGATCGTCGGAGGCTGCGCATTGCACGTAGTAGCGGCTCAGATGGTCGCTGCGCATGGAACAGAGCGCAAAGCCGGCATCCGAGGCCGCATAGATCAGCTCTTTGTGGACGGGTGGGGTTTCGGACAGGACCCCCATCCAGCCGAACGGATAGACCTTCTCGTATTCACGACGCGTATCGGATGGGATGGCTTGCCGGGACACACCGTGGAACCCGTCGCAGCCAGCGACGTAATCGCAGCCGATCCGCAAGGGCTTGCCGTCGTGGACGAAAGCGACGGAGGGCGCGTCGCCCTCCAGTCCGTCAATCACAACATCCGAGACCCCGTGATAGGTCAGCGCTCCATCCCGGTCCCTGGCGTCGTAGAGGTCGGCGGTCACCTCTGTCTGCCCGTAGACCATGACGGTGCTTCCCGTGTGCTTGGCAAAGTCCACGCGGATCTCATCGTTGTTGTAGGACAGGATCGTGCCGTCGTGGACATAGCCTTCGGCGTCCATCCGGTTCCCGATCCCCAGATCGCGGAGTTGGTCGACGGTTCCGCGCTCCAGCACGCCGGCGCGAATGCGCCCGAGAACGTAGTCCCGCGACTGGCGCTCCAGAATGACGTTGTCGATACCCGCCCGAGTGAGATGTTGACCCAAAAGCAGACCGGACGGCCCGCCACCAATGATGACCACCTGAGAGCGCATAGATCCTCCCTCTATTGCGCGGTCCGGCACCCTAGGCTCGCTTGGACAGGCCCGGCAAGTCCCTATCATAAGCGAGCTTTTCCGAGAGTGTGCTTGCGGCCGCATCACGGCCGCCATCGCCCGAAGATCCACACGCGTGACAGCGTGCCGCGTAGGCCGCTATTGCGCGGGCTCTTGATTTCGTATACCGCCGCATACAATTCACCAGAGTGCCCTTCACCGCCAACGTCAGGTCAGCCATGAACCTCTATACTGCCTACCTCGAAGAGATCGAAACACGTAAGGGCGACGGCCTGAGCCCGAAGCCCATCGATGAGGGTCCGCTGACCGCGGAGATCACCGCGATCATCATGACCGAGGGGCACGCGCATCGCGAAGGGGCGCTCAACTTCTTCATCTACAATACGTTGCCGGGCACTACCGCAGCCGGACGTGTGAAGGCAGACTTTCTGAAAGAGGTCGTGCTTGGTCGCGTCGAGGTGCCCGAAATCACTCCTGAATTCGCGTTTGAGCTTTTGAGCCACATGAAGGGAGGGCCTTCGGTGGAGGTTCTTTTGGATGTGGCGCTGGGGGAGGATGCAGACCTCGCTAGCCAAGCGGCAGAGGTGCTGAAAACGCAGGTTTTTCTGTACGACGCTGACATGGACCGGCTGGGCGACGCCTTCAAAGCTGGCAACGCGGTGGCGAAAGACATACTGGAAAGCTATGCCAAAGCAGAGTTCTTCACAAAGCTTCCTGATGTAGACGAAGAGGTCGACGTCGTTACCTACATTGCGGCCGAAGGCGACATCTCTACAGACCTCCTGAGCCCGGGCAATCAGGCGCATTCCCGCGCTGACCGCGAGCTGCACGGCAAATGCATGATCTCGCCCGAGGCACAGGATGAGATCGAGGCCCTGAAAGCACAGCACCCGGGTAAGCGCGTGATGCTCATCGCCGAAAAGGGAACGATGGGCGTGGGCTCCAGCCGGATGTCGGGCGTGAACAACGTGGCGCTCTGGACGGGCAAGCAGGCGTCGCCCTACGTCCCCTTCGTCAACATCGCACCGGTCGTGGCGGGCACGAATGGCATTTCTCCGATCTTCCTGACGACAGTCGGCGTGACCGGTGGCATCGGTGTGGACCTCAAGAACTGGGTCAAGAAGGTCGATGAGAACGGCAAGCCGGTCATCGGTAATGACGGCAATGCGGTGCTCGAGCAACGCTACTCGGTGGAGACTGGCACTGTTCTCAAGATCAATACGAAGGACAAGAAACTTTACGCCGAGGACGGGGAAGAGCTGGTCGATATGGCCTCTTCCTTCACGCCCCAGAAGATGGAGTTCATGAAGGCTGGCGGCTCCTACGCGATCGTCTTCGGCAAGAAGCTGCAAACTTTTGCGTCCGAAGCGTTGGGGATCCCCCTCGACAGTGCCTTTGCACCGTCGAAAGAGATCAGCCATGACGGACAAGGCCTGACGGCGGTCGAGAAGATCTTCAACGCCAACGCGCGCGGAAATACGCCGGGCAAGGTGCTTCATGCGGGCTCTGACGTGCGGGTGAAGGTGAATATCGTCGGCTCCCAGGACACGACGGGCCTGATGACCATGCAGGAGCTTGAGGCGATGGCCGCCACGGTGGTCTCTCCGCTCGTGGATGGAGCGTACCAGTCGGGCTGCCACACGGCCTCGGTCTGGGACCTCAAAGCGCAAGCCAACACGCCGCGCCTGATGAAGTTCATGAACGATTTCGGCCTCGTGACAGGCCGCGACCCGAAGGGCGTATATCATTCGATGACGGACGTGATCCACAAGGTCCTGAACGACATTACGGTGGACGACTGGGCGATCATCATCGGCGGCGATAGCCATACCCGCATGTCGAAAGGCGTGGCCTTTGGCGCGGACTCTGGCACGGTGGCACTGGCGTTGGCGACGGGGGAGGCCTCCATGCCGATCCCTGAATCCGTGAAGGTTACCTTCAAGGGCCAGATGGCCGACCACATGGATTTCCGCGATGTGGTCCACGCCACCCAGGCGCAAATGCTCGAACAACACGGCGACAACGTCTTCCAGGGGCGCGTGATCGAAGTGCATATCGGGACGCTGCTGGCGGATCAGGCCTTCACCTTCACCGACTGGACGGCCGAGATGAAGGCGAAGGCCTCTGTGTGCATCTCGACGGACGAAACCCTGATCGGATCGCTTGAGCTCGCGAAATCGCGGATCCAGATCATGATCGACAAGGGCATGGAGCATGAGAGTGGTATGCTCAAAAAGCTCATCGGTATCGCTGATGCCCGCATTGCGGAGATCCGGAGCGGTGCGAAGCCGGCCCTGACGCCGGATAGTGACGCAAAGTACTTCGCCGAAGTCGTGGTGGACCTCGGCAAGATTGACGAGCCGATGATCGCAGACCCTGATGTGTCGAACGCCGATGTCTCCAAGCGGTACACCCATGACACCATCCGCCCAATCAGCTTTTACCGCGACAAGAAGGTGGATCTGGGCTTCGTCGGGTCCTGCATGGTGCATAAGGGCGACGTGAAGATCGTGGCACAGATGCTGCGCAACCTCGAGGCGGCGTATGGCGATGTGAAATTCAACGCGCCGCTCGTCGTGGCCGCTCCGACCTACAACATCATTGATGAGCTGAAGGCTGAGGGCGATTGGGAGATCCTGCAGAAGTATGCAGGTTTCGAATTCGACGATACAGCACCCAAGCAGAAGGCGCGGACAGAGTATGAGAACATCCTCTATCTTGAGCGTCCGGGCTGTAATCTGTGCATGGGAAATCAGGAGAAGGCCGGGAAGGGCGACACCGTGCTTGCCACCTCCACGCGCCTCTTTAAGGGTCGTGTTGTGGAAGACAGCGCCGAGAAGCTGGGCGAGTCCCTTCTGGCCTCGACGCCCGTGGTGGTGCTCTCAGCCATCCTCGGACGCACGCCGACGGTGGAAGAATACAAGACTGCCGTGGAGGGCATCGACCTGACAAAGTTCGCCCCGCCGCAAAAGACCCCGCTTGATGCGATGTCTGTGCACTATTGAGGCACGGCGCTCGCGGTGCCGCACGGACCGTGAGTATTTATGAACGAAAGAAAGGGGCGGCCCGGTAGATAGGGGCCGCCCTTTTCGCTTTTGGGGGGCAGAGGTCTTTCGGCGGGTGTTCAGACACGACGCCATGCGTTTGATGGATGTGTTGCGGGCTCGCGAGCTTGCCTTGCCTATCGCGCTCTATTGGCCCGAGTTGAACCGGCGCTAGTAGCTGCGCGGCAGGCCCAGGACGTGTTCGGCCAGATAGCTCAGGATCAGGTTCGTGGAGATCGGGGCCACCTGATAGAGCCGCGTCTCCCGGAACTTCCGCTCGATGTCGTAGTCCTCGGCAAAACCCGCGCCGCCATGGGTCTGAATGGCCACGTTGGCGGCTTCGTTTGACGCGTCCGCGGCGAGCATCTTGGCCATGTTGGCCTCTGCGCCCGGGTTTTCCCCTGCCTCGAAGAGCCGGAGGGCCTCCCTGACCATAAGGTCGGCTGCGCGCATGTTCGCGTAGGCCTTGGCAATGGGAAATTGAATGCCCTGGTTCTGGCCGATGGAGCGACCGAACACCTCACGCTCCTGCGCGTAGGCTGCGGCCTTGTCGATGAGCCATCGCGCGTCGCCGATACATTCCGCCGCGATCAGGATGCGCTCGGCGTTCATGCCAGAGAGGATGTAGCGAAAGCCCTTGCCCTCCTCCCCGATCAGGTTTTCGGCCGGCACGCGCAGATCGTCGAAGAAGACCTGCGTTGTCGCGTGGTTCATCATAGTGCGGATGGGCTGGATCGTGAGGCCTTTCGGTGCATTGCGCATGTCCACGAGAAAGACCGACAGGCCCGAGGTCCGCTTGGGATTTGGATCAGAGGTGCGGGCGAGGAGGATCATGAGGTCCGAATGCTCCGCCCGGCTGGTCCAGATCTTCTGGCCATTGACGATGTAGTGGTCGCCATCCCGCCGCGCCGTTGTCCGAAGCGCGCTCGTATCTGTGCCGGAGGTCGGCTCTGTCACGCCAAAGGCTTGCAGACGCAGGGCGCCCGAGGCGATTTGGGGCAGCCAGTGGGCCCTCTGCGCGTCCGATCCGTGCCGCAGAAGCGTGCCCATCGTGTACATCTGCGCATGGCATGCCCCGGCATTCCCGCCTGATGCGTGAATTTCCTCCAGGATTGCAGCACCGGCCGACAGGGGCAGACCAGCCCCGCCATAGGCCTCGGGGATCAGGGCTGCGAGCCAACCCTCGTTTGTAAGCGCCTCGACGAACTCGGACGGATAGGCGCGGTCGCGGTCCAGCGCGCGCCAATAGGCCCCGTCAAATCGCGCACAGAGTTTGGCAATCGCAGAGCGGAGGTCGCTATAGTTGTCCATGGGTTCGCCTTACCGCCTAGGCCCGCCCGATCAAAGCTCCCTTGATCGCGGGACGGGGGGCGACTACGCCATAGGGACGGAGGACGATCATGAACAGAGCATTCGCTAGCCAGGGTGACATGGCCGAGAAGACCATCAGCTTCACGGAGGTCGGTGATGGGCTCTATGCGTTCACCGCGGAGGGAGATCCGAATTCCGGCGTGATCATTGGCGATGACAGCGTCATGATCGTGGAGGCGCAGGCCACCCCGCGCCTAGCCGCCAAAGTCATCGAGTGCGTGCGGTCGGTCACCGACAAGCCCATCAGCCACCTCGTCCTCACCCACTACCACGCAGTCCGTGTCTTGGGGGCGTCGCAATACGGCGCGGGGCAGATCATCATGTCCGAGAAGGCGCGGAGCATGGTCGCCGAACGCGGGCAGGAAGACTGGGACAGCGAGTTCGCCCGCTTCCCGCGCCTCTTCCAGGGCCATGAAGACATCCCGGGCCTCACGTGGCCTACGACGACGTTCAACGGACGCATATCCGTCTATCTGGGCAAACGCCGTGTTGACATCATGCAGCTTGGCCGCGCCCACACGGCAGGCGACGCGGTGATCTACGTGCCCGACCAGAACGTGATGTTCACGGGTGACATCGTTGAATATCGGTCTGCATGCTATTGTGGCGACGGGCATTTTCACGAGTGGCCAGGGACGCTCGAGGCTATCCGTCGGTTCGACCTCGATGCCATCGCACCTGGCCGCGGCGACGCTCTCGTGGGTTCGGACATGGTGAACAAGGCGCTCGACAGCACTGCGGACTTCGTCCGGTCCACCTATTCGCCAGCGGCAAAGGTGGCGTTGCGCGGTGGCAGCCTGAAGGACGCCTGGGACGCCGTCCGCGCCTCGTGCGACCCAAAGTTCTCAGACTACGCGATCTACGAACACTGCCTCCCCTTCAACGTCGCCCGCGCCTATGACGAGGCGCTCGACATCGACACCCCCCGTATCTGGACCGCCGAGCGCGACGCGCAGATGTGGGAGACGTTGCAGGGGTAGGTTGAAGCGTTGATGCTGATGAAAGTGGGTGTCTATCTTGTCGTGCTGCCAGGCTTCGCAGCGTTGCTATACTGGCACCTGCAACTGATGTATTTTACGGGATCCATCGTTTTAGATTTTCCCAAGGAAAAACGCGGACGGCTTGCGGAATTCTGTTTGGAGGACGACAGGTTCAGACATGCGGGCAAGCGATGGCTGCAGAGCATCGCATTCATCGTCTTAGGTCTCGCTGCTGTGATGTCTCTGTTCTATCTGAACTCAAAGCTGTGCTTGTTTCCGATGACCCATGCCGGGGTTACTATCTGTAGCGCTGCCTGACGTTGTCCTTGTTCGACAAAGAAAGGACCGACCATGAACGCCCCTTTCCGTGACCGCTACTCGCTCGCCTTTACTCTCTACGCTTATGCCAAGGTTGCAGCACAGGATGCCGCCGCTGTGCGTCATCCCGTGGTGATCGTGGGTGGTGGACCGGTGGGTCTGGGCCTCGCGCTCGATCTCGGGCTGAAGGGCACGCCAGCGCTGGTGCTAGATGACCATGAGGGGGCGGGGCTGGGCTCGAAAGCGATCTGTTTCTCGAAACGGACGCTCGATATCGCGCGCAGGCTTGGTGCGTCGGAGAAGATGGTGGAGAAGGGCGTCGTCTGGTCCAAAGGACGGGTCTTTTACACCGAGGGGGAGCTGTTCGAGTTCGACCTGCTCCCCGAACAAGGCCACCGCCATCCCGCCTTCATCAACCTCCAGCAGCCTTACTTTGAGAAGTTTCTTGTGGAGCGGATTGAGGAGGCGCAGGCAGACGGCGCGCCCATCGAGATCAGGGGCCGCAATCGTGTGACCGCCATCGAGCGCTGTGAGGATCACACCAAGATCGAGATAGACACCCCGGACGGCCCCTACGCCGTCGAAGCCGACTGGCTCATCGCCTGCGACGGGGCGCGTTCTCCGATCCGGAACATGATGGGCCTCGATTTCGAGGGGCGGGTCTTCGAAGACAATTTCCTCATCGCGGACGTCCACATGAAGGCGGATTTCCCGACGGAGCGTTGGTTCTGGTTCGAGCCGCCCTTCAAGGATGCGGGCCAGTCTGCGCTTCTACACAAGCAGCCCGATGATATATGGCGGATCGACTTTCAGCTCGGCTGGGACATCGACCGCGAGAAGGAGCTTGACCCGGACCGCATCCGGGCGCGTGTGGATGCCATGCTGTCCTCCCAAGCTGGGGACGTGCCGGACTACGAGCTGCACTGGACGTCGATCTACACCTTTCAGTGCCGGCGGATGGAACAGTTTCGCCACGGGCGGATCTTCTTTGCTGGCGACAGCGCCCATCAGGTGAGCCCCTTTGGCGCGCGGGGCGCAAATTCAGGGATGCAGGATGCCGAAAACCTTGCCTGGAAGCTGCATGCGGTGCTCTGCGGTCAGGCGCCCGAGGCGTTGCTTGACAGCTACCATAAGGAGCGGTCGCATGGCGCGGATGAGAACATCCTGAATTCATCGCGGGCCACCGATTTCATGACGCCCAAATCAGAGCAGTCGACGATCTTTCGCAACGCCGTGCTCGACCTTGCGAGGGATAATGCCTTTGCGCGTCCTCTCGTGAATTCGGGGCGGCTTTCTGTGCCGTGCGCCTATACCGGAATGGGGCTGTTCGGGGAGGATGCGCTTGGTGGGCCGCAGGTCACAGCCCCGGGACGGGCCTGCGTCGACGCGCCTTTGGGTGAAGGATACCTTCTCGATCAGTTGCGCGACTTCACGCTCTTGACCATTGGGGTGCAGGCGGACACCGATCTGAGGCAGCTCCATGTTGCGGACCCCTCAGAGGAATTGCGTGCGCGCTACCTCGGCGACGCACCGCAGGCCGTCTATCTCATCAGGCCTGACCAGCACGTTGTGGCGCGTTGGCTAGACTTTGATCCCGAAGCTGTTGTGAAGGCGATAAAAAATGCGATGGCGCGATGCTGACATTGGCCCCCAATCTCGATGATCCGGACGCGAGCTATGACCTTCTCATCGCCGCTCATGACGGATTGACGAAGGAAGAAAGTGACGCTCTAAACGCGCGCCTCATCCTCATTCTGATGAACCAGGTGGGGGACAAGCAGGTGATCGCAGACGCGATAGAGGCCGCTAAGACGTAGGAGCGAGACGAATAATCTTACCACCGGCGGCTTCCGCATCAGCAACGTCATGGGTCACCAACAGGACGGGCAATTGCCGGCCGCGCGCGCGGTCAAACACCAGTTCGCGCATTTTGCCCCTAAGCTCGGCATCGAGGCGCGAAAACGGCTCGTCCAGAAGGAGGGCCTCAGGCTCTGCGAGGAGGGTCCTCATCAGCGCCACACGGGCCCGCTGACCGCCAGACAGCGTAGCAGGATCGCGGGCCGCAAACCCCTCAAGCCCGATCTCTGCGAGCGCGTCGGCGACCCGGCCTCGGCGGTGGTCCGTGCCGCGCGGCAGCCCGAAGCCGACATTCTGCCCCACGGAGAGATGGGGAAAGAGGAGGTGGTCCTGAAACAGGATGCCCACGCGACGACGCTCCGGCGCGAGGGAGTTCAGGACCCGCCCGTTGAGCGAGATCTGCCCGCTGAAGCGGAATTCAGGCGGCAACGTGCCGGTTATCGCCGCGAGGATGGTTGATTTGCCCACACCTGAGGGACCCATGACACTGACAATGGTCCCGGGCGCAATGCCGGTGTTGAGCGAAACCAATCCGCGACCGTCTCGGTGGCGGATATCCACTGCATCGAGGATCAGCCCGTCAGCCACCGCGCATCCCCGATCGGTGCCGGTAGATGACGCGCGGCAGCACCAGCGCCAGCGCAAACGGGACCCATGCAGCGAGCGTCAGCGCCAGTGTCCAGACACCGATTGCCCGGCGGTCGCCGCCGGAAGACAAGGCCAGTGCCTCGGTTGTGAGCGTCACGAGCCGTCCTCCCCCGGCGAGCAAAGTGGGGAGATATTGGCCCACTGATACCGCCATGCCCACCGCAAATGCAGTGAGAATGGGGGCAAGGAGCATGGGCAGCCTGAGTTTCCAAAGGACAGCCTCCCGACCACTCCCGAGCCCTGCAGCGACCGTGGCGTAGCGCCTGTCCCAGGCCCGAAATGGTCCCGCCAGGGCGAGGAACATGTAAGGCAGCACAAAGACGATGTGTGTCATGAGCACCGGCCAAAAGCCCTGAGCCGCGCCAACACGCAAAAGGAGGATCTGCAAGCCCGGTAGGAACGTGATCTGCGGCAACAGGAGCGGGAGGTACAAGAGTAGCAGCCCCAATCGGCCCAGATTGCGGCCGCGGCGATGCTCTGCCTCGAGGCACCCAAGCACGCAGAAAAGGGCAATGAGCGCCGCAAGCGCAGCGAGGCCGAGGGTGGCGAGGGTCACGTCCAGGGCAGGCGGTCCGTGGCGATCCCATGAGCGCAGACCAAAGCTCGATGGAAGTGCTTCGGGAAAGCGCCAACGACCGGCCAGAGACCAGATGAGCTGAGAGGCGAGGCCGGCGAGGATGGAGACGCCCGCAAGGGCCGCGATGCTCAGGCCAAGACCCCGCGCGAGAGCCTCTGTCATTGCATGGCCGCGCTGCCCGGTTTCCACGGCCCACTGCGCGGCCCTGGCGGCGACGACTTCACCGCCACGCCACAGACCAATCGCGCCCAAAACCAGGGCCAATTGCAGAAGTGCCGCCGCTGCCGCCGGTGCCCGAAGGGCAAGATCAGGGTCAGTCATCCAGCGCAGCACGATGAGGGACAACGTCGGCGGCGCCGTGGGCCCCAGAACGGTGGCGACATCGACATTAGACATGGCATAGGCGAGCACGGCGTAGATCGGCAGACGAAGCTGGGCGTAGAGGGCAGGGAGGACGGTAAGCACCCAGCCCCGCATGCGCCCATATCCGAGCGAGAGCGCGACCTGCATGCGTTCCCGGCTGTTTATCTGGGGCAGGGCCGCGAGCGACATGAGCATCAGGAACGGGAGTTCCTTGGCCATGAGCCCTGCGATCAGGGCCCAGCCCCCGGGGTCGCCGACGATAAGCAGGTCAGGTGGGCGCTCCCAGCCGGTCAGCCAGGGCGATGTCAACCGCGCCGCCCAGCCCGACGGGGCAACGAGAAACGCGAGCCCAAGGGCAGCCGCAGCATGCGGGACCGAGAGGAGCGGGGACAAAAGCCGCTCAAGCGCGGCAAATGCCCTCGTCCCGTGCCAACCCGCAATGAGGAGGAGGCAGCCCACCAGCGCGCCGATCGCAGAGATCATTCCGGTCTTGACGGACAGCCACGCCGCGCGCGCGATGCCTGGCTCGTCGGCCATCTGGGACCACGGCGCAAGCGATAGTGCGCCTCCACCGCCCACCTTGAGAAGGCCGAATGCTGGCAAGACGGTGCCAGTGAGGCCCGCGGCGATGGGGCCGATCAAAACCGCAATCGTGAGCGCGGGAACGAGGCTCAGGCGGCTTGACTGCGCGTCGACGGCGCGCTCGCTCGACATCGCCGGCCTAGACCTTGCCCAGGCGCGACGATGCCGGTGCGATCAGCGCGGCGTCAGTTTGCAACGCCGTAACGCTCGCGCCAGTCCTTTTCGATGCGTGTCATCCACGAGGCATGGGGCTCGGGCAGTGCGGTGCCCAGCTCAGCCGGGGACAGCGTCGCAACGCCCAGCTCGAGCGCATCAAAGGCCGCGCGGTCCGCCCCGTCCAGCTTGTCCATGTCGAGCACTGTTCCGTATCCGAGGATGTCCGGTGTTTGCGCGCGCAGCTGCGCTTCAGGGCTTAGAAGGAAGTTCGCCACCACCATGGCCCCTGCTTTCGCGTTCGCGTTGTAGGGGATGGCCACGAAAGATGCGTTACCGATAGTGCCTGCGTCCAGCACAAATGTCCGAGCGCTTTCGGGAAGTTGCTGGTTGGCAATGGCTGCCGTCGCCTCGCCCGGGGACAGCGATACGGCGAGGTCGATTTCTCCGTCGTTGATGAGCTGGAGCTGGCGCGGGCCCGATTGCGGATAGGCCCGCCCACCGCGCCACATGTTTGGCGTTGTTTCTTCCAGCCAGGCCCAGAGTGGGGCGGTGACAGTCGCGTAGTCATCTCCGGCGTCTTCCTGAAGTCGGGCGGGATCCTCGACCAGCTCAAACAGCATCTGTTTGAGGAACGTCGTGCCAAGGAAATCCGGCGGCTGCGGGAAGGTGAAACGACCGGGGTTCGCAGCAGCCCAATCCGCGATGGCCTCTGCGGATTTTGGCGGGTTTTCAAGGGTTTCGCTGTCGTAGATAAACACAACTTGCGCGGCAGCCCAGGGGCTCTCAAACCCGTCTGTGGGCACTGTGAAGTCCACGGTTACGGGCTTGCCGTCCGCATCGACGAGTTCCCAATTGGGAAGCTGCTCGGCGAAGGGGCCAAAGAGGAGCCCGGCGTCCTTGAGGGCAATGAAATTCTCGCCATTGATCCAGATCATGTCGACGGCACCGCCCTCGTCGGTGCCGGCTGCATTCTCGGCCACAACGCGGGAGACGGCGTCAGCCGTGTCGGTCAGTTTCACGTGTTCGAGCGTCACGCCGTAATCGTTCATGACGCGCTCACCCACCCATGCGATGAAATCGTTGGTGGTCGTGGCACCGCCCCAGGCGTGCCAGAACACCGTTTCGCCCTGCGCTTCCTTGAGGACGGCATCCCAATCAGTGGGGTCGGGTTCTGCCCAGGCTGCCCCGGCAAAGGCGAGGCATGCAGCCGAAAGTAAGTGTTTCATGGGATATCCCTTTCGTCGTCAGGTCCGAAGACTTGCCGCGCGAGCATGATGCGTGACGCAGCCGTTACAAAGCAAAGCCCGCCGAAGATCCACGCGAGCGGCGCAAACCAAAGCGGCAGGAGGCACAGGAGGCAGAAGAAGGCGATGGTCTCGAACCCTTCGAGAAGTCCGCCAGTGAAGTAAAGCGACTTGGCGCCGCGCTCGCTCGTCGTGATCTGATGCTTCTCAGCCATGATCGCATAGCCGAGGAATGTCGCGCCGTTGAAGTAAAAGCTCGCTAGGAGCCATGCGCCCGCTGCGGCGTTCGCCTCCGGGTTGGCCCAGACGAAGGCCATGGGGATCGCCCCGTAAAAAAGAAAGTCGCAGGTGATGTCGAGGTAACCGCCGAAGTCGGTCTTGCGCGTGGCCCGTGCCACCGCCCCATCGAGGCCGTCCGCAAGTCGCGACGCCAGAATGAGGGCGAGGGCCAGCGCATAGGCATGGAGCGAGATCGCGGCGGCCGCGAGAAGCCCGATCCCAAGCCCCGCAAGTGTCACTGTGTCAGCCGTCACACCACGGCGCGCAAGACCCGCCCCAAGCGCGTTGAGCGGCGGGTCGATCAAAGGGCGGAGGCGGGCATCTATCATCTGGGCGCCAGCCTTAGCGGGTCTCCGCGCACATTGGGATACATATTTCGCCGTGTAAGATCTGCTTTACACAGATGTGATTGAGGCACGCGGCCTCGGCAACGCGTGTCAGACGCTTACAGCAGCCCTGAGTTGCGCGCCGTCGATCTCGTCTTTCGTGCCGCGCAATGTCACTGCGCCACGTTCCATGACCACAAATCGGTCGCCAAGGGCATGGGCGAAGTCGAAGAACTGCTCCACGAGGATGATGGCCATGTCGCCGCGCGCGCGAAGCTCTTCGATGACCTTGCCGATCTGCTTGATGATGTTGGGTTGGATCCCTTCGGTCGGTTCATCCAGGAGGAGGAGCTTCGGGCGCGTGATAAGCGCCCGCGCGATAGCGAGCTGCTGCTGTTGGCCGCCCGAGAGGTCCCCGCCTCTGCGCCCGAGGAAGTCCTTCAGGATCGGAAACAGCTCAAAGATCTCATCCGGGATGCGGTGCTCGCTTCGCGGCAGGCAGGCATAGCCGGTCTCGAGGTTCTCGCGCACGGTCAGGAAGGGAAAGATCTCGCGCCCCTGGGGAACATACGCCACGCCCTTCCGCGCCAGTGCATGGGCGCCAGCCTTACCAAGGTCTTCGCCATCCAGCGTCAGCGTCCCGGCGGATCGGGGATGGGTCCCCGACAGGGCCTTGAGAAGGGAGGTTTTGCCCACGCCATTGGTGCCCATCACGCAGGTGACCTGACCTTTGGCGGCGCTTACATCCACGCCGTGCAGGATCTGGCTTCCACCGTAATGGAGCGTCAGCCCCTCTGCCTGAAGAAGATCAGCGCCCAAGATACACCTCGATTACCCGCTCGTCTGAGGTGACGTGGTCCAAGGACCCTTCCGCCAGAACCGAACCTTCATGAAGGACAGTGACCCGGCAGTTCAGGCGCCGGACGAAATCCATGTCGTGCTCGACTACAACCACGGCACGGCTCTTGGCGGCTTGGACCAGGATTTCGGTGGTGTGCTCACGTTCATCCGGTGTCATCCCTGCCGCCGGCTCGTCCACCAGGAGGAGCCTTGGGTCCTGCGCGAGGAGCATCCCGATCTCGAGCCACTGCTTTTGGCCGTGGGAGAGCTCGCCCGATTTGCGGTCAAGGGCCGCGAGAAGGCCGATCTGGTCCGCGAGCTCGGCGACGTTCTCGCGATCCCTTGCGCTGGGGCGGAAGCGTAGAACGGAAAAGGGCCCCCGCGCGTTTTTTAGGGCGAGCATCAGGTTCTCAGCCACGCTTTGGTCTTCGAACACAGTGGGACGCTGAAACTTGCGCCCAATCCCGGCTTGGGCGATCTGCGCCTCGGACATGGTCAGAAGGTTGCGAGACTTTTCTCCCCAGATCACCTTGCCCTCGTCGGGCCGCGTCTTGCCGGTCACGATGTCCATGAAGGTCGTCTTTCCGGCACCGTTAGGGCCGATGACGGCGCGCATCTCGGCCTCGCCGATCTGGAAGGTAAGGTTATTGATGGCCTTGAAGCCGTCAAAGCTCACCGAGACGCCGTCCACCTCGAGGAGCATACTCATTCCCGTGCCTCCTTTTCGCGGAGGGCACCTTCATCCGGGCCCAGGGCCGCGCCGTGGCGGTTCGGGCTGCGGCGCTCTTCGATGAGATCGATGAGCCCGCCGATCCCCTTGGGCGCGAAAAGTGTCACCCCCACGAAGGACAGGCCAAGGAGGATGGTCCACCAGTCCACCCACTGGATGACTGCGAAGCCAAGGTTCACATCGGGTGCCTGACCACCCGTGAACCACGTGGAAAGAAGCGACACGACGGCGGCGCCGATCACAGCGCCATAGAGCCGACCACGCCCGCCGATCGCCACCCAGACCGCAAGGTAGATAGACGCGATTGGCGCAATCTCTGCCGGGTTGATGATGCCGGCCTGGGGGTAGTAGAGCGCCCCCGCCACGCCCGCGATCATCGCGGTGAAGGTGAAGATAAAGAGCTTGTACGCCTCTACGGAGTATCCGAGGAACCGTACGCGCGCCTCGTCATCCCGGATCGCGCGCAAGACAGATCCGAACTTTCCCGAGACTACGAATGTACAGGCCAGGTAGGACAGTGCGAGGGCGAGGGCGGAAGCCCAAAAGAACCAAATCGAGATCAACGATTGGGGTACCTGATCGAGCCCCGGCAGGTTCTGAAGGCCCGAGAGTCCATTGTTGCCCCGAAGCCCGCTGTCATTTTGGAACAGGTAGAGGGACAGCGCCAACGTCATGGCTTGTGTGAGGATGGACAGGTAGACGCCCGTCACCCGGCTGCGGAAAGCGAGCCAGCCGAAGATCAGCGCGAGGAGCCCGGGCACCAACACCACAAAAGCAAGCTGGATGGGGAAGGAATGCGCAAACGCCCAGATCGGGGGAAACTCCGAGGCGCCAACGACGCCGAAGATCTGGGTGGCGATCCCGTCCGATATCTCTGTCGCCGTCGGCGGGAGAGGTGCTTGGGCGAGGTTCTCGCGCACGATGATCTCTGTGCGGGCGTACATCAGCCACATGCCAATGGCGTATCCGCCGATACCGAAGAAGGCCATGTGCCCGAGCGACAGGATCCCGGTGTAGCCCCAGACGAGGTCCATCGCGAGGGCGACGAGACACAGGCACAAGGTCTTGCCCAACGTTTTGACGAAAGACGTTGAGATGACGCCCATCCCGACGCCTTCGGCAAGGACGGTCACAACCACGGTAAAGAGCGCGAGGCAGCCGAGGAAAATCAGGATGGACGGGTGCCGCAGAACAAGGGGCCGTCGGGGCGGTCTGGCGACGGAGATATCAGCCATGGAGACGCTGTCCCTTTGGCTCGGCGAGGCCATGGCAGAAGGGCTCGGCTGGTTCGCGGCACAGGACCTCGGGTACTGGCACGCCCAATCGCAGCGCTCGCGACGAAAGAGTTCCCATCATCGTCATGCCTCCGCCGCCCGACCCTTGAGCGCGATGATCCCGCGCGGCCTGAATTGAATGAACAGGATGATGAAGAGGATCATGTAGGTTTGCGCCGCCAGTGTGTTCGACGGGTTCAACCACTCGATGCCCTTCTGCATCGTCCCGACGAGACCGGCCCCTAGGAGCGTGCCCCAAATGTTACCGACACCGCCGACGACGACGGTCATGAAGCACTGCACGATGTAGTCTGCGCCCATCTCCGAGGTGACCTTGGCATAGAGCCCGATGGCCACCCCCGCGATCCCCGCGATCCCCGATCCGAAGCCGAAGGTGAGCATGTTAATGCGATCCGGGTTGATCCCCATGGAGGACGCCATGCGCGGATTTTGCGTCACTGCGCGTACTTCCAGCCCCAACCGCGTGCGGTTCATCACGAAAAGGAAGAGCGCCAGAAAAATTAGTGCCAGGACAAAGATCGCGATCCGGATATAGCTGATCGAAACGATGTCATTGATTACGAGCGAGCCATCAAGCCAGCCCGGTGCCGTCAGCGGGCGCGCCTGCGTGCCGAAGATGTTCTTGGCAAGCTGCTGCAACGCAATCGAAATTCCAAATGTCGCGAGCAGCGTCTCTAGCGGACGATGGTAGAGCCAGCGAATTACGAGACGCTCCATTGCGACACCGGCCCCAAAGGTGACCGCGAAGGCCAGCGGGATCGCGATCAGGATACTGAGTGTGTAATCCGGCACGAAAAGCTGCACGACGTAGCCGGTATAGGCACCCATCATGATGAATTCGCCATGGGCCATGTTGATGACCCCCATGACGCCAAACGTGATGGCCAGACCAATCGCCGCGAGAAAGTAGATCGAGGCCAGCGATAGGGCATCAAGCCCCAGATCCACCGTCTGGTTCAGCGCGACCTTGGCCTCTATCCCGCTCAGTGCATCCTGGGCCGCACGCGCCACATCGATCGGCGCGCCGGTGAAGGTCGAAAAGAACACGTAGTTGTCGAGGATCGCGTCGATCTTGGCCTCGGTCAAAAGCGGTCGCGCCAGGCCTGCCTCCGCTAGGAGGGCATAGGTTGCCCTACGTGCTTCGTCGGTGTCGAGGCTCGCGACTTCAATCCCCTGGACGGAGCTGCCATCAATGTTGGAGATCAGCGCCTCCCGGATCTCATCGGCTTCCACCGAGGCGGGCGCGAGATCCGCACCGACGAGGAGGGCGTAGGCGTCGGCGCGAGATATGTCGGTGCCAACCGAAAGGGTATCTGCCCCGGACGGTGCGTCGTCTGCAAACGAGACTTCAGTTTCGACGAGGGGGTTCAGCGCGGCACGGACATCAACGCCCAGATCGCCTGCAAAGCTCTCGATCGCCTCGATCCGCGCGGCGTCAAGGTCGTCGAAGCGGATGGTCAGAAGCCGCTCAAGGCGCGCCTTGCGGGCCTGAATGGCGCTGTCTTCGTCCGCTCCAGCGGCCCGAATAGCAGTGAGATGGGACGGCTCTGCCTCACGCTCGATTGCATCGAGGGCGGTCAGGCGAACGGCGGGATCCGGATCGGTGAGCTGGAATTGAACGAGCGCTGCGCCGATGAGGGCGCGGATGCCGGAATTCGGCTTGAGCTGCTTGTAGTCACCCTTTGGCGCCGTCCCCAGATCACCACCGGAAACATCTGACAACAGCAACGTTCTGTTCTCGCCTTCTTCAGCGAAAACAAAGGCCCCGGTCTCCTTGTTGAACCACATTTCACGGGCCTGCCAGCGCTCCAGCACATTCTGGGCATTGCTCAGCCCGCTTGAGGCAAGGGCGTCAATGGCGGGGCCTATCGTGCGGCGCGAGCTCTTTTGGATGATCTCGCCGTGCTCCTGAAGCACTTGCTGGACCGGCGCGTCCATATTCTGCGCGCTGACAGTTCCGGCCCAAAGCAGGGCGACGATCAAAAAGTGTCGGAGCATCATGGCCTCGAAGCGACGGTGCGTGGATTACGCAGCCTGCGGGTCAAAGTACGGCAGGGGACGGTGTCGCCCCCTGCCTGTTGGTGCGTCAGCTACGCACCTTTCCTGCTTAGTAGTTGGACTTGATCTGTACGCAGGAGGAGGTCTCCGTATTGTACATCCCGCAGCCCAGTTCTGCCCAATCGGACTTGAGCACGGCGCTTTCCGGAAGGAAGTCCGTCCAGGCATCGCCGGGCACTTCGTCGGTCTGCGAGATGATGTCGAACTGACCGTCTTCCTGAATCTCACCGATGAGAACGGGCTTCGCGAGGTGGTGGTTCGGCAGCATGACCGCTGTTCCGCCCGTGAGGTTCGGGAACTCCTGGCCGTACATGGCCATCCGCACGGCATCGACGTCAGTGGTTCCAGCCGCTTCTACGGCATTCACCCACATGTTGAAGCCGATGTAGTGGGCTTCCATGGGGTCGTTCGTCACGCGCTCTTCGCCCATGCGCTCTTTCCAGGAAGCAATCCACTCTTCATTGGCCTCGGTGTCCGCAGACTGGAAGTAGTTCCATGCGGCGAGGTGCCCGACGAGGTTCGTCGTGTCGAGGCCTGACAGCTCCTCTTCACCCACCGAAAACGCCACGACCGGGATGTCGTCAGCAGAGATGCCAGCGGCTGCGAGTTCCTTGTAGAAGCCCACATTGGCGTCGCCATTGATGGTGGAGATCACGCCAACCTTCTTGCCGTCGGCGCCCAAGGCCACGACGTCAGCGACGATTTTGGACCAGTCCGAATGGCCAAAGGGCGTGTAGTTGACGAAGATGTCCTCCTCCGCGATGCCCTGATCCTGCAGGTATGCGTTGAGGATGTTGTTGGTCGTGCGCGGATACACGTAATCGGTACCGAGCAGGGCGAACTTTTCGACCTCAAGCTCTTCCAGGAAGTAATCCGTGGCCGGGATCGCCTGCTGGTTGGGCGCGGCACCGGTGTAGAAGACGTTCTTGGAGCTTTCTTCGCCTTCGTACTGCACGGGGTAGAAAAGGAGGCCGTTCAGCTCTTCAATGACAGGCAGCACGGATTTCCGCGACACGGACGTCCAGTTGCCGAAGATCACGTCGACTTCGTGAACTGTGAGCAGCTCGCGGGCCTTTTCGGCGAACAGAGGCCAGTAGGATGCAGGATCAACCACAACCGCCTCGATTTCACATCCCAGAACGCCGCCGGCCTCGTTCTGGATCTCGATGAGCATTTCCATCGTGTCCTTGAGGGTGGTCTCTGAGATGGCCATCGTCCCGGAC
>JBCDGS010000028.1:0-37997 GCA_038751055.1 Pseudomonadota bacterium | reverse complement strand
ATCTGGGCGGCACCGGTGATCATGTTCTTGACGTAGTCGGCGTGGCCGGGGCAGTCGACATGGGCGTAGTGGCGCGCCTCGGTCTCGTATTCAACGTGCGCCGTGGAGATCGTGATCCCGCGGGCCTTCTCTTCCGGCGCGCCGTCGATCTCGTCATAGGCCTTGAAGTCGCCAAACTGCTTCGTGATCGCCGCCGTCAGCGTCGTCTTCCCGTGGTCAACGTGACCAATCGTGCCGATGTTCACATGCGGCTTCGTGCGCTCAAACTTTTCCTTCGCCATTATGGCCTCCTCTTGGGGTCAATGGGTGCGAGAGCACCCATCCTACGGCCGAGGTTCCTTGACCCGCCCTTTGATGCGCGGGCGTTTAGTTCGGCGACACGGGAGTTTCAAGCGACTATTCGGTGAAGAACCAGGGTTGCTGGCGCATCCAGCGCTCGACCGTTTGGGCGGCATTGTCCGCGAGGTTGGCCATCTGTTCTTCCTTGGAGAGAACGAGACCGGAACCCACGATACTGGTTGCGCTGAAATCCTCGAGAACGGTGAACTGCTGGGGCTCTGCGGTGAGGGTTGTCTGCGTGCTGTCTTCGATCACGATGACAGAGAAAATCAGGGCGGATTTCGGCGCGAGAACCACCGGAATTCCCGGCTGGGCGAGCACATAGCCCTCCGCGATCACACCCAGATGATAGAACGTCCCACCCTCATACCGCGCAAATCGGGGCTGAAAGGCCGCCTCGAGCGCGGCTTTCCATTCCTCTGGCGTCGCGTCGCGGGACACTGGGCCCTTCGTCAGATTCGGTGACGCATTTGGAACCAGAAACCCGAGTTGAAAGTCGCCGATCGGATCAGGGCGTTCCTCCAGCGATGTCTCTGCGCAGGCAGAAAGACCGAGCGCCAAGACCAAGAGCAAACAGAAACGATGCATGAAACCCTCCCGAGGTTGCGCGGGCCTTCTAGCCGTCGCTGGTGCTCCCGTCCATGTCGTCCGCTGCCGTGTCCCCGCAAATCCCCCTCAGCGCGGCCCATTCACCGTCGGTGAGCACCGGCTCAAAGGAAAACCCGTCTGGCGTTGCGGTCCGGGCCGCGGCGATCCTGTCGCCGAGGGCGGGATGGGACAGGAAGTACTGCACGACGCCTTCCGCCTCGCCGTACTCCTTCCTGAGACGATCAAAAAAGTCCGCCATGGCATCAGGCGGCAGTCCCGCTGCGAGCATCGCGTCGTGGGCGAAGGTATCGGCAGCGGCCTCTGCCTCCTGCGTGTAATCCGCCTGAATGAGCCGGTTCGTCGCGAAGAGAACCGCTGCGCCGCCCGCGAAATCGCCAAGGAGCAATCCGAGCACGCCAGCTGAGCCCGTCGTGCGGAGCGCAATCCGCGACGGGTCGCGCGCCCTGACATGGCCGACTTCGTGGGCATAGACGGCTGCGACCTCTTCGGGGCTTTGAGCCTCTTCAAGGAGGCCCCGCATGAACACGACAATGCCACCCGGAAGCGCGAAGGCGTTCACCATCTCGTGGTCGAGGACGTAGACGAGAAGCTCATCCTGCGTATCAGTGTCAGGGAAAAGCCGCGCACCCATCTTGTCGAGCGCCGCCACCCCGTCGCCGTCTTCGCACGCAGCAAGCGGTGAGACGCCCGTCCGGTCGAGGGCCACGCGCACATCCTCGAAAACCGCCTCACCCAGGGCGCGCTTGCCCGACGGGGGCAGGAGCCCCGCCAAGGTGTCAGCCATGAGCGGGATCAGGACGAAGATCATAAGCGCCACGGCCCCGATCGCGGCGCTCCCCCAGACGGCGAGCCGGCCTTTGCCCTCTACGGGTGGAGATCGGTGAAGCGACGCGGCCCGGACGCGCAGGATCTCGCGGTCTTCCGCGGAGGTCAGGACCAGCCGCGCAAGGGCGTGCTGAGTGCTGCGGAGGATGACCATGTCGCCTTCCGCCTGATCGCGCAGGGCCCGAATGTCCGCGAGGGGCCAGGAAACGGGCTCTGCGCCGGGCACGAACAGCATGAGGGCGCCCTGCCCTTCATCAATGCGCAGCTCCGCCTTGCGCGGGGTGGCTGTCTCACCGTCGAAGTACAGACCGCGACCTTTGAATGCCTCCGGTGCGGCGCCGATACGGATGGTCGTCATATCGCTGCCCCCACGTCGAGCGCTTCGGCAAATCCGCCTGCTTCGCGGCTTTCATCCCGCGCCCGCTGATCGATCGTTGCGAGGTGGGCCGTCCCTGTGAGGGTTAGCGTCTGCGCATAGTGCCGCCATGTCGGCATGGTCAGAAAGATATGCGTCAGGACGTTCCAGATCAGGAAGATGACGAAGTAGAACAGCACCACGATGCCCGTCGAGAGCCAGGTCGGAAGCTCGCTCGTGACGGCGGAGAACAGGAATTCGGGGTCGGCGCTGGCGACGTCTTCCATCGTCAGGCCCTGCGTGAGTGCAGCGCCGATCAGAAGCCCGGAAGCCACCATGGCCAAAAGGATCACAGCGCCATACCGCGCAGCGTTGCCGCTGAGCGTGATCCACAGGACCTTGCCGACGCTGGGCTGCGGATCAAAGCCCGTGGCACCGACGCTCAGTGCTGCGATTAAGGCTTTGCGTCCTTCGACGCTGTAATGGACGAGGCCGAATATCAACCACGGGACGCCGAGATAGAGCATGCGCCATGCCGGGCTCGCGCCATCGAGGAGCGTGAACTCATCGTCGTCAAGGGCCGCCAGAAGCGGCCCGGCCTCCGATCCCGCGAGAAGTACCGTGCCGGCTGTCAGGAACCCGCCGATCATCAGATGAACAAAGGCGGGATAGAGCATCGTGGCGTGGCCACCCTGGGCTAGACGCTGGGTGCCATAGAACATGCGATCATGGCGATACCGCGCAAGGGCCCAGCGAAGGCGGGGATGCCACATGCCGAGGGTCAGGATCGTCAGGGCCCAGTGCCAGCAGGCCCGCGCCGCGTAGCCCCAAGCCCCCGGCTCAAGGCCAAAGCGCAGGCCCATCCAGCGCGTCCTCGCAAGAAGGTATCTCTGCGCGCGATACGTGGCGTAGAACCAGATCGGCACGAGACCCACGAGGGTCAAAGCATAGGCAAGACCCGGCGCCGACAGGAGCGAGAAACTCACAAAGATCAAAAGCAGGTTCACCACACCGATGTAGAAGGCGAGGATCACCACAGCCACGAGAAAGCCCAGGAGCTTTTCGTAGGGTGTGCCGACATATTCCAGCGGGAACCCTGCCGGTCGGATTGCACTCCAGTACCAGCGGCGAATGCGGGTGCGCGCCCAAAAGCGGTAGAGGCCAAGCGTCAGGACCGTGAGGAGCCCCGTCCAGAGCGCGAGCTTAAAGAGCGGCCAGCGGCGACCGCGCCAGTCGCCGTGAAGACCGGGATCAGGTGAACCGGTTGTCGCGTGGGAAGCCGCGAGGTGCCATCCGTCCTGCGCTGGCCCGCTTGGCGCGCCACTCGTCGAGCTCTGGGCTTGTAACGGTCCGGGTTCGTCCGGCGGGATCGAGCCACGAGAGGCCTTCTGCCAGGGTGAAGGTGATGACATCACTAAGGCCCCCGTCCTTGTAACGCTGGAGGCGAACGCCCTTGCCTCGCGTCATTTCTGGCAATTCCTCGAGGGCGAAGACCAGAACTTTCCGGTTTTCGCCGACGCAGGCGACGCTATCCCCCGACACAGGCGAGCAGATCAGAGCCTTTGTCGGCGCTTTCACGTTCAGCACCTGCTTGCCGGAGCGCGTCTGCGCCAGCACCTCGTCTTCGGCCACGATAAAGCCATCCCCGCCGGTGGACGCAACGAGCTGTTTGCGTCCCGGCTGGTGGATAAAGAGCGCGACGATCTCGGCCTCGTTGGGCAAGTCGACCATGAGGCGCAGAGGTTCTCCCATGCCGCGCCCGCCAGGCAGATTTGAGACCGACAGCGTGTAAAACCGTCCGTTCGAGGCGAAGGCCATGAGGCGATCCGTCGTTTCAGCGTGAAAGACGAACCGTCCCTCGTCGCCGTCGCGGTACTTCAGTTCCCGCGTGAGATCGATATGGCCGCTCATGGCGCGGATCCAGCCCATCTTGGAGCAGACAACGGTTACCGGCTCGCGGTCGATCATGGCCTCGATCGGGACTTCGTCGACCTCTGCGGCCTCCGCAAAGGTGGTCAGCCGTTGCGAGCGGTGTTCAGGCCCAGCGAACTCCTTGCGCACCTCTTTGAGCTGCGCGGCGATCTTCTTCCACTGGCGGTCTTCGCGGGCAAGGAGGTCGTGGAGATCGGCGCGCTCCCCTTCGAGGGCGTCCTTCTCGCGGATCAACTCCATCTCCTCGAGGCGGCGGAGGGAGCGCAGGCGCATGTTCAGGATCGCCTCGGTCTGCACTTCCGTGAGCGCCGGGTCGGGCTCCAGCGGCAAACCGATCGGGGATACATAGTCGTCCTCGTCGCGGGCGCGGGGGAATTCCCGGTCCCAGTCTTCGGTCATGAGAGCGACCTTGGGGTCGTCGTCATAGCGGATGATGTCGATCACGCGGTCGAGGTTCAGAAAGGCGATGATAAAGCCTTCGAGCACCTCGAGCCGGTTATCGATCTTTGCCAGCCTGTACGCCGTGCGCCGCAACAGCACGTCTCGCCGGTGATCGAGGAAGGCGCGCAAGACCTCCTTCATGGAGCAGACCTTGGGCGTCACCCCGTCGATGAGCACGTTCATGTTGAGGCTGAAGCGCACCTCAAGGTCGGTGTTGCGAAACAGCATTCCCATGAGGACGTCCGCATCGACATTCTTGGAGCGCGGTTCCAGCACGATCCGGATGTCGTCGGCGCTTTCGTCCCGCACATCCGCGAGGATCGGGACCTTCTTCGTCTGGATGACTTCCGCGAGCTTCTCGATCAGCTTCGACTTCTGGACCTGATAGGGGATCTCCGTAACGATGATCTGCCACTGGCCGCGGCTTAGGTCCTCGACGTGCCACTTGCACCGCAGACGGAAAGAGCCGCGCCCGGTGCGGTAGGTCTCTTCCATGCTCTCGCGCGGTTCCACGATCACGCCGCCCGTGGGGAAGTCAGGGCCCTTCACGTAGTCCATCAGCGTATCATCACGCGCATTCGGCGCCTTGATGAGGTGGAGGCATGCGCCGATCAGCTCATCGAGGTTGTGCGGCGGGATATTGGTCGCCATGCCCACCGCGATCCCCGCTGCGCCATTGGCGAGGAGGTTAGGATAGGCTGCCGGAAGCACTGCCGGTTCTTGCAGGCGGCCATCGTAATTGTCGCGAAAATCGACGGCATCTTCGTCGAGGCCTTGAAGAAGTGCCTCGGCAAAAGCCGTCAGACGCGCCTCGGTGTAGCGCGAGGCAGCCGGGTTATCGCCGTCGATATTGCCAAAGTTGCCCTGCCCGTCGACCAGCGGATAGCGCACCGCGAAATCCTGCGCGAGGCGCGCCATGGCGTCGTAGATCGCCCCGTCCCCGTGGGGATGGAAGTCCCCCATCGTGTCGCCAGAGATCTTCGCCGACTTCAGGAATTTACCGTCTGGCGTCAGCCGCAGTCGCCGCATCGCGAACAATATGCGCCGGTGAACGGGTTTGAGGCCGTCCCGCGCATCTGGCAGCGCGCGATGCATGATCGTGCTTAACGCGTAGGTCAGATACCGCTCTCCAATCGCGCGACGCAGCGGCTCTGCGACCTCGTTCAGCACGATGTCGTCGTCATCTTCATCACCAGCCATAGATCTGGTGTAGCGACCGCGTTTTGGGGCGTCCAGAGCCCAGCCGGACTATCCCTGCCCCAACGGCCGCAAAGCTCGGCAAAGTTGCAACAAAACTGTGGATACAAAAGCGAGTTGGGGGGAGGGGAACGGAATCACTCCCCGTTATGTTAGTGTGTTACCGATTCTATGGGTGGGATCGCTATCTGAGTTTTCACCGTCGTGAGGGGATGTACCGTGGCCCGGTTTATGATCGTTACTTTTTTGCTTCTTGGCTGGGGCTTCTTTGAGCTCTCCGGGGGAACGGATTTCGTTGCGCCGGAAGCAGAGGCCAAACCGCTGAACGCCCTGCTGCAGGACGTTGCGGATCAAGAAGACGCAAACGTCGTGGCCCGGGCTGAAACTGCACCAGAAGGTGCTGTGATCGTCGGGCAACCTCGGGCGCGTGCTCTCGGCGCCGCCGCCGCAGAGCCTGAGACGGCAACCCTGGCCGCCTTCACACAAGCCGGGACCGGGTCATCGATTGCAACGATCATCGGCGAGGCGGCTGCACCTGCAGAGCCCGTCATCGAAGAGGTCGTCGCCTCCATTGACCTGCGCACGGTCACGGGGTCGCGTGTCAACATGCGTAACGGCCCGGGCACGAACTTTCAGGTCCTGACGCAACTGGTGCGCGGCGACGAGGCGGAGGTCCTTCAGAACCCGGGCGACGGGTGGGTGAAGATCCGTGCGACGGAGTCAGGCCGCGTGGGCTGGATGGCCGAGCGCCTGCTTGCATCTGTAAACTAAGCTCAAAACCCGCTTGCATCCGGGCTGCAGGTCAGTCCACCTCGTCGCACAATCGCGACGGGGGCTCCGGATGGCACGTTCAATCCTCATTACCGGCTGCTCGAGCGGCATAGGCTACGACTGCGCGCACTACCTTCGCCAGAAAGGCTGGCGCGTTTTCGCCTCGTGCCGCAAGGAGGCCGATTGCGCGCGCCTTGAGGCGGAAGGTTTTGAGGCTCCGAGGATCGATTACGAGGACGAACGCACCGTCGAGGCCGGGCTGGGGGAGGTGCTGGACGCCACTGGCGGCACGCTCGATGCCCTTTTCAACAACGGAGCCTATGCCATCCCCGGAGCGGTCGAAGATCTGCCCCGCGCCGCCCTTCGCCAGAACCTAGAGGCAAACCTTCTCGGCTATCACGATCTGAGCTGCCGCGTCATTCCGGTGATGCGAGCTCAGGGTCACGGGCGGATCCTGAACTGCTCCTCGGTTCTGGGGTTCGCGGCCCTGCGAATGCGGGGCTCATACAATACGACAAAATTCGCGCTTGAGGGGCTGACGGATACGCTCCGCCTCGAGCTGCGCGGCAGCAACATCTTTCCGATCCTGATCCAGCCCGGGCCAATCGGGACGGAGATCCGGCGCAACGCCATCCCACATTTCGAACGGTGGATCGATTGGGAGAATTCCGCCCGCCGGAGCGTATACGAGAACCGCCTCCGACCCCGGCTCTATCGGGACAAGGCAGGGCCGGACCCGTTCGAACTCACGCCACGAGCCGTATCCATCAAGGTCCATGGCGCCCTGACCGCGCGCAAGCCGGCGGCGCGGTACAAGATCACGACACCGACCTTTGCGATGGCGGTGATGCGTCGCATTTTGCCGCGCGCTGCGATGGACAATCTGCTTGCCCGACTGTGATGGCGGCTTAGCTCCGGGGGGAAGGGAATTAAAATGCAAGAACCGCTTCTGATCATTGCCATTCTCGCCGTCGTCCTCGTGGGGGTTATCCTCGCCGTGGGCATCGGAGCCTTCGCGCGCGGAGGAGAGTTCAACAAGAAAAATGCCAACAAGATCATGCGGCTCAGGATCGTTGCCCAAGGGGCGGCCATCGTGCTGATCATGATCCTCATCGCGTCGCGCGGTTAACGGACAGGAAGACAAACATGGTCGTGCTTTCAAAAATCTACACGCGCACGGGCGACGGTGGCGAGACCGCGCTGGGCAACGGGTCGCGGGTGGCGAAACACTCGCTCCGCGTGACGGCCTATGGCACGGTGGACGAGGTGAATGCGACAGCTGGCATGGCCCGTCTGCATGCCGACGGGGAGATGGACGCGCAGCTATCTGCCATCCAGAATGATCTCTTCGATCTGGGGGCGGATCTGTGCCGACCGGACATGGAGAAGGACGCCGACGCAGAATATGCCCCGCTGCGCATGACGACAGCCCAGGTGGACCGCCTGGAGGCAGAGATCGATGCGATGAACAAGCGGCTCAGCCCGCTCAAGAGCTTTATCCTGCCTGGTGGCTCGCCTCTGGCAGCGCATCTGCACCTGTGCCGGACGGTCACGCGCCGGGCGGAGAGACTGTCGGTTGAGCTTGGGACAGTAGAAAGCGTGAATCCGGCGGGCGTGAAGTATCTCAACCGCCTCAGTGACTGGTTCTTCGTGGCCAGCCGCATTGCCAATGACGATGGCTCCTCGGACGTCCTTTGGGTTCCGGGCGCGAACCGCTGAACGCCCTGGCGTCTCAGGCGGTGCCGTCAGCGGCCCAGAACGCAGTCACCAACCACTCACGTCCGCGCTCGTTGCAGACGTCGGATGCCTCCGGCGGAAGTACAAAGCACAAAGAAAACTAGGCCGCACCTCCAGTGCGAGGGCAGCTTTCCAAGGCTGTGTCGCAGCCTTCTTTGTGCCTTGTACTTCCCCCGGAGGGTCCTTCGGTTCACACACAGACAATCTCCCTCAATGGAGCGCCCCGCGCGAAGCGCGCCACCGATGGTCCGAGCGACAGCGACGGAGGGAGGCGGGCGGGCCCGCTGCCTAGATTAGCGCAGCGCTTCAGGAAAAGACACGGTAGTAAAGCCAATCCGGCCAGAGCTGGCTGAACCGAAAGAGCAGGGAAAACCCATACGGGAAGCTCTTTTTGAATCCGCCCAGTTTCATGTGATCGAAGACCGCCGTCGCGGCGGCTTCGGGCTCCATGATGAAGGGCATCCTGAAAGTGTTCTTGTCGGTCAGACGCGTCTTGATGAACCCCGGGTTCACGACCTGAACGTCGATGTCCGTGGCCTTCAAATCGGCATACATCCCTTCGGCAAGGTACATGACCGCGGCTTTTGATGCCCCGTACCCCACTGTCTTCGGCAATCCGCGGAAGCCGCTGAGGGAGCCGGTGATCACGATATGGCCGCTCCCCCGCTCGATCATTTGCGGCATCACAGCACCAAGACACCTAAACGCGCCCATCATGTTGATCTCGACCATTTGCGTGGCCTTCTCGGCCTCCCACTTCATGGACGACATGGGCCAGTACACTCCAGCGAGGTAAACGATCCCGTCGATATGTCCGATGCGCTCCACGGCGGCATTGACGCTCTCCTGATCGGTGACATCGCACGGCACGGCTTCGCCGGATCCCATCTCGGTGACGAGTTCCTGCAACCGTTCCTCAGAGCGGGCAGAGACGATCACCTCTGCCCCCGCCTCGGCCATCTGCAGCGCAAGCGCGCGCCCGAGACCCTCGGACGCGCCAACCAGCCAGTAACGCTTGCCCTGCACTTTGCGCATCTATTGCTCCTTGGGCCTCATGGTTGCGACGAGTTCGGCAACCTTGATGCCGAACTTCCGAAACTGGGACCGGTTCATGATGGTTCCGTTCTCGACGAGGTACATCCAATCCGTCGTATTGAGAACGTGGCCGCCGCTCTCCTCCGGGAGCTTGATGTTATAGTTCAACTGGACGGCGTTGCCCTCCTGGCGGCCCTGCCCCGTGCCTATGAGATCATCCGCATCTGCCTTGATCGATCCGTCATTGCCCAGGGTCAGGCGCCACTCCCGGTCTTGGACCCGGCCGCTGTCATAGCGGAAGGTCTCTTTCATGACGCCCGTATTGCCTTCCCAATGCGCATCGAAATCCGCCACAAACCGGGATGTCACGCGCCCGGTGGGGCCGTAAATCACACCCTCGCAGAGGATCGGCCCCTGCAGGTGCTGCCGGATGTCAAATTGCGGACCCGAGCCGCCATAATCTGCGGACTTCTGTGCCTTGAAGGACCAGCGGGTCGCGATCAGAGCAGACGCACCAACCACAAGCGCTGCCCCGAGAAGTAGGTAGTAGATGTTGTCCATCGTTGCCTCCTATATCTTCGTCAGATCAGTTCGCGCGAGAATTCCGATGGCCAGGACTTTCAGGCCACAGGGGACAAGCGCGTAGAGGATCGTCAGAAGTGCCAATGCCTCGGGGGGTTGTGTTGCGGACCCCGCTTCAAACCCCGAGGCATCGAGAAGCGGAAGAAGCACGATGGCGGCGAAGGCCAGCGTGAATTTCTGGACGAGGGACCACAGGCCAAAGCCCTGTCCCCCATTGGGTGAAATAGCGGCCATGCGGGCGCTGAAAAGGGCGGGCATCAGGACAAGGTCCGCGCCGATGGTGGCGCCGGACGCCACGCAGATCACCGCAAAGAAGGCGGCGTCGCCGGGCCCGAGCAGGGCCGCGCCGCCGAAGCTAACGATGGCCGACACCATTGCAAAGATCAGGACGGGCTTCGGGCCAAACCTCTCAGCGGCTTTTGACCAGATCGGGGCGGTCGCTGCGCCCGCGAGAAAGAAGAGAACGAGAAGCGGCCCCTCCCACCCCGGGGCCTCAAGGCGGCTCTCCACGAAGAAGAGGAAGAGCGTCGATGACACCGCCAGGGGCGTGGCATTGACCAGTGCGAGGATCAGAAGCTTGAGCGCCAACTTGTCCTGAAGGATCGTCCCGATCCCTGTGGGCTGGGCATCCATCCGGCGGGTCCATTCAGGCGCCATGGCGAGCACGGCGAGGGCGACGATAACCGCAAAGGCGATGGCGAAAGTTGCAAAGGGCGCAGCAACATAGCTTGCCAGCAGCGTCGGCGCGACGGCCGCGATGCAGACGCCCAGCAACGCGCCGCCTTCCCGCCATGCGCCGAGACGGACGTGGCCGCCATCAATGTCGCCAGATTTCCGCACGCCCTCGGCGTAGAAATTGATGTTGAGGAACGAAAAGCTCGAGAAGAGGAATGTGATCGTCAGGGCGAACCACGCGAGCGGCCAGAAGGGCGGCTCCACGGCGAAAAGCCCGATCATGGACGCGGCGAGGACGGCCCCGCCCAGCGCCACGGCGATCCCGCGTGCCGAGCCCAGACGCTCCGATATCCAGCCAAGCGCCGGATCCTGCACCGCATCGAACATGCGCAGCCAGAACAAGACGGCCGCGATCCCGGTCAGCGATACTCCGTAGGTTTCTGCATAAAATGGGGGCGCGTAAATGTAGATCGGCAAACCTGCCGCCGCCAGGATCGCTCCGAACAGCGAATAGGCAGGGAGGCGGTCCTGCAAGGGCGGGGCGACGGCCGCCGTCACCGGGAGACCTCCTCGCGCGGCGGGGCGGGCTGCGGGCGATACTTCACGCCCTTCCACCAGAGCTTCAGCGCCTGCCAGTGGATCAGCGCCAGCACGCGGCGGGACCCAAAAGGCCGGCGCAATGCAGCCCGAAGGATACCCAGCGAGGTCAGGGGTGCCCTCGGCCCTGTCAGCGTCGCGATGAGCCCTCCATCGTTGCCCTGCTGGTAGTCGATGAGGATACCGATCTTGTCAGCGGTGACGTCAAACCGAAAGCGGTAGCCCCCTTCGATGGGCATGAAAGGGGAGACATGCATCACCTTGTGCGCCTGCACCTCCACACCACGCGTGAGCGGTGTCAGTTCGTCAGTGTGGCATAGGTAGGAGTGACGGTCGCCGAAGGTGTTTGTCACCTCAGCGATGACGATCCGCATCTCGCCGTCATCGTCGTAACACAGCCAGAAGGAGACCGGATTGAAGACGTGACCCCAAAAGCGCGGCTGGGCGAGGATCTCGATGCGCGCGGGCTCTGGCAGCCCATGGGCCCGCAGGACATCACGCACCCAGTCTGCGCCCCTCCCCTCGCCCGGAGCGCCCCCATGGTCAACGTCGTGGAGCGACGCGAGGCCACGCCGGTTGCGCCCGAACAGCCACGGCACCCGCGGCACCGCGTCGGCATCGCACAGCACATAGTCGATGGAGTATCGAAAGGCGTTCCTTACCCCGCCGCGCCGACCGTGGAAGGTCTCGCCCGATATGTGCTCGACAAGGGTCACTCGGCCGCCATAGGCACCGCGTCGCGGGCCTCAATTGCACGGACGACATCCACGGCCGAGGCGATGCCGTCCTCGTGGAAGCCATTCTTCATCCAGGCGCCGCAGAACCAGGTGCCTCGCGTGCCGTTGAACGCGGCGATATCGCGCTGTGCCTGGTGGGCGGCGGCATCAAAGACGGGATGCCGGAACGTGTAGGTGTCGTGGATCAGCTCGTCCCGGATCGGCTTTTGCGAATTCAGCGTCACAAAGAACTGTTCGGGCCCGGGAATGTTCTGGAGACGGTTTATCCAGTAGGTCAGATCGATGACGTCGGTGTCCGCGCTCTCGGTGTAGTTCCAGGCCGCCCAGACGGCCTTGCGCTTGGCCATGGTCACGGGGTCGGAGTGCAGGACGGCGTGGTTTGGCTGGTATGCCACCGCGCCGAGGGCCTTGGCCTCCTGCTCTGACGGGTCGGCGAGCATCGAAAGCGTGTCGTCGGAATGCGTCGCAAAGACGACTTCTTCAAACGCCTCCCAGTCACCGCCACGGGCGCGGACCTCTACACCACGTGGAGTCCGCCGCACCCCCGCAATGCCCGCACCCAGGCGCACATCTATGCCCTGTCGTGCCATGCGTGCTGCCAGCCGGGACACGTATTCGATGGAGCCGCCGTCAACGGTGTACCAGCCGTGCTGCTGGTTATCGCGCATCAGACCGTGATTGACGAAGAAGTTGACGAGCGCGCGTGCAGGAAACTCTGTGATCTTGGTCGTGGGCGTGGACCAGATCGCCCCTGACATGGGCAAGAGGTAGTAATCGCGAAACCAATCGCCGAGGCGCATGGCCTCGATAAGGTCCCCGACGCTCATGGCGTCGTCGACGACGGCCTCGGCATCCTTGCCGAAGCGGATCATGTCGGCGAGCATCTTGTAGAATTGCGGCCGGAGCAGGTTACGCTTTTGCGCAAAGATCGCGGACCGCGCGAGAATGCCGTACTCCATGCGCCCGCCGCCGACAGAGCACCCGAACGACATGTTGCTTTCAGCGATGGGCACGTTCAGTTTGTCAAAAAGCTGGGTCAGATGCGGATACGTCGCGTAGTTGAACACCAGAAACCCGGTATCCACCGGGCGATGGTTTTTGCCTGCAAAAACGGTTCGCGCATGGCCGCCCAGGCGCGACTCGCTTTCAAACAACACCACCCGATTGAGATCGCCCAGCATGTGGGCCGCGCTCATTCCGGATATGCCTCCACCAATTACTGCGATACGTTTGGATGCGCCTGCGTCAGATATAAACCCATCGGCATAGCCTGTTTCAAACGGCATATTGCTCTTCACTTCCCCTTGTTCGTCTACCGTCCTACGCACGTCCCAACCCTATGGATGAGTTTCAAAAATTTCTTTTGCATACAGTGATCCACAGCGCCACGGATGGCGTATAATGTGCATGTTGACGTCGACGTCCTCGGCCCAGGAAAAGAGTGCACTCAAGGCAAATGTGTCTTATGGTGCTGTCACTGAGTTGACAACTCGGATTGACACTCCAAGTGCCGGAGCCACGAACGTGAACGTACAGGATCGCCCTCAGGCGGGCCCCTGGGTGGCAGAAGTAGACGCCATCAAGACCCGTCAGGATAAGGCCGCTTTCAGGGCCTTGTTTCAGCATTTCGCCCCACGGGTGAAGGCGTTTCTGATGAAATCGGGCGCAAACGCTGCGCTCGCTGAAGAGACGACGCAGGAGGTGATGGCCACCCTGTGGACGAAGGCACATATGTTTGATCCGGCCCGCGCGAGCGTCGCCACCTGGATCTTTACGATCGCCCGGAATCGGTCGATCGACGCCCTTCGGAAACAGCGCAGGCCTGAGCCCGAGGACCTCCCCTGGGGGCCCGAAGCCGAGCCGGACCAAGAGGACGTGCTCGCCCTGCAGCAAGAGAGTACGCAACTGGCTCGGGCCCTGTCCGAGCTGCCGGAGAAACAGAGAGTGTTGATCGAACGCGCATACTTTGGGGATCTCAGCCATAGCGAAATCGCTGCTGAGACAGGGTTGCCGTTGGGGACGATCAAATCTCGGATACGCTTGGCGCTGGATAGATTGCGCCACGCAATGGGATAAGCGCGGAAAGCGCAAGTGGAGAGTTAGGCCAGATGAGTGAGCAAGGAATAAAACATCACCTCACTGACGAGCTGTTGATGGGGTATGCAGCGGGCACGCTACCCGAAGCGTTCAACCTCGTCGTCGCGACCCACGTGTCGCTATGCGATGAATGTCGGGCGAGGTTGATGGAATTCGAGGCCGTCGGTGGTGCAGTGCTTGATGACGCGGCCGAGGTGGAGCTGTCTGAAGGTGCGCTTGAGGCGACGCTAAAGCTCATTTCGAGCCGGGCAAAGGATCCGATCAAGACGGTGTGGGCCCAGACGGGTGTGTTCCCGAAGCCATTGCAGGATTACGTCGGTGGTGACTTGAGCGCGGTTACGTGGCGGCGCATGGGCGGCGGTGTTAAACAAGCCGTCCTGCCGACGAGCAAGGACGCGTCGGTGCGCCTTCTTTTCATCCCGGCGGGCGCCGAGATGCCAGACCACGGCCATGCGGGTACAGAGCTGACTCTGGTCCTTCAAGGCGCATTTCTGGACGATGGCGACCGCTTCGCCCGAGGCGACATCGAGGTGGCCAATCAGGAGCTGGAACACACGCCTATCGCTGACATAGGTGAGGATTGCATCTGCCTCACGGCGACCGATGCTCCGCTGCGGTTCTCGGGCGTCGTGCCCCGGCTGGCGCAAAAGATCTTTCGGATCTGAGCCGATACGGCCCTTTACGGACCAATCACAGACAGTTGCGCCGCCCTTAGCCGGGCGGCGTTTTGCGTTTTGGCCCGCCGGACTAGGTTTACGTTAGGTAAAACAAACACCCGGGAGGAAACGACAATGAGAACGACCCTTTTCGCTGCTAGCCTGATGCTGGCCTCCACCGCCGCCAGTGCAGAGATGTGGATGCTGGACGGCGAGAACTCGAAAATCGGTTTCGGCTCCGTGAAGTCCGATGTCATCGGTGAAAGCCATTCCTTCAACGGCCTGTCTGGAACCGTGTCTTCCGAAGGGATTGTCGATCTTACTCTTGATCTCGCGACAGCGGACACGGGCATCGACATCCGAAATGAGCGAATGCAGGAACACGTCTTCAAGATGGCGCCCAGCGCGCAACTCATGGCCGAGGTCGACATGGACGCCATGGGCGGCCTCGCCGTTGGCGAGACCATGACCAGCACCGTCGAAGGAACGCTCATGTTTCTGGGCCAGGAGGTGTTTGTGGACTTGCCTGTCCTCGCCGCGCGGCTGTCCGAAGACAACGTCCTCGTGATGTCAGACGGCGTCACCTACGTCTCAACTGAGGAGCTCGGCGTGGACGCGGGCATCGACAAACTGATGGAGCTCGCAGGGCTGGGCCGCATCGACCGAGCCGTCCCAGTGACTGTTCGTCTGATGTTCACCGCCGGCGACAGCAGCAGCTAAGTGCCCGTTTCGGCGTTTTTTTCAGGAAAACGAGGGCATGGCCCCTGGGTTTTTCCCCTTAGGAGCCCTGCGACATATGATTAGCGATACTCCCCGTACTTAGTAAACGGGGAGTACATGTAATGAAAGCTAACATCGCAGAGATAATCGGCACCTTCACGCTGGTCTTCTTCGGGGTCGGGTCTGCCGTCCTTGCGGGGAGCGGAATTGGCATCGCCGATTCAATCTCAATCACCGGCATCAGCTTCGCCTTCGGCATCTCTGTCGTGGCCATGGCATATTCCATCGGTGCAGTCTCTGGCGCGCATCTCAATCCGGCCGTGTCACTTGGCGCGCTGCTCGCGGGCCGCATCACGCCAGCGACGTTCGTGGGCTACGCCATCGCGCAAACGGTCGGCGCAACCATTGCGGCCGCGGCCGTCTTTGTCATCGCAACCAACAGCGCCGACGGCTACGACATCGCTGCCAACGGCCTTGGACAGAACGGCTGGGGCGCGGGCTATGGTGGCGAGTTCTTCATGGTCTCTGCCTTCCTCTTCGAAGTCATCGCGACGGCGATCTTCCTCGTCGTGATCCTAGGCGTCACGGATGAAACCTCCGGCACACCTGCTTTCGCAGGGCTGGCGATTGGTCTGACCCTCGTCATGATCCACCTGGTGGGGATCACGGTCACGGGCACCTCCGTCAATCCGGCACGTTCCATCGGGCCCGCGCTCTTTGCGGGGGGCACTGCCCTCGCCCAGCTGTGGCTCTTCATTGTGGCTCCGCTTGTCGGGGCGGCTCTCGGCGCGCTCTTGCATCGCGCCCGCATCACTGCTCCTTAAACTGATGGGCAGCGGCCAGGCGAATACGCTCTCGGTCGCTGCCCACAAGACTGGCTGCCCCCCAGGGTCAGCTTGACCGCACGATGCGGCTCGGCAGGGGCTCTGGGGGTAACTCTTGGGTTACCTCTTCGAAGTCAAACGCATCGATGCGTCTGGCCCGCGCGCCGGCCTTCTTGGCAGAAATTTTAATCTCGTCGATATCCTTCTGGGCCTGCCCGAAATGGCGATCAAGGTTGCCAACGCGCGCGCCCAACCGATCGACATCTTCGTAAAGCGCGGCGAGCTCCTTTCGGATTGCGCCTGCCTGCTCGCGCATGCGGGCGTCTTTCAGGATCGCGCGCATCGTATTCAGCGTCGCCATGCACGTTGTCGGCGAAACGATCCAGACGCGCGCGGCAAATCCTTCGCGCACGAGTTCGGGGAAGTTGGCGTGAAGCTCTGCATAGATGGCCTCTGACGGCAGGAACATCAGGGCCCCGTCGGCGGTCTCGCCTTCCAGGATGTAGCGCTCTGAAATTGCCTTGATGTGGGCGCGCACGTCGTGCCGTAGCCTGCGGGCAGCATGCTGCAGGTCAGCGTCCGTGGTCGCCTGCCGGAGAGCCTCGTAGGCTTCCAGCGGAAACTTCGCATCCACGGCAATGGGCCCCGGCGGATTGGGCAGATGGATCAGGCAATCCGCCCGCCGCCCGTTCGACAGCGTCGCTTGGAGGCTGTAGCCGTTCGGCGGCAGCGCCTTGCCCACGATCTCGGCCAGCTGGATCTCTCCGAACGCGCCTCTTGTCTGTTTGTTCGACAGGATGTCTTGCAGGCCCAAGACATCGCCGGAGAGCTTGGTGATGTTGTCCTGCGCCTTGTCGATGGCCTGCAGTCGCTGCTGCAGCGCGCCGAGCGACGTGGCCGTCGCCTTTGCCGAGGTCGTGAGGTTCTCGTTCATACGCTCTGTCACCTGGGCGAGCCGCGTTTCCATGAGCTGGATCATCTGGGCCTGCTGCGCAGCTTGGGCCTCGCTCACATGGGTAAGGCCTCCGGCAAGCTGCTGCTGGCCCTGCCCCAGCATCTCAACCCGATGCCCCAGCGCAGAAAGCGGCCTGAGCGCGCGAAGGATCACCATGACAAGCAGGACAATCGCCGTCAGGCCCACCGCGCCCATCACCAGCGGATCTCGTGGGTCCAGCGCCTCAAGCCAGGTCATGAGCGCCCGAAAAGCCGTTCGATATCGGCAAGCTTGAGTTCCACATAGGTGGGTCGCCCGTGGTTGCACTGACCGGAATGCGGTGTCGCCTCCATCTGCCGCAGAAGCGCGTTCATTTCCTCGGCCTGCATGCGCCGACCGGTCCTGACCGAGCCGTGGCAGGCGACGCGGCTCAAGACGGCCTCAATGCGGTCCTGCACGCGCCGCGAGGATCCCCCATCCGTAAGCTCGTCGATCACATCGAGTAGGAGCGCGCGCGCGTCGCAGGCGCCGAGGATCGCGGGCACTTCGCGGATGGCGACCGAGCCTGCACCAAATGGCTCGATCACGAGGCCCATCTGCCCGAGCACCTCCGTTTCGCGAAGGACGAGCGCGGTATCTGTGGCGCTCAATTCCACGACTTCGGGGATCAGCAAGGCCTGCGAGGCGATCCCTGTCTCGGCCAATTGCGCCTTCAGCTTTTCGTAGACGAGGCGTTCGTGGGCGGCATGGGCGTCCACGAGGATCATGCCGTCATCAGTCTGCGCGACGATGTAGTTTTCATGGAGGTGCGCGCGCGCGGCCCCGAGCGGATAATCCTGCGGAGACGCGTCGGGTTCGACCCGTGCGGCTGGCGCTTCAAAGGGCTGAGGGCCGTCCGCGAAGCCCTGCTGGGGGCGACTTGGCGTCATGGGGCGCGCGCGAGAGGCAAAATCCATCTGGTAGACGACATTCTGTTGAGGTTCGGGGCGCATGGCCCCCAGTGTCTCCTGCGCGACCGTGCTCGACGCGCGGTGCCCGGCCTCGCTCAGGGCCTTGCGCAGGCCCGCAACGATGAGGCTGCGGACGGTGCCGGGCTCGCGAAAGCGCACCTCAGATTTTGCGGGATGCACGTTCACATCCACCCGCGTCGGGTCACATTCAATGAAGAGCGCCACCGCCGGGTGGCGGTCGCGGCTCAGGAAGTCGGCGTAGGCGCCCCGCAATGCCCCGAGAAGAAGCTTGTCGCGCACCGGCCTCCCGTTGACGAAGAGGAACTGCGCCACCGCTGCCCCCCGTGAATAGGTGGGGAGGGCCGCAAAGCCCGTCATGGTGACGCCGTCCTTTTCTGCGTCCACGGCAATGCTGTTGTCCGTGAAGTCCTGCCCGAGGATCTGGGTCAGCCGTCCCCGCAACGCGTCAAAGACGTCGCCGTTGCGGGCATCCGCACGAAGCACCTCGCGGCCCGAGCCGAGATCGCGGAGAGTGAAGCTGACCCGGGGCTCTGCCATGGCCAGCCGTTTGACGACGTCGGCGACGGCCTGCGCCTCCGCCTTGTCTGAGCGGAGGAACTTGAGGCGTGCAGGCGTGGCAAAGAAGAGGTCCCGAAGCTCGACCACTGTCCCTTGGCTGAGGGCCGCAGGGCGCACCGAAGACGCCTCCCCCCCGGTCACGTTCAATGCGGCCGCCTCTGCCCCGCAGCGCGACGTCACGGTCAGCCGACCCACGGCGCCGAGCGATGGCAGCGCCTCGCCGCGGAAGCCAAAGGTGTGGATGTTGAGCAGGTCAGTCCCATCGATCTTGGACGTGGCATGGCGGGCGAGGGCAAGCGGAAGCTCCTCAGGCGCAATCCCGCAACCGTCGTCGGAGACGCGGATCAGGGATTTGCCCCCGTCCGCAATCGCAATTTCGATCCGCTGGGCCCCGGCATCGATGGCATTCTCGACGAGCTCCTTCACAGCGCTCGCTGGCCGCTCCACGACCTCGCCCGCCGCGATCCTGTTGATCGCCGCCTCATCGAGCTGCTGGATGACGGGTGCGGATATCTTGGGGTTAGCCTCAGCCATGCCCCAAGGGGTAGCATGGCTGGGCCAGATTCGGAAAGCGTCAGTTGGTAGATGTCAGGCCGACAGGTTCGCCCACCACAACGAAATGCAACGCTTCGGCGCTCAACAGTTCGGACGCCACGCGGTTGATCTCTTCCAGCGTGACGGCCTCGATATTGTCATTGCGCGTTGCGATGTAATCGATGCCAAGATCCGCCTGCTGCATCCCGGCGAGGATGTTGGCGATGTTGGCATTGCCGTCAAATCGCAGAGGATAGGCGCCAGTCAGGTAGGTCTGTGTGCGGCGCAACTCCTCTTCAGTGACCCCGTCGGCGGCAATCTTTGCCCATTCGTCGCGTGTCACGGCAATGGCGTCCGCGATGGTCTCGTTCGAAGACCGCACCCGCCCAAGCACCATTTCCGACAGATCCTTGGGGATCAGGAAGGCCGAGATGCCGTAGGTCAGGCCGCGCTCTTCACGGACTTCGAAGCCCAGACGGCTTTCGACGCCACCACCGCCAAGAATCTCCATCAGGATGAAGGCCGCGAAATAGTCGGGGTCATCCCGCTCCATGCCGACATGACCAAAGAGCGCGGTGGATTGAGGTCCCTCAAAATCGACGACCGTCACGCCGCCGGGAAGGCCGAACTCCACGCGCGGAGGGACCTCTTGCCCGGTCTCGGGCAGGGCGCCCAGAAGGTCGTCTAGGAGGGCGCCGAGCTCCTCCTCGGTGATGTCACCTACCGCCCCGACGAGAAGCCGGTCCTTGACCAACGCCGCCTGACGCGCGGCCTCCAGATCGTCAGACGTCAGGCCTTCCACGCTCTCCAACGTGCCCTCGAGGGACGTGCCATAGGGGTGATCGCCAAAGGCGAGTTCAAAGAAGGTCGCGGATGAAATCTCATCGGGATCCTTCAGGTCCGAGCGGATACCAGAGGCCACCTGCCCCTTCACCCGCTCCACTGCGTCCGCGTCGAAGCGGGGATTGAGGAGCGCCTCGCGCAGAAGCGCCACCGACGCCTCGCGGTTCTCGGTGAGGAACTGCGCGCTCACGGTGACCGTGTCGTCATATGCGTCGAACTCATATCGGGCCGCGAGGCTCTCGCGCGCTTCCGCGAAGGCGCGCGCGTCCATCTCCCCCGCGCCCTCTTCGAGCAGGCCCATCATCAGGTTCGTCACCCCGCGCTTCCCGTCCGGGTCGAGGGACGCCCCCCCTTCGAAGCGGAGTTCCAGCGCCGTGAAGGGAATGGACGGCTCTTCGACCAACCAGGCGGTGATCCCGCCGGGGCTGGTGACTTCCTTGATGTCTATGGCCGCAGCGGGTGTTGCGAGGGCGATGACGAATGCGGTGACGCGCCAGATCATTGGGAGACCTCCTCAAGCGGGCGCGCGAGCCACCCGGTAACGGCATTGGATCGATCAAAGACGCTCTCGGCAGCGGCCACAATCTCTTCGCCGGTGATCGACTGAATGACCTCGGGCCAGGCCTGGACATCTTCGACGGTCAGGCCCTGCGTCAGGGCGGTGCCGTACCGCCGTGCGATCGAGCCGACATCGTCGAGCGCGTACACATAGGCCGCGCGCCACTGGGACTTGATCCGCTCCAACTGCTCCTCATCGACGCCCTCCTCGAGGAACGCGGCGATCTCTGCATCGAGAGCGTCTTCCATCTCCTGCAGGGTGACCTCGGGCACGGGCACTGCGATGAGCGAGAATGTCGCCGGATCGAGAGACTGCGCCGTGTAGAAGGCCGAGGTGTAGACAGCTTTGCGCTGCTCGAATTCAAGGGCTTCGCCAAGGACCGAGGTCGCGCCAGACCCGCCGAGAATGTTGGCCAAAAGCTGGAGCGCGGCGGCTTCGCGCTGCGCGCCCGGGTTCCGCTCTGGCGCGAGGTAGGAGCGCACCATGTAGGGTTGGGCGACGCGGGCATCGCGGTAGACAAGGCGGCGCTCGGACAATTGTGGCGGCTCTTGCGGGCGGCTGCGCGCCGTCACGTTCGGATTTGGGTCAATGACGCCGTAATGTTCTTCAGCCAGCGCTTGCACCTCGGCCGGGTCCACGTCCCCCGCCACCACGAGAATGGCGTTGTTGGGGCCGTAGTGCTGCTCGTAGAAGGCCTCGGCCTCCGCGAGGCCCAGCTCCTCGATCTCATGACGCCATCCGATGATCGGCACGCCGTAACGGTGGTTCATGAATTGTGCCGCGCGCATCTGTTCGTTGAAGAGCGCCCCGGGAGAGCTGTCCGTGCGCTGGTTGCGCTCCTCGATGACGACACCGCGTTCAGAGGCGATATCATCTTCATCGAGGTTGAGGTTGACCATGCGGTCGGCTTCCATCTGCATCATCAGGCCGAGCCTGTCCGCAGCCACGCGCTGGAAATAGCCGGTATAGTCAAAGCTGGTGAAGGCGTTGTCCGTGCCCCCGTTTTCCGTCACCGTGCGCGAGAACTCACCGTCCTCCAGGGTGTCGGTGGCCTTGAACATCAGATGTTCGAGGTAATGCGCGATCCCGGAGATACCTTCCGGTTCATCGGCAGAGCCCACGCGGTACCACACCATGTGCACCACGACGGGCGCGCGATGGTCTTCGATGACCACGGCCTCCATCCCGTTATCGAGCGTGAATGTCGTGACTGCCTCGGCGGCTGATGCCATGTGGGCAGAGAGTGAAAAGCCAAAGGCCAAGAGAGTGCGGATCATGGGCGTCCTCCTTGCAGGGGAAGCTACGCCCGGAGCGCGCAAGTTCAAGCGCGCCTGACGTCTAAGTGAGGCCTTTGGGATGGCGACGCCGGTCTATCGCGGTGGCGGGGCCGTCGGGACCGAGACGCCCGCATTCCTGAAACGCGCGAGCTCTGCCGAGGCATCGAGGGTTTGGGAGCGATACGTGCTGAAGTACCGGTTCTCGCGCTGACCGCCGAAGATACCCCTGCGCGAGATGCGCGCGCGAAAGCGCTCATCCTCGGCGAACAGGACGGATCTGATAGCAGGGTCGACCCCAAACCGGGACGCAAAAGTGACGATGGCGGTATCGGCGGCAGGGACACTGCCGCCCTCCACCCGTCCACCAAGCGCGGCGACAGCCTCGGAATTGGGTCTGAGATCCGCGCGGTTCTGGCCTCCGGGAACGGGCGTTGGAAGATTGCTCAGGTCCTCGGGCTGCTCGAGGGGCGCTTGCGGTACGACGGCAAACTCATCGGGGCCCTCGCTTAGCCCGGCGGAGCACGCCGCCAGCCCAAACATCGCGAAACCAAGGATCATCCAGCGCATATTGTCACCTCTCGCGTCCGTCATAACGCGCTTTGAAAGCGGCGTCACGCCTTCGCCTCCTTTGCATCATCGGCGAAAAAGACCAGCCCGATGGCCCCCAGGAAGACGGCGATATCCGCCACGTTGAACGCGTAGGGGTTCTGAAAGCCGCAGCAGGACATATTGAGGAAGTCGGCCACGCCGCCATAGGCCACCCGGTCGATGACATTTCCCATCGCGCCGCCCACCAGAAGCCCCGCGCACACCATGGCGCGCCGTGGTTGTCCCTTCCGCATCCACCAGATCACCGCCCCGCAGATCAGGAACGCAATGGCTATGAGGATCCAGCGCGTGCTGCCGCTGCCTGAGAAGAGCCCGAAGTTTATCCCGTAGTTCCAGGTCATCCGAAGCACCAGATAGGGCGGGAACACATCCATGTTCAGCACCCGCGCGAGGTCGAGGACGTGCACAACATAGTACTTTGTCACCTGATCGATGACAAAGACGAGGGCGGCCGTGATCCAAAGCGCGCGCATCAGTGCCTGAAGTGCCGCTGGCCAGTGAACACCATGGCGAGCCCGGCCTCGTTTGCGGCCTCGATGACAGCGTCATCCCGCATGGACCCGCCGGGCTGAATGACCGCCGTCGCCCCGGCCTCTGCGACGGTCAGCAAACCATCCGGGAAGGGAAAGAAGGCGTCCGACGCAGCAACGGAATTGCGCGTCAGAGGCGCCGTCAGTCCGAGCTCCCGCGCCATGTCTTCGGCCTTTCGGGCGGCGATCCGGGTCGAATCAACGCGGCTCATCTGACCGGCACCGACGCCCACGGTGGCGCGGTTGTTCGCGTAGACGATGGCGTTCGACTTCACGTGTTTCGCCACGGTCCACGCAAAGAGGAGGTCGCGCATTTCGTCTTCGGTCGGCGCGCGCTCTGTGACGACCTTCAGGTCAGCCTCCGCCACGTGACCAACGTCCTTGTCCTGCAACAGGAACCCGCCTGCCACCTGCTTGAGGTAGGCTGATGCTGTGCGGGTATCGGCCAGACTGTCGGTTGTCAGCAGTCTCAGGTTCTTCTTGTCGGCAAAGACCGCGCGGGCCTCGTCGTCGGCACCCGGCGCTATGACCACTTCGGTGAAGATCCTGGTGATCTCCATGGCGGTCGCCCCATCGAGAGGTTGGTTCAGCGCGATGATCCCGCCAAAGGCCGAGGTCTGGTCGCACTGAAACGCGCGGGTATAGGCCTCCTTGAGGGTCTTGCCTCGCGCCACGCCACAGGGGTTGGCATGCTTGATGATCGCACAGGCCGGGCCGTCGGTGGGATCAAACTCGCTGACGAGTTCAAAGGCGGCGTCGGTGTCGTTGATGTTGTTATAGCTTAGCGCCTTGCCCTGATGCTGCCGGGCGGTCGCGACCCCGGTCTGGCGGGAGCCGTCCACATAGAATGCCGCTTGCTGGTGTGGATTCTCGCCGTAGCGCATCTCTTGCCGCAGTTCCCCCGCGAGCGCGACGCGGCGGGCGCGCTTTTGCAGCGCCCCGGCCATCCAGCCGGACACGGCAGCGTCATAGGCGGCCGTCCTCGCATAGGCATTCAACGCAAGTTCCTGCCGGAACGCGTAGTCCGTTGCACCGTCATGGTCTTCTAGCAGCGCCATCAGGCCGTCATAGTCGGTCACATCGGTTACGACGCAGACATAGGCATGGTTCTTGGCCGCCGAGCGCAGCATGGCGGGGCCGCCGATGTCGATGTTCTCGATGACCTCGTCATAGCCTGCGCCTTTGGCCACGGTCGCCTCGAACGGGTAAAGGTTGACGACCACGAGGTCGATTGAGGCGATTTCGTGCTCGGCCATTGCGGCGGCGTGTTCCGGGTTTTCCCGCACTGCAAGAAGGCCGCCATGGACCCCGGGATGCAGCGTCTTCACGCGACCATCCATCATCTCTGGAAAGGTTGTCAGGTCGCTCACGTCCTTGACGGTCAACCCTGCGGCACGCAGGGCCGCTGCCGTGCCCCCCGTGCTCACCAGCTCGACGCCGCGCGCGGCCAGGGCAGTGCCGAGCTCCACGATGCCGGTCTTGTCAGACACGGACAGAAGCGCACGGCGCAGGGGAACAAGATCGGGCATGGAAAGTCCTTTATTCGCTCAGAAGCGGATCGTCCCGCCGCAAGTCGCGGACAGATAGCGGAGTTTCCTGCGCCTTGGCCAGAGACCAGCGTACGCGCGTGGTCTCTCCCTTCACGCGGCCTGCCAGAACGATCTGATCTGTGCCCCGCGGCTTCAGGCGTCCGCGTTCAAGAAAGACCGACGGCTGAACCGACAGCTGAGCGATAGCATCGTGTCGAAAGACCCAGATTTCGCCACTTCTGAGGGCAATCGAAACCGCCGCGCCTGCCATGTCGATGGAGGCGTCACAGTCCGGGTGCAGGTGAAAACGGATCGAGAAGCTCAGCCCATCCTCACCGTAAACGCGCGCCAGCTGCGTTCGGTCCGCATCATTAAGCGCGACGAGAAGGTCCTCGCCGCCGAGGCCACGACCATCATGGGTCAGCTCCAGGGTTCGCACGTGAACGAGGCCATGGGTATGTCGATACCCATCATGGCTCACCTGCTGTCGAATGGCGCTTTCTGTGGATACCCGCTCTGCCAACACCTCGCGGGGGGCGTCCGACAGCAATTCGCGCGCGCGTCCCGACCTGAGCTTGCGCTCTCCCAGTCGCGACGAAGAGTAGCCTTCCAGCGAGAGCGTCGAATGTGAGGGGGTCGCCCGCCCGGCCCGTCGCCATTCCTCCCCGAATGCGGCACCGGATCCGCAGGACACAATGAGTGGACGGCGCCCTGACGTGAGCTCGAACCCCAGAGTTGAGGCATGAGCATCGTAGCTTGCCAGACCCGTCGGCGGAGGTGCGGCATCCATGATAACCGAGGTGCGACCACAGACCTGCCGCGTGAAGCCCATGGCCGTTTCCAAAACCCCGTCGGATTTCACACCGGACGTCGCGAGCGCTTCGTCAAGACGTCCCTCAAGCCCCCGTCCACCGCCGTGAAACCGGGCGAGCCCGCCATCGGCATGCCTCAAGGCCCGAAGGACCGGCGCCGCGCGTGCGATAGCTGCCTCGTGGGCTTTGGCCGGCGTACGGCCCGCTTCCTGCAAGGCCAGCGCCGCCCAATTGAGGAGGGTAAAAATCTCGAGCAGCTCTTCAGGGTTGCGCGACGCGAGGCCGCCATGACCGTCGATATGCGCCTCGCACGAGCGGCCCAGCGCGGAGATGGCCGATGGCACGTGACGTTCCATCCCGGTGAGGGACAGCCCCGCGTAAATGAGCCCCGTCAGCGCCTCGATGCGCGGCAGTCCGGGTGTCGTCGACGACCAGCGCCGGGCCAGAAACCGGGTCTGTCGCCCCATGGCGCGGAAGTAGCCGTCGGCGAACCCGCTGCGGCCTGCCATCAGGAAAATCGCATGATTGATCCATCGGATCAGCCTGCGCCCGGTGACGTCCGGAGCCCAGCCGGGACCGTGTCCGCTGCCGTACCGATCCACCCATTCGGTGATCCAGTCCTGCGCCAGACGCCGCGCATCCGCATCTCCGACGGCGGCAAGGTCATCGAGCCAAAGGCAGCCGTGGATATCCTCCGCAAAGGCCTGCGTGGGCGGATCAAGGGACCAGATCGACGTGCCTGTCCTCGTCTCCACGAGGTATCCGGCAAAAAGGTAATTGCCCGCGACAAGCTGCTTTCCCTTGGCGAAATGGCCAATGGAACGCGGCTCCGGCTGGCTCACAAAGGCGGTCGCGGGCTGCCCGAGGCCTGCAATGCGCGCGTGGAGCTTGGTCATCCATTGAGTGCGCGGAGGAGGCATGTCGGGGCGGGTGGTCAAGGGATCCTGCCTTGGTGTTGCGGCGTGGCGTCTCGCCTCTTGAAGAGGGAGTATCGCAGCCCCGCGAGCGTGTCACGCGCCATGGCCCGGTCAGCAAAATTCGGCGCTTTGGCCGCTAGGTTTTTCGGAGGCACGCCATGTAAAAGCCGTCCATGCCCCCGGCCTTCAGCCAGTAATCCGGCCTCAGCCTCAAGCCGCCCTCTTCCGTGATCCAGGACGGATCGATCCCCGGATGCTCGAGCGGCGCACGATCAGCGCTGACCGATGTATTGCGCTTGAGGGCGTCCTCGACCTGCACCTCACCCTCGTCGGGCAGGAGGGAGCAGGTGCAAAAAACCAGTCGGCCGCCGGGCTTCACGAGCTTGAGTGCGTGATCGAGCATCCGCGCCTGCAGTGCGATAAGCTCTGATATGCCGCCGCCGTCGCGGGCGTGGGGAAGGTCGGCGTGGCGCCGGATCGTTCCTGTCGCCGAACATGGCGCGTCGAGAAGCACGGCATCGTATTGGCCTGCGACGGCAAAGATGTCCGCCTCGATTATCTCGGCGCTCAGCCCTGTGCGGGACAGGTTCTGACGCACCCGCTCGAGCCGCGCACCGCTTGCATCGACAGCGGTCACCAGGGCGCCCGTCGCGGCAAGCTGCATTGTCTTGCCGCCCGGTGTCGCGCAAAGATCAAGGACGCGCTCGCCTTCGCGCGCCGAGAGAAGCCGCGCGGGCAAGGCCGCGGCGGCGTCCTGCACCCACCACTCACCTTCCTCAAAACCGGCCATGGCGGACACCTGCCCGGCATCCCGCACCCGGATCGAGCCGGTGGGCAGCACCTCGCCCACCACGGCCTCGGCCACCGTTGCCGGATCGCCCTTTGCCGTGATGTCGAGGGGCGCGGTACGCAGGTGCGCCGTTTCGATGCCCTGGATCGCGCTGTTGCCGTAGGCCGCCGTGAGCGGTTTGCGCAGCCACGCGGGCAGCCGGGGGACAGGAAGCTTGCCCCAGTCGGCCTCTGCCCGCACGCTCGCTTTCCGCAGGACGGCATTCACCATGCCCTTGAACCCGCGCGTGTGCCTTCCCGCCCCGGCGGCTGACACCATGTCCCCCACGACGCCATGGGCCGCTCCGCCCAACGCGCCTATCTCCACGAGACCAAGCCGCAAAATGCGCAAGACCGCCTCGGGCGGGGACCTTTGAAGGAGGGGCTTGAGGAGGCGGTCCGCACGCTCTCCCTGTCGGAAGCATTCCAGTGCCAGCCGCTGTGCGCGCGCCCGGTCGGACGGGGCGAGGGCCTGGAACCAGTCTTCGCCGAGCAGCTCTGACATGAGCCGACTGTCGTCGACCACGCCTTCCATGAGACGAAGCGCAGCAGCGCGGGCGGGATGGGGCGATTGTGACACTGTCACTCCTTGGCGGCGGGCAGGCCGCGGCGTATATCAGCCCCATGGCCGATGACAACTATGACCCCGACCCCCTTCCACCTGCGGCTCAGCGCGCACTGGCCGAAGCAGCCGAGCGCCGCAAGGCCGAGGAAGAAAAGTCGCTACCCAAGGAGTTCGGTGGCCGCGACGGGCCGGAACCCGTGCGCTTTGGCGATTGGGAAAAGAAGGGGATCGCGATCGACTTCTGATCGCGCCCGGAAGGACGCAGCCCTAGCGCAGGTTGAAGCTCGCCGAATCGCCCGCACCCCGGTCCGTCGTAAAGCGCATCCGGTCTCCCTGGGCTTCCACCAGCTGGCAGTTGTACGGAATCTCGCGCTCTCCCCATAGCATCTCGCGGCAGAAATACCCGTCTTGCCAGGACCAGTCGCCGCTCACGCTCTGCCCCATGGCACGACCAGCTATGCGACCATCAGCGGTGACGTTCAGGCTCAGACCATACAACCCCAGCCGCAGTTCCCGGCCGTCGAGCGTGGCCATGAATGTGGAGCGGTCGGAAATTGCCTCCATCGCGTGAAGCGGTGTTGCGGCAATCATTGCGACGCCCAACGCGCAGGCTTTGACAAGAGTGCGATCCATGATGTCCTCCGATCTGATGCCGTAGATACGCAAAAGGACAGCGTTTGGATGCGACCGCTCACGCAGGCGTGCATATTGTAACAGAGACCTAAGTCAGGCCAAGCACGTCCATCATGTCATATTGGCCAGGTTGCTTGTCCTGACCCCAAAGCGCAGCCTTGAGCGCTCCACGCGCAAAGATTCCACGGTCGGTGGCGAGATGGCGCAGCACTATTCGTTCTCCCGCGCCTGCAAAGAGAACGTCGTGTTCGCCGACGATGTCGCCGCCGCGAATATTGGAAAAGCCGATATGCCCGCGCTCTCGGGCCCCGGTTATGCCGTTGCGCGCATCATCGCGGACATCTGCCAGCCGGACCCTCCGGCCCTCAGCGGCGGCCTCCCCCAGCATCAGGGCGGTGCCGGACGGGGCGTCGACCTTGTGGTGGTGGTGCGCCTCGATGACCTCGATATCGAAATCCTCGTCCAAGGCCGCCGCGACCATGCGGGTGAGCTTGGCGAGGAGATTGACACCGAGTGACATATTCCCGGCCCGCACGATAACGGCATGGCGCGCGGCGGGCTCCAAAGCTGCGATCTGGCTGTCGTCCATGCCGGTTGTCCCGATCACATGGACGGCGCGCGCCTGGGCGGCAAGCTCCGCGAAACCCAGCGTCGCGTCCGGCGATGTGAAATCGATCACCGCCTGGGCACGCGCAAATGCCTCGAGCGGATCATCCGTGACAGTCACGCCAACGGCCCGCCCGCCGCGCAAGACGCCTACGTCTTCACCCACCCAGTCATGTCCGGGCCGTTCCACGCAGCCTACGAGCCGCGCCCGGTCGCTCGCCAGCACGGTCTCGGTCAGCATTTGTCCCATGCGCCCGGAGGCACCCGTGACGACGATCCCGGGAAGCTCTGCCATCTCCGTCTCCTTCGCGGCTCTGTGCCCGCGTCAATGCCTGAGCCACCCCCCCTTGGCAACGCGCGCGACCGCCCGTATCTGGGCTGGATGGCGAAGAACAAGTTCCATGATGGCCCCGGGCCCAGCCAACGACAGCTTCGCGTGGGTGAACTGATCCGGCGGACGCTGTCCGAGGTCCTGGCGCGCGGGGACATCCATGACCCGGACCTCACCGGTCGATCCATCACGGTCAGCGAGGTGTCAGCCTCCCCCGATCTCAAGATCGCGACGGTCTACGTCATGCCGCTGGGCGGCAAGGACCACGACGAGGTCATCGCGGCGCTCGCCCGCAACAAGGGCGAGATGCGCCGCGTAATCGGCAAGAAGAGTGCGCTTAAGTTCACGCCTGACCTGCGGTTTCGCATCGACGAGGTCTTTGACCGTCTCGATGAAACGCGGGAGATGTTTTCGCGCGACGAGGTGCGCCGTGATCTTGAGGATTAGCGCCGCGCTCGCCCTGCTCGCCGCGCCGGTCACCGCGGCAGAGTGCGAGGACATCTCCTTCGCGAACGATCGCTACACGCTCTGCACCGTGGACCTTACGCAGAATTCCGCCCGTCTATTCTGGCGCGATCAGGAGGGCGAGATTTACGGCACTTTCGACGCGTTGCCGGGCGACGTCCTCATCGCGACGAATGGCGGGATGTATCACGAAGATCGGCGCCCGGTCGGGCACTACCTCGAGAACGGAGAAGAGGTCGTCGCGCCCATCACGGCAGATGGTCCGGGCAATTTCGGCCTCTTGCCCAATGGCGTCCTGTGCCTGAACGAGGGTCGGGCCGCGATCATCGAGAGCCGCACCTATGCAGATGAACGGCCCGAGTGCGCCTACGCCACCCAGTCCGGACCCATGCTCGTCATCGACGGCGCCCTGCATCCGCGCTTTCTGAAGGACAGCGACAGCCGCAAGCGCCGCGGCGGCGTCGGGGTGAGTGCCGATGGACGCACTCTTTTCATCGCGGTCACGGGGAATGCCGTGAACTTCCATACCTTTGGCAGCCTCTTCCGGGACGGGCTGGGCGTGCCCGACGCGCTCTTTACCGACGGCACGATCACCCGGCTCTACGACCGGGCCACGGGGCGCGCGGATCGTGGCGCGCGCATGGGTCCGATCCTTGCCATTCTTGAGGATTGAGGGCCATGGCGCGAAAGAAGAAGGGCCGGGCAATCCATGGTTGGATGGTCATAGACAAGCCCGCGGGCCTGACCTCCACCGCCGTCGTCAACAAGGTAAAATGGGCGCTCGACGCGCAGAAGGCCGGCCACGCCGGAACGCTCGACCCCGCCGCGACCGGTGTCCTTGCCGTGGCGCTCGGAGAGGCGACAAAGACCGTCCCCTACATCACAGATGCGCTCAAGGCCTACCGCTTCACGGTCAATTGGGGCGCGGCCACGAACACCGATGACGCGGATGGCGAAGTGACCCAGACATCGGCCGCGCGTCCGCACGAAGATGCCATCAAGGCCGCGCTCGGCGCCTTCATAGGCGAGATCGAGCAAGTTCCCCCCGCCTTCTCCGCCGTGAAGATCGACGGGGTTCGCGCTTACAAGAAGGCCCGCGACGGGGAGGACGTGACCTTGTCAGCACGCCCGCTCTGGGTCGAGGAACTCACGCTGATCGACTGCGACGAGGATAGCGCGGAGCTTGAACTGGTCTGCGGCAAAGGCGGATACGTGCGGGCCATCGCGCGGGACCTCGGGCAGGTGCTGGGCTGTTTCGGGCACGTCAAAACCCTAAGACGCACATGGTCTGGCCCGTTCGAGGCAGAGAACGCCGTGACCTGGGAAACGCTGGAGGCCAATGCCCGATCCGGGGCCCTCGATGCCCATGTCCAACCCGTAGAGGTCGGCCTCACGGACTTGCCTGAACTCAGGACGACGCCGGAGGGGGCTGCGCGCCTGCGCAACGGCAATCCGGGCTTCATCTATCCGGGCGATGCAGAGTTCGGTGACGAGGCCTGGGCCTCGCTGTATGGACGCGCCGTTGCAGTGGGCACGGCCCGCGGCGGGGAGCTTCATCCCAGCCGTGTCTTCGTGATGTAGGGCCGGTGGGGTGATTACCCGAACCCATACGAAGGGCGACGCTCCGTCCACGGCCATCTATTCAGACTGCGAGCGCTATCGATACATGCTCACCCGCGTCTGGGATCCGGCAGGGCGCCGGGCCCTTTTCATCATGCTGAATCCCTCGACCGCGACCGAAGTGCAGAATGACCCGACGGTGGAGCGCTGCGAACGGCGTGCCCGCGCCCTTGGCTTTGGGGCATTTCGGGTCCTCAATATCTTTGCCTGGCGCGACACGGATCCCAAGAAGATGCGCGCTGCGGATGATCCGGTCGGGCCCGGTAATGATGCCGCGATCGCTCAAAGCCTCGACTGGGCGGATCGTATCATCGCGGCCTGGGGCACGCACGGGGCGCATTTGAACCGTGGGCCCCAAGTCGCCGCGATGCTCCACAGCTCGGCTCATCCGATCTATCATCTGGGCCTGTCCAAGGCCGGCCATCCAAAACACCCGCTCTACATTGCGTACGATCAACAGCCCCAGCTTTGGATCCCCACGTAGCGCAACTGCCGCGTTAACCCTGTTTGTGGCACTTCAGTGAAATTTTACACCTGCCGGAATAGGGTCCCACACGTGAGCGGTAAGGATGGTGTGAGATGTTGATGCTAGCGGGGCTCGTTGGGGTCATGCTGATGGGCACGGCGCTCATTGGCGACTTCGGCGACGACGACGTGCCGGATGACGCGGATGCGTCGGCAGAGGCCGACGACCAGGCCGACCTCCTTGATGATCTCGTCAATGGCGACGGCGCTGGCGCGCTCGATGAGGCGCTATCCCCGGACGAGGGCACCGGCGACGCCGAACAAGATGGCACCGTGATCAGCGGGACAGAGGGCGTCGACCGCCTCAGCGGGTCCGAGGACGCCGAAACCATCGAGGCCGGCGGTGGCCGCGATGACATCGGGGCCTATGGCGGTGACGACCACATCGCCGCCGGGGACGGGCACGACACGGCGCGTGGCGGAGACGGCGACGACACGCTTGAAGGCGGCGCGGGCGACGACGTCCTCTACGGCAATGAAGGCGATGACCTGTCCCAGGGTGACGCGGGCGACGACAGCCTCTTCGGCAATAACGGCGATGACGAACTGCATGGCGGCAGCGGCGATGACTCGGTCGTCGGTGGCGCAGGGCAAGACAGCCTGTTCGGTGATGATGGCGATGATGCCCTTCAGGGCATGGACGGCGACGATGTACTTTCCGGTGGACACGGCGATGACGCACTCTTCGGGGGCTACGGGGATGACGTCGTCGTCGGCACGGTCCTCGATGGGCACGGCCTTGATACGGATGACGGCGATTTTCTGAACGGCGGCGCTGGCGACGACAGCATCTTTGCGGGAACCGGCGACCTCGTGCATCTGGGCGAAGGGGCAGACTCCCTTTTCGTTGGGGACTGGGTGGGGGACAAAAGCCCCATCGTACAGGATTTCAACCTGAACGAAGACAAGCTCCTCGTTGTCTACGATGACAGCAGCAGCAACGAACCGGTCGTGCAATTGGTCGACGATCCCGACTTCGCCGATGTGACGTACATCGTGGTGGACGGTACGTCGGTTGCCGCGGTGGAGGATGCTGGTGATTTAAGCCTCGCGGACCTAGAGCTGGTGCCGGCAAGCACGATCAACGCGCCGCTTTAGGCAAAGCCTCTTCACATTGCTTCGGAATCTGCTAGATGCCGCGTCTGCCGTGCAAACGGCACTCCATGGGCCTTGCTGGACGACATCCCGGCTCGTGCCATCACTCAAACCAGACAGGAGACCACGATGTCGATCACGCCCGAAGAAAAAGACCGGCTCATCAAGGAATTCGCGACCAAGGAGGGCGACACCGGCTCCCCCGAGGTGCAGGTGGCAATCCTGACGTCGCGCATCTCGACCCTGACAGAGCATTTCAAGACCCACAAAAAGGACAACCACGGACGCCGTGGCCTCCTCAAGATGGTCGCACAGCGTCGGACGCTCTTGGACTACACCAAGGGCAAGGACGAAGCGCGCTACCAGGATCTGATCAAGCGCCTGGGCATCCGCCGGTAGCCTGCGGACCTGCCGGGACTGATTAGGGCCACGCTTCAAAGGCGTGGCCTTTTTCATGCTACACGGCCCTGAACATGCGCAGGCTCAAGCGGGCCCGGATCTGAGCAGGGTCGCCCATCTCCCCACCTGTGCGGACGAGACTTGTCTCTGCCATGCGTCCCCTCGCAGGGCATCGGTGCCGCCCGCCATTTCCTCCAAAGACGTATGCTTTTGACTGCGCCGGCGTCTGGGTGAATACTGCGTGGGCACGCTCTAATCGCCTTGCTCTTCGCTTTTTGCGGGCGGACCCCATCCCACGAGGACGCATGCCATGATCCAGTCCCTGCGTATCCTTCTCAACATGGGGAGCCTCCACCGCTTGGCCCCGTTCTGGCTTGCGGGGCTCGCAGTCATGGGCGTTTTCTGGACACCGTGGTTCCTCTTGGCGCTTCTCTATGGCGTGGTGATGCAGTTTTTCGTCGAGTACCTCCTGCACCGCTTCCTCCTGCATCGAGAACCGCCGACCGAGCAGGGGACATTCAATGCGCTTTACCGCAGCCATATCGGCCACCACGAGTTTCCGCGGGACCCGGAATTCTTTACTGGAGACGATCACTGGTACGCAGTGCGCTTTGGGCTCACGTCGGTGGCCGTGCACACCGCCCTTCTGTGGCCCGTAGTCGGCCTGCCCCATGCGCTTCTCTGGCCCTTGGTGGCGATCTTCGTCGGCTCCGTCAGCGCCTTTGCATTCTACGAATTCTGCCACACTCTCGCGCATCTCAACGTGCGCAAGGGCTGGTTCGGGCGCAAGGTCACCGAAAGCCACATGCGCCACCACTTCGCCGATCACGAGGCCACGTTCCATGTCAGCTTTGGGATGGGCTGGATCGACCGCCTGTTCGGCACGCCCTACGACCAGACCGCAGCGCGGGAGCGCTATGACCCGCAGACGATCCTGTCCATGGGGATGGACCCGGACGATCTGCGGCTTGTGACTGCACGCAAGGCCTACGGCATCCGCAAACACCCAAGGCCAAAATCTCCGAAGCAAGCCTGACGGGACAGGGCGATCCGGTGTGCTCTGGTCCGACTTGTAGGACCGGAGACCGTCAGCGTAGGGTCGCGGCATGAAGGTAACACTCCTTGGTTCGTCCGGCACAATCGGTCGCGCGGTCCTGCGCGAACTCCGGCGTCTTGGGCACACTGTCGATTGCCCGGGGCGGGGCGACCTTCAACGCCTGGACCTTTCGGGCACGGATTCCGTGATCTCCTGCCTCGCTTCACGTACCGGCACGCCTCGGGATGCGTGGCATGTGGACCATGATCTCAATGCCGCCGCGCTCCGGGCCGCAAAGACCGCGGCGGTGCCCAAGTTCATCCTTCTTTCCGCGATCTGCGTGCAAAAACCGCGCCTCGCCTTCCAGCACGCAAAGCTCGCATTTGAGGAGGAACTGACCGCCTCCGGCCTCTCCTACGCGGTCATCCGGCCCACAGCCTACTTCAAGTCTCTGTCCGGCCAGGCGGACCGCCTCCGCGCCGGCAAGCCGTTCCTGACCTTCGGGGATGGCACACTGACCGCGTGCAAGCCGATCTCGGACGAAGACCTGGCGCGCTACATCTGCCGGGCTCTCAGCGCGCCCGATATGAGGAACCGCATTCTTCCCATCGGTGGCCCCGGCCCTGCCTTGACGGCTTTGGCGCAGGGCAAAATGCTGGCCGACGCCCTTGGCGTCCCCTTCCGGTCCCGGTCCGTCCCGCCATCTTTCCTCAAAGCCATCGCCACGATCCTCGGGGCCATCGGAATGCGGGAAAAGGCGGCTCTCGCCCGGATTGGCCATTACTATGCCACCGAATCCATGCTGGTCTGGGACGGCGAGAGGTACGACGCAGAGGCCACGCCCGAGTTCGGCAGCGATACCCTGGCCGCACATTACAGCGCGATCGCGCGCGGTGATGTGGTTGACGACCGCGAAGGTCATGCGGTCTTTTAGGACCCAGGTGACATACACATCGCGTCAATTCATCCTGCTGTTCGTCTGCGTGGCACTCTTCGCGCTCGGCCAATTCCATCGGGCCGCGGGGGCTGTCGCGGCCCCCCTCTGGACCGATGACTTTGGGCTGAGCGCAGAACAGCTTGGCATCGTTATCGGCGTCATCTTTGTCGCAACGATCCTGACCCAAGGACCCATCGGTGCGGCGCTCGACCGCTACGGACCGCGCCCCGTGCTCACATTGACGATCGCCGTCGTGGCCCTCGGGACGTATGGCTGCCTCCTTGCCACCGGCTACGCGAGCCTCCTTATCTCGCGCGTCGTCATCGGCGCGGGCCTCGCCTCGACCGGGATCGGCATGTACCTCATCCTGGCGCGAAACTTCCCTGGTGATCAGTTCGGTTTCTTGAACGGGCTCATGGTGACACTGGGAGGGATCGGAGGCCTTCTGGCGACCTACCCCCTCGCAGCGCTTGTCGACGCCCTTGGATGGCGACCGGTTTTCGGGGCCCTGAGCCTCGGCACCCTCGCTCTGGCCGCCGCGATCGCTCTAGTCACCAGACCCGCGCCAGATAACGTGAGGGACCCCACCACGGCCGTGCCCCTGATGACGGTTCTCAAGGTGAAAGGTGTGCTGCCCATCCTGCTGATGTCGACCGTGACCTACGCGCCCATAGTGACCATCACCGGCCTTTGGGGTGGGCCGTTCTACACTGACGTTCACGGCCTCAGTCTAAGCGAGACAGGCGCGATCCTCTTCGCGCTTTTCGCCGCCACCATGATCGCAGGTACGGTCTTCGGTGTCCTCGACAAGCGCGGCCTGAACCGTCGGGCGGTCGTCACCTTTTCGGCTCTCGCCTCCGCGGTCTGTTTCGCGCTGGCCGCGCTTGGGTTTGGCCCATATGTCACGGCGGTGCTCTTTTTCGGCGCCATTTTCGCGCAGAACTTTTACGTTCCGCTCCTGGCCGCCCTGAAGGACGCGGTGCCAGAGGCTGCCATCGGGCGCGCGACAAGCGTGTTTTCGATCCTCGGCGTAGGGGCGATCCCCGTTCTGCAGGCCGGCTACGGCGCCCTAGTTGCGCAAAGCGACAACGTGGCTCGGGGACACACGACCGCCCTCCTCGCGATGGCCACCCTCATCGCCTCGTTGGCGCTGATCTACCGCGCCACGACGCCACGCGGCTAAGGCATTTCCTTTTCAGGACAAACCCTGTAAGCGCGAGGCATCTGAGACGTAGCGCTGTGGCTCTGGCGCTCGCGAAAAGGAAATAGGAGCCGGCGGGATGGGCCCGCCATTGAAACGGAGGACCCGGGACCGCCCGGGAGCGCCTCCAGACAGGATACGCACATGTTTACCGAAGTTAAGAAATCCATCGAGTGGGGTGAGGAAACGCTCACGCTCGAAACGGGCAAGGTCGCACGCCAGGCCGACGGCACCGTCATCGCAACGCTGGGCGAGACGTCCGTGATGGCCAACGTCACCTTCGCCAAGACGCAGAAAGAAGGCCAGAGCTTCTTCCCGCTCACCGTCCACTACCAGGAAAAATACTACGCCGCGGGCAAGATTCCCGGCGGCTTTTTCAAGCGGGAAGCCCGCCCGACCGAGAAAGAAACACTGACCGCGCGTCTGATCGACCGTCCGATCCGCCCGCTTTTTGTCCCCGGCTTCAAGAACGAAGTGCTCGTGATGTGCACCGTGCTGAGCCATGATCTGGTGAATGACCCCGATATGGTCGCGATGATCGCAGCCTCTGCGGCGCTCACGATCTCCGGCGCGCCGTTCATGGGCCCGATCGCGGGCGCGCGCGTGGGTTTCGAGGATGGCGATTACGTCCTGAACCCGACGGTCGACGACATGACCAAGCTGCGCGAGAACCCCGAGCAGCGCCTCGACCTCGTTGTCGCGGGCACCAAAGACGCCGTCATGATGGTGGAATCCGAGGCCTATGAGCTGACCGAAGAAGAGATGCTCGGCGCCGTGACCTTCGCCCATGAGCAGATGCAGCCGGTCCTCGACCTGATCATCAGCCTCGCCGAGGAATGCGCGAAAGAGCCGTTCGAGTTCACGCCTCCGGACTATGCGGACCTCTTCGAAGCCGTCAAAGGCGCCGGTGAAGCGCAGATGCGCGAGGCCTATGCCATCGGTGACAAGCAGGAGCGCACCGCCGCCGTGGCCGCGTGCAAGGAGGCGATCATCGCAGCGCTCACCGAGGATCAGCAGGCAGATGAAAACCTCGGCTCCGCGCTGAAGAAGCTCGAAGCGGGCGTCCTGCGAGGTGACGTCGTCAAGAACGGCCGCCGCATCGACGGGCGCAAGCTCGACGAAGTCCGCGACATCGTGTGTGAAACGGGCATGCTGCCCCGGACGCACGGCTCCGCCCTCTTCACCCGGGGTGAAACGCAAGGCCTCGTCGTCACGACGCTCGGCACCGGCGACGATGAGCAGATGATCGACGCCCTCGAAGGCACCTACAAGTCGAACTTCCTGCTGCACTACAACTTCCCGCCCTACTCGGTCGGCGAAGTGGGCCGCGTGGGCTCCCCCGGCCGCCGCGAAATCGGCCACGGCAAGCTCGCCTGGCGCGCGCTTCAGGCTGTCCTCCCTGCAGCGACGGACTTCCCCTACACGATCCGCGTGGTCTCCGAGATCACCGAATCCAACGGCTCTTCGTCGATGGCGTCGGTTTGCGGCGGCTCGCTGAGCATGATGGACGCCGGTGTTCCGCTCTCGGCGCCGGTGGCCGGCGTGGCGATGGGT
>JBCDGS010000027.1:0-38444 GCA_038751055.1 Pseudomonadota bacterium | reverse complement strand
CCAACATTGAGCGTCTCATTCAGACCGGCATCGACCAGGGCGCGGAGCTTGTCGTCGATGGTCGCGATTTCAAGCTGCAGGGCTACGAAGATGGCTACTTCATTGGCCCCCACCTCTTTGACCGGGCGACGCCTGACATGGACATCTACAGGACCGAGATCTTCGGACCGGTCCTCACCACAGTGCGCGCGCAGACCTACGAGGAGGCGATCGGGCTCGCCATGTCCCACGAATACGGCAACGGCACCGCGATCTTTACCCGCGACGGCGATACGGCGCGTGATTTCGCCAACCGGATCAACATCGGAATGGTCGGCGTCAACGTGCCCATTCCGGTGCCCTTGGCGTATCATACGTTTGGCGGCTGGAAGAAATCCATGTTCGGGGATCTCAACCAACACGGCCCGGACTCGATTAAATTCTACACTCGGACTAAAACGGTCACGAGCCGCTGGCCGTCGGGCATCAAAGAAGGCGGAGAATTTAGTATTCCTGTCATGGAGTAGTGCCGTGCCTTGCGAGGCGACAACGCTGAAAGACGGATCGCTCGCCTACGTGCGTGTGAGCGGGAGCGCGGTAATACGTGACCCCTATGATGCGCTTCTGCACTTGTCGCAGATGGGCAAGCTCAGGCCCGGCATGCCCGTCATCGTCGACCTGCAGGACGTGGAAGAGTTTCAGTCCGACGGCCTTGATGTCACCAGGTTCAATCTAGAGGTCGACGGCCTCATGCGCCTTTTTGGCGAAGAAACGCTGATGATTATCCACGCGCCGCACCCCCTTTCGCGGGAAATGGCGCGGGTGATGCGGGATGCATGGGTGCGCTCAAAAGTCGTGCTCGTGCGGATCGGCATGGACGAGCTCGGCTGCCTGATGATCCTCGCGCGCCATGAGCGCAGCTTTAGCGAGCTGATCTTTGAGCCGATCCCGCGCAGTGTTTGCCAAACCGACGCTTAGCCCGATATTCTGAACGAGCGTTCAATTCAGGGAGGGCGCGATGTTCGACCAGATGACTGAGGACCAGACAGCCATCTTCGATATGGCCCGTGCGCTGGGACAAAGCGAAATCGCGCCCCATGCCCGGGCTTGGGAACGGGACGGGACGATCCCGAAGGAGCTGTGGCCAAAACTCGCCGAGTTGGGCTTTGGCGGGCTCTATGTGCGCGAGCAGAGCGGTGGATCGGGCCTGTCACGCCATGACAGCACGCTGGTCTTCGAGGCGCTGGCCATGGCCTGCCCCTCCGTGTCTGCCTTTCTATCGATCCACAATATGTGCGCCTGGATGATCGACAGCTTCGGCAGCGACGAGATGCGCGCTGCGCGTCTGCCAGCGGCGTTGTCCATGGAAGATTTCTATTCCTATTGCCTGACGGAACCGGGCTCCGGATCGGACGCCGCTGCCTTGAAGACGCGCGCCGAGCGAACGAATGAAGGCTATACCGTCACTGGCACCAAAGCGTTTATCTCGGGCGGTGGCTACTCAGACGCCTACATCGTAATGGCGCGGACGGGCGACGGTGGATCAAAGGGCATCTCCTCGGTCATCGTGGATGACGGCGCCGAGGGGCTCAGCTTCGGCGGTCTGGAGGACAAGATGGGCTGGCGCTCCCAGCCGACACGTCAGGTGCAGCTTGACGACTGCAAAATCCCCGCGGGGAACCTTCTGGGGGAGGAAGGCCGCGGCTTTGCCTACGCCATGAAGGGGCTCGATGGCGGGCGCCTCAACATCGCGGCCTGTTCGCTGGGCGGCGCGCAGGCGGCTCTGGACGCCACACTGGCTTACATGAAGGAACGCGCGGCCTTCGGAAAGAAGCTGACGGACTTCCAGGCCCTCCAATTCCGCCTCGCCGAGATGGAGATCGAGCTTCAGGCCGCCCGTACCTTCCTGCGCTCGGCCGCGCAGGCCCTCGATGCGGGAGCGCCGGACGCCACGAAGCGGTGCGCCATGGCCAAGAAGTTCGTGACCGAGACGGGATCGAAAGTGGCTGACCAGTGCCTCCAGCTCCATGGCGGCTACGGATACCTCGCCGATTACGGGATCGAGAAGATTGTGCGCGACCTCCGGGTCCATCAGATCCTCGAGGGTACGAACGAAATCATGCGTCTTATCGTAGCCCGGGACATGCTGCGTGACTGACCTGGATATCCGGGTGGACGGCCGGGCAGGCTGGATCACGCTTACGCGCCCCAAGGCGCTCAACGCGCTGAGCCACGCCATGTGTCTTGAGATCGAGGCGGCGATAACCCGCTGGGCGTCTGATGATGCTGTGGGTCACGTCGTCATCGACGCAGAGGGCGACCGCGCCTTCTGCGCAGGCGGCGACATTCAGGAGATGTATGACACCGGCAGGGCAGGTGATTTCGCCTATGGACGGAGGTTCTGGCAGGATGAGTATCGCCTGAACGCCAAGCTTGCCATGTACCCAAAGCCCGTCATCACGTTCCTCCACGGCTTTACCATGGGCGGGGGCGTGGGGCTTGGCTGCCATGCATCGCACCGGATCGTCTGTGAAACCTCCCAGATTGCCATGCCAGAAGTGTCCATCGGGCTCATCCCGGATGTGGGTGGGTCGATGCTATTGGCGCACGCCCCGGGCAATACAGGCGACTATCTCGCCATTACCGCAGCGCGGATGGGCCCCGGAGACGCCATCTTCGCGGGCTTTGCGGATCATTTCGTGCCGGAGGTGGAGTGGCCCTCGCTGAAGGATGCCCTGAAAACGGCCGTTGCGATCCCCCGCCATGACGCGCCAGATGCCCACCTCGGCACGGTACAGAGCGAGCTCGATCACCACTTCTACGGATTTACACCGGCAGACATCCTGAGATCGCTGGAGGCCTCGGAGACCCCGTTTGCGCTAGATGCAGCGAAGAAGATCTCGCGCCATTCTCCTCTAGCAATGGCAGCAGGGCTGGACACGTTGCGGCGGCTCCGCTCCACCCACGACATTACGAGGGCGCTCGAGTTGGAGTACCGCTTCACCTTCCGCGCGATGGAGCACGGGGACTTTCTTGAAGGCATCCGAGCGCAGATCATCGACAAGGACCGCGAGCCCAAGTGGCGCCACGACCTCCGCGCCCTGCCGGCCGCAGAGGTCAGCAGAATGCTGCGCCCGCTGGGACCCGACACGCTGAACCTGGAGGACCCTCAATGAAGATCGGTTTCATCGGACTGGGCAACATGGGCGCGCCCATGGCCGCCAACCTCGCTGCCGCTGGCCACGAGGTGACGGGCTTTGACACGGTAGCGCGACCCGAGGGCCTGACGCTTGCCAAGACGGCGGTAAAAGCCGCAGAGGGCGCGGATGTGGTCGTCACAATGCTCCCAAACGGTGCGATCCTAACCGATGTCGCTGCCGAAGTGCTTCCCGCCATGAAGACTGGCAAAGTGCTGTTGGATTGCTCTACCGTCGATGTCGCCTCTGCCCGGGCCGTGGCAGAGCTCGCGGGCGGCATGGGCATCGCGACCCTTGATGCGCCGGTCTCCGGCGGAATTGGCGGCGCGCAGGCAGGCACGCTGACTTTCATGGTGGGCGGGCCGGATGAGGCGTTTGCCACCGCGCAACCGCTCTTTGAGATCATGGGCCAGAAGGCCGTCCATTGCGGAGCGGCGGGCAGCGGCCAAGCCGCCAAGATCTGTAACAACATGATCCTCGGCATCACGATGATCGGCACCTGCGAGGCTTTCGCGCTCGCCGACAAGCTGGGCCTCGACCGGCAGGCCATGTTCGACGTGGTGAGCACATCGTCGGGCTATTCCTGGACGATGAACGCGTATTGTCCGGCACCCGGCATCGGCCCCACCTCGCCCGCCGACAATGACTACACGCCCGGTTTCGCCGCCGCCCTGATGTTGAAAGATCTCAGGCTCAGCCAGGACGCGGCCGAGGATGCCGACGCCGATACCCCCCTCGGGGCTGCAGCGACCGAACTCTACCGGGCTTTCGTGGAAGACGAAGGCAAAGGCGGAAAGGACTTCAGTGCAATGCTTCCGCGTTTTGAGGGCCGTGGACGGACGTGAGCGTTCGTGCTACGCCTGCGACGTCCGCGCACACCAACTGAGGGAGGCTTCTTCCATGGCCACCACAACCGTCGTCGGCGCATTCATCGTGACATTTGCAGTTTTGGGCCTGCTCGGGCTTCTGCGCTCTGGGAACTAGGCTACTCCGCCGCGAGCTTTGAGGCGTCCAACATGGGCCGCAGGTAGCGGCCGGTGTGGCTTGCCGGGTTTTCGGCCACCTCTTCCGGCGTTCCGGTAGCCACGATTGTGCCGCCGCCATCCCCGCCCTCAGGGCCAACATCGATGATCCAGTCGGCTGTCTTCACGACGTCGAGGTTGTGCTCGATCACCACGACCGTATTGCCCTGATCAACGAGTTCATGGAGCACTTCCAGAAGCTTTCGGACGTCTTCGAAGTGAAGGCCGGTGGTCGGCTCATCCAGGATATAAAGCGTCCGACCCGTGGACCGCTTGGACAGTTCCTTTGACAGCTTCACGCGCTGCGCTTCGCCGCCTGACAGTGTGGTCGCCTGCTGACCTACCTTGATGTAGCCCAGACCCACGCGCATCAGAGCGTCCATCTTCTCCCTGATCGACGGAACCGCCTTGAAAAACTCCTGAGCATCTTCGACCGTCATATCGAGGACGTCAGCAATGCTCTTGCCCTTGAACTTGATCTCCAGCGTTTCGCGATTGTACCGCTGCCCGCCGCAGGTCTCGCAGGTCACGTAGACGTCTGGGAGGAAGTGCATCTCGATCTTGATGACCCCATCGCCCTGGCAGGCCTCGCAACGCCCTCCTTTCACATTGAAGCTGAAGCGCCCGGGCTTGTAGCCCCGCGCTTTGGCCTCGGGCAGACCTGCGAACCAGTCGCGGATCGGTGTGAACGCGCCAGTGTAGGTGGCAGGGTTCGACCGTGGCGTCCGCCCGATGGGGCGCTGGTCGATGTCGATGACCTTATCGAGATGCTCAAGGCCCTTGATCGTCTCGCAGGGGGCTGGCGTCTGGCGGGCCCCGTTGAGCCGCATGGACGCAGTCTTGAAGAGCGTCTCGATGGTGAGCGTTGACTTGCCTCCGCCCGAGACGCCGGTAACGCAGACAAACTTGCCCAGAGGGAAATCGACCGTCACGTCTTTGAGGTTGTTCCCGGAGGCTTTCACGACGGTGATCTTCTTGGCACCCTTCTTCCCCTTTCGACGCTCCAACGGCACGCTGATCTCTCGCCGCCCGGCAAGGTAGTCACCCGTGACGGAAGCGTCATTGCTCATGATTTGCGCCGGTGTGCCGTGGGCCACGACGGTCCCGCCGTGAACACCTGCGCCCGGCCCAATGTCATAAACATAGTCCGCTTCGCGGATGGCTTCTTCGTCATGCTCGACGACGATCACGGTATTGCCCTGATCCCGCAGGTTCTTGAGGGTGGTCAGCAGCCGATCGTTATCGCGCTGGTGAAGCCCAATGGAGGGCTCATCGAGCACATAGAGAACACCCGTCAGGCCGGAGCCGATTTGCGATGCAAGCCGGATTCGCTGGCTCTCGCCACCACTTAAAGTGCCACTTGAACGTGATAGCGTAAGATATTCCAGACCAACGTTATTCAGAAATCCGAGACGCTCACTGATCTCCTTCAGAATGGGCCTCGCGATCTCGTTCTTCTGCTGGCTGAGCTGTTCGGGAACGCGCTCGCACCACGCCAATGCTTCGCGGATCGACATTTGGACAACATGACCGATGTGAAGCCGCTCTTCGGGCTTGCCGTCCCGCGGGCCAATGCGCACGGCCAACGCTTCCTGGCGCAGTCGGTAGCCGTCGCAGGTACCGCAGGGCCTGTTATTCTGGTAGCGCTCGAACTCCTCACGGATCCAGTTCGAATCCGTCTCGCGATAGCGGCGTTCCATATTGGGGATGACGCCTTCGAAAGGACGGCTCACCTGATAGACGCGCCCACCTTCGTCATAACGGAACGCGATCTCCTCATCGCCCGAGCCATAGAGAAAGATCTGTTGAACATGGGCGGGCAAGTCCTTCCACTTGCTCGCCTTGTCGAATTCATAGTGCTTGGCGATGGCCTCGATCGTCTGAAGGAAATACGGGCTCTTGCCCTTTCGCCAGGGAGCCAGCGCACCATCGGCCAGGGTCAGGCTCTGGTCGGGCACCACCAGGCGCTCGTCGAAAAAGAGCTCCACCCCCAGCCCGTCGCAATCTGGGCAGGCACCGAACGGGGCATTGAAGGAGAAAAGCCTCGGCTCGATCTCAGGGATCGTGAATCCGGAGACCGGGCAGGCGAAGTTCTCGGAGAATGTGATACGCTCAGGGTCGCCCTCCTTCGGGGCTGTCTCGAGGATCGCTATGCCATCAGCCAGATCAAGCGCCGTGCGCAACGAGTCCGCCAGCCGTGTCTCAAGCCCTTCGCGGACCACGATGCGGTCCACCACCACGTCGATGTCATGACGATACTTTTTGTCGAGGGTCGGCGGTTCGTCGAGCTCGTAGAACTCTCCGTCGACCTTCACCCGCTGGAAGCCCTGCTTGCGCAGCTCCAGAAATTCCTTGCGGTACTCGCCCTTGCGGTCCCGGACGATGGGGGCGAGCAGGTACCCGCGCGTCCCCTCCTCCATGCGCATGATGATATCCACCATGTCCTGGACCTGCTGCGCCTCGATGGGCTGACCCGTGGCAGGGCTGTAGGGCGTCCCAGCGCGCGCATAGAGCAAACGCATGTAATCATAGATCTCGGTCACGGTCCCCACGGTCGAGCGCGGGTTCTTCGAGGTCGTCTTCTGTTCGATGGAAATCGCGGGCGACAGGCCAGAGATGTGATCGACATCCGGCTTTTCCATCATGTCGAGGAACTGCCGCGCATAGGCGCTGAGCGACTCAACGTAACGGCGCTGACCCTCGGCGTAGATCGTATCGAAGGCGAGCGAGGACTTTCCGGATCCGGACAGGCCCGTTATCACCACCAGTTCATCGCGGGGAATATCGACGTCGACGCCCTTGAGGTTATGCTCCCGCGCGCCGCGGACTTCGATGAACTTCTGCTCAGGCATTGCGATCCCCACTTCGTCAATGCCACAGATAGGCCGCAGTGGCGAATACGCCAACCGGAAATTGTGAACAAAGTATGAACTTATCGGCGGAGGACAGCCATCCACAGGTGGATGCCAAAACCGCAGGCGAGAGAGAGCGCCAGGGCCGCCATCATCGCATCATACCCTGCCCCGGCAAGCAAAGCCGCGATCACCGGCGTCCCGAGGGAGTTGCCGACATTGCCTGTCTGCGCCATGGCTCCGTTACCCTGGGCGCGGTCCTCAAGGCTCTCGTTCAGTTCGGGCACGACCGCGAAACTGGACCCCTGAATGATGCCCAGCGCGGCCGTGAACCCGAGGGCGAGAACCGGGGACCCCGGGACCACGATCAAGGCCAGCGCCAGCACTGCGCCTGTGAGGAAAGCAAGCATCGTGGCAGACACCGCGCTCATGACCGACAGGAGCGCCACACCGATCGTCAGCGACGCGATGATGGAGACGAGAGGCATGGCCGCCGCGACCGCGCGGCGGATGTCTTCCTCGATGAACCCGGGCAGGAAGGTCACGGTGGTTACGAAGCAGAAGGTGTAAAAGAGCCACCCCAATCCCGCAGCATTCTTGCGCGGAGAGCGGTAGATCGCAGCGTGTTGCGAAAGCACGCTGGACAGCTTCAGCGCCGTATCGGCGGGTCGATCCGGGCCGAGAACCCGCCAAAGCCCCCCTGCAAAGACAAACATGTAAAGGCCATGGGCGACAAAGAGCGCGGGCAAGCCCAAAGCCTCAACGAGCGGCAGACCAAGGAGAATGAGCAGTGTGAAGGACACGCCAAAGAACGTCCCCCAGAGCGTCAGCGTAAAGCCCCTGCCCCTCAGGCTCGAAGCCTGCGCGATCAGTGTGGGCGCCGCCACCACGATGAGGAGGTGAGACACCCCCTCCACCACGCGGCTCGCGATGAAGAGCGAAAGCGACGGCAGCGTCGCCTGATAGAGCGACAAGACTCCGCCCAGAATGAGCCCAATGAGCATCGCGCGCCGGAGCGTAAGGCGCGTGACGATGATCCCAGCAACCACGCCCAGAAGGATGCCGATCACCCCCACGGCGGACACCAAAAGGCCAAGCGCGGCCCCCTCCTGCCCGTAATGGTCCCCCAACGGCTCAAAAATGACCGAGATCTTGGCATATTGCGCCGCAGCGCCAAGCCCGGCCCCCCAGAGCGCGAAGACAAACCCAAATCGTGTGGCTGCGGGCGCAGAAGATACGGACACGGACGCTCCGGTGTTTGATGCTGGATTAGAAACGCAGAAGGCAGGAATTTCTCACTACCCCGGTGGCATGCTCCGGGGTAGCCTGTGGCGTTAAGTTTAGAAAGGGCTGCCACCCATGCGTACGATTAACCAGCTCGCCTTTGTTGCCGCCATTTGGGGCGTGACAACTGCGGGCGTCATCCTGATTACCTAGGACCCCATTTCGCGCAATTCAGCGCGCTGAGGGAAAGCCGTACAGGATGGAACGCACGTCGGTTGCGAGGACCGCTAAGCGGTGCTCGGAAGTTTCGGTGCGTTATGCGTAGGTGCCAGCGGCTGTCCGGAACAGCGGCCAGCAGCGACAACTCTCACATCACTCGGCTCAAAAGTGGATGGCGCGATCCCATGCGTCGAGAACGCTTTCGTGCATCATCTCCGAGAGCGTCGGATGCGGGAAGACGGTCTCCATGAGGTCTTCTTCCGTCGTCTCGAGTTTCTGCCCCACCACGTAGCCCTGGATCAACTCCGTCACTTCGGCACCGACCATATGTGCGCCAAGGAGCTCTCCCGTCTTTGCGTCAAAGACCGTCTTAACGAGGCCCTCGGGCTCCCCCAGGGCGATGGCCTTGCCATTGCCGATGAAGGGAAAGCGGCCCACTTTGATCTCGCGACCGGTTTCCTTGGCCTTCGCCTCAGTCAGACCCACGGATGCGACTTGCGGGTGGCAATACGTGCAGCCAGCGATGGCCTCGGGCTTAACGGGATGGACATTGTTCTTGCCCGCAATGAGCTCGGCCACCATCACCCCCTCGTGAGAGGCCTTATGGGCAAGCCATGGTCCATTCGTTGCGTCGCCGATGACATAGAGGCCCTCGACGCCTGTGCGGCAGTATTCGTCGGTCACAACGAAGGATCTGTCGATCTTGGCCCCGGCGGCTTCGAGTCCGATGTTCTCGGTATTCGCCACAATTCCCACGGCTGAGATCACGGTGTCGAACTCCTCCTTGGAGACCTTGCCGCCCTCTTCGATATGGGCCGTGACCGTGCCCTTCGCCCGGTCAAGCTGTTTGACCATGGCCTTGGCACGGATCTTCATGCCCTGCTTTTCGAACGCCTTCTTGGCGAAGGTGGAAATCTCTTCGTCCTCCACAGGCAGGATGCGGTCCAACACCTCAACGACGGTCGTGTCGGTGCCTAGCGTGTTGTAGAAGCTCGCAAACTCGATACCGATAGCCCCCGATCCGATGACCAGAAGTTTTTTGGGCATGCGTGACGGCGTCAGGGCGTGCTTGTAGGTCCAAACGAGGTCGCCGTCTGCGTCGAGGCCGGGAAGCTCGCGCGCGCGGGCGCCGGTGGCCACGATAATGTTCTTCGCGGTGAGCTCTTCCGTGCCCTTGTCGGTCTTGACGCTGACCTTGCCCTTACCGGCGAGCGTGGCCTCGCCCATGATCGCCGTCACCTTGTTCTTCTTCAAAAGGTGCCCCACTCCGCCGTTGAGCTGTTTGGCGACAGCACGGCTGCGGGCAACGACGGCGTCGAGGTCATAATCGATCCCTTCTGCCTTTAGCCCGAACTCCTTTGCGCGGTGCATTAGGTGGAAAACCTCGGACGAGCGCAGCATCGCTTTGGTCGGGATGCAGCCCCAGTTGAGGCAGATGCCGCCCATATGCTCGCGCTCGACCACAGCGACCTTGAGGCCAAGCTGGGCCCCTCGGATCGCGCAGACATAGCCTCCCGGTCCGGCTCCGATGACGATCATATCGAAAGATTGTGCGGCCATATCTCTGTCCTCGCGGCAATTTGTTTAACGTTAAACAAAAATCGGGGAGGCAAACCAGTGGCGATTGGCGCACACCCGTCATGCTGCCCTTGCATGGAGAACGATTTATGCGGTCTCGAGTTCCCGGAGCACCGTGGCGTATCCACCAAGATCCAGATACTCGCGCTCCGGGCCTGTCAGACGCCGTCCGAGGGCCTCATTGCGCGTCGGAAAACGACCATAGCGGCGGATGACTTCGCGGTGCGCTTTGGCGTGGGGCAGGTTCTTCTCGCCGTGCAGCGGCATGCGGGTGGCGAAGAGGCGCACGGCCCGGTCCTGATGGCTCAGGCTTTCGGCATGCATGAGCGGCAGGTAGAAAAACTGCCGCGCGGGCTCGTCTATCTTCATGTCCCAGCCCTTTTCTATCGCAGCCTTGGCCGCGGCAAGCGCCATGGGATCGCTCGCAAAGGCCTGCGCGGTGTCGCGGAACATGTTGCGCGGGAACTGATCCATCAGGAGGATGTAGGCGAGCGAGCCCGACGGATAGGTCAGCCAGAGCCCCCTCTCCCCCTCCATCGCGCCGGACCATGCGCGTTCAAAGCGGTCGCGAACATCGGCGTCGAGCTCTGCTCCACCACGATACCAATCATCGGGACCAAGTTCATCGAGCCAATATGCGAGGACATCCTCGGGAGTGACCTCGAAGGGGATAGTGTCAGTAACCATGGCGCACAGAACAGTTATGCAGTGCCGCATTGTCAAGGCCGCGTTGGTCACCCGCGCAGACGACACTGCCGCCCAAGGGTAGACGGCACGGCACGGCTACTCCACGCTCTCGCTCTCTTCTGTTGCTTCCGCGTAGTACTCCTGCGCGGCCGTAAAGGAGACAGGCGAGGCCACGGGAGAGACCGGCGCGTAGGAGACGGCTTCGTAGTCCTCTTCGCCGTAGATCGAGGCGCGTCGCATCATGCGGTAAAGCGCGTAGACCGCGACGCTCAGCATGAGAAATGCAATGAACGCAAAATAGCCCTCTGGCCCCATGGCCCCCATGGCCCAACCAGTGATGAGCGGCCCGGCAATGGCACCGAGACCGTTGATGAAGATCAGCCCCCCGGACGCCGCGGCCATGTCCTCGTAGTCGAGGAAATCGTTCGTGTACGCCACGAGGAGAGAATAGAGCGGGTTCGACGTCCCCCCTATGACGAAGCCTGCGACGAGAATGACCGGGAAGGTGAGCGGCACGAGAAGCGCTACGAGTGCGGCCACCCCTCCGAGGGCGGCGCAGACGAGGATCAGCCAGCGGCGATCCATACGATCAGAGAACCAGCCAATGGGGTACTGGAGAAGCAAGGCACCGACGTAAATTGCGGCCACAAAAATCGAGATCTGCTGCACCGTGAGCCCGGCCAGAGTGCCAAAGACTGCTGACATGCCGAAGTTGGCCGCGAAGACGCCGCCGAGGAGGAACATGCCCATGCAGCCCAGAGGGGAGGCCTTCATCAGTTGTGGCAACGTCATAGGCTTGGCGCGTTCAAAGGCCGGCGTGGGCGCGATGCTGAGCAAGATCGGCGCGAAGGCCAGACTGATGAGCACGGACGGTATGATGAAAAGGACGTATCCCGACGGATCGCCAAAGCCGATGATGCCTTGCGCCGCAACGATGCCGCCCATCTGGACGATCATGTAAAGCGATAAGGCCTGACCCCGGTTCTCCTTGGTCGTCGCGTTGTTGAGCCAGCTCTCCGCGGTGACGTAGACGCCCGAGAAGCAAAAGCCGATTATGACGCGCCCGAGGGTCCAGGCGATGGGATCGGTGAGGACGGGATAGAGAATCAGGATCGCCGAGATCATCGAGCCAAGCGCCGCAAACACGCGCACGTGCCCCACGCGCCGAATAAGCTCCGGCGTTGTTCGAGAGCCTCCCAGGAAGCCCAGGAAGTAGGCAGACATGACAACCGACATCTCGATCGTCGAGAAGCCCTCGAGATCGCCCCGAACGCCGAGAAGCGTGCCTTGCAGGCCGTTCCCAACCATAAGCAGCCCCATGCCGAGCAGGAGGGCCCAGGCACTCGCAATCACGCCACGCATCGCTATCGTCCTTTGCTGAGGTGTTCTCGCGCCGCTACGCCTGATTCCGGGCGGCGTCCACACCTCCACGACCCGGGATGTCGTTTTCGTTCAAGGTAGGATGGGTGATTCACCCATCCTACGGCCAAAGGAGGGAGGCGTCGCCGTAGCTGAAAAAGCGGTACTCATGTTCGATGGCATGCGCGTAAGCCGCGTCGATCCGGTCTTTGCCCGCCAAAGCACTCACCAGCATCATGAGCGTACTTTTGGGCAAGTGAAAATTCGTCATGAGTCCATCGACGACGTTGAACACAAAGCCGGGCGTAATGAAAATGTCGGTTTCTCCCACCCAGCGCGTGACCTCGCCGCCTCGGCCCGCAGTCTCCAGAAGGCGCAGCGCCGTCGTTCCGACCGGGATCACGCGACCGCCCGCAGCCTTGGTGGCTGCGATCTCGCGGGCAGCGGCCTCCGTCACCTCGCCCCATTCGGCGTGCATCTTGTGCTTGGAAATGTCGTCGACTTTAACTGGCAGGAACGTCCCCGCGCCCACGTGAAGCGTCACAAAGCTGTGCTCGACGCCACGGCGCTGAAGCGAGGCCATGACCCCGTCGTCAAAATGCAGCGATGCCGTCGGCGCGGCCACGGCGCCTTGTCGCTCCGCAAATATGGGTTGGTAGTCGACGCGATCCTGTGCATCTGCGGGCCGCTTGGCGGCAATGTAGGGTGGCAACGGCATCTGCCCGGCCTCGGCCAGGGCAGCATCGAAATCCGCGCCATTTACTGCAAACTCAAGCACCGCCTGCCCGGCATCTTTCCTCACCAGACGCGCGCTAAGGTCGTTGGAAAAGACTATCTCTTCGCCTTCAGAGACTTTCTTCAGGGGCTTGATCAGCGCCCGCCAACAGCCATCTGCCGACGGCGCAAGCAGCGTCACTTCTATCTTCGCGGCGACGTCTCCTTGGGCGCTGCGACGGTGACGCAGACCGAAAAGCCGCGCAGGGATCACCTTGGTGTTGTTGAAAACCAACCGGTCAACAGGACGCAGGTGATCGGCGAGGTCGCGGACAACCGCATCGCGGATACCATCCCGTGACGACACGAGGAGGCGCGCTGCCGATCGCGGCTTCGCTGGCCGGGTCGCAATCAGTGTCTCGGGCAGATCAAAGTCAAAATCGGAGAGTTTCACGCGGCTATTGGCTCACTTGCGGCGGCGGTCGGCGAAAAATCTCCCTGAACATGCCCGGCGTCAAGGCAGAGAGAGGGTTCACAGCCACATCAGGAGAGGAAGCCGCCCCGCGCAGGGTGAAGTTGAATCCAATCAGGCCCTCGCCACGCCGCGTTAAAAAGCTGCCGATCCCGTTGATAAGATAGAGCGGCGACACAACGCCTTGAAAATCCATGATCCGCGCCCGGGTATTGAAGATGCCATCCAAGGACAGGCCGAGGGAGGCGCCAACGGCGCTCGCCTCGGTGACGATGACCTGGCTCGGCGTGACGCGAAACTTCGCATCAACCTCGTTGAAGACAAGGCCCTGCCCGTCGAGCTGTTCGAGAAGCCCCACAACGGAAATCGCGGACAAAAGCTCGGCCATGGCGGGGGCGTCCTCCACACGGATGTCGGTCAACGCAAGCGCGCCATCGTAGACGCCAGCGCCAGCCTGCGGAACGAGGGTGAGAGACAGCCGCCCCCCGCGCACTTGACGAAAGATCCCCGCATCGCGGATGACGCCGCCGCCATCCGTTGACTGCAAGGTGACCATCGGACCGTTCCCCGTGGGCTGCAGCTGCCCTGCGAGAGCTGCCCCGCCCGCCATACGCGCCTCGAACGGGCCGCTCAGCCCGCCGGTGGTGGTCAGCTGCGCGCGCAGATTTGTCAGCACAATGTCTTCGGATACGACGAGGCGGTCGAGAACCACGTCGAGCGGCGGTCCCTCGGCGCCGGGGGTGCCCGTGCCAAAGCGCGAGTTGCGCAGGTCAAGGGCCGCACGCCGCAGCTCCACCGCAGGCGGCACCCCTGCCCCGCGCCCCCTGAGCGTCAAGGCACCGCTAAGCCAGCTTCCGACGCGGAAGTCATCCAGCTCCATCCTATCAAGGCCGCGTCCACCGGGTCGAAGTAAAACACGGCCCTCGGCGTCGAGCCCCGGCCCCGAGAGGGCCAGTCGCCGTACGGTCGGATTAGGGCCGAGCGTGCCTGACACTGTGAGCGATCCGGCTGTGTTTGGCGTCTTGACCCATCCGACCGGTGCAATCGACACGCGAAGGCCACGAAGATCGGATGTCAAAGTAAACGTTGGTGGTGCTCCGGGTGGCAACGCGAGGGCAAGCTGGGCACGACCGTTCCCCTGCACCGACCCAGGCGGTAGCGCGATGCGGAATTCATCAAGGGCGGCGGGCGACAACTCGACCTCGCCTCGCAGCTCAGAGCCGACGGGCCCCTGCCCGAGGGGCTGTACCCAGGCACCCTCAAAGGCCACCTGACCCAACTGTCCGCGCCCTCCGATCGTGAGCGCAGAGTTCGTCACCCGCGCTTCGCCGCGCGCCATGGACAGAACCTTTCCCTCGACCAGGGTATCGGAGCGCACGTCCCGAAGCGCCGCCACCATGTCGAACGTCACCTCCTTGCCCGTGATCCGCGGCTTCAACGGAAAGGCCAAGGACCCCGAAACCTGCGCGTACCCATCGGCGAGGGATACCGGCTGCTTCGCTTTGGTGAGAAACTCGAAAGGCTCGAGGTCCAGCGTAGATAACAGCGCGGTAATGGTGCTGTCCGCGGCAAGCTTCACATTGGCCGTCGCAGGTTTCTGACGGGTGTCCGCCACGTGAAAGACGGTGCCAGACGCATCAAGCTCGCCGCCTTGCGGCGCCCGCAAGTGGCCTTCCTCGATGAGCACCGTCATCCGTCCATCAACGAGTTCCACCGAACCTGCGGCCTCGCGGAGGGGCGGAAGACTGCGCAGGATGCGCACCTGTCCGTCCTCGAAGTGCTTTGTGAAAGAGATCTGCGGCTTGGCGTCCGGCCGCGCACGAACCGCCCACCGCGCCTCTCGGACGGTGCCGCCTTCAATGTTGTCCGCAAACCACTTGCGCATGCCGGGACGCACCGAGACGGGCCAAAGCTCCATGGCGCGCGCGGCGTCGACCTCGTTGACGGCGATGTCCATGCGCACGTTCCAGCCCTCGCGCGTTGCGAGGATCTGACCGGAGGCCACCCCTGTCGTCGCGCCATCAACGGCAACGGCCTGCCCGATATCGAGCGTGAACGGATCAAGGCGCAGGCGAAAATCGGTGGCTACCCCGTCAAGCCGCCGTTCGCTGTCGTAAAGCCCCCCGGGATTGGCGCTGATGTCGGCGATTTGGAATTGGCCCACGATCTCACCGGGCACCGCGCCGGACATATCAGCGAGTTGCGCGGTCCCTTCGGCGCGGGCCCGACCCCATGCGCTATCGAGCCAGAACTCCCCGAAGGTGAGCCTTTGCGTGGCGGGATCAAAGCCGAGCGCAATCCTGGCCTCAGTGAACGGGATCGGCCGGGTAGACGCGTTGGGTTTCAGAGACCCCTCGCCCAGCTCCAATGAGCCTTCGAGGGTGCCCAGTTTTCCCTCCTCGATCCCGACCTTGAGCGCGCCTGAAACGGAGGCGTCGAGGACCGATAACCAGCCCAAGGCACTAGATTGACTTGCGATGTCCTGCGCAGCAGCGTTTTCGAGGACGACGGACATAGCGGCGTCACCGCCGGCGTCGCGATTGAGTGTCACCGACAGCGCCGCGAGTTCCTGCCGTCCCGTGAGTAACGCTGCTTCTGCGGTCAGCAGAAGCTCCTCCCCCGCGCGGAAAAAGCGCATCTGCCCGCCATCGCCGGTCCAGGCGCGTCCGGATACGGCGTCTGAATAGTTCACGGTGATCGCCTCGGCCACAACCTCGCTGAGGGCTGCGAGGGCCGGACGCTCAAAAATGCGGTCGATGGCTGCAAGTGCGTCTCCAGGTTCAGAGATGCCGGTAAACTCGCCTCCGCCTCCCTCGACCGAAAAGTCAAAGCTGCCATCAGCCGCCCGGTCGACAAGGAGGACGGCGCCGGAAAGCTCCAATCGTCGCAACTGAACGTCACCCGAGAGAAGCCCGCCGACAGCAACGTCACCCTGCACGGATCTGAGATCGAAAAGGGGCACGCCGTCGGCGCGGGTCAAGCGCACGTCATCAAGGTAGATCTGAGGGCGATAGTCCAGATCCATCCCCACGCGGATCGTTCGGAATTCGAGCCGCGCTCCGGGCACCAGGCTGTCCACCTGCGCTTCAACCTGATCTGTAATCCACCGGCCTGCATCGATTGGCTGTGTCTGAAGCCGGGTAAGGAGGGCAAAAAGCCCCAGCGCAATCACACCGCCCACGCCCAGCAGCACAAGAAGCCAGCGTCGTTGTCTGGGTGTCACCGCCTCTTCGTTCATGCCTGCTCTTTAACTCCGACGTTGGCCGCCTAGAACCATCATAGCACCAAGACGGAGACGACACATGCTTGCCATCGGCGACACCGCCCCAGATTTCACCCTGCCCCGCGATGGCGGTGGCGATGTCACCCTGTCAGCGCTCGCGCCCAAGAAGGTCGTGCTCTACTTTTATCCCAAAGATGACACGCCCGGCTGCACCAAGGAAGCCATCGCGTTTTCCGGCGCCGTGGACGCGTTTGAGGCGGCCGATACCGTGATTGTCGGCGTCTCGAAAGATCCGGTCAAGAAACACGATAAGTTCGTGGCCAAGCACGAACTCAAGGTCGCATTGGTCAGCGATGAAGACAGCGATGTCTGCGAAAGGTACGGCACCTGGGTCGAAAAAAGCATGTATGGCAAGACATATATGGGCATTGAACGCGCCACCTACCTGATCGGAAGCGACGGCAGGATCGCCGAGATCTGGCGCAAGGTGAAAGTCCCCGGCCACGCAGACGCGGTGCTCGAAGCCGCGCAGGGGCTATAGGCCTGGCTTCATCGGCAAATTTTCGCCAATTTACCGAGTTTTGGCGCAGTTTTCTCGCCCGGATCAGGCAGCTCATTGCGGCGTTTGACACGCGCGGCTAGTCAGTGGTGACGCCTGCAGGCCGGCTTGGGAGGGCCGCCTGCGCAAAAAGGGCAAACGGGAACGGGGACCAGAAGACTTGCTGAGCAGGCTTAAGCAAAAGATGTACGCCGCGCTTGAACGGCGGCTGCCAGAGAAACGCCTTTTCCTTCGCACTGATGCTGAAACGCGCTTTGTCCGCCTCGGACCGGGCACTCAGCTGGTGGGTTGGGTCGGCTCGACCGCAATTGTGGCCTGGGCCATTGTCGCCACCGCGATCCTATTGATGGATTCAATCGGTGCCGGCAATTTCCGCGAACAGGCCAAGCGCGAACAGGCGGTATACGAGGATCGCCTCAATGCCCTCTCCGATCAGCGGGATGCCCGCGCCGCAGAGGCGCTTGCCGCCCAGGAGCGCTTCAATGCGGCTCTCGAACAGATTTCGGTGATGCAGGCAGAGCTTCTGGCTTCCGAGAGTCGTCGCAAGGAGCTCGAGCAGGGGATTGAAGTCGTTCAGGCCACGCTGCGCCGCACCGCCAAGGAGCGTGATGCAGCCCGTGATGAGATGGCGACGTTGACCGCTGGCCTAGAGGCCAATGACGGTACCGCGCCCGAGGCCGCGCGCACGGACGAGGTGGAGCGCACTTTGGCCTTTTTGTCCGATGCGCTGGAAAATACCGCGGTTGAGCGCGACTCGACCGAGGCCGATGCCGCGCTTGCCCTCACGCTGGCGGCGGAAATGGAAGCGGAGCTCAAGCTACTTGAGGCCCGCAACGACCAGATCTTCCGACGCCTTGAAGAGGCCATGACAATCTCGGTGGAGCCGCTCGACAAGATGTTCCGGGCCGCAGGTCTGCCAACCGAGAGCCTTCTTGAGCAGGTCCGCCGTGGCTATTCCGGCCAAGGGGGGCCGCTGACGCCGCTCGCGATTTCCACCAAAAGTCCTGCCGCCAATATCGACACGGAGCGCGCGAACCGCATCCTCAATGACCTCGACCGGATGAACCTCTACCGCCTTGCCGCCCAAAAAGCGCCATTCGCTCTGCCTGTGAACCTGCGAGAAGTGCGGTCGACCTCTGGCTTTGGGCCGCGCTGGGGTCGCATGCATAACGGGCACGATTGGGCGGGACCGATCGGAACCGATATCAAATCCACTGCTGACGGCGTCGTGATCCATGCTGGCTGGTCATCGGGCTACGGACGTCTCATTAAAATTCAGCATGAATTCGGCATCGAAACGCGGTATGCGCACCTATCGAAGATTCGGGTGAGCGTGGGTCAACGCGTGAGCCGCGGACAGCATATCGGCGACCTCGGCAATTCCGGGCGGTCAACTGGGCCGCACCTGCATTACGAAGTCCGTGTCGGGGGCAAGCCGGTGAACCCACTGATCTACATCAAGGCTGCAAGAGATGTTTTCTAAGAGCAAAATTAACGAGCCCGGCCCCGCGACGGATGGTGCTCCGAAAGCGGACGCGAAACCCGAGCCAAAGCCGGAATTCAAATCGTCCGTGACCGCCGCCCCCAAGGCAAAGCCGCCCGCCTCGGTGTTGAGCGCGGATCTCACGATCCAGGGTAACCTGCGCACCTCCGGTGACATCCAGATCGAGGGTCAGGTCGAAGGTGACATCCGCGCGCATCTGTTGACCGTTGGCGAAGGCGCAACCGTCAAGGGCGAATGCGTTGCCGACGACGTCGTCGTAAACGGCCGCATCGTCGGACGTGTGCGCGGCCTGAAGGTGCGCCTGACATCCACGGCCCGCGTGGAAGGTGACATCATCCACAAGACGATCGCCATCGAAAGCGGTGCCCATTTTGAAGGGTCCGTGCAGCGGCAGGACGATCCGCTTGCGACCGGTGCAAAGAAGGCCACACCGACGGCGGTGAAGGCAGAAGGCTAAGTCCCCCGCCATGGCAGACACGCAAGCGCCGCAGTCCCCTGCGGCGCTTTCTTTTTGCGCTCCGGAGCAGCGCCGATTGATCCTGACAGCGGCCATTCTGGCCTCCGCGCTCGGGTTCATAGACGGCACGGTCGTGTCTATCGCGCTGCCCGCCATGCGCAGTTCGCTCGAGGCGACACTCGCGCAGGCGCAGTGGTTCTCAAACGCGTACATGCTTTTTTTGTCCGCCCTCATCCTTGCGGGCGGCGCTTTGGGCGACCGATTTGGGCTTGCATGCGTCTTCAGTCTTGGGATCGGCTTTTTCATCCTTGCATCGCTAGCCTGTGCGCTCGCGACAAGCCCGGAGTTCATGATCGTCGCCCGAGCGGCCAAGGGCATGGGCGCGGCGCTCATGGTGCCCGGCTCGCTTGCGCTCATTTCGCGTGCATACCCGAAGGCCGAACGCGGGCGGGCCATCGGCATCTGGGCGGCTGCCTCGGCGCTGACGACGGCGCTCGGGCCAATCATGGGGGGGCTCGTGCTGACCTTTGGAGGGCCGGAGTTCTGGCGCTGGATCTTCGCAATCAATCTGCCGCTCGGCCTGCTGGCGCTCTGGATTCTTCGCCGCGCGGTACAAAGAGATCCGGCGCAGGAACACGCTCCCGTGGACTGGCTGGGTGCGGGGCTCGCCACGCTGGGCCTCGGCGGGGTGGCTTACGGTCTGACGGATCTTGACGCGCTCTGGGCCAGCGGCGCCGGGACGATCGCCCTGCTCGCATTCATCATCCACGAAGCGCGGACGCGGCACCCGATGATGCCGCTCCGGCTTTTTGCCGATGCGAGGTTTTCGGCCGCAAATGTTGCGACATTTCTGATGTATGCGGCTCTTGGCGCCATGTTCTTTTACTTGCCCATGACCGTCATCACCGCTTGGGATGTCACACCGATTGAGGCGGCTGCCGCCTTCGCGCCGCTCTCCGTGTTTATCTCGAGCCTGTCGACGCGGGCAGGACAGATGTCTGACCGGTTGGGGCCAGAGCGCGTGATTGCAGCCGGCGCAGGCCTTGTGGCGCTTGCCTACGCCCTGATTGCGCTGACCGCCGGGCTGGGCGCCTTCTGGGCCGCAACATTCCCCGCCATGGCCCTTGCTGGCCTCGGAATGGCGTTCGTCGTGGCCCCGCTTTCCTCTGCGGTGATGGCGAGTGTTGAAGACGCCCAGACGGGTGCGGCCTCCGGCGTCAACAACGCGATCAGCCGGATGGCGAGCCTTTTGTCCATTGCGGCCTTCGGATCCCTCGCGGCATTCGCCTACACCGCCTCTGGCGGAGCGCTGAGCTTTGGGGCCGAGGGCGCAGACGAGGCGCATCGCGCAGCCGTCACGGTTGGTTTCAGCGCTGTGGCCTGGGTCGCGTCTGCGCTTGCGGCGGCAGCGGCGGCTACGATGATGCTGACGCGGCCAAAAGCGGCGGCCGCCGACTGACCCACTGAGCCGCCCCGTGCCAGTCCTGCGCGAGCTTGAGCAATCCAAGATCAGCCCCCCGGGACCCGACAAGCTGGAGGCCCATGGGCAATCCCTCGTCCGAAAAGCCAGCGGGCATGGCCAGCGACGGCAATCCCAGAAGGTTGACCGGAACCGTGATCTCCATCCAGCGATGGTAGGTGTCCATGGCCACGCCCCCGATCTCCTTCGGCCAGTCGATGTTGGCAGCGAAGGGAAAGCACTGGGCGGTCGGCATAAGAATGGCGTCGTAATCCTCGAAGAGGCGCGCCGCCCTCTCGAACCACTGCGAGCGCGTCACGCTGGCGCGGTGCACATCCAAAGCAGACAGGCGGGCGCCGCGCTCAGCCTCCCAGATCGCTTCGGGCTTAAGACGTGCGCGCTGGGACGGCTGCGCCATGGCAGCATCGAGGGATGCCGCCACCATCCAGGACCGCAGCGTGATCCAAGCCTCCCAGAGCGCCTCCCGATCGAAGGGGGGCGCAATGGCCGCCACCTCACAGCCGAGGTCTGCAAAAAGGGGCAAGGCCGCAGCGCAGAGCTCCATCACCCCAGGATCCGTGGGATAGGCACCGCCCCAATCGCCAAGCCACGCAAGCCTTCGGGGCCGAGGCGTGTCGTGCAGCCTGCGGCCATGGGGTTGGCGGGGATCTGGCCCGGCCATCACGTGCAGCAAAAGCTCAACATCCCTTGGCGAGCGCGCCATGGGTCCGATCGTGGCGAGTTGGTGAAGGAACGTGTCCCCCCTGGGCTCCGACGGGACAAGGCCAAACGACGGCCGCAAGCCGTAGGTGTTTGACCAACCCGCCGGATTGCGCAGCGAGCCCATCATGTCGGAGCCATCCGCAAGGGCGACCATCCCGGTGGTTAGCGCGGCAGTGGCCCCGCCGGAGGACCCCCCGGCAGACCGCGACAAGTCATAGGGATTCCGCGTCACACCGTGGACGGGGTTGTAAGTATGCGAGCCCAGACCAAATTCAGGCGTGTTGGTTTTCCCGATAATGATCGCTCCAGCTGCCCGCATCCGGGCGACAAAGATGTCATCCTCCTGCGCAGGCCCCTGATTGGCGAAAATCGGTGAGCCCATGGAGGTGGGAAAGCCCGCCGCGTTGGCGAGGTCCTTGATCGCCACTGGCAGCCCGGAAAGCGGTCCGGGAGCAGGATTCGTCGCTTGGGCCATGGCCTCCGCACGGGGCAAAAGCGACACGAGGGCATTCATGTCGCCATTGAGTGTATCGATACGGTCATAGGTCGCGGCCATGAGGTCCCGCGCGTCAAGCGAGCCCTCGGCGATTGCGGCTGTCAGGTGGGCGGCGTCGGAGAGGCAAGGATCCATGGCCGGATCGTTGCCACGCTGCGACCGCCTGTCCATCAAAATCCGTCCAAACGGTTCCGCCCTTAATCGTCGGCGGTGGCTTCGGCGCGGCTCTTGCCTGCCACATCCATCGCGAGCGTCGCAGCCATGAACCCGTCAAGGTCGCCGTCGAGAACGCCCTTCGTGTCAGAGGTCTCGTGGGACGTGCGCAGGTCTTTCACCATCTGGTAGGGCTGAAGCACGTACGAGCGGATCTGGTTGCCCCAGCCCGCATCGCCTTTGGCTTCATGGGCCTCATTGATCGCTGCGTTCCGGCGATCGAGTTCCTGCTGATAGAGCCGCGACTTGAGGGCCTTCATCGCGATGTCGCGGTTTTGGTGCTGCGACTTTTCGGACGACGTCACGACGATGCCAGTGGGGATGTGTGTGATCCGAACGGCGGAATCCGTCGTGTTGACGTGCTGCCCCCCCGCCCCGGAAGAACGGTAGGTGTCGATGCGGATGTCGGCGGGATTGACCTCGATCTCGATGTCGTCGTCCACAACCGGATAGACCCAGACTGAGCTGAAGGAGGTGTGCCGCTTGGCGGCGGAATCGAAGGGCGAAATGCGCACGAGCCGGTGCACGCCGCTCTCGGACTTGAGCCAGCCATAGGCGTTGTGCCCGCTGATTTTGTAGGCGGCCGACTTGATGCCCGCCTCTTCGCCCGATGTCTCAGACTGGAGCTCTACCTTGTAGCCCTTTTTCTCGGCCCAGCGGACATACATCCGCGCCAGCATCGATGCCCAGTCGCAGCTTTCCGTGCCCCCGGCACCTGAGTTGATCTCGAGGAATGTGTCGTTGCTGTCCGCCTCACCATCGAGGAGCGCTTCCAATTCCTTCTCGGCTGCCCTCGCAACCAGTGCCTTGAGCGCTGCCTCTGCATCGGCGACGACCTCTGCGTCGTCTTCCATCTCTCCCAGTTCGATGAGTTCGACATTGTCGGTCATCTCACCCCTGATCGCCTCGTAGTCGGCCATCTTATCCATGAGGGCCTGACGGTCCCGCATGAGCTTTTGCGCGCGCGCCTGATCGTCCCAAAGGTTGGGATCCTCGATCATGGCGTCGAACTCTTCCATGCGATGGGGCGCGGTTTCGAGATCCATGCGCTGCCCCAGGAGGGCCAGGGATTTCTCGATGGCTTCGAGGTGGGACTGGGTCTCTGCGCGCATGGAAGGCTCCTTACAGGGGCGCAGATGTACCCGCGCGCTGGAGGCCTTTCAACCTAGTAGAGACCGCCAGACCCGAGCGACCCGATCGATGCTTTCCCGCCAACGGTTGCGCGGGTTCCATCGGATTTCTGGATCGTGCGCACGGCCTCGGTCTGCCCGCCACTGAACAAGGGAACATCGCCGCCCATGGCAAAGCCGCCGTCAAAAGTGATCCCAAAGAGCGGCTCTTCCCCTTCGCGGAAGTACTCGGCCACGACATTCTCGCCCGAGGCGCCGTCGCTCAACCGGGCGCCGGTGAAGCGGTCAATATTTATAAAGATCCCGCCCGGTGGCACGTCGAATGGACCGCCGCCGAACTTTGCGGTGGCTTCGCGCATGAAATCGTTGAAGACAGGGCCACACATGGACCCGCCGCCAGCGCCCGAGCCAAGAGGCGTCGGGTCGTCATAGCCGATGTAGCAGCCCGCAACGATGTTGGACGAGAAGCCAACGAACCAGACATCCTTGGCATCATTCGTCGTGCCCGTCTTGCCTGCGATTGGCACGGGCAGGTTTACAGTCTTGGAGGCTGTCCCGCGGTCCACAACACCTTTCATCATGGAGGTGAGCTGGTAGGCCGTGATCGCGTCCATGACACGTTCGCGGTTCGACCAGACATCTGGGGCATCGCCTGCCCGCAGGTTGCGCGCATCGCAATCCTCACAGGTGCGCTTGTCGTGACGGAACACCGTCTTTCCGAAACGGTCCTGCACGCGGTCCACGAGGGTCGGCTCCACCCGCTCACCGCCATTGGCAAACATCGCGTAAGACGCCACCATTTTGTAAAGCGTAGTCTCGTCCGAGCCCAAAGAGGCCGCAAGGACTTCGTTCATGTCGTCATAGACGCCGAAACGCTCTGCATAGGAGGCCACGGTTTGCATGCCGATCTCTTGCGCGAGGCGGATGGTCATCAGGTTCCTCGACCGCTCGATCCCGGTGCGTACGGGCGTCGGACCGTAGAACTGGTTCGACGCGTTCTTCGGACGCCAGACGCCCTGGGGCGTATTGATCTCGATCGGCGCGTCAATGACGATGGTGGCAGGCGAGTAGCCGGAATCCAGTGCCGCCGCATAGACGAAAGGCTTGAACGCAGAGCCCGGCTGCCGCAGCGCCTGGGTCGTGCGGTTGAAGACAGAATCCTGATAGGAAAAGCCGCCCTGCATCGCGAGCACTCGGCCCGTATTGACGTCCATGGCCACAAAGCCGCCCTGCACCTCGGGCACCTGCCGCAGGGACCAGCGCACAAAATTGCCCTCGGCGCCCTCACCGTCCGTCATGGCACGCACCAGTACGACGTCGCCAACTTCTAGCAGGTCGCCGGGCACACGGGCCTGACGCCCGAGAGAGCCGTCCTCGTTGCGCTTACGCGCCCAGGTCACGTCTTCGGCGGGGATAAAGTGGCCCGCTTCTGTCTCTTCGACGTCCTCAATGCCGATACGCGCGGATTGCTCACCGAGTGCGAGAACGACTGCCGGATGCCATTTGGACGGGTAGGTGATGTCGCGCGGGACGTTGAGACCTTCGAGGGCGGCGCGCCAGGAGGCCTCGTCAGAGAGCGCGTCAGTCGGAAGGCTTTTGCCTGTTCCGCGCCAGATGCCCTGGCGGCGGTCGTAGGTCTCGAGCCCCCGGCGCAGCGCTTCGGCGGCCTCGGTCTGCATTTCCGGGTCGATGGTCGCGCGGACACTGTAGCCGCCGGAGAAGAACTCGGCCTCTCCGAAATCGCGGGTCAGCTGACGGCGAATTTCGTCGGTGAAGTAATCGCGTGGCGGCAGCGTTGACTTGAAACTGTCCACGAGGCCCATCTGGACGGTACGGATGGGCTCCACCTTTGCCTCTTCGAACTGCTCGCGCGAGATGTAGCCATTCTCGAACATCTCCCGCAGGACGAGGTTGTTGCGGCGGTCCATGGCCTCGTCGTAATTCGTGGCCGGGTTGTAGCTGTAGGGCGCCTTTGGGTGGATCGCGAGGAACGCGGCCTCGGCGATGGTCAGGTCCGAGAGGGGTTTGTTGAAGTAGCTTTGCGCCGCCGCAGCCACGCCGAAACTCCTCACACCCAGGTCGATCTCGTTGAGATAAAGCTCGAGGATCTTTTCTTTCGACAGCGTCTGTTCGATCCGGGAGGCGAGGATGATCTCCTTAATCTTGCGCTCTGCGGTGACGGAGCCATCGAGAATGAAGTTCTTCATGACCTGCTGGGTGATCGTCGAGGCCCCGCGGAGGTTTTCGCCCCGACTCACGACGGCGTCTCGGAACGCTGCAGCCAACGCCCGCGGATCGTAGCCCGCGTGATCGTAAAAGTTCTTGTCCTCGGCAGAGATGAAGGCGGCCTTGACGATGGGCGGGATCTCCTCCGCGCTGGCAAACAGGCGTCTTTCGAGCGCGAATTCGTCGATGATGCGCCCCTCGCCCGAATAGATCCGGCTAATCGTCTTGGGGGTGTAGCTGGCAAGTTCGTCATAGGACGGCAGATCGCGCCCGAACAGGTAGAAGACCGCGCCAAGGCCGAGCCCCATCATGAGCACGCCGAGCGTCAACATGGAAAAGAGCCCGCCAAGAATGGAGAGCACGAAGGTGGTCACACCGCCGACGGCTGCAGAGCCGGTGTCTATTCCCTTCTTGATGGCCATGCGGCTCATGTCGTTACTCCCTTCACGGTCCCGCTTGTCTGCCAGAAATGCGGGGCTCTTTCAAATCACAGCCTCGCGTCACGACCGCGCTATTGGCGGAGAAGCGCCCTTTCGCTTGGATCCCTCTCGGCCCAGTTTTGCAGGCCTTGCACGAGGCCGTCGATGATGCGCGCGCGTTTCTCGGGGGACTGAAGCTCGATCCGGTCTCTTTCGCTGGACAAAAACCCGACCTCCACCAGAACCGAGGGCACATCAGCCGAGCGCAGAACCGCGAAGTCAGCGGCGCGGCGTGGATTGGTGTTCAGTCGCGCACCGGCGGCCGCGAGGCTTTGTTGAAACGCCTCCGCCAGCCGTTCGGACCGCGGTGTCGTCTCCACCCGGGCGAGTTCTAGGAGGATGCGCGCGATCTCGTCCCCCTGCCCTCCGAGGTCCACACCCGCGATGATGTCGCTGCGGTTGTGACGCTCTGCCAGGAGCGCCGAGGCCGCATCCGTTGCCGTCTCGGACAGGGTGTAGATCGTGGCGCCCTCTGCATAGCCCTCTTCCAGGGCGTCGGCATGGAGTGACACGAACGCGTCCGCGCCAAGCTGGCGGGCCAGACCTGCGCGGGCCGGCAGGCTGACGAAGATGTCGTCGTCGCGTGTCAGATAGGCATCGAAAAGGTCCGTCCGCCGCAACGCATCGCGCAATTCGCGTGCCATCAGAAGGGTCAGGGCGGCCTCCTTGACGCCGTCGCGCTCGGCGCCCGGGTCGACGCCGCCATGGCCGGGATCAATGACCACAATCAAGGCGCGGTCCGGGTCGCTTGTTCGCGGGGCACGTCGGAGCTTTGCTGCAGAATTGGGTGGCACGCCAGATGCCGCTCGGAAGGCGTCGTCGCCCACGCGGCGCAACTCCACGGTGAGCCGTGCCCCGTCATCCGTGCGCCTCAGCGCGGTCTCTTCAAGGACAAACGGACCGCCGAGGTCCATGACAAATCCGGACCAGCCGGGGGCAAGACTGCCCACGCTGATCGGCCCGGCGTCAGGCGCAGTCAGGCCCGCACCGTCAAAGCCATCCCAGGCAACTTCCGAAAACTCAAGGACGAGCTGGTTCGGCGCGGCGAGCGTGTAGACGCGGTACGGCACGCCCTGCGTCAAGCTCAGCGTCAGCGTGATCCGGTCGCGGACCTGATCGAGTGTCGTCTGTGCGGGCAAAATCCGGGCAAGCGCAGAAAGTTCCTGCGCGGCACCGCACGAGGCCCAGAGGACCAAAATTATTGCTAGTCGGACTGCCCGCATACCGCGCCTGCTGTTTTGTGCGATCCTAGCGCAGGTGCCTGGCGCGCGCCACTCGAGACCTGTCAGCCTTCGGCAAAATATCGTGTGAGGCGGGCAAGACCTTCCTCCATTTCGGCGGTGGATCGCGCATAGCTTAGGCGCAGTGTCCCCTGCCCGCGCCCGGCGTCGAAGTCGACGCCGGGCGTCACCGCGACGCCGACCCGGGCGAGGATGTCATCGGCCAGCGCAACGGAATCCGATGTGTGTTCCGAGACGTCGAGGTAGATGTAGAACGCTCCATCCGCGGGCGAGATGACCTTCAGGCCTGCGCGGGCCAGCCCATCGAGAAGCAACCCGCGGTTGGCCCGGTAGGTGGCGAGGTGGCCGTCCAGTTCCTCGGTCGCATCAAGTGCGCCAAGCGCGGCCACCTGGCTCGCGTGGGGTGGGCAAATGAACATGTTTTGGGCGATCCGTTCGACCGTCCGAACATGTCCTTCTGGCACGACCATCCAGCCGATCCGCCAGCCCGTCATCGAGAAATACTTCGAAAACGAGTTCACGACATAGACGTCGTCCGTCACCTCAAGCGCCGAGACGCAGCGCCCCTCATACGAGATCCCGTGGTAGATTTCGTCAGAGATCAGAGCACAACCCGCAGTCGTGCAAGCGTCGCTCAGCGCGGCGAGGTCGCCCTGCGAGAGCATGGTACCCGTAGGGTTGGCTGGCGAGGCCGCGATGAGGCCCTCCAGACCCGCCACGTCCGCGGGCCGGGGCTGAAAGCCGTGTTCCGGAAGGCCCGGAATGCTGACAGGAGCGAGGCTCATGGCAGAAAGGATCTTGCGGTAGGACGGATAGCCAGGCGCCGCCAGACCCACACGGGCACCTGCATCAAAGAGGGCCGTGAACGCCAGCAAGAACGCGCCGGATGCCCCGGCCGTGACCACCACGCGGGACGGATTGAGATCCAGGTTGTACCAGTCCCCGTAGAGAGCGGCGATCCGCTGGCGAAGTTCCGGCACACCGAGGGCCACTGTGTATCCCAACGGCCCGTTTTCCATTGCGGTCTGGAGCGCCTCGCGCGCTGCCGCGGGCGCCGGTGTAGACGGTTGGCCAACCTCCATGTGGATAATGTGGCGCCCTTCGGCTTCGGCTGCGCGTGCGGCCTCCATCACGTCCATCACGATGAAGGGATCAATGGCGGAGCGGGTTGAGGTTTTCACGAGCTTTCTCCATCCTCGGCCTGGGAGGTCGCTCCCCGTTAGTCACAGCAAACAAGGCCCGTCAATGCACCGCTTGATAGCGCTTATCGTCGCCCTCCTTTGGGCCACAAACGCCGTCGCTGTTGGGCTGCTGCGCGACGCGGGAATGGAGCGTGGACTGAATGAGCTTGCGCGCCCTGTGCTGAATGCGGCGGGGCTTTCTCCAGCGCGCGTGCGCATCCTCGTCGTGGATGATCCGAGCCTCAACGCCTTCGTGGTGGACGCAAACGCCATCTATATCCACGCGGGTCTCTTGATGCGATTGGGACGGGCAGAGCAATTGCAGGCCGTGATCGCGCATGAAGCCGCACACATCGCCAATGGCCACCTGTCGCGGCGCATGGCGAACATGCGCGCCGCGCAGCGGGCAACGGCCCTTGGCCTTGCGCTCGCCGCCGCGGCGAGCGCCGCCGGTGCCGACGGACAGGCGGTCGCTGGGATCGCATTGGGGAGCTCGGGCAGCGCGCAGCGCCTCTTCCTCAGCCACACTCGGGCCGAGGAAGCGTCAGCCGATCAATCTTCAATCCGTTACCTCTTGCGCGCAGGAATCGACACCCGCGGCGCGCTCGAGGTTGTTGACCTCTTCCGGGGTCAGGAAGCGCTCAGTGCGTCCCGCCAGGACCCTTACAATCGCACCCACCCCCTGACCACCGACCGCTACCGCGCCTTGCAATCGCTCGTGGGCGCAAATCCGGGCGGGACCGGTGATGACGCCGATGACTATTGGTTCGCGCGTGCCCAAGGGACACTGACGGCATTCAAGCGCGCGCCGGGCTGGACGTTGCGGCGTGCGACCGGTCGCTCTGACATCGACGTGATGCGCCGCGCCGTGGCCCATCACCGCAACGCCGATAGCCGGCGCGCGATTGCAGAGGTCCAGGCGCTTGTCTCGGCGCGGCCCAACGATCCCTACTTCCGTGACCTGCAGGGGCAGATCCTGCTGGAAAACCGCCAGGTCCCCGCCGCTGTGCAGGCCTATGGGCGCGCAATTGAACTCGCGCCGAATGATCCGCTAATCCTGGGCTCATACGGCCGGGCCTTGCTGGCACAAGACACGGCGGCATCGAACCGGCGTGCGCTGGACGTCCTGATCAAGGCACGCTCCCGCGACGCGCGCGACGGCCGCATCCTGCGAGATCTAGGGCTGGCCTATGCACGCGCCGGCCAGAACGGGATGGCGGCTTTGTCAGGTGCCGAGCGGCTTGCACTCCGCGGGCGGATCGCCGATGCAGGCACCCTCGCCCGCAGGGCCGCAGGCCTTCTCCCCCAGGGCAGTGCCGGATGGCAGCGGGCCCAGGACATCATCCGAACAGCGGAGCTTTTGCGCCAATGATCCGACATTTCCTTCCCGCCCTTGCCCTCGCTGCGACGCCGGCACTCGCCTTCGACATGGAAGCGATGAATGCTGCAGAACGTCAGGCCTTCCGCGCAGAGATCCGGGCTTACCTTCTCGAGAACCCTGAAGTCCTGATGGAAGCGATCGCCGTCCTCGAAGAACGGCAGGCGTCGAGCCAGGCGGACACCGACGCGGCCCTGGTGCGTGCGAACATCGACGCTCTGAAGCGCGACGGGCATAGCTGGGTGGGGGGCAACCCCGATGGTGATATCACCATCGTTGAATTTCTGGACTACCGTTGCGGCTTTTGCCGGCGGGCCTTTCCCGAGGTTGAAAAGCTTGTCGAGGGGGACGGCAACATCCGGATCGTCATCAAGGAACTGCCAATCCTAGGGCCGCAGAGCGATCTTGCCTCAAGATTTGCCATCGCCACCAAACTGACGGAGGGCGATGAGGCCTACAAAATCGTGCATGACGCCCTAATGGAGTTTCGAGGAGAGATCAGCGCGCAATCGCTCGAGCGTCTCGCGGTGGATCAGGGGTTCAACGCATCAGAAATCCTCGCCCGCATGGAAAGCCCCGAGGTGAGCAACATCATTTCGCAGAACCGTGCGCTCGCCCAAACAATGCAGATCTCTGGCACGCCCACTTTCGTGATCGGCAGCCAGATGTTGCGTGGATTCCTGCCGCTCGAAGGCATGCAGGCGCTGGTGGAAGAAGAACGCAGCTAGCGCGCGCTAAGATCTCAGATGATCTGGAATGATCAGCCTCACTCGGACGCGAGGCCGAGCGCCTCACCATCCACGAGGGGGAATGTCTCCCGAATGCTGTCCGGCGTAAGGCTGATGTTCGTCGCCGTCAGGCCTGGCTCGCCCGCGGGGCCGAAGAAGAGGTCTCCCACCTGGAAATAGAGATCGCCTGAATTGCCTGCGCGCGACAGGAGTGCGCCTTCGACGTCCGCGGCGATCGCACGGGAGTTTCCTCGCTCGATCGTCGCCTCAAACTGCACGGCCCCGTTGCCGTCGCGGACCCGCACCCAGCTTTCGGTCGTGGCCACAAGGGTGACAGCATCCCCGCCCTGCTCTGCCGTCAGACCGGCCCCCGGTGGCAGCACATCGGCTGATCCGAGCTCTGTGAGCATGTCGAAAAGTGCGCGATCCTCGAGCGGGTTCGCCGGTGCTAACGCTGCTGAAAGATCAGTCGAAGCCAGCAGCAGCTCCTCCATCTGGGCGCCTTCACCTGCGGGCCCTACAAGCTCTCCGTTCACGCGGAAATAGAGGGATGCTGCATTGCCGGTGCGCAAGATCGGAGTCTCTTCCGTCACGGGAATCGCGTATTCTTCGCCCGGTTCGAGAACCTGTTCAAACACGATGGAATTGCCGGGTGTCGTGATGCGCACATAAGCCGGGCTCACGGCAATGAGCGTAATGTCCGGCCGGGCGTTGGCGACGACAGGTGAGGTCACATCAGGGACGAGACCCGCCACAGTCGGACCGGCCGCAAAAAGTCCGCCAGCATCGGGATCCAGCGAGGCAATGGGCGCATCGCGGGCGACCATCACGGGCACGTCGAGAGCCGCCGGCCGATAAAGACGCTCAAGCGCGTCAGCAGATGGCGGTGTCACGGCGGACGCGGCCTCGGTATTGGATGTGTCCTCCGCCACCGGGGCATTCTGGGTCAAGCTCGCGACATCTGTAGACATCGTCGGGGCCTGATCGATAGGCGCGAGTTCCACGCGCTGCACTTCTTGCAGAACCGCATAGCCCCCATACCCCAAGCCGCAAATGAGCGCGACAAGGACCATCGACGAACCGATGGCACGCGGCTCAATCCCGGAAAACACACCAGCTTCCGAGGGCTGAAATGGGACGGAGGGGGCTGCAAACGCTTCCGCGGCCGGGCGCCCGGCAGGCCGGTCCTCGCGCCCCTTTCGCAAAGGAAGCGCATCCGCAGACATGCCGTGGGCTGTCTCAAACCCACTTTCCTCGCTGAAACGCTCAAATGCCCATTCAGGGTCGAGGCCGAGATAGCGTGCGTAAGATCGCACGAACCCCGCGATAAAGCCCGGTGTGTCGAATGCGGACGGATCCGAATTCTCGATGGCTGCGATGTAGGCCGCTTTGATCTTGAGTTCGCGCTGAACGTCGAGCAGGGACTTGCCGAGGGTGGCGCGCTCTCCACGCATCACGTCGCCAAGCCGTAAATCGAAGTCGTCGAACCCTTTAAGCTCTTCGACCTCTTCTTCAGGCTCAGATTGTCCCCAACGGCCAATCATACTGCTGCAATGTCCCCAATGTACGCCTGCAAGCCACGATTCGTTGCTGCGGCTCCCTTTGTGCATCAAATAGCATTAATTCTAGGTGTTTGCACCCGCGGAAGCGGCGTCAGGCGCTCTGTTGGGCGCGATTCAGCTCACACATGCTCCAGAGCGCATCCATTGAGCGCACCAGATGATCGTGATCTTCGGCGCTGTGAACCGGGCTCGGTGTAAAGCGCAGACGCTCTGTTCCGCGCGGTACGGTGGGGAAATTGATCGGTTGAACATAAATCCCGAACTCGCTGAGAAGCATGTCGGAAATACGTTTGCACTTGACAGGGTCGCCCACATGAACGGGCACAATGTGCGATCCATGGTCAATGAGCGGCAGACCAAGCGCCTTGAGCCGCATCTTCAGGCTCGCGGCGCGCTCTTGATGGAGATCCCGGCGCGCTTGGTCGCCTTTCAGGTGGCGGACCGAGGCCGCGCAGCCCGCTGCCACCGAAGGCGCGAGCGAGGTCGTAAAGATAAAGCCCGGTGCGTAGGATCGGATTGCATCGACCATCTTGGCCGAGGCCGCGATGTAGCCACCCATGACGCCGTAGGCTTTGGCGAGCGTCCCGTTCACGATGTCAATGCGCCCGGTAAGTCCGTCCCGCTCTGCGACCCCACCGCCGCGAGGTCCGTACATGCCTACTGCGTGCACTTCGTCGAGGTAGGTGAGGGCGCCAAACTCCTGCGCGACATCGCAAATCTCTGCCATAGGTGCGAAATCGCCATCCATGGAATAGAGCGATTCAAACGCGATGAGCTTGGGCGTACCCGGATCATCGGCGGCCATGAGCTCACGCAGATGCGCAGCATCGTTGTGCCGGAAGATGCGCTTTGCACCGCCATTGCGGCGCACGCCCTCGATCATGGATGCATGGTTGAGGGCGTCTGAATAAATGATGAGCCCCGGAAAAAGCCTGGGCAGCGTGGATAACGTCGCGTCGTTGGCAATGTAGGCAGACGTGAAAAGGAGCGATGCCTCCTTGCCATGCAGGTCAGCCAGTTCCGACTCAAGCTCCTTATGGTAGACTGTGGTGCCCGAGATGTTGCGGGTTCCGCCCGAACCTGCCCCCGTGGCATCGAGTGCCTCATGCATGGCCTCCAGCACAGCCGGGTGCTGTCCCATTCCCAGGTAATCGTTACCGCACCACACTGTTATGTCGGACTGCGTGCCATCCGGGCGGACCCAAGTCGCCCGCGGGTAGTTGCCGCGCTTGCGTTCAATATCGATGAACGTCCTGTAGCGCCCTTCGTCGTGAAGTCGGCTCAGCGCGGCGTCGAGATGGGTATTGATGTCCAACGGGTCACCTATTCCTGTCTATTGGCTTATATGCGCCAGTTTAGAGTTATTCCAAGTTCCATTTAGCCGCAGTTTCCACAGGCGAATTGCATCTGTCGCAGCTATGTGCCGCCACGGATTTACAGAGGCCTAACATGCGATACTTTCTGGGGGCCGCTCACGGATTGCCAATGGCTCGGGATCAGCCGATCATAGGGGTGCAGCTAGCTGGAGTCCCCATGCCCGATACCGTCCCAGATCCGAAACCCACCGCCGAACTCGCCCCTGTCCTCGCCCGCATCGACGCAGATCTGAGCGCAGCAACGGACCGCCTGTTGGAGCTTTTGCGGATCAAGTCGATCTCCACGGACCCGGCTTACGCCGCGGATTGCGATGCTGCAGCAGATTGGCTGGTACGGGACCTTACCGCGCTGGGGTTCGAGGCGACAAAGCATCCGACGCCCGGGCATCCCATGGTGGTAGCGCATGCAGAGGGCACCGGGCCGCACGTGATGTTCTACGGTCACTATGATGTGCAGCCGGTGGACCCCCTTAACCTTTGGGACCGCGACCCTTTTGATCCGGCTCTCGAAGACACAAGCAAGGGTCAGGTGATCCGGGGGCGCGGGGCTTCGGACGACAAGGGCCAACTGATGACCTTTGTCGAGGCGTGTCGAGCGTGGAAAGCGGAACATGGCACCCTGCCCTGCCGGATCTCGATCTTCTTCGAGGGCGAGGAAGAATCGGGCTCCCCCTCTCTTGTTCCGTTCATGAAAGCGCACGCCTCTGAACTTATCGCTGATATTGCGCTAATCTGCGACACCGGGCTTTTTGGCGAAGAGACACCCACGATCATCGCCCAGCTACGCGGCCTCCTGGGAGAGGAGCTGACCATCCGGGGCCCTTCCAAGGATCTGCATTCGGGCATGTATGGTGGGGCTGCCATCAACCCGATCCGGGTGTTGTCGCGCGTTCTGGCCGCGCTCCATGACGAAACGGGCCGGATCACGATCCCGGGCTTCTACGATGGCGTCCCGGAACTGCCGGGCCAGGTCAAGGGTCAGTGGGATGCGCTCGGCTTCAAGCATGAGGAGTTCCTTGGCGCCGTAGGTCTGTCTGAGCCTGCAGGCGAAACGGATCGCTCCGCGCTCGAGATGATATGGTCGCGCCCAACCTGCGAGGTGAACGGCATCTGGGGCGGTTATACGGGCGATGGCTTCAAAACAGTCCTGCCGTCAGAAGCCCATGCCAAAGTGAGCTTCCGTCTGGTGGGCACCCAGGACCCTGACGCCATCCGCCAGAGCTTTCGGGCGATGGTCGAAGGGATGCTGCCGACGGACTGTATGATCGAATGGTCAGGCCACGGGACCGGCCCGGCAAGCCAAATGTCGACTGATCACCCAGCGTTTGAGGCAGCGCGTGCCGCCCTCAGCCAGGAATGGCCAAAGCCGGCGGCCTTTGTGGGTTGTGGCGGCTCCATCCCCATTGCGGGCTATTTCAAAGACATCCTTGGAATGGATGCGATGCTCATCGGGTTCGGAAAGGACGATGACCAGATCCACAGTCCAAACGAGAAGTACGATCTGTCATCGTTCCACAAGGGAACCCGAAGCTGGGCGCGGATTCTGCACGGGCTTTCTTCACTGTAGGCAGTGCGGCTGACGGCAAGGAGGGGCCCGCCCGCCTCCCTCCTGCGCCTTGCAGGCTTGGACCTTCGGTGGCGCGCTTCGCGCGGGGCATTCGCGGCAAGCCAGCACTTTTGAAGTGCTGGCAGCGGTGCATAATAGCAGCCAAGCAAAAGGGTGCTCTTGAGGCGCGTCCGTGGGCAGTGAGCAATAGAGCAACCCTTGGCGTCGCGATCCTACAAGGGTAAGTGGCGCGGTTGACGGGGCTCGAACCCGCGACCCCCGGCGTGACAGGCCGGTACTCTAACCAACTGAGCTACAACCGCGCGTGAGGGGCGGGATACGGCGACGCGCGAGAACCGTCAAGCGGCATTTACGCGTTAAACTCGCAAAAGTCTCGCAGCGCCTCAGGCAGTGAGACCGCGCCACGTCACCTTGCGGACCGTGACCGGATTTCCCTTGAGCATCTCTCTAAAGGGCGGGCCTTCGATGCCCCCCAGTCGGAGATAAAACCGGCGTGCCGCGTGATTGTTTTCGAGCACAGTGAGCCAGAAACGGTCAAAGCCGCGGGCGCCCACGGCAATCATACCCGCCCGAAGGAGCGCTTCGCCGATACCTCCACCGCGCAACGCCGGCGCGACGTGCAGGTTGTCCAGGAGCGGCCCATCCGCACTCAGATTGTCAATGGACATCCGAAAGGCGAGGAAACCTTGGACCACTCCCGCATTGTCGGCCACCAGAACCAGGTCGGTGGCGGGCAGCTTCGCCCATAGGGCGCCCAGATCGGCCGCCACCGGTTCAGCCAGATAGGCGTCTGGCAGATGACCCCGATAGGCGTCGCGCCAGCTCGCAATGTGAAGCGCACAAATTGCCTGTGCATCTGCCTGCCGGGCGGGGCGCACGTTCATGCAAGAGCTCCGGGAAATGTGGTGGGTGGTGAGGGGTTCGAACCCCCGACATTCGCGGTGTAAACACGACGCTCTACCAGCTGAGCTAACCACCCGTGCGTGTGTCCGTATCGCGCAAGACCGTTGCTTGGCAAGCGATTGCTGGGGTCAGGGGCGCAGGACGTGGTGACCTTTTTCGGAAAGATGAAACACGACCCCTTGCCCTCCGGGCAGGTCCCCAAGCCCCGCCTGCCCGAGGCCGAGCCAAAGTGCGCGCAACATGCGGCCGGTGATGCCGTGCGTCACAAGGACGGCAGGCCCGGCTAGATCCTCCAGAAAGCGGCGGCACCGGCGTTCAAGGGCCTCGAGCCCCTCCCCCCCCGGCGCAGCCTCGTAAAGCGCCAGCGTCTCTCCCGGCAGATCATGGGCATTGTACGGAACCCCGAGCGTATCGCGCTGCCGACCGGACCAGTCGCCAACCTCGATCTCGCGGATCCGTTCATCAATGCGGAACCGCTCGACAAGCGGGGCCACGGCGATCCCTGCGGTTTCGACCGCTCTGCCCTGCGGAGACACGATCGCCTCGCAGGCGCTCAGGTCTCGGGAGGCAAGGATGGACAGCTGGGCTTCAGCCTGCCGTTTGCCAAGGTCCGTCAGAGGCGAGTTCAACGCGCCCTGAAGGCGCCCTTCGGCATTCCAGGTCGTCTGCCCGTGGCGCAAAATGTAAAGCTCAGGATACGCCAAACGGGCCCCTTCTGGATTCGGGCGGGCAAGTGCGACTTGGCGTGAGCCAAGAGCGTCCGACCCGACCGAAAGGTTGAGGCGACCCCGATCCCAGCTCGATATCGCAGGTTATGGGAAGCTCCGCTGGCCTGAGGGATGCAAGGTCCCTCGGGCCTCCGGCAACTGTCCAAATTTTTGAGGAAGTGGGCTGGAAAAGCAACGCTGGGCCCGGCGGGTCGGAACGATCAGTCGCCAAACAGACGGACACTACAGGCAAGCCTGTCCATCGTCCCGAAGAGGAAAAAATGGTGGGTGATAAGAGATTTGAACTCCTGACATCTTCGATGTGAACGAAGCGCTCTACCACTGAGCTAATCACCCGCCGTGGGGCTGATACCGCTACTCCGCGGCCGCCGCAAGAGGCGGCTTCGGAGCGGCATTATCCAGCTTCTTTCGACGCACACGGCAAGCATAGACCGTCGCCGCCCCGGCATCTTTTTGATTTTGTACCTTCATCTTCCCGAGGGGTTCGAGGTTCATGGCCTCGCCTTTGGCGATCGTCTCTCCGAGGATGTCCAGCATGGCCTCGACGGCAGACCGGGCTTGCGCTTTTTTCAACCCAGAGGCCGCGCTCACGCGCTCCACCAGCTCCTTCTTTTTGAGCTCACGTGCGACTGCGACGGCGGCCTTCGGCTCGGCAGGTTTCGGCGCTACGACCCCCGATGCTGCAGCGGCAGTGGTCTTTCGCGCGGTGCTCGTGGATCTCGCCGCCGCCTTGGGCTTGGTCGCCGTCGTGCGTGTTGCGGATTTCGCCGCGGTCTTGGTCGTCGACTTCGCGGACGACTTTCGTGGTGCGGTCTTGGTGGTTGTTGCTCGTGCCATCACGGCCTCCCGTATTCGTTGGCTCCACTTTACATGAGGCGCTGAGCAAACTCACGCGACATATCGAGCGTCTGTCACAAAAAAGGGGGCAAAAGGCCCCCTTTTTAACGAGATTTTCCATTCTTCTAATGCGCCGTCGCGCCATGCCCTCCGTCGAGACGCGCCGCAAGGGCTGCGGCTGCAGCGGCCTCTTCGGCTGCCTCGTCCCATTCGATGGGCTCCGGGGTATCCGTCAAGGCGTGCGACAGAACCTCAGACACGTGGCCCACAGGAATGATCGTCAGACCTTCCTTTACGTTATCCGGAATCTCCGGGAGGTCCTTTTCGTTCTCCCTGGGGATGAGCACCGTCGTGATCCCACCGCGAAGCGCCGCAAGAAGCTTTTCTTTGAGGCCGCCGATCGGCATTGCGTTCCCCCTCAAAGACACCTCGCCGGTCATCGCAATGTCACGTTTGACCGGGATCCCGGTTAGCACCGACACGATGGATGTGACCATCGCCAGACCTGCGGACGGGCCGTCCTTGGGCGTCGCGCCGTCAGGAACGTGCACGTGGATGTCCATGGTATCAAACCGGGGCGGCTTCACGCCAATTTCCGGCGCGATTGAGCGGACATAGGACGCGGCCGCATCAATCGATTCCTTCATCACGTCGCCCAGCTTGCCGGTCGTCTTCATCCGGCCCTTCCCGGGCAATTTCAGCGCCTCGATGTGAAGAAGATCGCCCCCAACAGAGGTGTAAGCCAGCCCGGTCACGACACCGATTTGGTCTTCTTCTTCCGCCAGGCCGTAGCGGAATTTCTTCACGCCGAGGAACTCATCGAGGTTTTCTGGCGTCACCGTGACAGTTTCCGCCTCTTTCTTGATGATCTTCGTCACAGCCTTCCGCGCGAGCTTTCCGATCTCGCGCTCGAGGTTCCGCACCCCCGCCTCGCGGGTGTAAACGCGCACGATCTCCTGAAGAGCCTCAGGCTCCAACGCGAATTCGTCCTTCTTGAGGCCGTGGTTCTTGACCTGCTTGGGGATAAGGTGCCGATGCGCAATCTCAGCCTTTTCGTCTTCGGTGTAGCCGGCAAGAGGAATGATCTCCATCCGGTCGAGAAGCGGCCCTGGCATGTTGTAAGAGTTCGACGTCGTCAGGAACATCACATTAGACAGGTCGTACTCAACTT